>JAFXXD010000036.1 GCA_017542475.1 Ruminococcus sp. | reverse complement strand
TTGCCCTTTAGGGCAAAATGAGCTTGACATCAATTAATGTGATGCGCAAATTCCATATATTATCAAAGAATTTGCGCACCCCGAACGAAGTTCGGGGCAATAACCGCCTAACGGCGGTTATTGAGTACACATTAATTATATCATTTTGCGGCAAATTGTCAATATATATTGTGAAAAAATCGGCGAGCAACTAAATATAGTGTCTCAGAACAGCGCCTGCACGTCCGAGAAGGTCAGCGTCGGCTGGAGCGCAAGATTTATCCCGAAGGCTATCAGCTGGGACGCACGCTCTGTCAGGCGGTCGATATCCCGCGGTGTTACGAGCATATTCGGCACCTCTGCGCCTATGTCCGCGCCCGTGAGGCTGCGGACTATCGTGTGCATGTCCACCACCGTGGGCACTCCCACAGCTATAACGGGCACGCCGAGCTGCGCCTGCGAGAGCTCGCGCCGCGAGTTGGCTACGCCGCTGCCCGGGGATATACCGCTGTCGCATATCTGTATGGTCGTGCCGAGACGGCTCACGTCCGAGCAGGCGAGAGCGTCCGCTGCTATGACCGCAGAGGGCTTTATCTCGGCGCATACCGCGCGTATGAGCTCGGCTGTCTCAATGCCCGTCTGTCCCATAACTCCGCCCGCCACGGAGCTCACGCGCCGCAGGTCGGTGAGGAAGCCCGCCTCCTCGTCCGAGAGCTCGTCGCGCAGGTGACGGGTCGCGAGCACCTTCTCGGCTATTCGCGGACCTATCGCGTCGGGCGTGATATCGCGGTTTCCCAGTCCGACCACCAGCACCTCTCCCTCGGGTATCAGCGCTCGGAGCTCCTCCGCGAGCTCCGCCGCCATATCCTCGTAGCCGTCCGAGAAGCGGCTGAGCTCGCCGCTCTCAAGGGTGATGTACCTGCCTCTGCCCTTGCCGAGCGTCTCGCGGCAGCTGTCGTCGGAAATGACTATCTCCGTGATACCGAAGGCTTTGCCGCGGCTGGTGACGGTCACTCCCGCAGGAATATCGTCCGTCTGTATCTGCTCTACGGCGAGATCCGATCTGAAATCCATACTGTACCTCCCGAAAGTTGTGCATATTGCTCTGAAACTTGTGCGAATTGTCCGCTTATTGCTCCAATTTGCCTATTGCTTTTTTTGCGCGGAAATGGTATAATATTTACTGTCTCAGTAGGGGCACTGTGCGTTGCAGTCCCCGCGCATACGTCATCGTATGCTTATTATATGAAATAGAACGCGGTTTTATCCGCGGACACACTACAGGAGGTGTAAACAAAATGCCGAACATTAAATCTGCAAAGAAGAGAGTAAAGGTTAACGCTACAAAGGCTGCTGCCAACAAGGCAAGAAAGAGCAATCTCAAGACTGTTATCAAGAAGGCTGACATTGCTTGCTCTACAGGTGCTGCTGACAAGGCAGAGGCTGTAAGAGTTGCTATCAAGAAGGTAGATCAGGCTTGCGCACACGGTCTTATGCACAAGAACAAGGCTGCAAGAAAGAAGTCTCAGCTCGCTAAGAAGCTCAACGCTGCCGACTAAGCCTTATACCATATATAAAAACACCCCTGTGTATCTCACAACACAGGGGATTTTTTTAGCTGTTAGCCATTAGCCGTTAGCTTTGTAGGGGCGCCCTTTGGGCGTCCGCAGATTCCGAACGCAGCGGCGGTTGCGTAATTGGCGGACCGCCAAAGGCGGCCCCTACGATATTCCGTTGATTCGTACCGTATCCGTGATTTGCGGGACTCGCCCCTACAGCTGCTTATTTTCCCGCTATCCTGCACAGATTCGCCTCGCCCGAGGACAGGCTGCGCACGATGCCGTTCTCGGTCTCGACCATAAGATTCGCGTTCCTGTCGATACCGACAGCCTTGCCCGTGAGCGTTTCGCTGCCTATATGTGCGGTTATCATATTGCCCGTCAGGAGCTCGCGGCGGCGGTACTCGCGCAGGAACTCCCTGCTCTCTATCCTTGCAAGGTGGGCGTCGAGGTGGTTTATCACGGCGGCGCATAGCTCATTTCGGTCGAGGACAACGCCGGTCTCGTCCTGAATCGAGGTCGCACGCGCGCTCAGCTCCGCGTCGAAGCTGTCGCCGATACTGCGGACGTTTATACCAATGCCGATAACGGCGATATCAAGGGCGCGCATCTCCATATCCACCGAAGCCTCGGTGAGTATGCCCACTATTTTCTTTCCGTTTATGTAGAGGTCGTTGACCCACTTTATGCGCACGTCGGTCTTGCACAGCGACTCTATCGCCTCGGCAGTCGCAACAGCCGCCGCAGAGGTTATCAGCGGAGCCGTCTGTATGCCGAATTCGGGGTGGACGATAACGCTCATATACAGCCCCTTACCCGAGGGCGAGACGAACGACCTTCCCATTCTGCCCTTGCCTGCGGTCTGTCTGTCCGCGACTATGACAGTTCCGCTCGGAGCCTCGCCTGCTGTCAGCTTCTTGGCGTAGTTGTTGGTGGAGTCAGTCTCGTCGAGTACGATGATATTGCTCCCTACCACCGAGGAATTCACCTTCGCGGATATGAGGTGCGCTGAGAGGTGGTTGCTCTGTCCCGAGAGCCTGTAGCCCTTAGCCGTTACCGAGTCGATGACATAGCCCTCGCTCTCAAGAGCCTTTACGGCTTTCCATACGGCGTTCCTGCTTACCCCGAGCTGCTCCGCGAGCGCCGAGCCCGAAATATAGCCGTTGCCTGCTTCCGCGAATGCTTTCAGGAGTGAATCTCTAACGTTCATAATAATACCTGCCTATCGTAGTATATTGTGTGGCGTATAAAGACAATGGTATTATATCATAGAATTGCGTAAAAATCAAGGGCTCTGCCCTTGACCCGTCGGGGAACACTGTTCCCCGAACCCCTAACTACGAGCGTCCCCACCGCCTCCGCATCAGAAAAAATCCCCTGTACTCCTCGGAGCACAGGGGATTGTCATTTACTTTTTCTTTTTCTTGTTTTTCTGAGCGGGCTTCTTCACAGCCTTTTCAGCTGCCTCGGAGACCTCCTCCGCGACCTCCTCAGCCGTTTCAGCCGCTTCCTCAGCGACGTCCCCGACTGCGTCCGTCACCGTCTCTGTCGCTTCTTCAGCGACATCTGCGGCGTCCTCGATGAAGTCGTCGATGTCCTCCTCAGCCTCTGCCGCAGCTCTTTCCGCCTCGGCAGCCGCTCTTTCAGCCTCAGCCTTAGCCTTTTCCGCGGCTTCTCTTGCCGCCTTTGCCTTGGCTTTCTTCGCTGCTCTCACAGCGGCGTCCTTCTTCTTCTCCTCCTCGGACTTGTACACCTTCTCGGCTACAGCGCCCTTGGACTTGATTATCTTTGCGGGAGCAGCCGCCTCCTCGACGTAGGTCTCGGGGTCGATGCCCTTTCTGCGGAGCTCGCGGTTTGTGCGCTCCTGAGCGTAGATGATGTTGTTCTTTCTGTCAACGATGAAGAACAGCACGATGACACCTATACCGAGAATGAGGAAGAGTATGCCTGCGCGGAATCCCGGAGGCGAATACTTCATTGTTACGGTATGGTGACCCTCGGGCAGCCTCAGACCGATGAGCGCGTTGAGCACGACGTACTCGCCGTCCTCGCCCTTGGTCTCGTTGACCGCAAGGTTCATATTGGAATCGGTGATAGTATCCTCGAACTTCGGGTCGAGCTTCTTGCCGTCCACCTTGATAGTCCAGCCGGGCTCGTAGGGAATGGAGGTGTAGAGTATCTGACCCTCCTTGACGTCAACGTCGCCTACGAGGTAGTCGTCTCTGGTCTTTTCGAGGTCAAGGTCCCACGGGCTCTCCTTGAGCTTGAGTATATCCTCGTGGAAGAGGTCATAGTTGAAGTGGTAGAACTGGAAGTCCTTTATCATTATATACTCGTTGTTGCCCGTCTTGTCGCCCTGTATGATAGTCATACGTATCTCGAGTTCTGTGCCTGTGGGATAGGAGCCGAGGTTGACGATGGAGTAGTCATATCCGTCGTAATACTGACCGAAGCCCTTGAACTGCTCAAACTCGCCTGTCTCGGGGTTCTTGTCGTCGGATACCCAGAGGTTGCACTTCTTGGGGTTGTCCGACTTGAGGAACATATACAGGCAGTCGTCGCTCTGGGTCGTGATGTGTATGCGTACTGTCGGGTCGCCTGCGCCTGCATTCGCGTTGTAGCAGTGCTGACCGTTATAATTCGACTCCCAGCACTCGTTGAGCTCCACCTCGGGGTTCTCTTCGATGCGCCAGAAATACTGTCTCGGCTCGAGGGCGCCCGAATAATCGGGAGTATTGCCTGTCAGCGAGCTGAGGAAGTTGTTCATACTGTTGAATGGGTTGTCGTTGCCGAGGAAGCTGAGTCGGAGGATATCGTCGTCAGCCATAAAGCCGATCGGCAGAGCGTCGGGGTTCTCGTAGACCTCAAGTGTCGCGTCCTTCTGGTCGTGCTCGTAGGTGCTCGTGTAAACGAGGTTGTAGTACGGGCTGAGCAGCGACTTGCCGTCGGCGTCGTTTCTTGCGGGGTCGTTGAGGACGTACCTGATGCCGAGCAGCGAATCCGCCACGGGAGTATTTCCGTCGTATCTTGTCTCGTAGCTCTTGGTGGTATAGCCGAGGGTCTCGATGAAGTTGATAGCCTTGGTATTCATTACCGAGCTCGAGTGCGAAATGCCCTTGAAGCCGTAAGCCTGATTGTCGTTAACGTTGCGGAAGAAGGTCTTCTCGGTGCGGTAGAAGCCGTTGTCGTACTCCTTCAGCTGAGCCGCCACGTTGGGAGCGTCCATAATGGTCGAATACGATTTCTTGGAGGAGTAGTAGACCTCCTTGTCTATCTTGAGGATAGTATCGAAGGTGTTGTAGCCCGCCTCGAAGAGGACGAACACAGCCATACCCATAGCGATGTAGCTGCGGGTCTTCTTGTTTTTGGCATGGCTGTAGCTGTAAAGGAACGCGAGGTATATCGCCGCGAGAGCCGCACCGAACGCAAGAGTTCCGAGCCACAGGTGCTCGACGGACTGTCCGTTTATCGTGAGCGTTGACTTGTAGGGGAGCTTTGCAACGTACTTGTAGCGCTCCTCGTTGTAGTTGAAGTTGGGCATAACGGCGTCGAATACGAATATCAGCGCCGCGAGAGCTCCGAATACTCCTGCGGGGAGAGCGACCTTCAGCTTGTAGCCCTCGAGCTTGGAGAAGGTCTCAGCCGCCATAGATACGACTATGAACGATACGAGGAAGGAGTATCTGTAGGGGAGCCAGTTCGGGTCCTGACCGCCGTGCCACATCATATTGATGGGCTTTATCCACATACTGAAGAACATTATGAACAGAAGCAGACCGTAGCCTATCTTGCGGTTCCTCTTGATGTTCTTGTTGAAGAAGTAGAGCGGAGCGAGCACGAAGCTGAGCACGCCGCAGTATACCTCGGGACGTCCGTACATTCTCGTGCCCTCGTCAACGTTTACCGAGTAGTACTGGTTGGGCAGGAAGGTAGCGAGGAGCTCGAGCGGGTTGAACATCGTGCGCAGGCTGTAATCGGGCTTCGAGAAGTCGAACTTACCGAGCGCGAGAGCGTTGTACACGGGCATTATCATAATGTAGCTGCACAGCAGCACCACGCCCGTAGCGAGCGCCATTCTGCCGATAGTCATCGCATAGCCCTTGAGGTCGAACTTCCTCTTCGTACCGAAGAAGAGGTAGTAGATGAAGTAGATAGCCACGAAGATAGCCACCATAAAGCCGATGTAGAAGTTCGCGATGAACATCAGAGCCGTAGGTATGATGAAGTTTATCTTTCTGCCGTCGTCAACGAGGTACTCAAGACCGAGTATGATAAGGGGCAGGAAGATGGGACCGTCCACCCACATCGGGTCGATGAGCTGAATGGCAACGAAAGCCATAAGAGCGTACATCGTCGAGAAGAGAAGAGACGGTATGGGCGGTACGTTCTTGGACTTCTGAGCGTAAGCGCAGAAGGAGACGCCGCACGCGCCGACCTTGCACAGCTGCATTATCATAAGGCTCTCGATTATCATTTTTCTCGGGAGCAGTATGACGATGAACGTGAACGGACTCGCGAGGTAGTAGCCTATAACGCCCTGATAGCCTCCCGAGAGGTTACGCGCCCAGCTGTAGAGCGGATTTCTGCCGCTCCAGAAGGCGTCGCGGATATTTTCAAAGTAGTAGACGTACTGACCGTTAAGGTCGAGGGTCAGTACCGAGCGTTCGCCGAAGGGATAAACTCCGAAGAGCGCATAAGCGAGAAGTGTCAGCAGGGCGGGTATAAGGAAAGCCGCGATGTAGTAAGCCCACCTGTACTTGACGTAAGCCGGCGGCTTGACGGGGTACTTCAGGGCGTTGGCAGGCGCCTTGCTGACTGTTTTTGTCTTTGCCAATGTTGTTCCTCCTTTTTTCGGGCGGCGGCAATACGCCATATTACCCGATTATAATATCTTAATAATTATACTACATTTCTGAAACTTTTGCAATAGTTAGAGCTCTTTTTTGCAATTTTTTTGCGGGCGCTGAATTTGCGCGGAATAATTCCGCGGGCATAGCAAATATGGAGCGGAGAAGGGGACGCTCTGAAGGAGAGCGCCTTCGATTAGTTTCGCCGTTCTCTGAAAACTTTGAACGGCGACCAAGGCGCTGCCCTTGGAGCCTGCAAGCCTTTGAAAAGGCTTGAGCGAAACTTTCGGCTTCGCGTCACAGCTTAACAGCAGCGGAAGTCTGTCCCCGCGAACGTTACAAGTACAGGAGACACCGCGTTTCCACGCAAAAAGAGCTCCAACGGAGCTCTTTTTCTATCTTGCGGATATCCCTATTTTTTCGCCGAGCTTTACCACAGTCTCGAAGCCGTTTGCCGTGTTTTTCAGCAGGTCGCTGTCGGGAGTGACTGTGTCCCTCTCGAACAGCAGCACTACGGTCGAGCCGCCGAACTCGAACTTGCCCTTTTCCTCGCCGCGCACGAATGTGTGCACGCTGTGGCGGTTGCAGATACGTCCGACGAGCATAGCTCCGACCTCTATCTGCGCGACATCGCCGAAGTTATCGGTGTGCAGGACGGTGTATTCGCGGGAATTGCGCTTGTAGATGTTATAGTGCTTCAGCGCGATGGGGTTGACCGTGTGGAGCTCGCCCTTTATAAATGTGTTGTCCGACTTCGTGCCGCTGTCGATGTAGCAGTAGCGGTGGTAGTCGTCCACCTCAAGGCGGAAGATGAAGCAGTGACCGCCCTCGAATCTGCGTGCGAGGAAGTCGTTTTTCAGCAGGTCGCTCACGCGGTAGTACGAGCCCTTTATGCGGAAAATGCTCCTGCCGTCTATCCTGTAGACCGAGAGCTTTGCGTCGCACGGGCTGATGAGGTGGGCGGGGACGCGGTCTATCGGGCGCTTTTCGGGTTTTATCCTGCGCGTGAAGAACTGATTGTACGAGCGGAAGTCCCGCATGATATAATCGGAGGTGTCTATCCCGTTTTTGCGGATAAACGGCTCTATCAGCGGCTTTGACAGCGGTGAGTCCATATACGCGCCGACCGCCTCCGACACTATCGGCAGGGTCAGCACCTTCAGCAGACATCTGCCCGCCGCCGTGCCGTAGAGCTTTTTCAGCAGGGCGTTCTGCTTCTCGTTGGTGACGATGAGCTCGCCCGTTCTTTTCTTTATCATACTCGTTTAGCGTTTGCAAGCATAAGCTTGATGCGGTTCTCCTGGTTTACGCGGGTAGCGCCGGGGTCGTAGTCGATAGCCACGATGTTGGCGTTGGGGTTGTTCTCCTTGATGGCGCGGGACATTCCCTTCGCGACGATGTGGTTCGGCAGACAGCCGAACGGCTGGGTGCAGATGATGTTGTCCACGCCCGACTGAGCGAGCGCCGCCATTTCCGCGGGTATCAGCCAGCCCTCGCCCATAACTACGCCCTGACTGATGTACTCGTCAGCGAGCTTTCGCAGGTGCTCGAAGTCGTGCAGGGGCTCGAAGCTCCCCTGCTCCTTCATCATCTTTATGAGCTCCTTCTGCTTGGAGTATATGAGCTTGTAGCCGAGCTTGTAAATGCGCGACTGCGTGTTCTTGTTGTCGTAGAATTCGGCGTCCGTGAACGTACCCGAAGCGCAGTACATAACGAATTCGAGCAGTGACGGCACGACGGGCTCGCAGCCCTCCGAGAGGAGGAAGTCCTCGAGGTGGTTGTTCGCGAGCGGCGAATATTTCACGTATATCTCGCCGACTATGCCGACGCGAATCTTCTTCTCGTCCGAGAGCTTTATCGAGCCGAAATCGTCGAGGATAGCCTTATACAGCTTCTTCGCCTTGAGGTATTCGCGGCTGCCCCTGCGGAAGATGTCGCCGAGGCGCTTCTGCCACTTGTCGAGCATAGCCTTTGCCTCGCCCTTGTTTATCTCGTAGGTACGGCACTTGTTGTGGCAGGTCATCAGCAGGTCGCCGTAGAGCACGGCGTAAAGCAGGCGCAGGAACATCGGCGCGGTTATCCTGAACGCGCTGTCCTTTTCAAGCCCGCTGAAATTGAGGGATACCACGGGCACCTGCGGGTAGTTCTTGGCGACTGCCTTTCTCAGCAGGTGGATATAGTTCGAGGCGCGGCAGCCTCCGCCCGTCTGCGTTATCATCAGAGCGGTGGTGTTCGGGTCGTACTTGCCGCTGTTGAGGGCGTCCATGAACTGTCCTATTACCAGCAGAGCGGGATAGCAGGCGTCGTTGTGGACGTTTTTCAGTCCCTCGTCAACTACGGCGCGGGAATCGTTCTCCAGCAGCTCGACCTTGTAGCCCTGATGCTCGAATATCGCCATAAGCAGCCTGAAATGCACAGGCAGCATATTGGGGACGAGGATAGTATGTGTCTTTATCATATCCTCGGTGAATCTAACGTAGTCAGCCATTCTGTTCTCCTTGTACGCGGCGCTCGGTATCCACGGAGGTGCTTCCCTCCATAGCGGCGACGAGACTGCGCAGTCTTATACGCGCGGCGCCGAGGTTGTTTATCTCGTCTATTTTCAGCTGAGTGTACAGCTTGCCCTTTCTTTCAAGGATAGCGCGCACCTCGTCGCTCGTCACGGCGTCTATGCCGCAGCCGAAGGACACGAGCTGTATCAGCTGCATATCGGGCTGGGTCGTGACGAACTCCGCCGCCTTGTAGAGACGGGCGTGGTACGTCCACTGGTTGAGCACGCCGAGCTTCGGCGTGCGGGCGAGCGCAGCCACGCTGTCCTCGGTGACAACAGCCATACCAAGGCTCGTCACGAGCTTGTGTATGCCGTGGTTTATCTCCTTGTCGATGTGGTAGGGACGTCCCGCGAGCACGATTATCCTGCGGTTTTCCTCGCGAGCCTGACGTATGATGTCGTCAGCCTTCTTGGCGATATCCCTGTGGTAGCGGTCGAGAGCCGCATACGCCTTATCGACGGCGGCAGAGACCTTGCCCTTGATATTGAAGCGCTTCAGCGACTCCTTCATCACTCTCACCACGTTCCTGCGGATATTGAGGTCCATATACGGGTGGATGAAGTTGCTGTCATTGAGGCGCGGGTTGTTCCTGAGCAGGAGCTCTGGATAGTACGCGACAACGGGGCAGTTGAAGTGGTTGTCCGAGCCGCCCTCGTCTATGTTGTAGCTCATACAGGGGTAGAAGATGAAGTCCACGCCCTTGTCGAGGAGGTCCTCGATGTGACCGTGTGTGAGCTTCGCGGGATAGCACACCGTATCCGACGGGATAGTATGCTGACCGAGGTAGTACATCTCGCGCGAGCTCTCGCCGCTGAACACGACCTCGAAGCCGAGCTCGGTGAACAGAGCGTGCCAGAACGGCATCTGCTCGTAGAAGCTGAGCGCGAGCGGGAGCCCCACCCTGCCTATCCTGCGGACGGGCTGACCCGTCTTTTCGAGCGCGAGTATACTGCTGTATTTGTACTCGACGAGGTTGGGAACATTGTTCTTCTTGGCCTTGCCGCCGCCCTTTTCGCAGCGGTTGCCCGAGATGAAGTTCCTGCCCTTGCCGAAGCTGATGACATTGAGCTGACAGTTCGCGGTACAGCCTCCGCACTGAACGGAGCGCGAGGTATAGGCGAACGAAGCGAGCTCCTCCTTCGAGATGAGGGTGGATTCGCCCGATGAGCGCTCCTTGGCGTAGAGCGCACAGCCGAAGGCTCCCATAAGTCCCGATATAGCGGGACGGATAACGTTTCTTCCGAGCTCCTTCTCGAACGAGCGGAGCACCGCGTCATTGAGGAAGGTGCCGCCCTGTACGACGATGTTCCTGCCGAGCTCGTCGGGAGAATTAGCGCGGATGACCTTATAGATAGCGTTCTTGATTATCGACGAGGACAGACCCGCGGAGATGTCCTCTACGGACGCGCCGTCCTTCTGTGCCTGCTTTACGGAGCTGTTCATAAATACCGTGCAGCGCGAGCCGAGGTCGACGGGGTGCTCGGCGAAGAGACCAAGCTGCGAGAAATCGGCGATATTATAGCCGAGCGCCATAGCAAACGTCTGAATGAACGAGCCGCAGCCCGACGAGCACGCCTCGTTGAGCATAATGCTGTCGATGCTGTGGTTCTTTATGCGGAAGCATTTGATGTCCTGACCGCCGATGTCGATGATGAAGTCAACGTCGGGGCAGAAGTAAGCCGCCGCCTTGAAATGGGCGACTGTCTCGACTATGCCATGGTCAACGGAAAGCCCCGCCTTGATGAGGTCCTCGCCATAGCCCGTGACAGCCGAGCCCTTTATCGTGATATCGGGGTTCATAGCCTCGTAGATAGTTTTGAGCTGCTCCGCTATCTTGTCGAGGGGCTGTCCCTGATTCGAGCTGTAGTAATGGTAGAGGATACGACGGTCGTCGGTGATGAGGACGAGCTTTGTCGTGGTCGAGCCCGCGTCGATTCCGAGGTAGGCGTCGCCCTTGTATGTACGTATATCGGCGTAGCCGAGGTCGCACTTCTTGTGGCGCTCTATGAACTCGTCGTACTCGGCGTGCGAGCGGAAGAGCGGCTCTCCCGTGACGATGTTGTCGGAAGCCTTAGCGTTCTTTATCTTGTTGAGTATGTCTATGATGTGCCACGAATCGCCCGACTGAGCGGCATATACGGCACAGCCGTAGGCGACGAATACAGGTCCGTCCTCGGGGAAGACAGCGTGCTCCTCGTCGAGCCCGAGCGTCTTGACAAATGCGTTCTGCAACCCCCTGAGGAAGTGGAGAGGTCCGCCGAGGAAGAGCACCTTGCCCTCGATGGTGCGTCCCTGAGCAAGCCCCGATACGGTCTGGTCAACAACGGCTTGGAATATGCTCGCGGCGACGTCCTCGCGGCGGGCTCCCTGATTGAGGAGCGGCTGTATATCGGACTTCGCGAACACTCCGCAGCGCGACGCGATAGGGTAGACCTTCTGTGCACGCAGTGACAGCTCGTCGAGCTCGTCAGCGGTGATACCGAGGAGCGTAGCCATCTGGTCGATGAAGGCACCCGTGCCTCCCGCGCAGGAGCCGTTCATACGCTGCTCGACTCCGCCCGTGAGGAAGATTATCTTCGCGTCCTCGCCGCCGAGCTCGATCACAGCGTCGGCGTCGGGCTGCTTGTTCTTTACCGCAAGGAAAGCGGCGTGCACCTCCTGCACGAAGGGTATCTCCGCGGAATTGGCAAGTCCGAGACCCGCCGAGCCCGTTATGCATACGGTGAACTCCTCGTCGGGGTAGTCCGCCTGTATCAGCTTGAGCTGGTCGGTGACGGTCTCCTTGACCCTTGAGAGATGCCGCTGGTATTTGGAATAGAGTATATTGCCGTCGGAGTCGATGATGACGGTCTTTACGGTAGTCGAGCCGACGTCGATACCGAGAGAGAGCTTATTCGCCATGATTTTACCTCAAAATAGTATTTCTCCGCTCGCGGGAGATATGCTTCTGTCTTTTAACGTAGTCACAATTATTATACTACAATCCCGCGAAAAAATAAAGTGGAAAAAATATATTTTTCATCAAAATTTCGCAAAATAGCAGTTTTTTACAAAAAAATCCTCTCTGACGCCGCTCCTTTAGCCGATTTCGCAGACTGGTACGCCGCAAATGCCTCCCGTGCCTGTGAGAAAATAAACTCTTGACAATAAAGCGCCGATGTGGTAAAATATTATTTAGCGTGCAGAGCGCTGAATTATAGTTTAATGGAAATTCCGAAATATAGATGTGCGGGCCCTGTGCAACAAGACACCGTGAACCATGTCAGGCGGGAGACCGAGCAGCATTAAGCGGATCGTCTCGTGTGCCGCAGCAAGCCTGCACATCTATGTTCCGGAATTTTTTTCGAGGCGGTAATGAAAGTGATGAAGGCTTTTTTCGGCAGACTTGCCGATGCCGCGATACAAGCGGCTCCGATAGGCTCGCTCCTCGGACTGATACTGTTCTATATCACGGTGCTCGCGGCAGAGCTGCTGCGGGTCGAGCTGTCTGCGGTGATATGGCTCGGAGTGCTCGTGGCGCTCCATATCGTCTCTATGACGATGATGATATTCCACAGACTGGCTGTGGGCTTCCACAGGTACGATCAGGACATCGTCGGGCGGAACTTCGTCGGGCTGAGCAGGAAATGCCGCTTATTCAGCCACGCGCTGGAGCTCCACTTCAACCGCAGGATCAACGCCTCGCTGGACGAGTTCAGGCTGCTCGGGGACGAGTACGGTGACAGCCTCACCGACAGCGAAAAGGCTATAGTCAGCTTCTATACGGCGCGGTGCTACGACCAGCTCCGCTACTACCCGAACGCCCTCATCTGCTACGAACGCGCCGCAGAGCAGGGCTTCGACAACAGCGTGCTGCCGTTCCTGCTCGCGAGATGTACGGGAGCTAACGGCGATACCGAAGAGGCAGTCCGCCTCTACAACGAGGTGCTCGGGGACGAGAAGAGCCCCTTCCGCAACCTCGTATACAACGACATCGGAAGAATGTACCTCGACCGCAACGAGCCCGATGAGGCTCTGAAATGGTACAGCCGCTCCATCGCGAAGCGCCAGTCGCTCGCGGAGGCTTACGGCGGCGCGGCTATCGCGCAGGTGATGCTCGGCGAGATAAACGAGGGCGAGAGGCTCTACCGCGAGGCTCTGCTCAACCACATAAAGGACCCGAACGGTTTCACGGAATACTACAGGCGTATCCTCGATTCGGTGATACACGAAAAGGAGACTGCCCGCAGGCTGAAAAAGCTCGGCGAAAACGAATGACAAGGGAGGGAGATACAGTGTATAAGGCGCTTTACCGCAAGTGGAGACCGCTCACGTTCGACGACGTTATCTCCCAGCAGCATATAACGGATACTCTCAAGAATCAGATAAAGAACGACAAGACAGCCCACGCCTACCTGTTCACGGGCTCGCGCGGTACGGGCAAGACCACCTGCGCGAGGATACTCGCCAAGGCTGTGAACTGTCCCAATATGAAGGACGGCAGCCCCTGCCTTGAATGCGACATCTGCCGCGACGCGGACGAGGGTGCGCTCACCGATATCATCGAGATAGACGCTGCCTCGAACAACGGCGTCGGCGATATCCGCGACCTCCGCGACGGCGCGATATATTCGCCCGAGCGGTGCAGGTACAAGGTGTATATCATCGACGAGGTGCATATGCTGTCGATACAGGCGTTCAACGCCCTGCTGAAAATTATGGAGGAGCCGCCCGAGTACGTCAAGTTCATACTCGCGACAACGGAGATACAGAAGGTCCCCGCGACCATAACCTCGCGCTGTCAGAGATACGACTTCCGCCGCATAAAGCAGAAGGACATCGCCGCGAGACTGCTGTATATAGCCTCGCAGGAGGAGATAGACCTCACCGAGGACGGCGCTGATATGATAGCCAAGATCGCCGACGGCGGTATGCGTGACGCGGTATCGCTGCTCGACCAGTGCTCCGTTACGGCGGAGAGGATAGACGCTGCAGCCGTGTCGAATACGGCGGGCATAGCGGGCAGAGACAGCCTCTTCGGCATACTTGAGGCAGTCGCGGATTCGGATGCTGCCGCGGCTCTCGCAGTCACGGACAAGCTCTACAATATGTCCAAGGACCTCACTAATCTCTGCGAGGAGCTGATACTGCAGCTCCGCAACATAATGCTCATCAAGGCTTCACCCGCGAATGCGGAGGAGATAATCGTCTGCACGCCCGACGAGCTCGGACGGCTGAAGGCGATAGCCGAGAGGACGGAGCTTGCCGATATTATGAACCGTATCGAGGCTCTGCAAGCCTGCCGCGAGCGTATGATGAGAGTGCTCAACAGGCGTGTCGAGTTCGAGATGACGCTGATAAAAATATGCGGCAAGGTCACAAATAACGCTCCGGCTATTGACAATTCCGAAATATATGATAAAATAAAACAGTTGGAGGACAAGCTCAGCGCTGTGCCGCAGGGCGGATATCAGCCCGCACAGAGGTCCCGCGATATGCGCGAGGTCTTCGCGGCTTCGAGTCCCGCTGCCGACAGCGAGCCCGCTCCCGACACAAAGGTGGACATCAACACCGTCAAGGAGGAGGAGCTCACGCCCTGTGAGAGATGGGACGAGATAATGGACGAGTTCCGCAAGCTCAACCCCTCGTGCGCAGGAAGCCTCGAGGGCTCTACCGCCTCAACGAAGGGAAATGTACTGTGCGTGTTCACGCCCAACAGCTTCTTCATCAAGCTCTTCAAGAACAAGGATAACGCGGTATCGCTCGGACGTGCGATATACAACGTCCTCGGGCAGAAGTACCGCCTCACAGCACGCTGCACCACGTCGGTCGAGGAGACCAAGAACCTCGCCGAGCAGCTCATTCAGAAAGCCGTTAACAGCAATATTGAAACTGCTGTTGATAATAACACAAACCAATAAATTCCAAAAGGAGATTTAATTATGAAAGCAAGAATACCCAAGAATATCGGCGGCGGCGGCGCCCAGAACATGAACCAGATGATAAAGCAGGCTCAGAAGATGCAGGACGAGATAACTGCCCTTCAGGAGGACATCGAGGCTCGCGACTTCACTGCTACGGCAGGCGGCGGAGCTGTAGAGGTAACTCTCTCAGGCAAGAAGATGATCAAGTCCCTCAATCTCAAGCCCGAGGTAGTTGACCCCGAAGACATCGAGATGCTTCAGGACCTCATCATCAGCGCTATCAACGAGGCTGTAAACAACATCGAGACTACCACAGAGACAGAAATGAGCAAGATCACGGGCGGCGTATCGCTCCCCGGTCTGTTCTGATAGGCTATGCCCGACCATAACGCTCTTCCGCTGGTGATACTGGCGGAAAAGTTCGCT
The DNA here is from genome assembly GCA_017542475.1 of Ruminococcus sp. Classification (GTDB taxonomy): domain Bacteria; phylum Bacillota; class Clostridia; order Oscillospirales; family Ruminococcaceae; genus Ruminococcus. The sequence continues at coordinate 45,688 of JAFXXD010000036.1, read as the reverse complement.
TCTCTGCCGGGTATCGGTATGAAATCGGCACAGCGGCTCGCCTACCACGTTATGTCTATGGACGAGGGCGCGGTGGCGGAATTCGCGCAGGCTCTGCTCGACGCGAAGAAGAACGTGCGCTGCTGCAATGTCTGCCAGAACCTGACGGAGCGCGAGATATGTCCCATATGCGACGACGACGAGCGCGACAAAAGCGTGATATGCGTGGTCGAGGGGCCCAAGGACGTGACCGCCTTTGAGCGCACCCGCGAGTATAACGGCGTGTACCACGTGCTTCACGGGCTGCTCTCGCCTATGGACGGCGTAACTCCCGACAAGCTCCGCATCAAGGAGCTCCTCGCACGTATTGCAAAGGGCGGCGTCGAGGAGGTAATAATGGCGACGAATCCCACGGTGGAGGGCGACGCTACGGCTCTGTACGTGGCGGGGCTGCTCAAGCCGCTCGGGGTGAAGGTGTCGCGCCTTGCATTCGGACTGCCCGTCGGCGGCATTCTCGAATACGCGGACGAGGTTACGCTGTACAAGGCGCTCGAAAACCGCAATAATATGTAAAAAAGGGACGGCTCAGCCGTCCCTTCTGCGTCATACACGTAAAAATCCCCCGACCGACGGTCGGGGGATAGCTTTACTTATACAGCTGCCTTGCTGTTTTCGGTCTGTGTATTGGGCTTGTCGGGGACGCTTACCTTTTCGATGTCAGCGCCCATAGCTCTGAGCTTGCCCTCCATACAGTCATAACCGCGCTCGATATGGAAGATGTCCTCTATCTCGGTGACGCCGCTTGCCGCGAGACCCGCGATGATGAGAGCCGCGCCTGCTCTGAGGTCGCACGCCTTCACGGGAGCTCCCATAAGCCTGCCTGTGCCCTCGATGAGAGCGACCTTGCCGTTCACGGTTATGTCCGCGCCCATACGTCTGAGCTCGTCAACGTAGCGGAAGCGCTGTTCCCATATGTTTTCGGTGATGATGCTCGTGCCCTCCGCGAGAGTGAGCAGGGTAGCTATCTGCGACTGCATATCCGTCGGGAAGCCCGGGTGAGGAGCGGTCTTGATGTTCGCCTTCACGAGCGGACCGTCCACCCACACGCGGATACTGTCGTCGTACTGCTCTATATTCACGCCTATCTTCTCGAGCTTCTTTGTTATGGACTCAAGGTGCTTGGGGATAACGTTCTTGACGATAGCGTCGCCCTTAGTAGCGGCGATAGCCACCATAAACGTGCCCGCCTCTATCTGGTCGGGGATAACGGAGTAGGTCGTGCCGTGGAGGTGCTCGACGCCTCTTACCTTGATGACGTCCGTACCTGCGCCCATGATGTTGGCGCCCATAGAGTTGAGGAAGTTTGCGAGGTCAACGATGTGGGGCTCCTTGGCTGCGTTTTCGATAACGGTGAGTCCCTCAGCCTTTACAGCTGCGAGCATAGCGTTCATCGTAGCGCCTACGGTGACAACGTCGAAGAATATCTGAGCGCCTCTGAGCTGGTCAGCCCTGAGGTCTATCATTCCCTGACTGAGCGTGTACTCAGCTCCGAGAGCCGAGAAAGCCTTGAGGTGCTGGTCTATCGGTCTGTCGCCGAGCGGACATCCGCCGGGCATCGAAACGCGGGCTTTGTTGTACTTGCCGAGCAGAGCTCCGAGGAAGTAGTAGGAAGCACGCATTTTTCTCGCGTACTCATAGGGTACGCAGACCTTGTTGATAGTGGTGGGGTCTATGCGGTAGGCGTCCTTGCCGACGGACTGTACGTCCGCGCCCATTTCTCTGAGTATCTGCACGCAGATATTGACGTCGCTTATCGAGGGAACGTTCTCGATGACGCAGGGCTCGTCGGAAAGTATAACTGCGGGAAGTATCGCAACTGCCGCATTCTTCGCACCGCTGATGGTGACTTCACCTTCAAGGCGTCTGCCGCCTTTTATCACAAACTTATCCAAATGAATTCTCTCCTTATTTGTCGGGGTATATCTATCTCTTCCCGACCTCTTTCTTTTGTCACAAATTTAATAGGTATATGCTTATTCGGCTGCTTCTGTTGAAGCCTCTGTTGTTTCAGCCTCGGTAGTCTCTTCTTCGGCAGCTTCCTCGGTGGTCTCCTCCTCGGTAGTCTCCTCAGTGCCGTCGTAATCGGTGATATACCAGCGTACAGGCGAGCCGTCATACTCCTCGACCGTCATTGATTCGATGATAACGTCCTCAAGCGGCTTGTCGCTGTCGCCTGTTGTAACGTTCTGCACCTTGAATACGACGTCAAGTCCGTCGATGACCTGACCGAATACCGTATATTTACCGTCGAGCCACGGTGCACCGCCGTATGTGGTGTACGCTTCCTTGGCTGCGTCGGTGCAGGAGTAATTGCTGAGGAAGTCAGAAGAGCACTCCTGACCCGTTACTATATAGAACTGGCTGCCGTCCGTAGACGTGCCCTGTGAATTAGCATATGCCAGAGCGCCCGGAACATGGATAAGATTGAAGTATTTGCCGCCGTCGAACTTGCCGCCCCAGATGGACTCACCGCCTCTGCCTGTGCCCTCGGGGTCGCCGCCCTGTATCATAAAGTCCTTGATAACGCGGTGGAAGGTCAGACCGTCGTAGTAGCCCTCCTTGGCGTGGGTGATGAAGTTCTCAACGCCCTCGGGAGCGTACTCGGGGAAGAATCTGAACTTTACGTCGCCGAAGTCCTTTATCTTCATATTGACTATCGTCTCGCCCTCGGCAGGAGCTGTATAGTTCGCGATATCCTGCTTTGTGGGGTCGTCATAGTCGTAATCCTTGAGGTACCACCTGATATCCTCGCCGTTATACTCTGTCACCTTCACGGAGTCGATGATGATACCGTCTCCGAGGGGCTTGTCGTTGGCATTGGTAGCTACATACTGAGCCTTGAATACGATGTCGAGCCCGTCGATGACCTGACCGAAAACGGTATAGTTTCCGTCAAGCGTGGGAACGCCGCCGACCTGCTTGTATATCTCCTTCTGCTTTTCCGAGAAGGACGCGCCGTACTGCTCGTAATTGGTGAAGTAATCGTCGGTGATATTCTGCACGCCCGTCACGATGTAGAACTGGCTTCCGTCAGTATTGGTGCCCTGCGAATTCGCATATGCGAGAGCTCCTGCAACGTGAGCGAGATGCGGGTCTGTGCCGCCGTCGAAGCTTCCGCCCCATACGGATTCGCCGCCCGAGCCTGTACCTGTCGGGTCGCCGCCCTGTATCATAAAGTCCCTGATAACGCGGTGGAAGGTGAGCCCGTCGTAGTAGCCCTTCTTTGCGAGGTCTACGAAGTTCTCAACGCCCTTTTCGGCGTACTCGGGGAAGAGGCGGAACTTGACAGTGCCGTAGTCCCTGATGTTCATCTCGATGATGGTGTCGCCCTGCTCGGGAGCGGTGAAGTTCATAATATCGACATTTTCGGCAACGACAGTCTCCGAAGCGGAGGAGCCGCTGTCGCTTATCTCGATGTCCTTTCCGCAGCTTACGCCCGCAGAAGCCGCCATAACAGCGCAGAGGGCAACAGCAAATATCTTCTTTTTAAGCATTATTTCACTCCTTAAAAGTGTATGCGAACTGTTTTTCATATTATAAGGTATGAAAAGACATAATTAGTTTACATCTCAACCTATACATTATACTACAAAAAAACTTACTTGTAAATACTTTCACGTGATTTTTTGGTATATTATGACAAATCTTCGATAAAACAAGCCGAAATTGCTTGATTTTCACTTGATATCCGAGCTGTTTTCAGCGGAATAGGTATCAATTTTTACTGAATTTATCATAATATCTTCCTTGGGTATCATATATTTTCCGTTGTTTTCGGTCTCGAGCGAGGTCAGCGCGTCGATGACCTCAAGCCCCTCGTATACCTGCCCTATAACGGTCATCTGCTGTGATAGATTCGGCACTCCGCCGCGGTCGATGAAAGCCTGTCCGAGCTCCTTGTTGTCAGAGGCGTCGAGGAGCTCCTGCTTGGAATCGTCGTCGAGCTCCACCTCGTCGATGAACATAAAGCAGCTGCCGTTGTAGAACTGTCCGCCGCCGAGCAGCTTGTTTTCGAAGGTGCTGTCCTTGGCGGTATTGAGCATACACACAGCTCCGCGGAAGGGCCACAGGTCCTGACTGAGCTCGCGCTCGACCTTTTCGTGTGACTCGTCGTAGTTCGCAGTGAGGTCGCCGTTCTTCTGCTTACAGCCCGCGGAGACGCAAATGCCTTCCATAGAGTCGAAAACGTAGGTATTATCGTACCAGCCGCTCTCTGCGAGCTCGGTGAAGTTCTTCACGGCATTGGGCGAGCGGTCGGGATAGAGCACGAAGCGCAGCTCTCCGAGCGATGTATCGACGATAGCGATAGGGTCGCCCTCCTCGGGAGCCTCAAGCTGCACGAGCTGTATCGTGTCGGGGTCTATGGTGATGTAGCGGTCATTCTGCTGCCTTTTTGCCGAAAGATAGAGCAGCACGATAGTTGCTCCGAACATCAGCGCCGAAGCTATAATAATGATAAGGATTATCCTGCGGGATTTTTTCATTTCTGCACCTCAAACAATAGTTATACATATTATAACATATAGTTTCGGAAATAGCAAGCCTTTGCCAGCTTCGGCGTCCTGCGAGCACCGAAGCAGTACAAACTAACATTGTGTAGGGGGCGATGCCTACATCGCCCCGCATAATCGCATATAATACGGGCGGATGTGGGCATCCGCCCCTACATCTGTTCCCATTGCCTGCCCGCGGGCTTATCTCCGCGCAGAACAACAAAAAAGCCCGAAGCAAAAGCTTCGGGCTCGCGGTCTTATCAGAGCTTGTTCTTCTCGCTCTCTATCATCTTGAGGAGGTCGTCCACGGACATATCCGAGGGATCCTTTGTCCTTGTGCGGGACTCTGTCTTGCTGATGATATCGGAGATATCGGGTGTGCTGTCCTTCTTGGGAGCAGCCGCGGGACGAGCGGGTGCACTGTATGCGGGAGCGTCGGCCTTGGTCATCTGCTCGAGAGCTGAGGTCGAAAGAACGCCTGTATTATCGGGAACTGCGCTCTCCGAGGGAGGTGCGAACTGTCCCGTACGCTCAGCCTCTGCGGTCTTTCTGAGCATCTCCTCGCGGAGCGCGTCAGCTGTGGGAGCTGTAGATGACTGTGCGCTGAGGTTTCTTGCGGCGAACGACGATTCTGCGGAGCTGCTCGAGGTCGGGAACGAGGTCGTATTCGACAGGCTTCCCTTCTGAGCCTTGAACTGCATCGTGCGCTCCTTCTCCTTCTGATAGGGAGAATCGTGGTTGACTTCCTTCTGGCTGAAGTTCTCGGCGATGGACATCTTCTTGCGCTCGAGCTCAGAGGCAGCGTAATTGTCCTGAGGTGCGTCATAAGCAGGCTCGCTGTTCTTCCTGAAAGCCTTCTTGGGAGTGCCGTCCTCGTCCTGATACTCGTAGAAGTCGAACTCCTCGTCCATATCGTCCTTGCCGCTGACAGCCTTGGCGATAGCAGCGATGATGAATATTACAAGTATGATGCTTGCGGCAACGAGCATAATAAGGATACCCTTGATGCTCTGACCGAATTTGATGAAAGCGCCGAGCTCGGGGCTCTCGGGGTAGCCCGTGCATATTGCGACTACCTTGTTCTTGGCGATGGAATCGACTGTATCCTCGTGGATGGCGTCCTTGGTGTAGTATCTCTCCTCCGAGCCCTCCTCGGCTTCAACGATGTAGTTGATGCTTCTGAGGCAGAGCTTGTCGGGGTTATCGGCGGGGTAGCAGAGGACGATGTCGCCGACTGCGAGGCTGACGCCGTCAGCTTCCTTTGCGAGCAGGGCGGAACCCGATGAAACATCGCTCGGCATAGGGTTGTCCTCGCCGACAACGTAGATATATCTGCCGAAGAGGTGGGGAGTGCTGTTCCTTGTGAACAGGATATTCACTGCCAGCGAAACGATGACAGACGAAACGCAGATAATGATGATGAACAGTTTGAGTATGAACAAACCTTTTTTCTTTTCCATTGGGTATCATATCCTCTCTTTTTTTATTTCTTTGTTCCTACACAATCATTTTTCCGTGAGGAAAATGTAAGTAAGTATATTATATCACATATTCCCCGAAATTTCAAATGTTTTTTACTGTTTTTGCAAGTTTTATTTTTTAAATATATAGGCAGGGCGCTCGTGTGATTTTGACATAGGCAAAATACGCAAATCGGGACTTGTCCGAAAGTGCATATTTGGCGATTCACACAAAAAAATTGGATTTTATTTTTGCACAGCGACGATTTTTGCAACGGTTTTTCAGTAATATGTAAATTACGTTGATAAATATTTGTTGAATTATACAGTTGAAAAAAACGCGAAAAAGTGGTACAATATCATATATACTACTTGTAATCGCAGCAGCGGGAATTCAGCAATTTAACGTCGGCACATAGGGATAATATTTATACAAGCAGTAATTTCGTCGCATTTTACGACAGAACGGAGATTTTATATGGCAAAGAAAACAAACCCTCTTATTGAACAGATAAAGCAGGACTTCCCCAAGAAGCTCCAGTCGCTCTACAGCGTAACTCCCGAGGAGGCTTCCGATAAGCAGGTATATCAGGTCCTTTCTTCTATCGTTGTTGATATCCTCGCTTCAAAGAGACAGAGCTTCATCAACCACACCCACTCTGTCGGCGGCAAGCAGATATACTACCTCTCAATGGAATTCCTTATGGGACGCTCCCTCAAAACAAGCCTCTACAACCTCGACATCGCGGACGAGGTGCGCTCTATGCTCAAGGAGCACACCATCAACCTCGACAAGGTATACGAATATGAGCCCGACGCAGGTCTCGGAAACGGCGGTCTCGGCAGACTTGCCGCGTGCTACCTCGACGGTCTCGCAACTACGGGCTTCCCCGCAATGGGCTACTCCATCTGCTACGAGTACGGCATCTTCCAGCAGAAGCTTGAGGACGGCTGGCAGACAGAGCTCCCCGACAACTGGCTCCCCGGCGGAAGCGTATGGCTCGTGCCCAAGCCCGAGCTCTCCATTGATATCCACTTCGAGGGCGACTTACAGGAATACTGGGACAACCAGTACCACTATATCTCACACGTGAACTACAATACGGTCGTTGCCACACCTTATGATATGTATGTATCGGGCTACGGCGGAGAGGGCGTATCCGTGCTCCGTCTGTGGTCGGCGAAGGCTCCGAGCTTCGATATGAAGATGTTCAACAAGGGCGACTACGCGAGTGCTCTTGCCCAGAACTCCATAGCAAACGCTATCTCGAAGATACTCTACCCCAACGATAACCACCTCGAGGGCAAGAGCCTCCGTCTGAGACAGCAGTACTTCCTCTGCGCGGCTTCTATCGGCGACATCGTAAACAACCATATGATGGTATACGGCACGCTCGAGAACCTCGCTGACAAGGTGGCTATCCACATCAACGACACCCACCCCACCCTCGCTATCCCCGAGCTGATGCGCATCCTCCTCGACGACTGCGGCTACGGCTGGGACAAGGCATGGGACATCGTGACCAAGACCTTCGCCTACACCAACCACACTGTCATGGCAGAGGCGCTCGAGAAGTGGGACGTAAACCTCGTAAAGCACATCATTCCGAGAATATTCTCTATCATAGTTGAGATAAACAACCGCTACTGCCAGTCGCTCATGGAGCGCAACGGCGGCGACAGCGCAAAGACGACCCGTATGTCCATAATCAAGGACAACATGATACACATGGCGACTCTCTGCGTTGCGGCTTCACACAGCGTAAACGGCGTATCCAAGCTCCACTCGGAGATAATCAAGCAGTCCGTATTCCACGACGAGTACGAGAACACTCCCGAGAAGTTCAAGAACGTAACGAACGGTATCGCCTACAGACGCTGGCTGTACCAGTCGAACCCCGCGCTCACCAAGCTCCTCAAGGACACTATCGGTCCGAAGTTTATCAAGGACGGCGCAGAGCTCGAAAAGTTCCGCAAGTTCGAGAACGACAAGGAGGTGCTCAGCAAGCTCCTCGGCGTGAAGAAGCAGGCTAAGGAGAGCTTCGCAAAGTACGTCAAGAAGAACAGCGGCATCGTCCTCAACACCGACAGCATTTTCGACGTTCAGGTAAAGCGTCTCCACGAGTACAAGAGACAGCACCTCAATGTTATGAATATCCTCGCGGACTACGCTTATCTGCTCAACAACCCCGACGCTCCGTTCACGCCCAAGACCTACATCTTCGCGGCTAAGGCGGCTCCCGGCTACTACCTCGCAAAGCAGATAATCAAGCTGATATGGGCTATCTCCGAGGAGATAAGAAAAAATCCCCGTATCGCCGACAAGCTGCAGGTAGTATTCCTCGAAAACTACTGCGTAACGCTGTCCGAGCACCTTATGCCTGCCGCTGATATCTCCGAGCAGATATCCCTCGCGGGTACCGAGGCTTCGGGTACGGGCAATATGAAGCTCATGCTCAACGGAGCTATCACCCTCGGTACTCTTGACGGCGCGAACATCGAGATAAAGGAAGCCGCCGGCGACGAGAACATCGTCATCTTCGGTATGACAACTCCCGAGGTCAACGAGCTCAAGGCACGCGGCTACGACCCGCAGAGCTACTTCAAGAACGACGGCAGGATAAACGAGGCTATCGAGCGTATGTACCACGGCATCAACGGATGTACCTTCGTGGACGTTGCGGATTCACTCCGTCTGCGCGACCCGTATATGGTGCTCGCTGACTTCGACAGCTACAGAAGAGCACAGGCATATATCACCGAGTGCTACAACGACAAGCCGAAGTGGGCGAAGATGTCGCTCAACAACATCGCAGGAGCGGGTATATTCTCCGCAGACCGCGCTGTTACCGAGTACGCCGACAACATCTGGCACCTCAGATAAAAGCTTTTTTAGGGGACGTCCTCAGCGTCCCCTTTTTCCCGTTCAACTTTTTGTATAATTATTTGAGTAATATATAATTTGCTCATCAAAGGAGGATAAGTCCGTGAAACCTGTATACGACACATGGGACCTCGGCTGCAAGTCGATATTCGGCGCTATAAGGCAGTTCGAGACCTGCCGCTTCTCTATCAGGCTCCACAAGGATATACACCCCGATTTTCCGCCTGTTCTCGTGCTTTTCAGGACGGGCTTCAAGGAGCGCTTCATACATATGAGCCCCACAGGCGAGGACGGCGAGTGCGTGGTCTACTCCTGCGAATACGAGGCACGCTACAGCGACGTCCACTACTATTACTTCTCGTATACCTGCGGCGGTATCAGACACTATATCAAGCGCATCAACTGCCACGAGGGCGCGGAGCAGGACGGCGACCTCTTCCAGCTGACCGTCTACGCCAAGGAGTTCCAGACGCCCGACTTCCTCAAGGGTGGCATAATGTACCAGATATTCCCCGACCGCTTCTGCAACAGCGGAAAGCCCAAGAAAAACGTCCCCGATGGGCGCGTTCTCCGCGAGGACTGGGGCGGCACGCCGTGGTACCGTCCCGACGAGCACGGTCACGTGTGGAACAACGACTACTTCGGCGGCGATTTCGCGGGAATACAGTCGAAGCTCCCTTATCTGAAGGAGCTCGGCGTGACCTGCATCTACCTCAACCCCATTTTCGAGGCTCACGAGAACCACCGCTACAATACCGCCGACTACTCGAAGGCTGACCCTCTCCTCGGCACAAATGAGGAGTTCGCGGAGCTCTGCCGCGAGGCGAAAAAGCTCGGCATTTCCGTTATACTCGACGGCGTGTTCTCGCACACGGGCGCAGACAGCATATACTTCAACAAGTACGGCAGATACCCGCAGCTCGGCGCATACCAGTCCCGCGACAGCAAATACTACAACTGGTACAGCTTCATCAGCTTCCCCGAGCAGTACGAGGCGTGGTGGGGCATAGACACCCTCCCCAACGTCAACGAGAACAACGAGGACTACACCCGCTTCATCTGCGGCGACGAGGGTATACTCCACTACTGGCTCAGCAAGGGAGCGGCAGGCTTCCGCCTCGATGTGGCAGACGAGCTCCCCGACCAGTTCATCAACAATCTCCGCAAGTCAGTGAAGAAGTTCGGCAAGGAGAAGCTCATCATCGGCGAGGTCTGGGAGGACGCCTCCAACAAGGAGAGCTACGGCATAAAGCGCCGCTATCTCCTCGGCGACCAGCTCGATTCCGTGATGAACTACCCCTTCCGCGAGGCGATAATCAGCTACGTCAAGGGCGGCGACCCGCGCGCCTTCATCTATTCGGTGATGACGATACTCGAGCACTACCCCAAGCCCGTGATAGATGTGCTGATGAACTTCGTATCCACCCACGACATCGAACGCGCGATAAACCGTCTCGGCGGCGAATACTGCGACGACAAGAGCAAGGACTGGATGGCTGAGCGCTGGCTCACCGACGAGCAGTACAGCCACGGCAAGAATCTGCTTAAATCGGCGTTCGCGCTGATGTACTTCCTCCCCGGAGTGCCGTGTATGTACTACGGCGACGAGGCAGGCTTGCAGGGCTACAAGGACCCCTTCAACCGCCGCTGCTACCCGTGGGGGAGCGAGGATCGCGAGCTCATCGAATACGTCAGGGAGCTCGGGCGCGTGAGGAGGTCCATACCCAACCTTAAAGCTGGCAGGACTTACTTCGGGCTCAAGGACGGACATCTCATAGATGAGCGCATAATGGCTTTCACGCGTCAGGGCAGTCCCCTCGACTACATCTTCTTCATCAACCGCACGGGCGACACAGTGACGCTCCGTGATGTGGAGGGCTTCTTCTCGTTTTTCACACATTTCGAGGGGTTTTACGGCGATTTCAGCGGAAATGAGCTCACGATACCGCCCTACGGCTACAGCATAATCAAAGCCAAATTCACAGGCTGAGATAATTTTGTGGATATTTAAGACTGTTTTAAGATTATTTTAAGGTTCATTAAGTATATTATAGGTGGATCAAGTGATCCCCCAATTCCCCTTCTATATTTTGTTTCTTTTTTCCTGTGGCTGTACCTTACGGCGGAAAACCGATAAGCAAGACGCAAAGGTCTGTTGAGAGCGGCTCTTTGCTTCTTGTTTACTCGGCGCCGAGGGTGCGGCTTTTTTATTTTTGCACAGAGAATAAAAATATTCCACCGACTGCATTAATTCTTTTATTGACAATGCGTCTGCAAAGATTTATAATGAATATGTGTGTAATAAGCGCCGTCAGACGTAAAATAAATGAAATCGACCGTGAAAACAATGAAAAAGAATTTTTTTAAGTCCATCGGCGTGTTCCTGAGAGCACTGCCCGATGTACTGCTGTACGAGCTCATCTTCAAGCTCCTGCTCCTCTCCGTGGGAGCCCCTCTCCTCACGCTTCTGCTGAAGCTGACGATGAAGATATCGCACGTCCGCTACCTCTCGGACGAAAAGGTGTGGATATACCTCAAAAACCCCGCGACTATCATCGCGATACTGCTGATACTGTTCTTCTCGGCGATGTTCTCGTTCATGGAGCTGTCGGGACTCGCGGCGTGCTATTCCTGCTACTACAGAGGCGAGCGCCTGTCGGTCATCGGTATGTTCCGAACGGGCTATCATGCGTTCAAGAAGGCTTTCCGCGGCAAGGGACTGCTATGCTTCCTGACCTTTATGGTATATATGCCTATCGCGCAGTACACCATTTCCTCGGGCATATTCCTCGCACCGATACTGCCGATACTCCGCGATGCCTTCAGCGCAATAAATACCCGCGGAGCACTCATCGTATACATCAGCATACAGATGATATTCGCTATACTTATCGTCAGCAGGAGCTACAGCCTGCACTTCCTCGTCCTGACCGACAAGCCGCTCTATGACTGCACGCAGGAGAGCCGCAGGCTCATAATCGGACAGAAGATGAAGTACGTGCTGTCGCTCGTGATGTGGACGCTCATCATTGTTGCCGCAATAGCTGTCATAACCTTCATCGTGAGCTTCGCGGTGCTGCTGTTTATCAAGGGCTTCACCAGCCCGAACAAGGCACTCGTATCATCGCTGAAGGTGCTGAAATATGAGGGCGAGATATTCTCCGCCATTTCGGTATTCGTATCAACTCCCGCGGTAATGTGCTGGCTGACGGGAAAGTTCTTCACCGATATCCCCGAGGATACGAAGATAACCCTCCCCGAGCGCACGACCTACAAGCTCGTCAGATCCGCAAGGATAATACTGTATGTCTCCGTCATTTCGGCGAGCCTGCTCCTCAACTACACCTACCTGAGCGCTCTGCACAAGGGCAACATCAACCTCAATGTCGGCATAATCACGCGCACGCAGGTGACGGCTCACCGCGGGTGCTCGAAGGTCGCGCCCGAGAACACGCTCTACGCCTTCGAGAAGGCGCTCGAGAGCAATACCGACTACATCGAGCTCGACGTGCAGCTCACCAAGGACGAGCAGCTCGTGGTGTTCCACGACGAGAAGCTCGACCGCGCCACGCACGGTACGGGCAAGCTCAGCGACTACACCTACGCCGAGCTGCAAAGGCTCAACGTGGTGAGCAAGTACGTCAGCGAGGAGGAATTCCCCGACGCGAGGATACCGCTGCTGACGGAGGTCTTCGACCTCGTGGGCGACGAGAAGCTCTACAATATCGAGATAAAGGACCACGGCAACACGAATCTCACGGTCGAGAAGACGGTCGAGGCGATAAAGGAGTACGACCTCGAGAGCTCGTGCTATGTCACGTCGTTCTCTTATGCGGCGATAAAGAAGGTGAAGCAGCTCGACCCCGACATCAAGACGGGGCTTATCGCGAACGTAGCCACGACTACGGCGTTTATGCAGCTGAAAAATATCGACGCACTCAGTATGAACCACCTGCTCGTGAATGCGACCGTCGTCAACAACGCCCACCAGAACGGCAAGCGCATTTTCGTGTGGACAGTCGATAACAAGGGCGAAATGGAGAAGATGATGTCGCTCGGAGTCGATAACATCATCACCAACCGTCCCGACAAGGCGTCGGAGGTCGTCTACTCGACCACCACGGGTCAGAAGGTGCTGACGATACTGAAAACCATTTTCGGCGCGTATTGAGACAGTAAAAAAGCAGCTCCCGAGGCATATCGCTTCGGGAGCTGTTCTGCGTTTTAGTTATTTAATGTTTAATGTAAATCTACACGACGGGTATCCGCTGCATCCCCAGAATTGACCGTATCTTCCGTTTCTGAGCACAAGGTTCTTGCCGCAGCGCGGACAAATTCCCTGCTGTACCGCACTTTCTCTTGCGTAGACAGTATTTTTTATTTGCCATATATGCTCGTTTCGGCTTTCTTCCGAGTCAACGTTGGCTGAGCGAATTCTATTGACATATTCACTTACTTGGTCGATAGTAAAAACACTGGAATGATATCTCCAAATGGTATTGATTAATTCATCGTAGTAGATAACATTTTTGCTGGTTACAACTTTGACATCAGCATTTCTTGAAAATGCAATAATTGAGATAAAAAACTCTTGATTATCAACTTCAAGAAGATTCATAAGTGCTTTAATGTGAGCATAGTTTTGTTTGAGAGGATTGCGGAACGAGTATTTTTTTCGATACATATTTTTTGTCCAGTTATCGGCATATTCTCCGCCCGTTATCCAACCTTTATAATTCTTTGTCTCAATAACGAAAATGCCATACAAAGATACAATAATATGGTCAATCTGCGTTAATCCAAAATCCGAACGCAACATAACGTTGTTTAAAACCGTGTATTCGGGTTCGGGTAAAACAGAAAGAATCTGTGCAACAGCTTTTTCTCCGCTGCTGCCCTTGTCAGAGCTTGTTGGTATTATTAATACCAACAAAACAATGCAAGCAATGCATAGCGACATAGCAACAAAGACAACTAAGATTGAAACTAAAACAAAGAATAAAGATTCGATAGGCATTTACAGCGTGTCTATGACGTCAAGCGAGTGCTCCTCGTTCATAGTGCGGCACATCTCGATGAACTTGTCGAGCGGCACGTTCTTGAGCTGCTTGTTGCCCCTGATGTTGATGGACACCTGCTCGTTTGCGGCTTCGCTGTCGCCGATGATGACAACATAGGGATCCTTGAAGTCCTTGAACTTCTTGATCTTGTTCTTCATATTGTCGTCGGTGTAGTCCACCTCTGCCCTGATGCGGTTCTTCTTGAGGAGGTCAGCGACCTTCTTTGCATAGTCGTTGTGCTCGGTGCGGATAGGCACGATACCTACCTGCATAGGCGAGAGCCAGAACGGGAACGCGCCCTTGAAGTTCTCGGTGATGATACCGATGAAGCGCTCGAACGAGCCGAATATAGCGCGGTGTATCATAACGGGCTGCTTTTCGGAGCCGTCGGAGGCGATGTACTTCATCTTGAAGTTGAGCGGGAGCTGGAAGTCGAGCTGGATAGTGCCCATCTGCCACTCTCTGCCGATAGCGTCCTTCATCTTGAGGTCTATCTTCGGACCGTAGAAGGCGCCGTCGCCCTCGTTGAGCTCGTAGCCGTCGGGACCGTACTTCTCCTCGAGGATAGCCTTGAGGTCAGCCTCAGCCTTGTCCCATACCTTGATATCGCCCATAAAGTCGTCGGGGCGTGTCGAGAGCTCCGCCTTGTATTCGAGACCGAACACGTTGTACATCTCGGTAGCTATCTCCATAATGTCGTTTATCTCGGAGGCTATCTGCTCCTCTGTAACGAGGATATGAGCATCGTCCTGTCTGAACTGCTGAACGCGGAACAGACCGTTGAGCTCGCCCGACTTCTCCTTGCGGTGGATAACGTCTACCTGATTGAATTTCAGCGGGAGCTCCTTGTACGAGCGCTGCTTGTTCATATATACCTTGATAGCGTTGGGACAGTTCATCGGCTTTGCGCAGTATACCTCGTTGTCCTCCTCGGCGGGGATAACGAACATACCGTCCTGATAGTGGTCCCAGTGACCCGAAGTCACCCACAGCTCCTTCTTGGAGAGCACAGGACCCGAAATCTCGGTGTAGCCGTGCTCCTCGTGAACACCTCTCCAGTATTCGAGCAGGGCGTTGAAGAGCTTCCAGCCTCTCGGGAGCCAGTAGGGCATACCGGGGGCAGTGTGGTCGAACATAAAGAGAGCGAGCTCCTTGCCGAGCTTCTTGTGGTCGCGGAGCTTTGCCTCCTCTATCATTTTGAGGTACTCGTCAAGCTGTGAAGCCTTCGGGAAGGCGATAGCGTATACACGGCTGAGCATCTTGTTGTTCTCGTTGCCGCGCCAGTAAGCACCCGTGCACGAAAGGAGCTTGAATGCCTTTACGGGTGAGGTGTCCATAAGGTGAGGACCTGCG
Organism: Ruminococcus sp.; assembly: GCA_017542475.1. Taxonomy (GTDB): domain Bacteria; phylum Bacillota; class Clostridia; order Oscillospirales; family Ruminococcaceae; genus Ruminococcus. The sequence continues at coordinate 30,399 of JAFXXD010000036.1, read as the reverse complement.
CAGAGGTCGGTGAACTCGCCCTGCTTGTAGAACGAGATAGGCTCGCCCTTGTCGGCGTGCTCCTCGCAGAGCTCGACCTTGTAAGGCTCGTCCATTTCCTTGAGCTTAGCGATAGCGTCAGCGGGCGCGAGCTCGAACTGCTCAAGGGCGATACCCTCCTTGACGATGTTCTTCATCTCAGCCTCTATCTTCTCGAGCTCCTCGGGAGTGAAGGGCTTCTCGAGGTCGAAGTCGTAGTAGAAGCCGTTCTCGATAGCGGGACCGATAGCGAGCTTCGCCGCGGGATAGAGCCTCTTTACAGCCTGAGCCATAATGTGTGAAGCCGTATGCCAGAAGGTCTTCTTGCCGTCGAGGGTATCAAACGTACAGACCTCGAACTCACAGTCGCTGTCGATTACGGTGCGGAGATCCCTGACCTCGCCGTTGACCTTCACGCAGCAAGCCGCCTTGTAAAGACCCATGCCAATGCCCTTGATTATCTCGGACGCAGGCTGTGCCGATTCAATTTCGCGGACGCTGCCGTCCTTTAATGTTATTTTTATCATTATTATCTCTCCTTTGAATTATTTTCGCTGAAATATTCGTCATTTTCCCAATTTGTGGGATTGTTTTCGATGTATTGCCAATACGCACGGTATTCCTTGTCATTCCGTACTATTCGGTCATAATAATTCCTTTGCCACGGCGAAAAGCCCAATTCTTTGGTTACAAGAACCTTCAAAGAACGGATCCTTTGATAAAGCGGCTGTGTAGGGGGCGATGCCCACATCGCCCCGTCTTCAGCCCCTGATTCATTTTCGATAACCAGAAGAATATGCACGTGATTTGGCATAATTACATATTTGATTATTCCTGCCATACTCGAAATGTATTTCTTGACAACAAGCCCGATTTCAGTCAATTCGTATGGCAAAGCTGTTGAAATATCATTAATGCAGTCTGAGGGCGGGGCGATGTGGGCATCGCCCCCTACAGGTTTGCTGTAATTCCAAAAGTAGTGTTGCCGTTTGTTCGTACAAATCGTGATGAAATACGCACCGCTGCAGGAATAATCATATCCGTCGAGGCGGATATCCTTACGTGTCGGGTTATCCATATCATTCCACCCAGCCCGTTATCTCGAACATATCGCCGAAGAGCTCGGCGTGGGCGGGCGAGCGCATATACCCGTCATCGGTGCTGACATCGAAGCAGAGGATTATATCCTCGTCGTCGAAGTCCACATACGGGCTTCCGAGCGAGAGTTTTTTCGCGAGAGCGTCGGAGTCGCCGCCCTCATAGTAGCCCTCGTCGATGAGGAGCTCTGCAATCTGTCGGCGGCTGCCGTCGAGCTTTGCCAGCTTCTCGGCGACGGCTTTGAGGTTCTGCATAATGTCGTTCTCGCTCTCGACGTAGAAGCGGACGGTCTGCGTCTCGCCCCACAGCTTATACGGGAGCTCGAACGCCTCCTCCTGCTCGTTGTACCTGATATTGCTCAATTTCTCACCTCCTGTGCGCAAGGTGACAAAAAAGTCCCCCACGCCTGAAATAGGCACGAGGGACGATAAAATACCGTGGTTCCACCCTGATTCACACGGAGCTATGTCCGTATCTCATTGGCTCTGTAACGGGAGCACCCGTCGCTTATTGGGCGAGCTCGGAGGCGGTGTGCCGTACCCATACTGCTGCTGCCTCGCACCGTGCGGCAGCTCTCTGAAAGCAGTGCTTCGGATAAAGCCTTCCTCGTCGTAGCTTTAATGTATAGAACAATGATACCACAAACTCGCAGATTTGTCAAGACCTTTGTAGGGGCGAGTTCCGCTCGCCCGCATACAAAGCACATTAAACCAAATGTAGGGGGCGATGCCCACATCGCCCCCCATTGACATAACTTCAGCTTAATATCGGGCTGATGTAGGCATCAGCCCCTACACACAACCGTTATTTCAGCATTTCCAGCGCCTTATTGAGGAGATAGTCCTCGCCGTTATCAAAAATCGCGCTTATCGCCTCGGAGCCGAACTCCACTATCTGCACGCCGTCGCCGTCGGAGCTCTGCCTGTCGGTGCCCGAATCTATCATTATGCCGCCGTCACTGTCGAGGACGATACAGTTCGAGAAGCTGATACTGCCGTTCTGCGCGCGCTTCTGTCCCACAGCCTGCGACGAGCCGTTGGGCGATGTGAAGCCGATAACGGTCATATTACCGAGAGCCTCCGCCTCCTTGGTCATCATATCCGCAGCGCTGACGCTGCTGGAGTTGACGATGAGCACGACTCTGCCGCTGCCGAGGAGCTCCTCGCCCTGATAAGTGATATCATTGCCCCTGAGGTAGCTGCCGTCCTCGTCCTTAGCCCAGCAGGCGTTGTCCTTGTCCCAGACTGCATTGGTGAGGCAGTAGTGCTCGCCCTTGGGAGCGAACATCGAAAGCACGCCGTTGACCATATGGGGCGAGCCGCCGCCGTTGCCTCTCAGGTCGATGATGACGTCCTTCACGCCCTCGGACTGATAGCTGAGTATGGTCTCGCGTATCTCGTCCTTCATCTCGTCATAGGCGTCGTCGTCCGAGGAGTTGTAGGAATTCGTATCGTAGCTCATACCCTTGATACGCAGGCAAGCCGTGGTATCGTCGAGCTTCTTCCACTGGAGGTTGCCCGCCTTCACGCCGCCGTTGATGATATCGAGGGTAGCCTTGAAGCGGTCGAAGTAGCCGCCCATCTTCGGGAGATCTGCGACCTGCTCCGAGCCGTCGTCGGCGATGAATGTGACCTCTGCCGTGTCTCCGCCGATACCCGCCGCGAAAATGCCGCTCCAGAAGATCTCGTTGTCGATGTCGGGGAAGCTCGCAATATCGAAGTTCGGCTCCTCGTCGTCCTCGTTGTAGGAGAAGATATTACAGTCATACAGCGGCGAGGACTTGCTCACCTCGTCGGGAGCCTTGCCGTCCCACGCGGTGATGACAGTGCCGTTGTGTATGCCGTAGGCGGAAAGGCTGCCGTCGACATTCACCGCCGCAAAGCTGCCGTCCGTACAGTGCATTACCGCGAGCCCGTAGTCATTGCCGAGAGCCTCCCTCAGCGCCTTGTTGACGTCGCTGACGGCGTCCCTGCTGTAAACGTAATTGACGTGTCCGTCGTGGAACTCGCCGCAGAATTTGCCCCACGCTATCGCATTCGCGCCGACGTCCTGCCTCTCGTCGATGTCGGCGAATATCGGCTGATACTTGTCGTATAGAGCGTCCCAGTCGATGTCCTTGTGCTCGGTGAGGACATAGTGCTCGCGCATACAGGCGTAGAGCTTCTCGAAGTCGCCCTTGAAGTCGTGCGCACGGTAGCGCGGATTCAGCAGGCAGACGGGAAAGCTCAGTGCCATACACACCGCCCCCGCGAGCGCAAGACCGCGCTTTGCCAGCTTCTTCTGCATAAAGAAGCCGAAGAACGCCACAACTGCGCCTATGTACAGCGGGAGCATTGACAGCTCGGGTCCGAGCTTATCTATCGGCAGGGCGAGCAGAGGCGCAAGCAGCCACAGTATGCGCCATTTCGGGCTTTTGACCTTTTCCGAGCGTCCCGCTGCCCACCACAGTACGCCGCAGGAGGCGATACACGCGCATATTCTTATTATATCCCAAAGCTTCATAAAGTGCCGCCTCCTTTCAGTCCATATCGTCGTAGTGGAAGTAGTGGTAGCCGATGAAGAGGTACACCGCCGTCATCACGAGCGAGAGCACGACCGTCAGAGCAATGTTCGCCGCAGGTATCGACGGGTAGAAGGTGTAGTACATCTTCATATTGAGGTCGTAGGTGTACCAGCTGTCGAACGAGCCGTAGTACGCGAGGTCTGCGACGCTGAGCAGCCACGGTCTCTCCATGATCTTGCCGAAGATAGCCGATGACTGCGCTGCTCCCGTTGCAAGACCGACGGTTAAGAAGCTCGGAGCCATCGCCGCAGTAACGGTTATCAAGGCATTCTTGGTAATGAAGGTGAGCATTGCCATAAAGGCGCAGAGCCTGAGCATAGGCAGCATTGCGAGCAGACACCGCGTCAGCACCACAGATACCGAAAGCGTGTCTCCCCAGCCGTAAAGCTTGCCGTACAGCAGGAAGGGAGCTCCGCACACTATCAGCGAAACTATCGGAGCGGCGATGAGCACGGGTATCACGCGCCCGAGATATGACGCGGCACGGCTCCTGCCCGCCATTATCTCGTGGTTTATGGTCTTGTCGGACATATCGTCGCCGCTTACCATTCCCACCAGCGAGCCCGCCGCGAGAGCCGCACAGCCTATGAATACCGCCAGCATTTCAGGCGCGAATTCGGACGCGGTAGTGACGGGCTCCTCGGCTGTGCCGCTGAAGAACATTATCATGAACAGCACCGCAAAAATCAGCAGGCTGAGAGCGTACACTATCTTTTTCCTTATCAGCTGACGGAACTGAAATCGCATAATATCGAGCATAGCAGTCCCTCCTTACGATATGTCGCTCTTGCGGTAGAGCATATAGCCGCCGAAGAGCCAGAACGAGCCTATCCCGAACGAGGCAAGCAGCGAGCGTACAGCCGCCGCAGTCTCTATCGGAGCCTTGTATACGGTGATATCCTTGCCGTCTACGAAGCCCTGTGTGGTGTTCGAGAAGTCGAGAATGTGCATAAGGTCGCTGACTGCGAGGTGCCACGTCAGCTCGATATCAGCCAGCTCCGACATCGCAAATACGAACACGAAGCACATCAGCGTGCCGACTATGGCGACAACGAAGGCGATGATGTCGTTTCTGCACAGGAAGGTGAAAGCCGTGAAGAAGCACAGTATCCTGAACATTATCGGGTATACCAGCGCTAAATGCGCGGCGGCATTGCGGGCGGTCAGGCTCTCTCCCCAGCCGTTGAGAGCGGTCGGGAGTATGATAACTATGGCAAATATCAGTGCCATAACCGTAAAGCACGCGATAAATGAGGCGATGAATCTGCCGAAGTAGACCTCCCGGCGCTTCTTGCCGAAGAGGAGCTCGTAGTTGGCGGTCTTGTCGCGGAGATCGGCTCCGCATATTCGGGCTGCCATTGTCCCGAGAATAAGAGGTATCATAATGTACAGCGTCTGCATAGCGCAGCCGAAGAAGCTGCTGCCCGTATCGGTCGTCAGACCGTTATCGCTGAACATAGCTCCGAGCATAGCTCCGATATACACCGCGCCGAGCCACAGCAGCTTGTCACGCCTTGTCTGTCTCAGCATTTCCTTGATTATGTTCGTCATTGTCATCACCTACCAGTTTCATATAGTAAGATTCGAGGTCTGCCTCGTGGACGTGGAGAGTCGTGGGCAGCAGACCGTTCTCGTAGAGCGTTTTTGATATGAGCGGCAGCTCGTCGAGGCGCTCGAACAGGCGGAGACTGCCGTCCTTGAGCACGTCACAGTCCGTGATACCGAGCTTGTTCTGCAATGTCACGAGCGCGAGCGGGTCGTTGTCGGTGTGGATGTGGTAGTATTCGCCGCACATCTTGTGGAGCTCCTCCGCCGACAGCGTCTGCAGGAGCTTCCCGTGACGTATGAACATATAGTCCGTGCAGAGCTGCGAGAGCTCGGCGAGGATATGCGAGGATATGAGGATAGTGACCTCTTCCTCCTCGTTGAAGTGCTTGAGCATATTTCGTATCTCGATAATGCCCTCGGGGTCGAGACCGTTGACGGGCTCGTCGAGCACCATTATCTCGGGCTTGGAGAGCAGAGCTCCCGCAATGCCGAGGCGCTGCCTCATACCGAGCGAGAACTTGGCAACGGGTTTCTTTCCCGCGTCCTTCAGCCCCACCATTTCGAGCACCTCGTCCACGCGCTTTCGGTCGGGGATACCCTTTTGCAGGCGGAGCTTTTCGAGATTCTCTCTCGCGGACATCTCGTTCTTGGCGTATGGCGTCTCTATCATAAAGCTCATGCGCGAGCGGGCGTGTGCGAGCTCCTTCTCGGAGCTCCCGCCGAAAATGGTGAAGCTTCCCTCCGTGGGGAGCACCAGTCCGCCGAGCATTTTCATTATGGTGGTCTTGCCCGCTCCGTTCGGACCGACGAGACCGCATATCATACCCTTCCTTATCTGAAAGCTTGCGCCGTCCACAGCCTTCTGCTTCTTGTACTGTTTGGTAAGCTCCTTGGCTTCAATTACGATATCTGACATAGCAGTTCCTCCTTTTCGGTGATTTTTCTTCTCTGCTGATTCTAATGATAAAACCAAAGTATAAAGAATTCTTTAAGATTCTTAAAGTTTACAAATTGTTCATAATTATTACAGCCGCTCCGCAATAATTGAGTGATACGCCCTTCAAGCCATCTCCCGCAGACCTCCGATTCTTCCCTTCATAGGTAAAAATGCACAAATTTGTTATAAAAAATAGTACACCGCAATTTATGAAAAGCTATTGTAATAATGCGGGGAATCTGTTATAATAGTAATATCGCGGAGTATACCACCGCACAAGCATAGTAAAACAAAGGAGAAAAATTTATGAAGTTCGGATTCTTCGACGATTCCAACAAGGAATATGTCATCAACTCCCCTAAGACTCCCTATCCGTGGATAAACTACCTCGGTAATCAGGGCTTCTTCTCACTCATCTCAAACACAGCAGGCGGCTACTGCTTCTACAAGGACGCACGCCTCCGCCGTATCACCCGTTACCGCTATAACAACGTTCCGATAGATATGGGCGGCCGTTACTTCTACATAAACGACAACGGCACCGTATGGAACCCCGGCTGGTCGCCCGTAAAGACTGAGCTCGACGAGTACCAGTGCCGCCACGGTATGGGCTATACCATTATCACAGGTAAGAAGAACGGCTTAAAGGCTGAGGTGACATTCTTCGTTCCCCAGAACTACGACGGCGAGGTACAGCAGGTGGTTCTCACGAACGAGAGCAGCGAGGCTAAGAGCTTCTCCATCTTCTCCATCGCTGAGTGGTGCCTCTGGGACGCGCAGGACGACTGCACGAACTTCCAGAGAAACTTCTCCACAGGTAGAGTAGAGATCGAAGGCTCCACTATCTACCACGTAACAGAATACAGAGACAGACGTAATCACTACGCATTCTATACTGTAAACGACACTATCGACGGCTACGATACTGACCGTGATTCCTTCCTCGGAAGCATCTACAACGGCTGGGACAACCCCGCTACAGTAAAGGCTGACAAGCCCTCGAACTCGTTTGCGGACGGCTGGTCGCCCGTAGCTTCGCACTATAAGAAGGTAACTCTCGCTCCCGGCGAGTCCAAGACCCTCATCTATATCCTCGGCTATGCTGAGAACCCGCAGGACAAGAAGTTTGCCGCTGAGAAGCCCGCAAACCTCCTCACAAGAGAGACATGGGTGCTCAACAAGGAAAAGGCTTACGCTATGATTGAGAAGTACAACACTCCCGAGAAGGTAGCGGCAGGTCTTGAGGAGCTCCGCAATACATGGAACAATCTCCTTTCGATATTCAAGGTAGACACTCCTGATGACAAGGTTAACAGAATGGTCAACATCTGGAATCAGTATCAGTGTATGGTAACCTTCAACCTCTCACGCTCCGCCTCCTACTTCGAGAGCGGTATCGGCAGAGGTATGGGCTTCCGTGACTCGAATCAGGATATCCTCGGCTTCGTTCACCAGATACCCGAGCGCGCAAGAGAGCGTCTCATCGACATCGCTTCGACTCAGCTCTCCGACGGCGGCTGCTACCACCAGTACCAGCCTCTCACCAAGAAGGGCAATGCCGATATCGGCGGCGACTTCTCTGACGATCCGCTCTGGATGATACTCTCCGTTGCTTCCTACATCAAGGAGACAGGCGACTGGGGCATCCTCGACGCCGATGTTCCCTTCGACGACGACCCGAACGGCAAGCACACGATGCTCGAGCACCTCACAGTATCCTTCTACCACATCGTCAACAACCTCGGACCTCACGGTCTCCCGCTCGCAATGCGTGCTGACTGGAACGACTGTATCAACCTCTCGTGCTTCTCGGATACACCCGGCGAGTCCTTCCAGACCTATACAAATCCCAAGTTCAAGGCTGAGGGCGGCTACTCCAAGATAGCCGAGTCCGCTTTCGTTGCAACTCTCTTCACCTACACAGGTCCCGCTTACGTGGGCATTCTCGAGCATCTCGGCAAGGCTGACGAGGCTGCAAAGGCTCAGGCTGAGATAGACAAGATGAAGAAGAACGTTATGGAGTCCGCATTCGACGGCGAGTGGTTCCTCAGAGCCTACGACGCTAACGGCGAAAAGATGGGCTCTCACGAGTGCGAGGAGGGCAAGATATTCATCGAGCCTCAGGGCTTCGCTGTTATGTCCGAGATCGGCAAGGATCAGGGCGCAGACATCAAGACCCTCAACTCCATCGACAAGTACCTCAACTGCGAGTTCGGTCTCGTTCTCAACAACCCCGCATTCACGAAGTACTATATCCAGTACGGCGAGATATCCACATATCCGGGCGGCTACAAGGAGAACGCAGGTATCTTCACCCACAACAACGCATGGATAATCTGCGCTGAGGCTTACGCAGGCAGAGGCGACAAGGCATTCGAGTATTACAGCAAGATAGCTCCCGCATTCACCGAGGAAACCTCCGATATCCACAAGACCGAGCCTTACGTATACGGTCAGATGATCGGCGGTAAGGACGCGAAGAACTTCGGTCAGGGCAAGAACAGCTGGCTGACAGGTACAGCGGCTTGGAATATGGTTGCTATTTCCCAGTACATTCTCGGCGTAAAGCCCGACTTCGACGGCCTCAGCGTTGACCCGTCCATTCCTTCATCGTGGGACGGCTTCAAGGCTACACGTCAGTTCCGCGGTGCTACATACAACATCACAGTCAAGAACCCGAACCACGTTTGCAAGGGCGTCAAGTCCATGACACTCGACGGCAAGGCTATTGAGGGCTGTGTAGTTCCCGTATGCGAGGGCGGCACACACGAGGTAGAGATAGTTCTCGGCTGAGAGCTGAACTGAATACAAAAAAGAGGGCTCATTTGAGCCCTCTTTCTGATTGCAGCCTTCTTATTCTGTAGGGGGCGCCGCCCTCGGCGTCCCGTATAGTAGGGGCGGATATTATCCGCCCGCGCTGTTACTCATCATCATCGTCATCATCATTGTCGATTTCTATATCAATTTCGCTGAAATCCTTTGTTTCTTCATTAGTACTAATATTCGTTTTTTCATAACAAGCGTATTTGTTAATTTTCTTATTTAATTCGTAAACGTTCTCACACAACTCGCCGAAAGCTGCTAAGACTAAAGAAAGAATCCAACTAATAAAGAAGTTAACTAATCCAAATGAAGTAGCTCCAACCAAAAGTGCGATCCCTGCTTTCTCCGAGTCATATCTGAAAAAAATGAACACAATAAACCACCAAACATTGATGAAACAATAGTAGATACGATTACGATTGTCTCCGATAGTCTTTTGATTTTTTTACCAGCATTATTATACATAGTTTTTCACTCCGTTTTTGTCTGCGAATTATTTCTTGACACAATTATACCACATATGTATTCAAATGTCAACATATGTGTTCAACGATTACAAAAAAATCGTATATCATATTATCAGGGGTGATAATATGTATATACCAACGCTTGATTCAGTTATTGTCGGAAAAACCATCGCGGAATTCCGAAAACGAAAGGGCGTCTCACAGGAAGTACTGAGCGGTCTCGCTGACATCGGGCGCACGCACCTCAGCGCGATAGAGCGCGGCGAGCGCAAGCCGACGTTAGAAACGCTGTACCGCATATCGACCGCCCTTGACATAAAAATGAGCGACATAGTCGCAGAAATAGAAAAAAAGATAGGCTGAACGCGAAGTTCAGCCCTTGACATTTTCAGATTTTATGCTATAATATAAATAAAGAGGGTACTGCATAGCTTTTAAGCGAGAGCGGTTTTCCTCATATGGTATTGTTTATAGAAACAACCGCCTTATGTGGAAGTGGGGCGGTTATTTCTTTTTATTTGAAAGCTCGATAATAGCTATGATCACTAACATTAAAGTAAGTAGTTCAAGTATTGTCATCGCCCGCTCACCTCATTTCTGAGGCAAGATTAAACCGCCCTGCCGCTTGTGCAGTACCCTTACCCTTATTATACCACCCGCGTGGTGCATTGTCAATAAAAAAGCCGTACTCAACGAGTACGGCTTTTTCGCGTTATTCCGTCTTTTTCTTGATAGTCCGCTTTACGATATGCTTCAGCCGCTGGCAGGTGTCCTGCGGGAAGTCGGTGATGAAGAGCAGGGCTTGGTCGTGAGCCTGCTCGTGCGGGAGCTTCAAAAACTTGTGGAAGAATGTGTAGACCTCGTCGAAATTGGCGAATATCGCCGCAACTGTCGCCTCGCCCTCGGGGGTGAGCACTACGCTGTTGCAGAAGTCCTCGTACACGAGCCCCGAATTCGCGAGACACCGCAGCATCTTGCTCACGCTCGGGCGCGATACGCCGAGGTGCCGCGCGATGCTGACGCACTTCACATAGTCGTCGAGCTCCGAGAGCTCCTTTATCGCGACAAGGTATTTTATCTGACCTGCACAGTGTTTCATTTTCTGCTCCTTTACTTGTCAGTGTCGATGAGGTTCCAGTAGCCTTTGAGGTAGATAGCTCCCGAGATTATCGTGAGCACGGCGGAAATCCATATAAGCGCGGGAATGAGCCATATATCGACGATATCGCACATTGCCTGCGGGAAGTTGAAGCTGAAATCATAGCACGCGCTCAGCCACACGAGCGCGGTGATGATAGCGACCATAGTGAAAGCAGTCTTGAGCTTGCCCCATACGCCCGCGGCTACGACAACGCCGCTGTTTGCGGCAAGCAGGCGCAGACCCGATACCATAAACTCTCTCGCGCTGATGATGATGAGCGGTATCGCCCCGACCCTGATGTCGGGTATCTCCACGAACACAGCCAGTGCCGCGAGCACGAGCACCTTGTCCGCGAGCGGGTCGAGGAACTTGCCGAAGTTGGTGACGAGGTTGCGGCTTCTTGCTATCTTGCCGTCGAGAGCGTCGGTAATTGACGCGGCGCTGAATATCGCGAGAGCGGCGAGGTAGTGGAAGGGGAACTTCACGTACATACACACGAGGAAGAAAGGTATCAGAAATACCCTCAAAAGCGTCAGCTTATTTGGCAGATTCATTCTGAGATCACCTCTCCGATAAGGTCATAGTCAAGGGTGTCGGTAATGCGTATCTTCACATATTCGCCGACGGACAGCTTCCTCTCGGACGAGAAGAACACCTTTCCGTCGATGTCGGGAGCGTCATTGGCGGTGCGTCCGAAGAAGCACTCGCCGAAGCGGTCGAAGCCCTCAACGACGGCTTCGAGCTCTGCTCCGAGCATTTTCTCGTTATTCTCGGCGCTTATGAGCATCTGCTGCTCCATGATGATATCGGCGCGGTGAGCCGCAGTCTCGGGCTCTATCTGGTCGGGGAAGTCGTAGGACTTCGTGCCCTCCTCGCGCGAATACGCAAAGCAGCCGAGCCTGTCGAAGCGCACGCGCTGCACGAACTCAGCGAGTGCGTTGAACTGCTCCTCGGTCTCGGCGGGGAAGCCAGTGATGAGGGTGGTGCGCAGTATCACGTTCGGCACCTTCTCGCGGATATGCTCAAACAGCGCTTCGAGCTGCCGCTCGTCGCCCCAGCGGTTCATTCTCGCGAGGATATCGCCGTCGCAGTGCTGTATCGGTATCTCAAGGTATTTCACCAGCTTGGGCTCGCTCGCGATTGTGTCGAGGAGCTCGTCTGTGATGCGCTCGGGGTAGCAGTAGAGCGTGCGTATCCATTTCAGCCCGTCAATTTTGCAGAGCTCACGCAGGAGCTCGGGCAGCTTCGACTTGCCGTATAAGTCCTCACCGTAGCGGGATGTATCCTGCGCGATGACCACGAGCTCGGTCACGCCGTTGTCCGCGAGGCGCTTAGCCTCGGCGAGCACGTCCTCCATGGGCACACTGCGGAACTTTCCGCGTATCTGCGGGATAGCGCAGTATGTACAGCAGTTCGAGCAGCCTTCCGCCACTTTAAGATATGAGAAGAAGGGCAGAGTTGATATTATCCTGTCGCCCGTGAGCTCTGCGTCGAGCTTGGGCGAGAAGCGCAGCACGCGCTCGTCCTTCATCGCGCTTTCGAGGACTTCCACTATGTCCTTGGTGTCGCCGATACCGATGACGGCGTCCGCCTCGGGGAACTGCTCGGCTATCTCGTCCTTATAGCGCTCGACGAGGCAGCCCGTGACGATTATCTTCTTTATCGTGCCTTCCTTTTTGAGCTGTGCGAGCTCAAGGATAGTCTCGATAGCCTCCTCCTTAGCTGGCTGTATGAAGCCGCAGGTATTGACCACCGCAACGTCGGCGAGTCCCGCCTCTGTCACGAGCTCATAGCCCTTTTTACGGAGCTTGTATAGCATTCTCTCCGAGTCCACGAGGTTCTTCGAGCACCCGAGAGAGACCATTCCAACTTTGATAGGCATTTGTCATTCCTCCGCCTGTTCGTCAGCGTCCTCGAAGTATTCGCGCACGGCGGCATTTATCTCATCGAAGCCGTAGCCGTAGCGCACGAGAGCGCTTTTCACTTTCTCGATATTCTTCCTGTCGCTGCTGTCGGTGAGGAGCCGATAGTGCTTCGTCCGCAGCAGCTCTGCGAGGTTCTCCCCGAATAATTCCCTGTACTGCTCCAAGGCTTCCGCGGCGACTTCCTCGCCTATGCCCTTCGCGAGCAACTCTCTTTTCGCCCGTCGGAAGCCGTATCTGCGACCCTCCACGAGCCTCCGCGCGAGCTTTTCCGCATACCGCGCGTCGTCGATTATCCCCGCCCCCGTGAGCTTTTCGACCACGGCGCGGCAGAGACCTTCATTCTTGTATGTCCCGACGAGCTTTTGGTACATATCCCTCGCCGAGTAGTCACGGTAGTCGAGGCAGTACAGCGCGTACTGGTACGCCCTGCGGAAGTTTGAATCATAGATTATCTTCCTCAGCTCCGCCTTGTCGAGCTGCGAACCCTTTTTCAGCCCGTTGTCGGCGATGATGTCGATGTGCAGGTACAGCTTCCGCTCGCCGTCGAGCTCCACCTCATAGGTCGAGCCCTTGTATTTGCTTATCGAGGTAATTTCCATTATTCCTCAGCGGGAGTGAACTCCTCGAAGTCCTCGTCGATGTTGGCGAGGATATCGCTGTTGTCCTCGGCGGGAGCTGCGCCCTCGCCGTCCGCAGGCTTCGCAGCCGCCTTCTTTTCGGGCTTGGAGTTCGCCGCAGCCGCGAGCTCGTCCTTGCGGGCGAGTATCTTGTCCTCTATCTCCTTCATAAGCTCGGGGTCGTTCTTGAGGAGCTCCTTGACGTTGTCGCGTCCCTGACCGAGCTTGTTGTCGTTGTAGCTGAACCACGAGCCGCCCTTCTTGATGATGTCGAGCTCTGTCGCGAGGTCGAGCACCTCGCCCGTGCGGGAGATACCCGTGCCGTACATCATATCGAACTCAGCCTCCTTGAAGGGGGGAGCGACCTTGTTCTTGACGACCTTGCAGCGCGTTCTTGCGCCGATTATCTGGCTGCCCTCCTTGATGACCTCGCCCTTTCTCACCTCGATACGCACCGAGGAGTAGAACTTGAGAGCACGACCGCCTGGGGTAGTCTCGGGGTTTCCGTACATAACGCCTATCTTCTCGCGTATCTGATTGATGAAGATAGCGACGCAGTTGGACTTGGATATCGCCGCAGTGAGCTTTCTCATCGCCTGCGACATAAGTCTCGCGAGCTGACCCACGTGGAGGTCGCCCATATCGCCGTCTATCTCAGCGCGTGTAGTCATAGCCGCAATGGAGTCGAGGACGATGACGTCGATAGCTCCCGAGCGGATAAGAGCCTCCGCGATCTCGAGAGCCTGCTCGCCGCTGTCGGGCTGCGACACGAGGAGATTGTCGATGTTTACGCCGAGAGCCTGCGCGTACACAGGGTCGAGGGCGTGCTCAACGTCGATGAAAGCCGCCTCACCGCCCGCCTTCTGAGCCTGCGCGATAACGGAGAGCGCAACGGTGGTCTTACCCGAGCTCTCGGGACCGTAAATCTCTACGATACGTCCACGCGGGACTCCGCCGATACCGAGCGCCATATCGAGCATCATCGAGCCCGTGGGGATAGCGGCAACGTTGAGGGTCTTGGTCTGACCGAGGCGCATAACAGCGCCCGCGCCGTACTTCTTCTCTATCTGCTTGATAGCGCCGTCGAGAGCTGTCTTCTTGTCCTCTGTTGATGCAGCCTTGACGACTGCGGGTTTCTTAGCGATTTCCTTTTTAGCCATTGTTTTCCTCCGATTTCTGCGCCGTGACCGTGCGGACTATACCTCCGAGGTCGCGGGTGAATTTTATATTTTCAAAGCCGTTTTCGGCAAGAATTTTTCCAACCTCGTCGTGCTGACCCATACCGAACTCGAAGCAGATAAAGCCGCCGCTTCTCAGGGACTTTTTCCACAGGGGAGTTAGCGCCCTGTAGAAATCGAGCCCGTCGTCTCCGCCCGCGAGAGCCATAGACGGCTCGCGTCCGACCTCCGCCTGCAGGTCGTTCATCTCCTCCGCGGTGAGGTACGGCGGATTGCTCACTGCGATATCGAGTCCGCGCAATCTCGCGGCAGTTGTCTCCGCGAGCACATCGCCCTCGATTATTTCAACAGCCGCCTCATTGAGAGCCGCATTCTGCCGCAGATAGGGCAGAGCCTCCTGCGAGAGCTCGACAGCGCTCACCTCCGCGAGCGGCAGCTCCTTTTTCAGCGTGACCGCTATACAGCCGCTGCCCGCGCAGAGGTCTGCTATCTTCGGTGAGGTCAGACCGTTCCCGCGGCAGAGCTGTATAACATTATCTACGAGAGTTTCCGTATCGGGGCGGGGTATAAGCACTCCCGCGCCCACCTTGAACGGGTAGCCGTAGAACTCCCACTGCCCGAGTATGTACTGCAGAGGCTCACCGCTGATACGGCGCTCCGTCATCGCGTTTATCATTGCCTCTGCGTCTGCGGGGACGGCTTCGAGCGGCGAGAACAGGGGATTCCTGTCGCCGAGGCAGTCCTGGAATATGCACAGCGTATCGAACCGCGCATCGGAGAGCCCTGCATTTTCGAGCGCCGCTTGGCACTCTCTGAACAATTCGCTCCTGCTTACCATTTGTCCTCCGTCTTGTCCTCGGGGATACACGGCGTGAGAGCGGCAATTGCTATCTCTATCATACTGTCGTCGGGCTCGCGGGTGGTAATGCGCTGCATAGCCAACCCCGGAGCTGAAAGTATCCTCGTGAAGATGTTGTCGTGGTTGCCCGCAAGGCGTATGAACTCATACGAAATGCCGACAACGAAGGGCAGCGCTCCGAAGCTTATGAGCGTTCTCTGCCACCACAGCAGACCCTTGGGTACGAAGCACATCACGAATATGCCGACGAGCAGCACGATGAAGATGAAGCTCGTACCGCATCTCTTGTGCAAGCGCGTCTGTTTTCGGATATTCTCGACCGTCAGCGGGAGCTCCGCCTCGTGGCAGGCGATGGTCTTGTGCTCTGCGCCGTGGTACATATATTGGCGCTTGATGTCCTTCATCAGCCCGATGATGAACATATAGCTGACGAATATCGCTATCTTGACGATACCCTCCAGCACCGACTGCAATATATGGTGCTGCCCGATATCGGGGATAAGACCCACGAGGAATTTCGGCAGAGCCACGAAGAGCACCACCGCGAGGACAACGCCGAATATGCCGCCGAGCGTCATTATCACGTCGGTGACGCCGCCCGACTTCTCCTCCTTCTTCTTTGCGGGAGCCGTATCAGCCTCCGCAGAAGGAGCACCCTCGGGCTTTTTTTCGTCCTCCTCGTCCTCTGTCATCTGCTTCTCGGCGGACTTCATCGTGTACTTGTAGCCCCTGATGAGTGAGCTCACGAAGTTGAAGCAGCCTCTCACGAGCGGCACCTTCTTGTACCACGGAGCAGCCTTGCCGTTGTTCTCGTCCCATGTTTCGAGGTCGATAGTGCCGTCGGGAAGGCGGCACGCCATAGCGCCCTTATGCGGACCTAGCATCATTATGCCCTCGACGAGTGCCTGACCGCCTATCTTCGATTTGAATTTTTCCTGTGAAGTGCTTTTACTCATAATGTACCGCGGGGAAACATTCCCCGACGCTCCTGTCAGTTATTGTTCGCCTTTACGGCGGGGAGGGCTATAGTCACCGTAGTACCCTTGCCCTCGCCCTCGCTGGCGATATCCATAGTACCGCCGTGCATGGCGATTATCTCGTCCGCGACCGCAAGCCCGATACCCGAGCCGCGGCGCGTATGGTTAGCCTTGTAGAATTTTGTCTTTACCCTTGCGAGGTCGGACTCCTTGATACCGCAGCCCGTATCGGCGACGGAAACGATGACCTTCCCGTCCTTCTCGCAAGCCTTTATCGTGACGGTATCCCCGGGAGAGGAATACTTCACGGCGTTGTCGATGATATTGATGAAGACCTGACGTATGCGGTTCTTGTCACCGTACACGAAGGGCAGCATCTCGGGCTCGTCGTAGATTATCTCTATCTGCTCGCGGCGAGCCTTGTCGCTGTATATTAGCACCGCGTCCCCGAGCTCGGCGAGGATATCCATATTCGCGTTTATCAGCGTGAAGTGACCGTTCTGCATACGCGAGAAGTCGAGGAGCTCCTCGACCATCTGCGACAGGCGCTCGGTCTCGGTGACGATGACGCCGACGCCCTTTTTCATAGTATCGGGGTTCTCACCGCCGTCCACCATGAGCGTTTCCGCCCAGCCCTTGATAGCGGTGAGCGGCGTTCGCAGCTCGTGCGACACCGAGGATATGAACTCATTCTTCATCGCCTCGGCGGACGACAGCTCGTCAGCCATATGGTTGATGGAGGTACACAGCTCGCCTATCTCGTCGTCGCTGTTATTGGCGATACGCACCGAGAAGTCGCCCTTTGCGAACTTGCTGGTGATACCGCTTATCTGCCTTATCGGTCTGACGATAGAGCCCGCGAAGTACAGACCCGTAACGACGATGATGAGTATGATGACGGTGCATATGACCGTGACGAGCAGTATATACCCTCTTATGGTATTGTCTATCTCGGTCAGCGACGTGACCATACGCACGGCGCTGTATTCGCTGTTGAAGGACGATACCGGCGCGGACACCGCGAGTATCTTCTCGCCGCCCGCAAGTCTGCCCGTATAGCTTCCCTCGCCTTTTTCCATAGCCTCCTCGTAGTCGGGCATAACGGTGTCGGCGTCGGGCGAGAAGCCCGAGGACGTGAGCACTACTCTGCCCTTTGCGTTTACAGCCATGAGCTCTATCTTGTCCTTCTCGTTGAAGGTCTCGAGCATATTTCTCATCTCCGCGGAGAAGTTGGCGGAGCTGTCCTGCGAGTGTATGCTCAGCACGCTTGTAACGGCGTTGAGCTTGGATACGAGGTACTGCTTTGCCGAGTTATAGAAATAGCTCTGTATCGCGTAGATAACGACCATTTCGATGACCAGCAGGGCGAGCACGATAACGCCGAGGTTATTGAAGAGCCAGCGCTTGGTGATACTTTTTTTAGCCATTACTGTGAATCATTCCACTTGTATCCGTAGCCCCATATCGTGATGATGTACTTGGGATTCGAGGGCTCTTCCTCTATCTTCATACGGATACGTCTGATATTTACGTCAACTATCTTATCGTCGCCGTAGTAGCTCTCGCCCCAGATGTGGTTGAGTATGCTTGCACGGTCGAGCGCGGTGTTCTTGTTGTTCATAAAGTATTCGAGTATCTGATACTCCACCTGTGTGAGCTCAATGGGAGCGCCGTCCTTGGTGACGGTGCGGCTCTTGAGATTGAGCACGAAGGGACCCGACTCGATGACGGACTGCTTCTCGTTTTTGATGAAGCTCATACATACGCGGCGGTAGATAGCGTCCACGCGGGCGGTGAGCTCCGAGGGCGAGAAGGGCTTGGTGATGTAGTCGTCGGCGCCTATCATAAGACCGCTGACCTTGTCCATTTCCTGAGTCCTTGCAGTGAGCATAATGATACCGATGGTCGAGCTCTTCTCGCGTATCTTCTTGCAGACGGTAAAGCCGTCGATACCGGGCATCATTATGTCGAGGAGGACGATATCGAAGTTGCCGTGCTCGGCCTCGAAGGTCTTGAGTGCCGCCTCGCCGCAGTTGACGTCAACAACGTCGTAGCCCGCGCGCTTGAGGTTGATGACGACGAATTCGCGTATCGTATCCTCGTCCTCACAGATGAGTATTCTTTTCATTCATTTCACTCCTTGCCATTATGCGTTTCTATGTAGGGAACGCCGTCCTCGGCGTTCCGCGGATCATTCGATATAGCTGAATCCGATAGCCACATCTCCCGAGGTGACGGACAAGCCGTCCCTGCTGACGCCCGACTGCGGTATCAGCGCAAGGTAGGCGGAATCGCCCTTGGTATGCAGGAGCATATATCCCGCAGAGAGCCTGTCATCGCGCGAGACGGGGTCCTCGGCGCAGTATATGCGCAGGAGCTCGCGCCCCACGGTTTTATCCTCATATGCGCAGAAGACTATCTCATCGTTGATGGCGTCTCGCCTGACGGAGACCTTATCGCGCCACTTATCGGGGAACACGAACACATAGCCCTCGCCTATGCTATAGTAGGACGAATACTTGCGGTCGAGGCTTCCGCCCGAATTTATGCACATCCAGTTGGTGAGCTTTATCTGCTCAGCCTCGGGCGCGTCGTCATAGCCGGGGGATATGACCTGCACGGGTATCTCGAGCACGCCGTCGCTGTCGATGTCGTAGGAGCTGCACCCCGACGGGCGCACGGTCGAATACGACACCTCCGAGGCACCGAAGACCTTTTTCAGTCCCGAATCGTCCATAGCTATGACGTCGGTCTGTATAAAGCCCGTACCCGACGCCGCGTCGATGTACAGACCCGTTCTGCCGTCGGGGAGCCTGCCGTAGCTGAGGCTGTCGAACTCGGTGAACGAGCCATTGAGCTCACAGAGGTACTGGTGGTACTTGCCCTCGGTGTCGAGCTTGTATACCTCGGCGGTCGCCTTTGCGTTATTGACCGAGCCCGACAGCACGAGGAAATCGTTCGTACCGTCACTGTCGAGGTCGGTGATGTCTATGAAGGAATACGACTCCGAGAACGTGGGAGTGATACTCTCCGTTCCGCTGTCGTAGTTGTAAACGGTAACGTTCTTCTCGGAGCGGTTGATGAGGCTGCTTCCGATGATGAGGTTCACGCGCTCGTTGGTGCCGAGCTGCGATATCATTACCTTTTCTATCTCCGAGCCTGCCGCGGCGGTATCGCAGACCGACCGCCACTTGCCGCCGTCCTGGTCGAGGACGTTGATACGGAGCGTGCGCTCGTCAACGCCGAGACCGTTCCTCTCGTAGAACACGACAGCCTCGTCGGTGCCGTCGCTGTCGATGTCCTCGATGATGAAGGCGGAGAGGTACTTGCCCGAGCGCGGATATTTCAGCCTTATGCCCGAGCCCGTGGCGTCGGTGAGGGCGCTGTATATCTGCTCCTGCTCTATGCTCTGCTTTGGCGGAGCGAGCAGGTTGTCGATACTCGTACCGAAGGTACAGCCCGTAAGCAGAACCGAAGCCGCGGAGACTGCCGCGGCGACGGATAGCAAGCGTATAGCTTTCACTGGATTATTCGCGCTCTTCGAGCTTTACGTACTCGTGCTCCTTGGCGATAGCCTTGTAGGCGGGGCGTATCAGCCTGTTACCCGTGAGCATCTCCTCCATACGGTGAGCCGCCCAGCCAGCCATTCTTGCAACGGCGAACAGGGGAGTGAAGAGCTCGTCGGGTATGCCGAGCATACGGTAAACAAGACCCGAATACATATCCACGTTTGCGCACATAGTCTTTGTCGAGCCCTTTACCTCGAGGAATATCTCGGGAGTGAGGCGCTCGATAGTCTCAAGGAGCTTGAATTCGGCTTCTATCTCCCTGCCCTTTGCGAGCTCGAAAGCCTTCTTCTTGAGGATGATGGCACGCGGGTCGGAGATGGTGTATACGGCGTGGCCCATACCGTAGATGAGTCCCGAGCCGTCGTTCGTTTCCTTGCGGAGGGTGCGGCGCATATAGTCAGCGACCTCGCCCTCGTTGTCCCAGTGCTTGATATTCTCCTTGAAGTTGTCGAGCATATTTATGACCTTGATGTTGGCGCCGCCGTGACGCGGTCCCTTCAGCGAGCATATCGCCGACGAGTAAGCCGAATACGGGTCGGTGCCCGAGGAGGTGAGAACGCGGCAGGTGAAGGTCGAGTTATTGCCGCCGCCGTGCTCAGCCTGTAACATCAGCAGAGTATCGAGCATCTGCGCCTCCACCTTGGAGTAGCTTCTGTCGGGGCGCAGGAGCGAGAGAATGCACTGGGCTGTATTCTCCTCGTAGTTTATGGGGTGCATTATCATGCTTGCGTTGTCGAAAACGCGTCGCTTGACCTGATATGCGTTTGCCATTATGACAGGGAGCTTCGAGATGAGGCTGACAGCGGTCCTCATTTCGCTCTCTATGCCCTTGTTCTCGCACTCGTCGTCGTAGGAGTACAGCGCCAGCACGGAACGCGCGAGCTTGTTCATAATATTCTTGGACGGAGCCTTGAGTATCATATCCTCGACGAAGCCTGTAGGCAGGTCGCGCTTGAGCGACAGATACGTGCTGAAATTCTGGAGCTCCTTGGGATTCGGCAGATGACCGAAGAGGAGGAGGAAGGTAGTCTCCTCGAAGCCGAAGCGGTCCTCCGCCTCAACGTTTGCGACGAGGTCGTTTATATTATAGCCGCGGTATATGAGCTGACCGGGGATAGGCTCGCGCTCACCCTCGTTCATTATGTAGCCGTGAACGTTGCATATCTTGGTGATGCCCGCAACGACACCTGTGCCGTCGCTGTTGCGGAGACCGCGCTTCACGTGGTATTTTTCATAGAGGTTGGGCTCTATGGTGGAATTTTCCTTTAATTCCTTGCATAAACCTGTAATATTAGCGCCTGAAATGAAAGACGGCATAGTATCACACTCCTAAATATATTCATTATTAATTATACACCATATGGAGCGTGATGTCAAATCTTTTTTCAAGGGCGCTGCCCTTGACCCGCTGGGGCGGCTGAACAGCCCGTCCCCTCTGTCGCTCCGCGACATCTCCCCACACTGTGGGGAGTCACCCCGAACCCCTAACTACGAGCCCGCTCGCAAGCTCGCTCACTCTGTACAAACGGCGTAGTCTGCTTTCGGCGGGTAGCAATGTGTAGGGGCGGCGTCCCGCCGCCCGCCATTAACTGAACGACCACATAATATCGCCCCGCCCCTCACCTGACGCCCCGCCTGACACAATTTGTAGGGACGCCCATTGGGCGTCCGTCTATATACCGCCAAACCACCTGAAACCGCTTGTAGGGGACGGCGTCCTCGACGTCCCGCAAATCTCAAATCACAAAAAGGAGAAAAACGATGAAAAAATACGTATTTTCCGCACTTATCCTCAGTCTTGTCATAACCGCCGTACCCGCACTGCCCGTCTGCTTCGGCGGACGAGCCGCCTCGCCCGCTGAGAGCGAGGCATACATACCCGAAGCCGAAATATCGGGCGATACGGCACTTTCCTCCGAGCCGTACAATGTGCTCGACATCACCACGGGCAAGGTGCTGATAGTGCCCGTGCGCGAGTACGTGATAGGGGCGGTATGCGCGGAAATGCCCGCCAACTTCGGTGCGGAGGCGCTGAAGGCACAGGCGGTGGCGGCTCACACCTACGCCGAGCGCCAGCGCGCGCTTGCCCGCCGCGAGCCCCGCACGGAGCTCTGCGGGGCTGACTTCTCAAACGATACCTCGAAGTATCAGGGCTACCTCACCGACGCCGAGATACGCGCCAATTTCGGCGAAAACTACGATGAATACTACCGCAGGATAAGCGCGGCGGCGGACGAGGTGCTCGCTTATGTGATAACCTACGGCGACGAGCCGATAATCGCGGCATTCCACTCGATGTCGTCAGGCAGAACCGAGAGCGCCGAGAACGCGTGGGGAGCTCCCGTGGACTATCTCGTCCCCGTGGACAGCGAGTCCGACACGAAAGCCCCGAAGTACGAGGAGACGGTGCGTATCGGCAGGGAGGAGCTCCGCGAAAAGCTTGAAGCCTCATTCAGCGGCATACAGCTCGGAGAGGATATGACGAAATGGCTTACAGTCGCGGAGATATCGCCCTCGGGCACGGTGCTGACCGCCCGTGTCGGCGACCGCACTGTCACGGGTAACGACATACGCACGGCACTCGGACTGCGCTCCGCCGACTTCGACGTCACATACGATGACGAGCAGGCAGTTATAACGACCCGCGGCTTCGGACACGGCGTGGGTATGAGCCAGTACGGCGCGAACGCGATGGCATCGGCGGGGAGCACGTGGCGCGAGATACTCGCCCACTACTACCCTAACTGCAATATTGAGGAAGTCGGTGTCTGACGCCGAAAAAGGGCATAGGGAGCTCCCCCTATGCCCTTTCCGTTATCGGGTGGTCGTCATTCCTGTGGTCGCTGTGGAGGCATGGGTCGTACTGCCGTCGAGCCCGTCGATGACGTCCTTTGCGGCATCGCCTGCGCCGTTGATGATGTCATTTGCCGCACTGCCCGCACCGCCGACGATGTCCTCGCCCGCGTTTTTCGCACCGTCCACGGCGTCGTGGGCGTGCTCCTCAACGGTGTTGCCGTCAGCTCTCCCGTAGTCGTGATTCTCGTAGTAAGAGCCGTCGTTTCGGGAGTTGTCCCTGTCGGCTCCGCAGCCTGTGAGGACGCAGGTCATCATCAAAAAAACGGAGCTTATTGCTAAAATCTTTTTCATACAAATCATATCCTTTACAAATACTTATTGCGGACAAACTTTCCACAATACATTTTTATTCTTTACACGTTTTCCCCGTTTATCCACATAGTTTTCAACTTTTTTGGGCTGTAAAATACTGTATTTTACGTGCTTGTTCACACTTTCCACAACGATTTCAACAGCTAAAGTGCGGAATCAACCTCTCATTCAACAGACTGTTGAAAACTTTTCGACTTGTCAAAATATGATTTTTCGCACTATATTGCTCTGATTGCAAGGACGCCCATCGGGCGTCCGTTTAACGCAAAAAACTACCCAAAGCACTATGTAGGGGCGGCGTCCTGCCGCCCGCAAACACACGAACCTGCGGCTGCCAACTGTAGGGGCTGATGCCTACATCAGCCCGCCTGTTGAGTGAGGGGCGATGTGGACATCGCCCCCTACAGTGGGTTCAGGTGGGTTTGGCAATAAAAAAGGGCGGATAATATCCGCCCCTACAAATCATCCGCCAAACATACAAAAAAGAGGACTGAAAACCAGTCCTCTTTGCTTTTATAACCCTGCGGAGTAGCTGTACACCTTCACGCCGTCACAGTCGAGATCGGCTTCGCCTGTGACAGTGACACTGTTCCCGTCGTAGCCGAGCGGTACGGTGAGCGTTGAACGGCTGCCGAGGCTCTTATCATTCCTCGTCACGATATAGCCCTTGGCGCTCTGAAATATGACATCGCGCTCTACGAGCACCGTGTCATTATCGAGCAGAACCGTGGTGTTGGTGTAATAGTCATCATTGAAAATGCCGACGATGTCATTGTTATCGGTGTAGCTGCCGATATTGCGCTTGGTCAGGCTGTCGTCAGTGCTTATCCTGCCGCTGTCGGCAAGCCCGAACGTAAAGCCCGCAATTCTCAGAACATCCGCTTTTTTGCTGTCGGTGTAGGTGTCGTACACTGCCGAGCAGCCGCTCAGCAGCAGCGCCGCAAGCACTCCGACAGCTAAAACTATAACTTTTTTCATATTTGATACAAGTGTGTTCCGCGGAGACAGCTTCCGTTTCGGGAAAGCTTCGCCGCGAAACCGCCCGCGGGGACTCCCCGCTTATTCTATATCGCCGTGATGAGCCTGTAAGGACTTGACCTCAAGGCACTTGTTGAGCTTCTTAGCCTTGATACCCTCAACGCTCGCCTTAGCCGCCGCCATAGTTGTGATGTAGCTTACGCGGTGCTTGATAGCAGCCTTGCGGATATAGCTGTCGTCGTAGATGCTGGTCTTGCCTGCTGGAGTATTGATAATGAGCTGTATCTCGCCGTTTGCAATCTCGTCGGCGATGTTCGGACGACCCTCATATATCTTGAAGATACGCTTGCAGGGAATGCCTGCTTCCTTTATCATCTCGTAGCTCTTGCCCGTTGCAAGGATATTGAAGCCTATCTCGTGGAAGCCCTTCGCAATTTCGAGGAGCTCGGGCTTATCGCGCTCGCATACCGAGAGGAGAACTGTACCCTCCTCGGGGAGCGGGTTCTTGGTAGCCTCCTGAGCCTTGTAGTAAGCCTCGCCGAACGACTTCGCGATACCGAGGACTTCACCTGTCGAGCGCATCTCGGGTCCGAGGACGGGGTCAACTTCCTGGAACATATTGAACGGGAAAACGGCTTCCTTTACGCCGTAGTGGTTTATCTTGCGGTCCTTGAGCTCAGGCACGGGTGAGGGTCTGCCTGTGATAGAGGACGTGATGATGTCGGTAGCTATCTTGACCATATTTATGTCGCATACCTTGGATACGAGCGGAACTGTACGCGAAGCACGCGGATTAGCCTCGAGCACGTAGACAGTGTCGCCCTCGATAGCGTACTGCATATTCATAAGACCGCATACGTTCATCTCTACCGCTATCTTCTTGGTGTACTCCTTGATAGTAGCTACCTGCTTCTCGGTGAGGTTCTTCGACGGGAGAATGCAAGCCGAGTCGCCCGAGTGTACGCCTGCGAGCTCGATGTGCTCCATAACAGCGGGAACGAAGCAGTGTGTGCCGTCGGAGATAGCGTCAGCCTCGCACTCTGTAGCGTGGTTGAGGAAGCGGTCGATGAGGATGGGTCTGTCGGGAGTTACGCCTACAGCCGCGTCCATATACACCTTCATCATTTCGTCGTCGTGGACAATTTCCATTCCGCGTCCGCCGAGAACGTAGGAGGGACGAACCATTACGGGGTAGCCGATACGGTTTGCTATCTCGATAGCCTCGTCGGCATTAACAGCCATACCCGCCTCGGGCATGGGAATGCCGAGCTTGTCCATCATAGCGCGGAAGTGGTCACGGTCCTCAGCGAGGTCGATAGTCTCGGGAGTAGTACCGAGGATATTTACGCCGTACTTCTTGAGGTCGCTCGCGAGGTTGAGCGGTGTCTGACCGCCGAACTGCGCGATAACGCCGACGGGCTTCTCCTTCTCGTGGATGGAGAGCACGTCCTCAAGGGTGAGGGGCTCGAAGTAGAGCTTATCGGATGTATCATAGTCTGTGGAAACAGTCTCGGGGTTGCAGTTTACGATAATGGACTCGAAGCCGAGCTTTTTCAGCGCGAGAGCCGCGTGAACGCAGCAGTAGTCGAACTCGATGCCCTGACCGATACGGTTGGGACCGCCGCCGAGGATCATTATCTTGGGCTTGTCGGTATTGACGGGGCTCTTGTCCTCGTCGAGGTGGTAGGTCGAGTAGTAGTAAGCCGCGTCCTTTGTGCCGCTTACGTGAACGCCCTCCCAAGCCTCCTTGATGCCGAAGCCGATACGGGCGTCGCGTATCTCCTGCTCTGTTACCTCGAGGAGCGAGCTGAGGTAGCGGTCGCTGAAGCCGTCGAGCTTAGCCTGCTTCAGAACGTCCTTGGCGGGAACTGCACCCTTGTTCGCGAGGAGAGCCTCCTCCTCGTCTACGAGCTCCTTCATCTGCTCGATGAAATACTTCTTTATCTTGGTCAGCTCGTGGAGCTCGTCCACTGTAGCTCCCTTGCGGAGAGCCTCGTACATAACGAACTGTCTCTCGCTGGTGGGGTATTTGAGCTCGTTGAGGAGCTGCTCCTTTGTCATCTCGTGGAAATTCTTGGCAAAGCCGAGACCGTATCTGTCCTTTTCGAGCGAGCGGATAGCCTTCTGGAAAGCCTCCTTGTAGGTCTTGCCTATGCTCATTACCTCGCCGACAGCTCTCATCTGAGTGCCGAGCTTGTCCTCAGCGCCCTTGAACTTCTCGAAAGCCCAGCGAGCGAACTTTATAACGATGTAGTCGCCGTCGGGAACGTACTTGTCAAGAGTGCCGTACTTGCCGCAGGGTATCTCATCGAGGGTAAGACCGCAGGCGAGCATAGCCGATACGAGAGCTATCGGGAAGCCCGTAGCCTTTGAAGCAAGAGCGGAAGAACGTGAGGTTCTGGGGTTTATCTCGATAACGACGATACGTCCTGTCTCGGGGTCGCGTGCGAACTGGCAGTTGCAGCCGCCGATAACCTGTATCGACTCAATAATGCGGTAGGACATCTCCTGAAGCTCCTTCTGGACGTCCTCGGGGATAGTCAGCATAGGAGCGGAGCAGAACGAATCGCCCGTGTGTACGCCGATGGGGTCTATATTCTCAATGAAGCAAACGGTTATCTTGTTGTTGTTGGCGTCGCGGACTACCTCGAGCTCGAGCTCCTCCCAGCCGAAGATACACTCCTCGACGAGGACCTGTCCGACGAGTGAAGCCTGCAAGCCGCGTGCGCATACTACCTTGAGCTCGTCAACGTTGTATACCATGCCGCCGCCTGCGCCGCCCATTGTGTAGGCAGGACGGAGAACCACAGGATATTTCAGCTTTTCGGCTATCTTCACAGCCTCGTCAACGGAGTAGGCTACCTCGCTCTTGGGCATACCGATACCGAGAGCGCTCATGGCGTTCTTGAACTCGATACGGTCCTCGCCGCGCTCGATAGCGTCTACCTGTACGCCTATTACCTGTACGCCGTACTTCTTGAGCACGCCCGCCTTGTCGAGCTCGGAGCAGAGGTTAAGACCCGACTGACCGCCGAGGTTGGGGAGCAGAGCGTCGGGACGCTCCTTCTCGATTATCTGGGTAAGTCTTGCGAGGTTGAGAGGCTCGATGTAGGTGATATCGGCAACATCGGGGTCTGTCATAATGGTAGCGGGGTTAGAGTTTACAAGAACTATCTCATAGCCCAGATTTCTCAGAGCCTTACACGCCTGAGTACCCGAGTAGTCGAACTCGCAGGCCTGTCCGATGATGATAGGACCCGAGCCGATGATCATGATCTTGTTTATATCCTGTTTTTTGGGCATAGTGTTCTCCTCACCCGTGCATTGATATGCACGACATAGATTTACCATTTGCCATGGCATAAATTCTTACCTTATATCATATCATATTTCCCGTCAAAATGCAAGAAAAAATCCGCGCGAGATTTCCGCGGATTTTGTTGAATTTGATGTATGCTCCCAAGGGCTCTGCCCTTGACCCGCCAGAGACTCTGTCTCTGGACTCTGCCGGGGCGCCGCCCCGGACCCTGCAAAGGGGCATAGCCCCTTTGAACCCAACTTCGTTGCCGCTCGCAAGCTCGCTCACTCTCAACAAACGGCTCAGTCTGCTTTCGGCGGAAAGCAATAAAAAAGCGGCTCAGCATAACTGAACCGCTTTGGTGGACTTGAAGGGGATCGAACCCTCGACCTCTGCGTTGCGAACGCAGCGCTCTCCCAACTGAGCTACAAGCCCGTGTCCGAGAAATATTATATCACATTCTCCATCGGCTGTCAAGACACAATTTTTGTACAGGCTGAGTTCTGAGCTCTGAGTTCTCGCACTTGTATTTTTCCCCCGTCTGTGTTATAATGTAAGACACGGATAAAAATACTGGAGAATCAACAATGAACAAATATAAAAAGCTCGCGATGAATACGGGCGTATTCGCGATAGGCAGCTTCGGCTCGAAGATACTGGTCATACTGCTGACGCGTCTGTATTCCACCCATATAGACCCCGACAGCACCGCGATAAAGGAGCTCCTTGAGCCCACGGCGCTGTTTTTGCAGCCTATATTCACGTTCGCACTGCAGGAGTACCTGATACGCTTCGGACTTGACAAGAGCTACGACAAGCGCGAGGTATTCACCACCTCGGCAGTGATAACCCTTGCGGGTATGCTGCTGATGGCGCTGTGCGTGCCGATACTGAGCCTTATCCCCGCAATGAGCTACCTGCGCGGCTACGTGATACTGCTGACGGTCTACGTCACCACGTCGTCAATACGAATGCTGTGTCAGCAGTTCGTGCGCTCGCGCGATATGGTCAAGCTCTTCTCGCTCGACGGCATACTCGCCACGCTGACGCTCTTCCTGTTCAATCTTCTGTTCATAGCGGGCTTCCACTGGGGAGTCGCGGGCTTTATGCTCGCGGTCATACTCTCCGACCTGCTATCGTCTGTATTCCTCTTTATCGTGGCAGACCTCGGCAGATTCGCTCGTCCGCAGTATTTCAACGCCGAGCTCGGCAAGGAAATGATGAAGTTTGCCGCTCCGATGATACCCACCATTGTAATGTGGACGATAACGAGCCTCTCCGACCGTCTTTTCATCGAGAATATGAAGAGCGACCGCGTGCAGCTCGGCAAGGTGCCCGTCACGCTGTACAGCTACGCGAACCGTATCCCGAACCTGCTTTCAATGGTATCGACGATATTCTATCAGGCGTGGAATATGTCCGCGATAAGCGAGAACGAATCCGCCGACAAGAGCGAATTCTACGGCAAGGTCTACAACGCCTACGAGGCGATACTCTTCATTGCGGCGGCGGGACTTCTGCTCGTAATCAAGCCTGTTACGGGCTTCCTTGTCACGTCCTCGACCTACAAGGTATATGAAAGCGTTTACCTCTACACGCCGATACTCGTCTCAGCCGTGGTATTTATGTCGCTGAACCAGTTCCTCGGCAGTATCTACTCCGCGACCAAGCACACGAAGAACAGCTTCTGGACAGCTCTTGCAGCGTGCTCGGTGAACATCGTGCTCAACTTCGCGCTCATTCCCGAATGGGGAATACAGGGCGCTTCGATAGCGACGTTCCTGAGCTACTACGTGTGCTTCTGGGCTCGAATCATCGACGCGAGGTACTACGTGCCGTTCAAGTTCAGCGCAGGACGCTCGCTGCTGAACACGACTATCCTGTTCATTATGGCGTGGGACATCATCGCCGCACCGAAGCTGTGGGTACTGTGGCTCATCGCACTGTGCGTAATGACTGTCATACTCAACTACAAAGCACTGCTCCTCACTGCAAACAAGCTGCTGAGGAGACACTGAAGGAGGAAATATTATGTCAACACCACACAACAGCGCCAATAAAGGCGACATCGCAAAGACCGTCCTTATGCCCGGCGACCCGCTGAGAGCGAGGTTCATCGCCGAGAATTACCTCACCGACGCCGTCTGCTACAACGAGGTGCGCGGAATGCTCGGCTACACGGGCACATACAAGGGTGTGCCGATATCGGTGCAGGGCAGCGGTATGGGAATGCCGTCCATCGGTATCTACACGTGGGAGCTCTTCAACGAGTACGACGTCGAGAACATAATCCGCGTGGGTACATCGGGAGCTATCGACGAGCACGTTGAGCTCCGCGACGTGATCATCGCTATGAGTGCCTGCACTGATTCTAACTACGGCGACCAGTTCGGACTTCCGGGGAAGTATGCGCCGACGGCATCGTGGGAGCTCCTCTCTGCGGCGGTAAAGGCGGCAGAGGCTAAGGGAAGCAGCTTCCGCGTGGGAAGCATACTCTCGAGCGACAAGTTCTACGACGACGCGAACAGCCTTGCGATATGGCAGAAGATGGGCGTGCTGGCGGTTGAGATGGAGTCGGCGGCACTGTATATGAATGCCGCACGCGCGGGCAAGAACGCGCTGTGTATCACGACAGTTTCCGACTGCCCTCTCCGCGGACTTTCGACCACTCCCGAGGAGAGGCAGACCACATTCCGCGATATGATGGAGATAGCGCTCGAAGCGGCGATAACACTGTAAAATGCAACAGGGACGATGATTACATCGTCCCTGTTTTTTGCGGTGCTCTGCAAGAGCACTGACTTTTGTGGGACGCTGTCCCACACCCTGCCAAAGGCTCTGCCTCTGGACTCTGCTGGGACTCTGTCCCAGACCCTGCCAAAGGGCACAGCCCTTTGGAATCCAACTACGAGCCCGCTCGTAAACTCGCTCACTCTCTACAAAAGTCTCAGTCTGCTTTCGGCGGGTAACAATCGCGGGAAAAGACTTCCGCCGCAAATATTTATGACGCGAATCCGAAAGTTTCGCTCAAGCCTTCTCAGCGCGGTGTCCGCGCCGCCGGTTCGCGCTGCCGCTCGCAAGCTCGCTCACTATATATACGAATAGCAAATCTGCTTTCGCGGTTGTTAGAATCGCGGCGACAGGCTTGCCGTTGGTTTTTCTGCAACGCGAAGCCGAAAGTTTCGCTCAAGCCTTTTCAAAGGCTTGCGGGGTGTGGGGCAGAGCCCCACAAAAG
>JAFXXD010000035.1 GCA_017542475.1 Ruminococcus sp. | reverse complement strand
TTTTGCCCTTTAGGGCAAAATGAGCTTGACATCAATTAATGTGATGCGCAAATTCCATATATTATCAAAGAATTTGCGCACCCCGAACGAAGTTCGGGGCAATAACCGCCTAACGGCGGTTATTGAGTACACATTAATTATCGTTCTTGAAAAACGCCGCCGCGTCATATCGGCTTGATATAATCATTTTTCAGTATTCGTCCCACCATAGACAAGCTCAACGAATTTTTCAAGCGGTCGGTTTGACACCCATATTGACACCCATACTTGACTGTTTTTTCTGTTTTTGTCCTTTGTTGCCTACTGAAACACAAAAGGAAAAAGCTCTGTACTCCCAGAATAATAGGGAATACAGAGCTTTTTCACTGTCTGGGTATAACAATCTGATGACTTTCAGTCGCGAAAAAAAAATCGCGGCTCAGAAAAACTGAACCGCGAACTGCGCGCGCCTGCTTGGCGCTGGTCGAGGTGACAGGATTTGAACCTGCGGCCCCTACGTCCCGAACGTAGTACTCTACCAAACTGAGCCACACCTCGATACCTGTAATATTATACATTAATTTTGCTCTCTTGTCAAGGGGAGCTTTTACCGCTAAGATATATTTCACATATTTATCATAAACCTGCAATATATTAAAATAATACAAAACAGGTTGACAAACTCGTCTACATATAATATAATAGTGGATAGTTACTTTATCCGTTTAAAGCTTTACAGGTTTATACGGTAAAATATTGAAAGGTCGTGACACATATGAATCCAAAGACCGCCACCTTTATCATACTTGCGATGTATGTCGCAATAATGGTCGGTATCGGAATCTACACATCAAGGAAAACAAAGTCGAGCGAGGACTTCATTCTCGGCGGCAGAAGCGTCGGCTCGTGGCTGACCGCTTTCTCCTACGGAACTACATACTTCTCCGCAGTCGTGTTCATCGGCTATGCGGGACAGTTCGGCTGGATGTACGGTCTGTCTGCGGCGTGGGTCGGAATCGGCAACGCCATAATCGGAAGCCTTATCCCCTTCTTCCTGCTCGGACGCAGAGCTCGTCTTATGTCCAATCACCTGAACGCGAGGACAATGCCCGAATTCTTTGAGAAGCGCTTTGATTCGCAGACACTCAAGACTGTTTCGGCTCTCATCGTGTTCATATTCCTTATCCCGTACACAGCCTCCGTTTATAACGGACTTTCGAGGCTCTTCGGTATGGTATTCGACCTCGGCGAGCACGGACACATCATTATTATCGCTCTTATGGCTCTGCTCTCTGCGGCATACGTTATGCTCGGCGGATACAAGGCTACAGCACTAAATGACTTCTTCCAGGGCATAATAATGCTCATCGGTATCGCTACCGTTGTCGGACTCACGATGTCAAAGAAGAATGGTCTTATGGCAGCCTCCGACGCTCTCAACCTCATCTCCGACGCAAAGACTCCCGCAGGCACGCTCGGCTCTATCCTCGGACCCGACCCGATAAACCTCCTCGGAGTTGTTATCCTCACATCGCTCGGTACATGGGGACTTCCTCAGATGGTGCAGAAGTTCTACGCTATCAAGGGCGAGGAGGCCATCAGAAAGGGCGCTATAATCTCGACCTTCTTCGCTATCGTGGTAGCAGGTGGTTCATACTTCACAGGCGGCTTTGTTCGTCTCTACAACAATGATACCACAGGTGCCGCATTCGACGCGAACGGCTCTCCCATCTACGACCAGATGGTACCCGAGCTGCTCAAGCAGGCAATGCCGAATATTCTTATCGGTCTTATAGTCGTACTCGTGCTCTCCGCGTCGCTTTCGACGCTCTCGTCACTCGTTCTCACATCGAGCACGACCCTCACGAACGACCTCATCAAGCCCCGTGTCAAGGGCTTCGACGACAAGAAGCAGATGCTCACGATGAGAATACTTATCGCGGTATTCCTTATCATCTCCGTCATCATCGCAAGCAACAAGAACGCTTCGATATCCACACTGATGTCCTACTCGTGGGGAGCTCTCTCGGGTGCTTTCCTCGGACCCTTCCTCTACGGACTGTTTATGAAGAAGGCAACAAAGGCAGCCTGTGCGGCGAGCCTTATCACAGGCGTTGGTATCAGCGTGCTGCATATGGTGCTGTTCAGACTCAACATCTCCGCCTTCGACGGACTTGCAAAGGCTGTAGCTGACCTCAACTGCCCGCTCAACCTTCTCTCGCCTATCAACGCAGGCGCGTTCGCAATGATAGTATCGCTCATAATCGTGCCCGTGGTAAGCCTTCTCACAAAGGCTCCCGAGGATAAGATCGTTGATAATGCGTTCAGCTGCCTCAGCACAAAGGAATAATTCAAGACAAACAAAAAGTCTGCAATGCACACGCATTGCAGACTTTTTTCAGCTTATTCAATAGTTACCTTCTTCATTACCTGCGGCTCGAGAGGCTTGTCTCTGTAATCCGTAGCCGTCGCTGCGATAGCATCGACTACGTCCATACCCTCTACGACCTTGCCGAATGCGGCATACTGTCCGTCGAGGTAGGGAGCGTCCTCGTGCATAATGAAGAACTGCGAGCCTGCGGAGTTCGGATCCTGAGCGCGAGCCATTGAGAGCACGCCTCTTGTGTGCTTGAGGTCGTTCTTCACGCCGTTAGCCGCGAACTCGCCCTTGATGTGCCAGCCGGGACCGCCCGTGCCTGTACCGTTCGGACAGCCGCCCTGTATCATAAAGCCCGATATTACCCTGTGGAAGATGAGGCCGTCATAGAAGCCCTGCTTTACGAGCTTCTCGAAGTTCTCGCAGGAGACAGGAGCGATGTCGGGATAAAGCTCAAGCTTTATCTTGCTTCCGTTTTCCATTTCGATGATTACCATAGTGTTTTCCTCCGTTATTCAATAATTAATACAAAATCCGACGGCAAAGTAGGTATCGGATTACCCTCGTCGTCGTATTGTCCGTGGTCAAAGCCGCCTATCCTCGGCTGTGCGGCAGTTGTGGGAGCTGTTACCGCCTCACCGTTCTCGTCGGTGACAGTCTCTTCATCTATCGGAGCAGTGACGATGTCTTCGTAGAAGTCCGCCGCCGTTTCGACTGTCGTGGTCACAGGTCTGCCGAAGATGTCATACTGCACCGCCGTAGTGGTCGGGACTATCGTCATACCGAGAATGTTAGTCTCGTATGTCACAGGCTCGGAATCCTGCGCGTAAGCCTGTTCGTCGGGATATATGATATTATAGGTTGCTGCTGAAGTCGCAGTCCTTTGTTTCTGAGACTGCTCCTTTTTTTCCATCGCGTCATCTGTGCAGCTCTTGCCTGCGATGAGCACCAGCGCAAAGGCTATGACAGCACATACCGCGGCTATTATCTTGCTTCGCTCCATTTACGACTCCTTTCAGCGCACGCTCACGAAAGCCTTATGAGCTTCAGCTCATTCAGCGTGAATCTGCTGCTGTCGGTTCCTCCTATCATAAACACTATCTCGCAAACAGCGTCTTCGGGCGAGCTAAACTCCTCCTCGAGCGAAAAGCCGTCGCTGTCGTTCCCCGTCTTGCCCTCGAAGTAGACCTTTCCCGTCTCCTTATTTCTTATGAAGAACGGTATATCCGTGATATTCTCGGTCTTCAGCGCGAGCACCAGCCTGTATCTGCCGTCCTTTTTCAGCCCGATATCTGACATCACTGTCTGTATCGAGCCCTTGCCGCTTCCGCCTGTGACAGTGGTGACATAGTAGGACTTGTCCCAGTCGTTGAGGTAGTCGGACATCATCGCCGTATCGGAGGTGACAGTCCTTATCGTCGAGCCCGCCGCAACGTCAAGCCCCTGCTGAGCGGAATCACGTCCGAGCGCCTGACATATCTTGTCCGCAAGCACATACGCACTCTTCTGCTGCGTTATCTCATTGGGGTGCCAGTCCGAGCCGAGCCCGTCGTTCATATCCTGCGTTGCCGACTCGTAGCACATTATCCTGTCAGTGCTGTATTCCTTCTTGTAAGCCTCGACCGCCTGCTCAATGCAGGGGTAGAGCTCGGTGCAGCCCATAGTTCCGAGCGTGCATATGATGTACGACTCGGGGTGCGCTTCGTGGAGCCTGCCGAGGAACTCGGCGTAGCCCTTGGTGAACTCGGGCGACCGCACATCGAAATCCTTGGAAACGTAGGTGTCGTCGTTCGTTCCGAGGTTTACAACGATAACGTCGTAGCTGTGCGCGGAATGGTCCCACTCCTTGGCGTAGCTTGTCGGTCTGCCGATGATATCGTAGAACTGCGGGAGCAGACTACCGTCGTTCTTCACTCCCGAGGCTGAATAGCCCGAAACTATACCGTATCCGCTGTAGCTGACGCAGCTGTAGTCGGCGTCGAGCTGCTGTGCGGTCAGGTAGGCATAGGACTTCATAAAGTTCTCGGTCGAGGTCTTGAAGCTCTCGTACTGGTTCTCTCCCTCAACGCCGTAAGCGCAGGTTATTGAGTCGCCGATGAACTCTATCGAGATGTCCTTCTTGAACTCAGGCACAACTGGCACGGGGATATCGGTATCGACCCTGATATCACTGACTCCGACTGCTCCGTTCGTAGCCTCCGAGAGATGTATCACTCTCACGTGAGCCGCGCGGGGCTCTGTCCCCTCGAACAGCTTCACTGTTTTCTTCTTGACGTCGAGGAGCTCATCGAGTATGACCTCCCCGTCAACTATGACGGCATAGCGTGGAGTCTGCTCCGCGCCGTTGCTTATGCCGTAGTCGCCGTTTATCGTAATTTCCGCAGACCTGCCGTTCACGATGAAATCCACCGCAGAGCCGCTCAGCACGAGCCATGCCGTGCCGTCCTTGCTGTCGTAGTAATTGCGTCCCGTGTACTTGACGTTTTCCTCGGTAACGGGAACTGTCTGCTCGGCGAATACCCCCGTGTGGTCGAACTGCTTGCGCAGAGCCACGAGGTCGAACGTATCCACAACGCTGTCGCCGTCAACATCTATCGCGCTTCCCGCCTTGCCGACGATGTGGTCGCCGAGCCCGCGCAGGTCTGCCGCGGTGAACTTCACTGCCGCTGAAGCCGATGTTACCGCGAGAGTTGCCGCTGCCAGTGCTGCCGCCGCAACGAATATGTATTTCTTCATTTGAAAATGTCTCCTTCTCTGCGGACCCTGTCATGACTTGTCTCGGCGTGCGCCTTTTCACGCCATTCTATGTCATTTTATGACAGGACACATAAATCTATGTTACATTATACCACCAAAGAAGCTATTTGGCAAGCGATTACACCTAATTTTCATAAAAAACGACCTTCCGCGCTCATCTGCGAAAGGTCGTATCCATTTTATCACATACTGTTCATATGCTCGCAGCAGTGGACGAGCATATTCCACGTTCCGCTGTCCACCCTGCCGCTCTGGGGAATGCCGCACCAGCGCTGGAAGCGCGACACAGCCTCGGAGGTCGCGTCGTTGTAAGTGCCGCACACGTCCACGGCAGGAGCATTGTCGTAGCGCTTGCCTATCGTCTGGAGCATAGCCTGCAATATGTAGACGAGCTGTCCGCTGTCGCCCTTTGCGGCTACATATTTCGGTGACGGGAACACCGCATACGGCAAAGGCTCACCGCGCAGTCCCTCACGGTAGACGCTGACTATCTTGTTCCACGTCGCACCGTCGGTGGTACCCGTATCGGGCAGACCGTACTCGCGCTGGAATGCCCGCACGGCTATCGCTGTCTCGCTGCCGTAGACGCCGTTGGGAATAATGAGCGGTATCCTGTCATTCATCAGTGCTATCGCGTGAAGATAGGTCTGCAGCTCGATTATATGCTGTTTACGCTGTATATTCGTATATGCCATTTCTCAGCCTCCTGTTATTGTGTAGCCCGGCTCCTGATAGGGGCGCTTGTCGAAGCCGTATTTCAGGTCGGAGTAGACGCCCGCAATGGCGTCCCACGTCACCGCACCGACAATGCCCGTCGGGTTTATCCCGAACTGCCGCTGGAACTCCGTCACCGACTGCCGCGTGATAGGTCCGAAGTAGCCCGTGTTGTTCACCGCGGGGATATTCGGGTAGGTATCGTGTATGAAGGTCAGGTACTCCTGTATAATGCGGACATTGCTGTTGGAATCGCCCTCGCGCAGTACCGTTCCGGGGTATAGCGCGACCGCTGTATAATCAGGCTTCACGGACTCGGCTATGCCCTTGTAGGCGCGGTAGAGGTCGTTGCGGGTGGCACGGTCTACCATCCCCGTCTGTGGCAGTCCGAACACGCGCTGGAAGGACTTTACGGATTTCTCGGTCTGCTCGCCGAAGTAGCCCGTTATCTCCACGGGCTGAACAGCCTCGTAGTACGCTCCGATGACCGCGAGGTAATACTGGAGCATACGCACCTCGTCGCTCTGCATACCGATACTGAGGTCCTCGGTGAAGGACGGCGTCACCTCCTCAAGGCGCACGCCCTCGGAGTCGAGCTCGGCAATGCGCTTGACGGCGGTGTATATGCTCGTTATGCGGTACCACGTTGACTGCTCGACCACGCCCGTGACCTCCAGTCCGAACACCTGCTGGAAGGTACGCACCGCCTGAACGGTCGCGTCGTCGAAAATGCCGTCGGCGGCGGGTATCTTGGGTATCGCGGGGTAGTTGCGGGAAATGCGGTTGAGGTATATCTGGAGCGACTTTACGTCGTTGCCCGCCGAGCCGAATTCGAGCGGTATCCCGGGGTATGATGGCTGAGCCGTCCTGACGGGAGCATTTTTCACGATGTCTATGTCCTTTCCGTAGTAGTATTGCAGTATCTCATACGGCGTATAGCCGCGGTTCGCGAGGTAGACCGTCCCCCACTGCGAGAGCCCGTCGCAGGTGGTGGTCGTACCGTTGCAGAACGCCGTGAACAGCGGCTCGACGCTCCCCTGCCTGCGGACGTAGTCGTTGTAGAGCTCGTCAACGAGATAGCTGATGTTCTCGAAATATTCGCGCCCGTTGATGAATTTCTGGTCGAACTGCGTGGTCGCGGTGATGTCGAAGTCATACCCGCGCGACCTGTACCACTCAGTGTAGATACGGTTGAGAGCGAAGCTGATTATCGCGTAGATATTGGCGCGGAGAGCGCTCTCGGGCCACGTCGGGAATATCTCGCTCGAAGCCACGTTCTTGATGTAGGACGCGAAGTCGAGCGTGACGTTCGGCGCAGGAGAATCGGGCGCTCCGAGGTGTACCGTTATCGTTTCGGGAATAAATGGTGTGCCTGTAAGCATAAATACCTCCTCAGCTCTCCGCCGTGTCGCCGAAGTCAGGCTCCTGATTGAAATAGGTCAGTGTCTCGTCGCCAGCCCTCATCATCAGCGGAACGGGTATCATACTGAAATTCTGCACCGACGTGATACCGTCAAACACGGGCACATCGACGCTCCGTGCGTTGAAGTAGCCGCTCGCGGTTACGCTGACGTCGAAGAGATTGTACGGGCGATTTACCGCATCGGGAGCCTGCGAGTGCACGATGTCGGGCGCGGGAACGGCAAATTTATCGGTAGTGCCGCTGGAATTGGTCAGTCCCTCCGCAAGTATAAGGCGATTGCCGTCCACTATCGCCGTGACCATTACAGTCGCGCCCTCTATCGGCGTAGCCTCGTCGCCCGCTCTCACATTCACGAGAATGTAGCCCTTTCCCGTACCGAGGCTCTCCTCCGAGACGTACTGCGGCGGAGTATCATAGGCGCTGTCAGCAGAAAAGCTGCCGTCCCCGAGAACGGAGAGATCGGGCTCGGGATAGCGGTTGTTGTAGTCGTTCTCTGTGTCCTCATTCTCATCCTCGGTGTAATCCGAATAGGACGTATCATCGGGAGCGTCCTCGTCCACACCGAAGACCTCCTCGTCCTCGGGAGGGGCAGTCTCCTCGGCAGGGAGCTCCTCCTGCGGCTCGTCGTGCGGAGACTCGTCCTGCGGTTCATCCGCGGGACAGCGCTTGCCGTAGAGCTTCATAAGCTCCTTTTTGTATCGCTCAGACTGAGCGCTGAGTTCATTCAGTTCCATATTATCGCCTCCATGATGTGCTGGTCAATAATATGAATAAAGCTCGGAGATTATTCCGTCCGACGCTGTATATATATTTTATATAGCGCAATATATATATTGCGTGAAACTTTATGGTCTTTTTCCCTAAGAATAATAGGTGCGATTTGTTTATTCGTACAATCTTTTCCGAAAGCCCTTTTTCTTTTTAGATAATTATGCTATAATGAAGCTGGTTAATTATTGTGATGCGCAAATTCCATATATTATCAAAGAATTTGCGCACCCCGAACGAAGTTCGGGGCAATAACCGCCTAACGGCGGTTATTGAGTACACATTAATTATATCTTTTCAGCACTATCGCGAGTGGCAGGAGGGAAGACTATGCGCGAAAACTCGTTCCGAAGAATTATCCAAAACTTTATAATAAATATGGAAGAAATACCGAATACCCTCACTCCCGAGATCCGCTTTGCTATGACCGAGCCGTGCGTTTTCCTCAGAATAGGCAAAATATTCGCCGACTTCTACGAGTCGCCGCGGGCTTTCCAGATGAACAGATTCGAGCGCTATCAGATGTACGACTGCGGCGAGTCAAACGAAGAGGCTTCCATTACCTACGTCAAGGAGACAAGGGTCGGCACGAAGATAATCTACCACGTTTGCCCGATAATCGAGGAGGAACCGTGGGACGCCACCGAGCTTGAACGTATAGACGTCCTGCTGAGAATGCTGTTCGTGTTCAACGGCAGAAGCAGGCTTATGATGACGAACTACAACCTCACCTTTTACGATCAGGACTTACAGGTATATAACCTCAAATATATGTTCAGGACATGGGCGGAGCTCATAGGGAAAGGCGTGATAACGCAGTATACCGCGATGTACATCAACCTCAAGCACTTCTCAGCGGTAAATCTCCAGCTCGGACATAAAACAGGCACGATCGTAATGAAGAGGTTCATTCTGCATCTGACGGATATCGCAGGCGAGGACGGCATTGTCGCACGCATCGGAGGCGATAACTTCGCTGTAATGTGCAGGCAGGAAAAAACAGATGAGATAATGGACGCGCTTAAAGGCACCGCTGTGACCTTCGACGAAAAAACAGGCGACCGTATTCTCATTACCGCCTATGCGGGCGTTTACGTCATCGACGGCGAGATACCCGTCCATACTCCCGAAAATATAATGGACAGGATAAGTGTTGCCATAACAGCCGCAAAGGCTCGCACCAAGCACGATTACGCCTACTTCAACACCGAAATGATGGAGAAGAACAAGCAGCAGCTTATGATAGGCTCGCTGTTCCCGAGCGCGCTCGAAAACGAGGAATTTCTCGTTTACTACCAGCCCAAGGTCTCAACCGACACCTACAGGCTCGTCGGCGCGGAGGCTCTGTGCCGCTGGAAGCACGACGGACGGCTCGTCCCGCCTATGGAGTTCATTCCCGTGCTTGAACGCGGTATGGATATATGCAAGCTCGACTTCTATATGCTCGACCACGTCTGCCGCGACATAAGGCGCTGGCTCGACGAGGGCAAGAACGCCGTAAAGGTGTCGGTAAACCTCTCAAGGCGTCACCTCTCGGATATGGACCTGCTGGAGCACATCGTCGAGATAATCGACAGGAACAACGTGCCGCACGACTTCATTGAAATAGAGCTCACCGAGACGACCACCGACGTCGAGTTCAAGGACCTGAGGCGCGTACTCAGCGGCTTGCAGGAAACGGGTATCTCCACCTCTGTCGATGACTTCGGAATGGGCTATTCATCGCTTACACTTATCAAGGACCTCCCGTGGGATGTCCTCAAGATCGACAGGAGCCTTCTTCCCACGGCGATAAACTCCGACAAGAAGAAGGAGACTATCCTCAAATACGTTATCGGTATGTCGAGCGATATAGGGCTCGATTGTGTAGCCGAGGGCGTCGAGACAAAGGAACAGGAACAGCTCCTGAAATCGACATCCTGCAGCATTATTCAGGGCTTCTACTTCGACAAACCGCTCCCAGTGAACGAATTCGAGATACGTCTTGACAATTACGACTACAGCAAGGATTGATACAACAAAAAAGCCGAGGCTCAGCCCCGGCTTTTCTTTTTCGTTTTCTTCTTGTTCATTCTGTCGGAGCTGACAATGAGTATGTCGTGCTCTCTTGTCTCGATGTTATCTGTGGGGATTATCGTGAACCCGTCGCGCAGGAGAACGAAAATCTGCATATCGTAATCGCTCTTCAGAGCCGCGATGCTTCGCCCGAGAAGCTCACTCTTCCCGTCGATGAGTATCTCCCCTACCTCGCTGATGTCGTGGAGCTTGACCTCCGCACGCGCGCGTATACTGTACTGCTCAACGAAGCCCGCGCTGATGATACCAGTGGGGATAGCCACCACTCCGACGCCGAAGAAGGCGATACATATAGCCATAATGCGTCCGACTATGGTCACGGGGTAGATGTCGCCGTAGCCAACCGTCAGCAGAGTCGATACACTCCACCATATACCCGAGAAGGCGTTGGTGAAAGCCTCGGGCTGAGCATCGTGCTCCGCGCTGTACATACCGAGCGACGACGCGAACATCAATATAATTATTATGAACAGCGATGAGAGAATCTGATTGCGCTTCTCGTATAGCACCGTCGTGATGATGTTGAACGAATCGTACACCGAGTTTATCCTGAACAGGTGGAAGATACGTCCCACTCTCAGCATTCTGAACGCGATAAAGCCCGACAGATAGAAGAAAGGCAGTATCGTGCAGAGGTCGATGATACCGTCGAAGGAGACGAGGAAGCGCATTCTCGCCTTTGTCGGCTTGAGCTCGGGATAGAGCAGGTCTGCCGTCCATATTCGCAAAATGTACTCGATGCTGAACAGCACAAGCGTAACCGCCTCTACAGTATCGAGCAGCCACATTATCGGCTCGAAAACGTCGAAGGTCTGCATAAACATCGACGCGATATTGATGATGATGACCACCGACAGCACCCAGTCGAACAGGCGGCTCGGAAGATCGTTGCGCTGACCTATCTGTATGATGTCGAATATCCTTTTCTTTGCCGCTTTGTATGAACCGCTCATTCTGTCACCGTCCTCAGTGCGGAGCTCCGCAGATAAAAACAGACGGACAGCTTTCCACCGTCCGTCCGCTGAATAGTATTGACTTACTTCTTGTCAGCTTCGTCCTTTTTGGACTCAGCGTTCTCTTCCTCGAAGTCCTCAATAGTGAGGTCGTCAACGTCAAACTCGAGGAGCTCATTGCAGTTGGGGCAGTTTATCGAGCCCTCTTCGATCATACCCTCATCGATGAGGATAGTATCGCCGCAAGTGGGGCAGGTTACCTCATAAAGCTCATCGTCGTCCTCGTCGAAGTCGTAATCATCGTCATCGTCGAAGCACTCGCCGCAGTCGTCACAGCCGTCATCGTAGAAGTCGTCCTCTACCTGACCGAGGTCCTCGTCGAGTATATCGCAGAGCTCCGTGAGCTCGTCTACCTGTGACTGGAGATCCTCAACGTAGAGCACGAGCTCGCTCATGACCTCAGACATCTGAGTAAGAGCCTTGCCCTCCTTGGTCGTGGTATCTATCTCGAGACCGTCGATAAGTCCCTGTAAATAAGACATTTTCTCTGTGAGCTTCATAACAGCTCCTCCTTCCGTTATATAGGATAAGTTCGGAAATTATGCGCGGGACATATACTCGCCTGTACGAGTGTCCACCTGGATCTTCTCGCCCTCGTTGATGAAGAGCGGAACCTTTATCTCAGCGCCTGTCTCAAGAGTAGCGGGCTTTGTAGCGTTTGTAGCAGTATCGCCCTTGAATCCGGGATCTGTCTGAGTAACAACGAGCTCAACGAAGTTGGGCGGCTCAACACCGAAAACAGTGCCCTTGTAGGAGAGGATCTTGCAGATCATCTCTTCCTTGACGAACTTGAAGTTGTCGCCGAGGATAGAAGCGCTGATCGGAACCTGCTCATATGTCTCCATATCCATGAAGTAGTAGAGGTCGCCGTCGTTGTAGCTGTACTGCATATCCTTTCTCTCAACGAAAGCTGTGGGGAACTTCGCTGTAGGGTTGAAGGAAGTTTCAACAACAGAACCTGTGATAACGTTCTTATACTTTGTTCTTACGAAAGCGGCGCCCTTACCGGGTTTTACGTGCTGGAACTCGATTACCTGAACAACCTGTCCGTCGAGCTCGAAAGTAACGCCGTTTCTGAAATCGCCTGCTGAAATCATTATAAATACCTCCGTATTGATTCAATATAATTATATGTAGTATTTTACCACATTTTCGGGCATTTGGCAAGACCTAAAGCGATAATATTATAAAGATATTATATTTTTTGCACTTTTTGTCAGATTAATGCATCCATTTTCGGTCAAAATGACAAAATCCTCTATCCTTACGCCGAATCTGCCCGCAATGTAGATACCCGGCTCGACCGTGACGACTGCTCCTTCGTTGAGAGGCTGCATATAATTCGGCGAGGCGTTGGGGCGCTCGTGAATCTCGAGACCTACGCCGTGTCCGAGCGAGTGCCCGAAGCACTCCCCATAGCCAGCATCGCTGATGATACTGCGGGCGATGGTGTCGAGCTCGTGTCCCGTCATACCTGCGTGAGCCGCATTTATAGCCGCTGTCTGCGCTTCG
This sequence comes from Ruminococcus sp., assembly GCA_017542475.1. Taxonomy (GTDB): domain Bacteria; phylum Bacillota; class Clostridia; order Oscillospirales; family Ruminococcaceae; genus Ruminococcus. Next base: position 11,466 of record JAFXXD010000035.1, on the reverse strand, counting down.
AGGACGATATCGTACACCTTCTTCATCTCCTCGTCGGGCTCTCCGACGCATACGGTACGCGTCATATCGCTGTGGTAGCCGTTGTAGACCGCTCCGAAGTCGAGCAGCACGAACTCTCCCCTCTCCACCTTCTTATCCGAGGGTACTCCGTGAGGCATTGAGGTGTTCGCCCCCGACAGAGCTATCGTCTCGAATGAGAGGTCCTCCGCGCCGTACTCGAACATCAGGCGGTTGAGCTCAAGGGCTATCTGCCTCTCGGTGACGCCCTCGCGTATGAAGCCGAGGATATCGTCGAATGCGCGCTCTGCTATCGCCTGAGCCTTCTTTATGCAGTCAAGCTCATGATCGTCCTTGACGCTTCTGAGCGCGTTTATCGCATTGCTGAGCACGTCTGTATCTATGACCTCGACGTCCTTTAGCTGTGCACGGAGCGTATGCAGTCTGCTGACGGTGAGGGTCTGCGCCTCTATCGCCATATTGGCGGCTTTGTGCTCGCGAATGAGCTCCGCAAGCTGACTGTACAGCTTCTTCTGCTCGATGACCTCGGCTGAAGTGACGGTCGCACGTGCCTTCTCAATGTAGCGGAAATCAATGATGAGGTATGCCCCGTCGCGGAAGGCTATAACAGTGCCGTCCGACGACTTCATACCAGTAAAATAACGTCTGTTGATATCAGACGTTATCAGTACGCAGTCAACGCTCTCGGGGAGCTGACCGAACAATCTCTGAAATTTTGTCATACGCCGCTCCTTAAAGCTCCGCCATAGCCTGTACAGCGAGGTAGTAGCTCAGAAAGCCGAGCCCGCAGATACTGCCCCTGCACACGGGAGCAATGACCGAATTAGCGCGGAACTCCTCACGTGCGTCGATGTTGCTGATGTGGACTTCGATGACGGGTATCTTTATCGCCGCGATAGCATCACGGATAGCATAGCTGTAGTGCGTATACGCGCCCGCATTGATGATAACTCCGTCGAAGGTCGTGCGTGCGGCGTGGAGCTTGTCGATTATAGCTCCCTCGTGGTTGGACTGGAATATCTCACATTCAAGTCCCTGCTCCTTGGCTCTGTCGATAATGCTGCTGTTGAGCGTATCAATGCCTGTATTACCGTAAACTCCGGGCTCGCGCTCACCGAGGAGGTTGAGGTTGGGTCCGTGAATGACAAGTATCTTCTTTATCATGCTCAGTTCTCCTTATATGTAATTGCATCAAGCAGATGGTGGTCAATGGTAGTAAGACCGCCGCTGCAGTATATCTTTTTCGGAATGAAGGGAGCCTCTATCGCTTTTCTTATCCGCATAAGGCGGTTGTTCCTGCCTGTCGGCATCGTATAGAGCATCTTTATCTTGAAGATGTTCGCTCCGAGGACGTCGGTGAATATCTGGTCGCCGACAGCTGCGAGCGCACGCTTCGGCAGTCCGAGCTTCATCGCCGCGAGCTTGTATCCCTTCTGGAAGGGCTTTTTGCTTTCTCTTACGTAATCAATGCCGACGAGCTCCGAGAACAGCTTGACGCGCAGATAGAAGTTGTTGGAAACGATTATCATTCTGATACCGTTCTCCTTCATACGCTCTATCCATTCGATGACGCCGTCAGCGGGCTGAGGGTCGTTGTGGTCGGCAAGGGTATTGTCGATATCGAGGATAAGACCGCGTATCCCGAGCCCAGCGAGCATATCGGGTGATATATCGGTTACTGTGTTGAATGCTGCGGTGATACTGAAAAGCATAGTGCCCTCCTTCCATATTTTATAGTAAAAGCGGTGCGAAGCGTGTCGAAAACGCTCCGTCCGCGGAAATTTTCTTTTGGGAAATACTCCTGCACATCGGTAAATGAAAAAGCGGACGTTAAGCCCGCTTTTATCAACATTTTTCAGTGCAAGAGATCAATACTTGCGCTTACGAGCTGCCTCGGATTTCTTCTTGCGCTTAACCGAAGGCTTTTCGTAGTGCTCTCTCTTGCGAACCTCAGCAATAACGCCGTCCTTTGCGCACGCTCTCTTGAACTTCTTGAGAGCGTTCTCAAGAGACTCATTCTTGCCAACGCGTACTTCTGCCACTAATTTTCCCTCCCTTGTTCAGAGGTTGTGCACGGTATCCCGTGCTCTATACTAACCACTCCGCAGGGAGTGTCAGTTGGCTATACCTCAACAAAACAGCAGATTAAAAAATCATATACGAATATAATATTATTTTATCACTAAAACCATAATATGTCAAGCTTTTTTTACAAATTGGAAATTTTCGTCATTTCGCAACAATATTAACAAGCTTATTTGGTACATATATCTGTTTTACGATATTCTTGCCGTCAACAGCCTTCTTCACGTCCTCGTTCTCCATCGCGAGAGCGATAACACTGTCCTTGTCGGAATCGACAGCAATGTCGAGCTTTGCCTTTATTTTGCCGTTTATCTGGACAACTATCTCGATAGTGTCCTCAACGAGGTGAGCCTCGTCGTATGTCGGCCAGCTCTCGAATGCGATTGTATCATTATGACCAAGAAGGCTCCAGATCTCCTCGCCTACGTGGGGAGTGATGCACGAGAGCATCTTGACGAGTCCCTCGGCGTACTCCTTCGGGCACTTGCCGACCTTGTACACCTCGTTGACGAATATCATCATCTGGCTTATCGCTGTATTGAACGCGAGAGCCTCGTAATCGTTCGTGACCTTCTTGACGGTCTGGTGGTACACCTTTGTGAGTGCGCCGTCGTTGTCGTCGGTGAGGTTAGCGGGCTCGGTGAAGAAGTTCCATACACGGTTGATGAACTTTCTTGCGCCCTCAACGCCGTTCTTGCTCCACGGCTTGCTGACCTCGAGAGGTCCCATGAACATCTCGTAGAGACGGAGCGTGTCAGCACCGTAATCGCGTACTATATCAGACGGATTTACCACGAATTCGGGGAAGCGCTTGCCCATCTTGATGCCGTTCTCACCGAGTATCATACCCTGATGAACGAGCTTCTTGAACGGCTCCTTCGTCGGAGCCAAGCCCTTATCGTAGAGGTATCTGTTCCAGATACGCGAGTACATAAGGTGTCCGACAGCGTGCTCGGGACCGCCGATGTAAAGGTCTACGGGCATCCAGTGCTTGAGGAGCTCGGGGTCTGCGAACTGCTTGTCATTGTGGGGGTCGATATATCTGAAGTAGTACCAGCTCGAGCCCGCGCTTCCGGGCATAGTCGAGGTCTCGCGCGTGCCCTTGATACCGTTGTTGTCGTACTGCTTCCACTCGGTGGCATTTTCGAGCGGAGCCTTGCCGTTCCTGCCCTTGTAGTCGTCAAGCTCGGGGAGAATGAGCGGGAGCTCTGAATCGTCGAGCACGTGTATCTGACCGTCCTCGCCGTGTACTACGGGGACAGGCTCGCCCCAGTAGCGCTGACGTGCGAATATCCACTCGCGGAAGTGGTAGTTGACAGTACGCTTTGCTCTGCCCATACCCTCCAGCTTCTGAGTGATAGCTTCCTTTGCCTCTTCAACGGTCATACCCGTAAACTCCTCGGAATTGATGAGCTTGTAGCCCTTGCCGAGGTACTCGGTCTTTTCCATTGCGGCTTCGGACACGTCGATGTGACCGTCCTTGCCGTCGATGACCTGTATCATATCAATATTGTGAGCTATCGCGTACTCAAAGTCGCGCTGGTCGTGGCTCGGAACAGCCATAACTGCGCCCGTACCGTAGCTGGCGAGAACAAAATCGCCGATGAACATACGGACTTCCTTGCCGTTAACGGGATTTATGCAGGTAACGCCCTTGAGCTCGCAGCCCGACTTGGTCTTGTTGAGCTCGGTGCGGTCCATATCGTTCTTCTTCTTTGTCTCGTCAATGTAAGCCTGAACCTCTTCGCGGTTCTGTACGCGGTCGAGCAGGCTTGCGGTGATGTCGCCGTCGGGAGCGAGAACCATAAATGTTATACCGTAGATAGTCTCGATACAGGTAGTGAATATCGAGAACTTGCCGCCGCCGACAATATCGAACTCGACCTCCACGCCCGTGGATTTGCCTATCCAGTTTCTCTGCATCGACTTCGTGGATTCGGGCCAGTCTATTTCATCGAGACCCTCAAGGAGCTTCTCGGCAAAAGCGGGCTGGTCGATGACCCACTGCTTCATATTCTTACGGACTACAGGGAAGCCGCCACGCTCGGATTTGCCGTCGATGACCTCATCGTTCGAGAGCACCGTGCCGAGCTCCTCGCACCAGTTGACGGGCATATCTATGTACTTGGCATAGCCGTCGAGGTAGAGCTGCTTGAATATCCACTGTGTCCACTTGTAGAACTCGGGGTCGGAGGTAGCTATCATCTTCGACCAGTCGTAGTCGAAGCCGAGCTCTTTCAGCTGCTTCGAGAAGGTCTTGATATTCTCCTGAGTGAAGCCGTTGGGGTGGTTGCCAGTATTTACGGCGTACTGCTCCGCGGGCAGACCGAACGAATCGTAGCCCATCGGGTGGAGTACGTTATAGCCCTGCATACGCTTCATACGCGAAACTATATCTGTAGCTGTATAGCCCTCGGGATGACCTGCGTGAAGACCTACTCCCGACGGGTAAGGGAACATATCGAGCGCGTAGAACTTGGGCTTGCTGAAATCCCATACATCAGTCTTGAAGGTCTCGTGCTCCTCCCAGTATTTCTGCCATTTCTTTTCAATGGTGCTGAAATCGTATCTGCCCATTATTTATATCATTCCTTTTTCAATTATTTGCTGAAGAGTTCCTTTATCTCGCTCCACGGATTCGTGAAGTGCTCCTTTACCTGCGGCAGTATTATCAGTATCACCGCACATCCGACGTCCACGAAGCCTTCAAGGAGGTATATCCAGTTATCGGTGATATGGATAATGTTTGGGATAAAGTGCGTCACGAAGCCTATCGCAAGATAGCCCGCAACAACATAGTTGACATACTCAAGTCCCGAGAACATAAACACACCGATAACGACCGCTATGCCTATCGAGACGAACATACTGAATATCCCGCCGAAGGATATCCCTCCGAGTAGCATATTCAGCACCGCCTTCAGGAGCATATACGCCGTTATCGCGATACACACCGTTCTGCCCTGCTCGTTATTTGTTTTCATTGCCGTTCTCCTTTACGAGAAGAGAGCTTATATCCACCTGCTCGCCGTCTGCCCACAGACCCTCGAGCTTGTAGAAGCTTCTCGTTTCCTTGTAGAATACGTGCACGATGATGTCGCCGTAATCGAGGATTATCCACGTGTTGCCCGTGTCAGCCTCACGTCTTTGGGGCACGATGCCCTTCTGCGAGAGCACGAACTCGACCTCGTCGGCGAGGGTACGCGCGTGGGTATTGCTGGTACCGTTTACTATCACGAAGTAGTCCGCGAGGATAGTGAGGTCAGCAATGCGCAGAGCCTGTATGTCCTCGCCTCTTTTGCTGTCGAGAGTTTTTACTATAAGTTCAAGCTTTTCCTGCTCGGTCATATATCAATCTACCTTCCAACTTGGTTTTTTATCGGGGTCTCGAAGCGGTTCGGTCGCAGTTTCGAGCTCCTCGAAGGTCATATTTGTGTCGTCGTATACATCATACTGGTGGTCGAGAACGAGCTCGACAATTGATGTATCATAAGGAGTCATAGCAGTCTGATAGGGTCTGTAGTACTCGTTAAGCAGGGCTATCGTCTCCGCCTTGTGGACCGAGTACACCGCGTACTCCTCGCCGTCCTCGGCATAGAACGTAGCGTCCTCGCCCGGCACCATATTCACGCGGACATTGTCCATATCGAGAGTTGAAGCAAAGTCTGCTATCTTGCTCATATCGCCGATAGAGAGGTCGGTATATATGAGCTCCTCGTCCTTTATCTGCTTGATATAGCTGTAGAGCTTGAGTCTGCCCTCATTTTCGACGATGTCGAAGAGCTTCATCATAGCCGCCGACATAAAGCGGCGCTGATTCTGCATACGACCGATATCGCCCTGCAGCCACTCATTTCTGAAGCGTATGAACCACTCAGCCTGCTCACCCGTAAGGGTCACATCGCCTGCGGGGATTATCTTGTCAGCCTCGTAGATTATCTCGTTATCGAGGTGTATCGGGATACCGCCCACGATATCGACCATTCTGACGATATCGAAGCAGGCAGTCGTGATATAGGCGTCTATCGGGATGCCGAAGTTCTCCTGCACCGCGTTTACCACACGCTGTATCGGCGGGTTTACGCTGTAATCGCCCATTGAGTACACGCTGTTGAACTTCCTCGAAGGGCTGGAGGTATAGTCGGGCAGACAGCAGTCACGCGGTATCTGAAGAATATTCATCTCGCCGTGACCGATGTCAAACTGGACTATCCACATAACGTCCGAGTTGAACTCGTCCTCGTCGAAGCCGAGGAAGAGTATGCTGTACTGACCCTCGATGAGCTGAGGGAGGTCGAGACCGTCGTTGTAGTCCTCCTCGACCTTTTCGGTGTCGATGTTGAGTGTGACGTTCTCCTTGTTGAGCAAGCCCTCCTTAGCCATAGGCTGGGCTGTCTTTATGAGATTGATGAGCGAGATGTTCCCGCCCGTCTTTTTGTCTGCAAAAATCGGGACATTTACCACCAGTGCGGCGATAATGGCAAGACTGGTGACCACTGCGAGCGTCTTGACGATGAAGTCCTTGAATGAGAAGCGCTTATTGCTGTACTCCTCCTCATAATCGTAATCGTCGTAGTATCCGCCGCCGTTTTCGGCTGCATATCTGCCCGCATACTGCGGCGAAGCCTCGTGCTGAGCGTGGTATTCTCCCGCGTGAGCCTCATGCTTTCCGTGGTACTCCTGCTGCGGAGGAGCCTCGTATCTGCCGTGATACTCCTCGTTCACGGGCGGATACTGCTGAAATGTGTCCCTGTTTTCTCTATTAACCTTCACGAGCTTCCGAAGCGGCTTGGGAGCGCTCTTCTGCTCACCCGAACCGTTCAGATTGACTTCGTTATTGTCCATTAATATCCTCTTTTCCTGATTTCATTGGCTCTTTGGTTTGTTTCTACTTTTTATCTGTATCTGTTTTTTCTGCGTTTACGAGTCGGTTGTAGAAATTGTACCCCTCAACCGTACAGAGCGGTATCACACCGTTCTTCTTGACCTGATTCTTTATTGAGAACGAAAATGCCTCGAGCATAGCCTCGTCGAGGCTGATGTAGGTTATCTTGCGCATTTTGTCTACGTCCTTGTAGTCGCGCTCGGCTGAGATAAGGTCGCCGAGGTAGACTATCTCTTCGAGGCGGGTCATCCCTGCCCTGCCTACCGTATGGAAGCGTATCGAATTGAGGATATCAATATCCTCCACTCCGAGTTTGCTTTTCACGTAGTATGCTCCCGCTATGGCGTGCCACAGCGAGCGTGTTTCGAGCTCCTCCCTGCAAACGGCATATCCGCTGCTGAGAACGAGCTCCTTCTGCTCCTCTGCGGGAAGCTCCTTGCATATATCGTGGAGCAGCCCCGCGAAATAGGCTTTATCGGGGTCTTCTCCGTATTTTTCGGCAAGCTTCCTGCACTCCGCCGCAACGTTCAGCGAATGCTGTAGCCTCTTCTGCGAAAGCATTGATTTCAGCAGCTTCTTTTTTTCGCCGATATCGTATAACAAACGCTCACCTCATTGTTTGTATAATTTCTTCAATCTAATATATTGTACTACATTTTTGTCAAGATAGCAATAGTATTTTTTATTTTTTGCAATTTTTTTGCGGATATCCGAGGACGATACCTCCACGGGCGCGGCTTTGCATATCACGATATTTCCGTATCTGCGCAGCTCCTCCGCCTTCTTTTCGAGCTCGGGCATATCGCCCTCGCACCTTGACACCACCGCAAGCGTGCACTCGCGCAGTATGTCCCCGAAGCGGTTCCACTTCTCGAATATCATCAGCATATCGCTCCCGACGAGCAGAAACAGCTCGTCGTCGGGGAAGCGTCTGCGGAACTCCTCTACCGTGAATATCGTGTAGCTCACCCTGTCGGAGCGCAGCTCGTAGTCGCATACCTCAAGCTTGTCGCTCACCTGACACGCGAGCCTCAGCATCTCGACCCTGTCCTCCTCGGAGACGTACTCGTCCGACGAGCGGTGCGGGCTTATCTTCGAGGGTACGAGGAACAGCCTGTCGAGCTCCAGCTCACTGACAGCCGTCAGCGCGAGGTGGATATGTCCGTTGTGGACGGGATTGAAGCTCCCGCCGTAAATACCTATCCGCATAGCTTTACCTCCACGGACGCTTGCTGCCCGTCCAGCCCTTCGCCTTCCAGTAGTCGGCGTCGGCGGGATTCCAGCCGTTGCGCTGCAAAAGGCTCATAATCTTGAAAAAAGCCTTGGTTTTAATGCCGACGGGGACTTTTTTCTCCCTTTTGCGTATCTTTTTCGCGATTTTTTCAGCTTGCGCGTCAATCTTGTCCTTGAGCTCGGGCTTTACGCTGTCCCAGTCGGTAGCCGCAACAGCCCTGCCGAGCTTATACGTCTGCGGTATGCCCCAGAAGAAGCAGCTGTCCGCCATATCCTTCATTGCGGACTTCACGCCCGCTCCCGCGGCAGTCGATACAACGACCGCCTGCTTGCGGAACATCCTCTCGTCGGGACGGTGCGCCATCCAGCGGTAGCCGTAGTGGTCGAGCAGAGCCTTCATCTGTCCCGTAACATGGTAGCAGTACACGGGCGAGGTCAGTATCACGACATCGGCGGCGTCTATCAGCTCCGTTATCGGGCGGAGCTTCTCATAGTGCGGGCAGTCCTGCTCGCGCTTGACGAAGCAGGTCGTGCAGCCGAGGCAGAACTCGCCGAAATCACGCGGCAGAAAGAACTCGTCGATATCCTCGGGCTTGGCTATCTTCTCAGCCGCGATACGCCCGATGTGATAGGTCGAGCCCTTGTGGTTCGTGCCGCTTATGAGTACGACCTTCATCACTTTGCCTTGGGGATATTCTCGATGACGGGCTCCTTCTCGTTGCGCCTGAAGAGCACGAATCTGCTGCCTATCACCTGCACAACGTCAGCGCCTGTCTGCTCTGCGATGGCGTCGGCAGCCTCGCGGGCAGTCCAGCCCGAGTTGTCGAGGACTCTCAGCTTTATGAGCTCCCTCTTGGTGAGAGCAGCGTCGATGTCCTTGCACATAGCCTCGGTAACTCCGCCCTTGCCGACTTGGAAAATAGTCTCGTATGTGGAGGCGATACCGCGCAGGTACGCCCTTTGCTTGCTTGTCAGCATATCATTCACCGTTCCTTTCTCTGAGGAAGCGGTACAGCTCGCGCAGAGCCGCACCTCTGTGGCTTATACTGTTCTTTTCTTCAGCGGAGAGCTCCGCCATTGTCCTGTCGCCGACCATAAACACGGGGTCGTAGCCAAAGCCGTTCGAGCCGCGCTGCTCATAGCCGATAGAGCCCTCGCACGCGCCTGTGAACTCGGTGTGTCCGCTCTCGTCGATGTAGCATATCGTACACCTGAAAGCCGCGCCGCGCTCGCCGTCGGGGACGTCCTTCAGCTCGCCGAGGAGCTTCTCGCACTCCTCTCCCTTGGGAGCATACCTCGCGGAGTGCACCCCCGGTCTGCCGCCGAGAGCCTCCACGCACAGACCGCTGTCGTCGGCGATAGTGGGAAGTCCCACAGCATCATATACCGCAGCTGCCTTTATTATCGCATTTTCCGCGAAGGTTGAGCCGTTCTCGTCGGGTTCGCAGTCCGCGCCCGCCTCACGCTGGGACAGAACCTCTATCCCGAGCGGTGCGAGTATCTCCCTCGCCTCGCGGAGCTTATTGGCGTTATTGGTCGCCATAACGAGCTTATTCGTCGTCTTCATCGTCCTCGTCCTTTCTGCCGAACAGACGGCTGAAGAAGCCCTTCTTTTTCTTCTTTTCGGGGACTTCGTCCTCTTCGGAGTAGTACTCCGTCTCATAGGTCTCGTGCTCGGAATCGCCGAAGTCGAATCTGTCGTCCTCTTCGTCGTCGGATTCCTCTGCCGCCTTTTCCTCGGCGAGCGACGCCATAAAGCTCTCGTCTATATCGAACTCGGTACGCGCCGTGAACTCGGCGTTCTCATCGAAGTTGTCAACGTCAAAGGCTTCCTTGTCCCCTTCGTCTTCATCGTCATCGGACTCTTCGTCATCTTCGTCGTAGTCCTCGTCTTCATCGTCATCGGACTCGTCGTCATCTTCTTCGTAGTCCTCGAACTCGGGAACATCAGCCTCGCCGAAGTCCTCGTCCTCAGTATCGGGAGCTGCCGATTCCTCGTCGTCTTCCTCCTCGTCGTCGGGAGCGGGCATATCGAAGAGCGCGTCCACGAACATACGGCTGTCGAAGGGCTGGAGGTCGTCTATCTTCTCGCCCACGCCGATGAGCTTGACGGGTATGCCGAGCTCGTTCTTGATGGAGATCACGATACCGCCCTTTGCCGTACCGTCGAGCTTTGTCAGCACGATACCCGTTATCGGAGCAGTCTCGCTGAACAGCTTAGCCTGACTTACAGCGTTCTGACCCGTTGTCGCGTCGAGCACGAGCAGTACCTCGCGCGAGCTGTCCTCAGCCTTGCTGTCGATGATACGGTTTATCTTCTTGAGCTCCTCCATCAGGTTCTTCTTATTGTGGAGACGTCCCGCAGTGTCGATGATGACAACGTCACAGCCGCGAGCCTTCGCCGCTTCGAGAGCATCATATACCACCGCACCGGGGTCGCTGCCCTCGGCGTGCTTTACGATGTCAACTCCCGCACGCTCAGTCCAAACCTGTAACTGGTCGATAGCCGCCGCACGGAAGGTATCAGCCGCCGCAACGAGCACCTTCTTGCCCTCGTTCTTGAACTGGTGGCACATCTTGCCGATGGTGGTGGTCTTACCTGCGCCGTTTACGCCGATCACCATAATTACAGCAGGCGATTTCGTGAGGTCGAGCCCCGTATCGTCGCCCATTATCTCGGAGATTACCTCGTGTATGAGCTCCATTATCTCCTGCGGGTCGGTGATGCCGCGCTCCTTGACCTTCTTGCGGACACGCTCGCATATCTCCACCGACGTATCCACGCCGATATCGCTCATTATCATCTGCTCCTCGAGCTGCTCGAAGAGCTCCTCGTCTATCTTGGTAAAGGAGTTGAAGACCTTCTGAAGTCCGCCGAGGAAGCTGTCCTTCGTCTTCTTCAGTCCCTTTGCTATTTTAGAAAATATTCCCATATTATCCTCTTTTCATTCAGCAGGCTAAGCCTGCGGTCACTGTATGTCTGCTACGTCCTCCTGGAAGTCCACCTGCTCCATTTTCAGCAGCTTCGATATACCGTCCTCCTGCATTGTTACGCCGTAGAGGACGTTTGCCTCCTCCATAGCGCTGCGTCGGTGAGTTACGAGCACGAACTGCGTGGTATAGGTGAACTTTTTCAGATACTGCGCATACTTCCTTACGTTTACCTCATCGAGAGCCGCGTCTATCTCGTCGAGTATGCAGAAAGGCGCGGGTCTTAATTTAAGTATCGCGAAGTATATCGCGAT
>JAFXXD010000034.1 GCA_017542475.1 Ruminococcus sp. | reverse complement strand
TTGCCCTTTAGGGCAAAATGAGCTTGACATCAATTAATGTGATGCGCAAATTCCATATATTATCAAAGAATTTGCGCACCCCGAACGAAGTTCGGGGCAATAACCGCCTAACGGCGGTTATTGAGTACACATTAATTATATTCTATACTATGGTATTGTTATTGTCGATATGGTTATAAAATGTAACGGACATTCATAAAAAATGTTACGTTTGTATAAAAATCTAAGTAAAACTATACTGTGAGGATATTTTCCACTCGTGGAATTAAACAATCCCGCACTGTCGAAACACAGCATTTTACCAAAGCGTCGTTTTTTTGACCAAAAACGAAAAAAGCCCCCCCGTGCCTGTTGCATTTTCTGTTATTATGTGTTATAATTAATCAAATACTTTTTTCGACAGTGTCCGACAGGAGGGGTGAAATATGGAGACCGATAAGCAGATACGCTACTACGAGCTGCTCGAACAGCTCATCGCCGTAACAAGAGATGTTGAAAGCTTCAGCATCGACAGGATATACGAGCCTCTTGCAGGACTGTGCAGGCTATTCCGCGTGTCCAAGGGCGTGACCGAGTTCTACAAGAGCGCCAGCCACGAAAAATCGGGGCGCGGCGAGGTCTTCGTCTGCTATGACAGCGGCGAGGGCGGCAGCGAGATAATGGGCAGACGCATCGTTGACGAGGCTATGGCTGTCTCGAAGTGCAGGGTCTATATGGCTGACGGCGCAGAGCCTCTGTCCGACGAGGAGCGCGAAAAGGTAGACCTCGTGATGAAGATAGTCCTCAGCTTCATCAGCAACAGCAGGCTGAGAAAGATAGTCGAGCGCCTCACATTCTACGACGATAACGGCTACCGCAATATGCGCTCGTTCATACGCTGCCTCGAACAGCTCAACGAGCGGAAGCAGCTCGGCACGCACACCGCCGTCTACTTCAACCTCCGCCGCTTCTCGCAGATAAATCAGGAAATAGGCAGGAACAACGGCGACCTCGTCATCAGGAACTACTACACTATGCTCGAGGAGGTAATAGGCGACGACGGCATCATCTGCCGCGCGGGCGGCGACAACTTCGTTGCCATATTCGACGACGGTCTGCTCATCGACGTGCTTGAGATACTCAAGGGCGTGCCTGTGTCCTACGGCTCAAACAGCTCCGACCGCGTGACAATCTCCGCGAGCACGGGCGTTTTCCGTATCCCCGACGGCTTCGTCTACGAGGATGTGGGTGATATTATGGATAAGATAGCCACCACATCAAGGGTCGCAAAGCTCAATCCCTCCGACAATATCGTCTTCTTCGACGGCAAGGCTGAGGAGGGCAGGGAAAGACTCGCCAACTTCCGCAAGCTCCTGCCGCTCGGACTCGAAAAAGGCGAGTTCAAGGTCTACTATCAGCCGAAGTCGGACATACAGTCCGAGGAGATAATCGGCGCGGAGGCTCTCTGCCGCTGGGAGCACGAGGGCGCTGTCATAATGCCCGCCGACTTTATCCCCATTCTTGAGCAGAGCACCGATATATGCAAGCTCGACTTCTATATGCTCGAGCACGTCTGTCAGGACATACGCCGCCGTCTCGACGAGGGCAAGCCCGTCGTGCGCGTATCTGTCAACTTCTCGCACAAGAATATGATGGACGCAGATCTCTCCGAGCACATCACAGATGTAGTGGACAGATACCGCGTGCCGCACGACCTTATCGAGATAGAGTTCACCGAGTCCACGACCGACATCGAGTTCAAGGAGATAAAGCGCGTGGTAAGCGAGCTGCAGCAGGACGGCATATGCACCTCCGTGGACGACTTCGGTCTGGGACAGTCGTCGCTGAACCTCATCCGCGAGATACCGTGGAACGTGCTGAAGATCGACAGGAGCCTCATTCCGCTTGACGCAGACAATCCGCACAGCACCCGCAGCGTGATGTTCAAATACATCGTGGCAATGGCAAAGGAGCTCGGGCTCGAATGTATCGCCGAGGGCGTCGAGACCGAGAAGCAGGTGAATATGCTCCGCGACAACAGCTGCTCGCTGGCGCAGGGCTACTACTTCGGCAAGCCGCTCCCGACAGAGGAGTTCGAGAAGGAACTGGATAAGTAACAAAACAGCCATAGAGAATCAATTCTCTATGGCTGTTTTTCAGTGAATAATGAATAATGAAAAATGAAGAGTGAATAGTTAAGGTGTGCCTTCGGCAATATTAAAAAAATCATCGCCGAAGGCGATACCGCAATTATTCAATATTCAATAAATCATAATAGGCGCACGATAGCCCGCTATCCTTAACGGGGCATAGTCTGCTTTCGGCGGGTAACAAATACAAATCTGTATGGCACGCGGAGACAAGCTTGCGTTCTGCACAGGTAAACGAGTTTACGAGCGACCGCGCGAATCGGCGGCGCGGACACCGCGCTCAGCAGAATTCGCCGTACTCGCACCCAACGTGCGAAACGTTGATATCGTCGATGAGCTCCAGCTTGCCGCGCTTGCGCTCGAACAGCTTTATCCTGCCCTTGCCCGTACCGCCGTTCCACAGTCGGTTGTGCTGCTTCGAGCCGTCGGGAGCCTCGTAATTAACGAAGAGCATCTCGTCCTTGCGGCAGTGTATGCACGTCCTCATCTCGTACTTCGGCGTGGACTGCCTGATATGCCACACTATCTCGGTGTCCGTCTCGAAGCACCTGAAAACGGTCTTGGGACGCGTCCACACCTTCGAGAAGTTGAACTCATACTCCCTGCCCTCGTAGTAGAACGCGCCGAGCAGTATGCGGTCGAGCGACACGCCGAATACACGCGGTCTGCCACCGCCGATGTCGAACACGCTGTTCTCGAGCTTTTTGCCTGTTATGCGGCTCTCCATACAGTTCGACGAGAGCCATATCCACGGCGAGGTGAAATCCCCGCCCCAGTTCTTGTCGGCATAGCCGTAGGAGGTCTCGGGCGTGACGGAGTAGCGTCTGCCGCCGAAGGTGACAGTACCCGAATAGAGGGTCTTCATGCCCTCGGCGTGCCAGTACATCTCGAAGGCGTTGAGTGCGCGCATTTGGTCGCCTGCGCCGTAGCCGACATTGAAAGCTATCTGCTTATCGACCGCGAGCTCCCACGACATCTCGCCCGCGTCGCACATCCACTCGGGGTGAGCAGCGGCTTCCTCGGGAGTGATACTCACGCTGCCGCAGAGCTTGTTCTCGGAGGCATAGCAGTCGTCGGCGATGATTGAGAAGGGCACGCCCTCTGATACGCTGATGTCGTTCCACGAGAAGAAGCGGTGGAGCTGACGCGCGTCCTTGCCCCAGCAGCCCGCCTTGACCATAAGATAGGACGGCTTCTTGCCCGCGAACTGATTCTCGGGAAGCTGACCCAGTACAGGCTCGGGCTCGGCGAGGTCGGGGTTGCAGACAAAGAACTCGATGAAGAAGGCTTTCTCCTCGCCTGTTTCCTCGTCCACGCCCGTGAACGAATGCCACCACCAGTCGTAGCCGCGTTTTGCGAGCTTGCCCTTGAGCATACAGGCGTTGCGTGTGATATCGTGCTTGTTGAATTCCATAGCTTTTCTCCTGTTCCAGAATTTGTTATGTCCGAAATAATAAGTTGACCTTATTATAACACATCTGTCTCAAAATAGCAAGGGCTCTGCCCTTGACCCGCCAAATGCTCTGCCTTTGGAATCCGCCGGGACTCTGTCCCGGACCCTGCCAAAGGGCATAGACCTTTGGAATCAAAATTCACGTCGCCGCTCGTTTCACTCGCTCACTAAATATGTACGGCAGCTTTTCCCCCGCGATTCATAGGAACAGCGTCCTGCACATAACAAAAAAGGGCTGCCAATGGCAGCCCTGAAAATCTTAGCTCTGAGTTCTGTCAGGTGAAATTGTGGCTCTGCTTGAGCACCATATCCTTTACCTTCATCAGCGAGGTGGTCGTGGAGCGCTCGTTCTCGGAGAGCTTCATGGTGATATACTTGATAGTCTCCTGATAGTCGGGAATCATTATGTGCTCGAGAGCATTTACGCGGCGGCGGGTCTTTTCTATCTCATCCGCCATAAGCTGGCACGCCTTCTCGACCTCCGCGAGCCTTATCATCTTCGGGAAGATGTCGCTCAGTACATTTACCGCGCCGTCGAGGTCTGTGGAGGTGAACGCCGTACCGTAGGAGTAGATGTCGCTGGTGTCGGAGGTGCGGTACTTCGGGCTGAATACGGGGATATACACGCTCATCACGTTCTTCACCCCCACCTCGAGCTCGACCTCCTGCTTCGGGAGCATCAGCGCCGTTTCAAGCGCCTCCCTCTGCATAACGGAGCCCGCTACCGCCATATAGCGGTCAGCCTCGGCTATAGCCGCCTCGACCTCCGCGCGGAGCTGCCTGTTCTCCTTTATCATTATCATAAACTGCCGCATGAGCTCGTCGCGCTTGTCTTTCAGCAGCTTGTGACCGCGCTGGGCGGAAACGAGCTTCTTTTTCAGCTTGCTGAGCTCCATACGGGTCGGATTTACGTTAAGTCTTGCCAACGGAGCTCACCTCACTTCTTGTCGTAGTATTCGGCAAGGTACTCCTCTCTGATACGTCTCAGCTCGCTCCTCGGGAGCAGCTTCAGCAGCTCCCAGCCGATGGAGAGCGTCTCCTCGATTGAGCGGTTGTTCTCGAAGCCCTGCGAAACATAGCGCTTCTCGAATTCGTCCGCGAACTTGGCGTACAGCAGGTCGGTAGGCGTAAGAGCCGCCTCACCGAGCACGACCATGAGCTCCTTGGCGTCCTTGCCGCGGGCATAGGCGGAGAAGAGCTGGTTCATCGTATCGGAGTGGTCGGCGCGGGTCTTGCCCTTGCCGATACCCTTATCTTTAAGTCTCGACAGCGACGGGAGCACGTCCACAGGCGGGTTTATGCCCTTGCGGTAGAGCTCGCGCGAGAGTATGATCTGACCCTCGGTGATGTAGCCGGTGAGGTCGGGAATGGGGTGGGTCTTGTCGTCCTCGGGCATAGTAAGAATGGGTATCATCGTGATAGAGCCGTCCTTGCCGTCCTGACGTCCCGCACGCTCATAGAGCGACGCGAGGTCGGTGTACATATAGCCGGGGTAGCCTCTTCTGCCCGGAACCTCCTTACGCGCAGCGGACACCTCACGGAGCGCGTCTGCGTAGTTGGTGATATCGGTGAGTATTACGAGCACGTGCATACCCTTCTCAAAGGCGAGGTATTCCGCAGCAGTAAGCGCCATTTTCGGAGTTGCCAGACGCTCGATAGCGGAGTCGTTCGCGAGGTTCACGAAGAGCACGGTACGGTCGAGAGCTCCCGTCTCGCGGAAGCTGCGGACGAAGTATTCGGACTCCTCGAAGGTGATACCCATAGCAGCGAATACAACGGCAAACTGCTCGTTGTCGCCGAGAACACGCGCCTGACGCGCTATCTGAGCCGCGAGCTGAGCGTGCGGCAGACCGCTCGCCGAGAAAATGGGCAGCTTCTGACCGCGGACGAGTGTGTTCAGACCGTCTATCGCGGAAACGCCCGTCTGAATGAACTCCTGCGGGTACTTGCGGGCAACGGGGTTCATCGGCAGACCGTTAACGTCCATTCTCTTGTCGGGGATTATTTCGGGACCGTCGTCGATAGGACGACCGAGACCGTCGAAAACTCGTCCGAGCATATCCTCGGAAACGCCGAGCTCCATCTGATGACCCGAAAAGACAACGGCGCTGTCCTTGAGATTGATACCCGCGGCGTTCTCGAACAGCTGAACGAGGGCATTGCTGCCGTCTATCTCGAGGACACGGCAGCGGCGCTTTTCGCCGTTTGCGAGCCTTATCTCCGCGAGCTCGCCGTATGTGACGTTCTCGACGTCCTTAACGAGCAGCAGAGGACCTGCTGCTTCTTCGATAGTTCTGTATTCTCTTGGCATCAGTCTTCCTCCTTACCGAGCAGCTCGTTGAGCTGTGCAGATATCTCGACGGAGACCTTCTCGAACTCGGCGTCGGTCTCATTCTCGGGAACGTACTTGAAACGTCCTATCCTCTCGCGGACGGGCAGCTCGGAGACGAGCTCGATGTCCGCGCCCTTGCTTACGGCAGCCTCAGCCTCGTCGTTGAAGGCGAGGATGAGCTTCATCATATAGAGCTGCTTTTTAAGGCTTGTATACGTGTCTATCTCATGGAACGCGAGCTGGTGCAGGAAGTCCTCGCGGATAGAGCGTGCAGTCTCCATTTTGAGGCGGTCGCCCGCGGAGAGCGCGTCCATACCGATGAGCTTTACTATCTCCTTCAGCTCTGCCTCGTCGTGGAGAATGGACATAAACCTCGCACGCGACTTCATCCATTCCTTCGAGACGTTATTGTTGTACCAGTCTGCGAGCGAATCCGCATAGAGCGAGTAGCTCGTCAGCCAGTTGATAGCGGGGAAGTGACGCTGATACGCGAGGTTGGAGTCCAGACCCCAGAACACCTTCACGATACGGAGCGTCGCCTGCGAAACAGGCTCGGAGATATCACCGCCCGGAGGCGAAACGGCTCCGATAACGGAGAGAGCGCCCTCGCGTCCTTCCGTACCCGTTGAGATCACGCGACCCGCACGCTCGTAGAACTGAGCGAGACGGCTTCCGAGGTAGGCGGGGTAGCCCTCATCACCCGGCATTTCCTCGAGACGTCCCGACATCTCACGCAGAGCCTCAGCCCAGCGCGAGGTGGAATCCGCCATAAGAGCCACGGAATAGCCCATATCGCGGTAGTATTCGGCAATGGTGATACCCGTGTAAACGGACGCCTCACGCGCCGCAACAGGCATATCGGACGTGTTCGCAATGAGCACTGTGCGCTCCATCAGCGACTTGCCGGTCTTGGGGTCGATCAGCTCTGGGAACTCGTTGAGAACGTCGGTCATCTCGTTGCCGCGCTCGCCGCAGCCGATATACACGATGATGTCAGCCTCAGCCCACTTCGCGAGCTGGTGCTGGGTAACGGTCTTGCCGCTTCCGAATGGTCCCGGGATAGCCGCAACGCCGCCCTTCGCTATCGGGAACAGGCAGTCAACGACACGCTGACCCGTTACCAGCGGCATCTCGGGCGACAGCTTCTTGTTGTAGGGTCTGCCGCTTCTTACGCCCCATTTCTGCATCATAGTAAGCTCGCGCTCGCCCTTCTCGGTCTCGAGCACGCACACCGTATCAGCGACGGTGTACTCGCCCTCCTTGATGGACTTGACCTTTCCCTTCACGCCGTTGGGCACCATTATCTTATGGAGCACTATGTCCGTCTCGGGCACAGTTCCGATGACGTCGCCGCCGATGACCTCGTCCCCGACTTTCACAGTCGGCGTGAACTTCCACTTCTTGTCTCTTTTCAGCGAGGGCACCTCAACGCCTCTCGCGAGGTTATTGCCGCAGACCTTGCGGATATCGTCGAGCGGACGCTGTATACCGTCGTATATGCTGCCGATAAGACCAGGTCCGAGCTCGGCGCTCATTGGCTCGCCCGTAGATTCAACAGCCTCGCCCGTACCGAGACCCGCAGTCTCCTCGTATACCTGTATGGAGGCACGGTCGCCGTGCATTTCGATTATCTCGCCGATAAGACGCTTCTCGCTGACGCGCACAACGTCGAACATATTGGCGTCTCTCATACCCTCCGCAACAACGAGAGGTCCCGATATCTTGACTATATTTCCTATACTTGCCAAAGCAGATTCTCCTTCCTCAGTTAAGGATATCCGAGCCTACAGCCTTCTCGACTGCCTCGTGCAGAGCTCTCATACCGTCGCCCGTGTTGCCCTCGATAGCGGGTATCAGCACGATGGACGGGAGCCTGCTGCTCCTGTA
Organism: Ruminococcus sp.; assembly: GCA_017542475.1. GTDB lineage: Bacteria > Bacillota > Clostridia > Oscillospirales > Ruminococcaceae > Ruminococcus. The sequence continues at coordinate 56,002 of JAFXXD010000034.1, read as the reverse complement.
TTTTTTTATCGTATCAGCCGCAAGAGCCGCAGCGGGCTCGGTGATATAGATGACAGCGAAATCGTTCGCCGCGAGCCTGTTTATGAGCTTCGATATCTTGGCTCCGTCGGTCTCGCAGAACACGGACAGTCCGAGTGCCGCAAAGCCCGATACGCTCGCGGTATCGCCGATGACGGCGGTCTTGAAATGTGTATCAGACATACAGCTTTCTCATCCTTTCCGTTATCGTTTCCCTGTCTGTGCCCGACTCCTTGCATACGCTGATTATACGCAGATTTTTCAGCTCTGCCTCAGCCGCGATGAAATAGGCTGCGAGCGGGTCGGCTCCGAAAGCCTCCATACGAGCGCCCTCGGCGAGCTCCATTATGACGTCGTCGCACCACTTCTCGAACTTGGCGGGCGACTCCGCGAGGAGCTTTGCCGCATCGCCGTAGCTCGTCGCTTCGAGGTAGGCGAAAAGCCCCTCTGTGCCTCCGAGAGAAGCACGCACCAGCGAGTCCTTGTCAAGGGCGTCGCTGCCGCAGACAGCAGTCTCGATGAACGAGCGCTGCTTCTTCATACGGCTGCACCTGTAAGCCGTCTTTATATCCGCGCAGACCGTCGTGAGCTGCGCATACTTTCTCATAAAATCACTTCCCGACTTCTCAGCAGCCCTCTGCATAGCCCGCATACAAGCCGTATCAACGAGCGAATCCGCGAGCTGACCGTCGAGCGTCCTTGTCAGGAGCTCATAAGCCTCCTCGGCAGTCCCTCTGACATATTCGGGAAGCTGCTCGTAGTCCTTCGCCGACAGCGCTGGATAGAGCGCGTCGAGGTCGAGGTTGGTCGGACGGATATAGTAGCCCTGCGGTTCCTTGCCCGCTATCATCGACTTCAGCGCCGCCTTGAGGTTGTGGAAATCGTTCCTGTAAAGTAGTATCTCCAGCTCCCTGCAGTCGGGAGCATAGGCGCGTATGGTCTCCCACACGCCCTCAAGCGTGAGCTCCTCCGCACCCGAACCTCTCTTCGAGGCGACGATGTTCTCGCGCTCGGTCTTTGTAGCGGTGTTTATCAGCTGGTCGAGGTCGTTACGGCTGAGGAGGGAATTCTCCATCGCCCTTATCGCCGCGACCGCATTTGCATATTTCGTGCTCATCAGACCACCTGCCCGAACAATACTCTTGCGGCGGTATCCCTCACGCCCTCGCGCTCCGCCTCAACTACGGCGCGGAAGCTGCAATTCTCGGAGATAAGCCCGTATGTGAGGATGAAGCCGTTTTCGATGTCGGCGGGCTCGGTATCGAGCTTCACGCTTCCGCCGACCTTTTCAGCCGCCGCCGAAAGCTCCTTAATGAAGCTGTCGGGGACGCGTCCGAGGTCGCGCCTGCTCAGGGAGAGCACGCCCTCTCCTGCTCTGAGCCTCTTAGCCGCGAGCCTGCCGAGAACAGCGAAATACTCGCTGTCTGGGAGCTTGTCGAGCTTCGCAAGCGCCGCCTCGATAGTCTCGTCGATGAGCCCTATCTTCCTCGCGAGCACGCGCCTTTTCATAGCGGCGTCCGCGGACGAGCAGGCATTGTCGAAGTCGTGAGCGAGCTGCTCCGTCATCTTCTTTATATGCTCCTCGTAAGCCTTTTCGGCTTTTTCGTTGCCGTCGTAGATTATCGCGGAAGCCTTGTGCTCCGCCGCGGATACGAGGTTGTCCTCGGTCTGTTTCTGCTGAGAGTCGATAATATTCAGTATCTCTTCGATCCCTGACATATCCTGCACCTCCGTGATCAGATGTTGATGTTGTATGTGAGAAGGATAGATACGAGCAGAGCGAGGATAGCATATGTCTCGACCATAGCCGCCATGATGATGCCCTTGCCGTTGTGCTCGGGCTTCTTAGCTGTGATGCCGACGCCCGCAGCCGCTGTTTTTCCTTGGAAGATAGCCGAGATAAGACCTACGACAGCTATCGGGAGAGCCGCAATGAAGAAGCTCCAGCCCTGAGCCATAGTGAGCTCTGCGGGACTGCCGCCGATAACGCCTACGCGGCTGAGCATAAGGATAGCGGTGAGAAGTCCGTAAAGTCCCTGAGTACCGGGGAGAAGCTCGAGAATGAGCACCTTGCTGAATTTGGACGGGTCAACGGAAACAACGCCCGCAGCCGCCTCACCAACAAGTCCTACGCCCTTTGCAGAGCCGATTCCCGCGAGAAGTGCGGCAAGAGCCGCTCCTAAGATAGCAAGTACAAGTCCGTTAGTCATTTGAGTTTTCCTCCTTGAATTTTAAATATTTGGTGTTTACCGTAAGTGGTTCAAATTCTCTGCCGCCGCCCGTGTAGAACTTCGAGAACAGCTCAACGAACTGTAATCTGTCCGTGTGGACGTAGGCACCGAGAAGATTTATCGCGAGGTTCGCCGTGTGTCCGACAACGAACACGATTATCAGCAGGACCAGCTTTATCACTTTGTTTTCGGGCATCGTACCGATGAGGTTGATAACGCTCGCGATAGAGCCCGTGGCAAGTCCGAGGGCGAGCAGTCGCGAATACGAGAGTATGTCGCTGAGCCAGCCCGTCGCGGTGTTGTACAGGGCGTACAGACCGCCGAACAGCTTGCCGAAAATATTTTTGGAGCTCCTGCCCGCCGTGAGCACGAGGAGCACAACTCCCGCGATGAGCATATACGCGCCGACAGTTTTGAGTGTCTGCGGCACGCTTGTGAGAATGCCCGCTCCGAGCGGAGCAACGCCCAGTATAATTAGGTATATGGGCACCGCGTCGAATATGGCGTCGAGCTTCCGCCCGTCCTTCCACGACATATGGAACGCCACCGCCACACCGAGGAAGAGGTGGAGTATACCGATACCGAACGAGAAGAGCAGCAGCTTTATCGGGTCATCGAGCGGCTGGAACCACAGTGCGATGCTTCCGATGTCCTTATCAAAGAACTGCTTGCCGACCACCTGAACGATGTCGCCGAACCAGCTTCCGAAGAGTGCGCCCCATATAACGGTGGAAATGCCGCAGTTTCGGAACATAATAAGCGTTTTCCGCATACTCTCCTCAAGCCTGAACTTCTTCAGCGCTATCATCGTACCGATGACCATTACTATGCCGTAGCCCGCATCCGAGAGCATCATACCGAACAGCAGGTAGTAGAAGAACGCCATAACGGGTGTCGGGTCAACATCGCCCTTGGACGGCATAGCGTACATTCGCGTAATGCCCTCGAGAGGAGCCGAGAACCGCCCGTTCTCAAGCATAACAGGCACCTCCTCGTCCTCGGACGGGTCGGTGAATTCGATGTAGGCGGCGTATTTCTCCTCAATTTCCCTGCGGAGACTGTCGCAGTATTTCTCGGGTATGAAGCCCGTCAGCACGAAGGTGCTCTCGGTGAATCCGAGCGAATTGAGCGCGTCGTACTTATCCTTGCGCATCGTCAGGTAGTCAACGGCAAATTTGAGGTCTTTCCTTGCCTCCGCGAGCTCAACTATGCGCTCCTCCGCGGTATCGCGCTTCTTTCCGAGCTCCTCGCAGCGCCTGCTGTACTGCTCGGTCAGCTCCGCGGGCGTGAACTTCTCGCTCTCGCCGAGTGTCGCGAACATCAGCTTTCTCAGCCCGTCCTCGCACTCCTGAGCCTTATCGTCACAGCAGAGCACGAACAGATTCGTCTGCTCCTTTGACGCATTCACGACCTCCACGCTCGTACCCTCGGGGAGCTTCTCCTCGAGCTCGTCAGCGGTGGTCGGATACGGCACAGTGCCGATGAAGGCGGTCGTCGTGTCCGTGCCGTGGAAATTCAGCGGCACATCGAGCGCCGTCCACGGGCGGAGCGTATCGCACTTCGTAACGAGCTGCAGCCGCTCGGCGTCAGTATCGGCGATAGTCCTGCCGCAGCGGAGTATCTCGTTCGCGGTATTCATCGTCTTTTCGAGCTGAGCCGCACGCTTGCCAAAGTCGTGTATCTCGACCTCTGTCCGTCCGCCGAGCATATCGGTGAGCGCAGTCTTTTCGGGCGCGTACTTTTCGAGCACGTCGAGAGCCTGCACAGCCGTGGCGCGGAACTTATCGAACGAGCCCGTGACCGCCGCAACGTTGGTCTGCTCGAGCTCCTCGTCCTGCGTCCTGCACAGCTCCACGACGCCGCGGCGCTGGAGCAGCTCGATTATCTTTTTACTGTCGGTAAGGGGCGCTATCAGCTCTATTTTTTTCATTCTGAGCTTTGCCATCTGCTATATCACCCTCCTTCACATATTATCCTTTCATTCAGCTGAAAAATCCGCTGATAATGGCTTCAACAGCCTTGTCGGAGTTTGAAGCCGCCGTCTTTTCGAGCTCGGCGAGCTTCGCGGCGCAGTCCTCCTCCGCTTTATTTGTGTACTCCTCGAGCCTGCGGCGGTTCTCGTCGCGGAGCTTTCCCGTCTCCGTCTTGGCGTCGGTAAGGCGCTTCTGCACGGTGATGGACGCCTTGCGCTCGGCTTCGGTGACGATACCGTCAGCCTTGGCACGCGCCTCCGCGGAGCGTTTATCCGCCTCGGCTTCGGCTTCGAGAATTCTTTTTACTGCCTCGGATGCCATAATGTACCTCCTTTGCAAAATGACTGTCGGTCATTTATACTCGGTATTATACCACGTCGTTATTGAAATGTCAATAGGTTTCAAGAAAATAATTGACCGCCGTTCATTTTCTTCCTCCCTATACGGAAAAAGAGCTATCCCTACAGACAGCTCCCCTTTGCGCATTTCATACGACTTTAATATTATAACACATACGCGCTGATTTGTCAACAAAAAAAACGTTCCTACTCCTTAATTTTCTGTGAACACTTTTCAGAACTCAGAGCTAAGATGCAGCGGCGGCGGCGCGCCCTTGCATTTTCGGTATAAATGTTATATAATAGTAGCAAGTTCAAGAAAGGCGGTGACGAAATGGAAAACGTCAGGAAATACGCATATCTGCTCGAAAAGCTTGAATCTGCGGGCTTCGAGGCATATATAGTCGGCGGATGCGTGCGGGACAGACTTCTCGGACGGGAAATAAGCGACTACGACATCACGACAAACGCTCTCCCCAAGCAGACAATGGCTGTTTTCGCGGAGCTGAAGGTCGCTCCCACGGGGCTGAAGCACGGCACGGTCACCGTCATTTACAATGATATGCCCTTCGAGGTCACGACATTCCGCGTGGACGGCAGCTACAGCGACTCGCGCCGCCCCGACTCAGTGACCTTCACCGCATCGCTGGAGGAAGACCTCGCACGCCGTGATTTCACGGTAAATGCAATGGCTATGGACGTCCGCGGCGAGCTGTACGACCCGTTCGGCGGGCGCAATGACCTGCAAGCACGCATTATCCGCTGTGTCGGCGAGCCCGAAAAGCGCTTCCGCGAGGACGCACTCCGCATTATGCGGGCAGTCCGATTCGCATCAACGCTCGGCTTTGAAGTCGAGGAGCGCACCTCCGCGGCGGCACTGGAGCTCCGCGGGCTGCTTGACAATATTTCCCGCGAAAGGTGCCGCGACGAGCTGTCAAAAATGATAATGGGCGAAAGCTTCGCGGAGACGGCTCTGAGATACCGCGACATCATCGCGCAGGTGATACCAGAATTCCGCGCGTGCTTCGACTTCGAGCAGCACTCGCGCTACCACAAATATAACGTCTACGAGCACATAGTCCGCGCGGTGGCGGCAGCTCCGCCCGACCCGACAGTGCGCACGGCAATGCTCTTCCACGACATCTGCAAGCCGCAGATGTTCAACCGTGACGCAGACGGCACAGGACATTTCAAGGGACACGCCGAGGTCAGCGCACAGGCAGCGGAGGTCATAATGCGGCGGCTCCACTGGGAAAACGCCGTCATCGCGGACGTGTGCGCGATAATCGCGCGGCACAGCGACAAGATAAGCTCCGAGAAGCAGATAAAGCGCCTGATATCGCGGCTTGGTGAGGACAACTTCTTCCGCCTGCTCGAAGCAAAGAAAGCCGACAACCTCGCCAAGAATGAGTTCGTGCTGACCGAAAATGTATGGTTCGACGAGTGCGCGGAGCTCGGCAAGCGCTTCATACAGGAAAACGCGTGCATAAAGCTCCGAGACCTTGCAGTCAACGGCAACGACATAATGGCTCTCGGAGCGGAGGGCAGACAAGTCGGCGAGTGCCTGCACACGCTGCTCGACCTCGTCATAGACGGCGAGCTCCCGAACGAGCGCGGGGCTCTGCTCAGCCGCGCGGAGGAGGTGCTGAAATGACGGGACGCATACATTCGACCGACAGCTTCGGCACTGTTGACGGACCCGGTATCCGCTTCGTCGTGTTCTTTCAGGGCTGTCCGCTGAGGTGTCAATACTGCCACAACCCCGATACATGGGACTTTGACGGCGGCAGAGAGGTTACGGCGGAGGAGCTCATGCGCGAGTACGACTCCTACAAGGAGTTCCTGAAATCGGGAGGTATAACCGCTACGGGCGGCGAGCCCCTCGCACAGCCTGAATTTCTCGCGGAGCTTTTCCGCCTTGCAAAGGAAAAGGGCGTGCACACCTGCCTTGACACGTCGGCGGGAGTGTGGTCGCCCGAAAACAGCGGAAAAATTGACGAGGCGCTGAGATACACCGACCTCGTAATGCTCGATATCAAGCACATCGACAACGAACAGCACAAGGCTCTGACAGGCATAGGAAATACCAATATACTGCGGTTTGCGGAGCATCTCCGCGACCTCGGCATACCCGTGTGGATACGTCACGTCGTCGTACCGGGCATCACGGACAGCCACGACGAGCTTTTCCGCCTCGGGGAGTTCCTGTCCGCGCTGACGAATCTGAAGGCGCTGGACGTGCTGCCGTACCACGATATGGCGAAGCCGAAGTACGAGCGGTTAGGGCTCCCCTATCCCCTGCCCGACACGCCGCCGCTCTCGAAGGAGGGCGCTATAGCGGCGCGGGAGATGATTATCTCGGGCATAAAGTCGGGACTGAAAAAGCGGAAAAAATGACGTGCGCGGGAACAGCTTCCGACACAGATAAACTATGACGCGAAGCCAAAAGTTTCGCTCAAGCCTTTTCAAAGGCTTGCGGGTCGAGGGACAGCGTCCCTCGTCGCCGTTCACAGCTTTTAAAGAACGGCGAAATAATCGAAGGCGCTCCGCAAGGGGTGAATCGCAAAACAATCCAGTGAATTGTTTTGCGAGAGAGGACGCCGTCCCCTACAATGCGTTGCCGCAGGTCGTTCTGTGAGGCGTGGAACGCCGAGGGCGGCGTTCCCTACACAGACCGTAGGGGCGGACCCGTGTGTCCGCCCGAAAAAAAGGACGATTCGGCGGGCGCACGGAATGCACCCCTACACTGCCGAGCACATAGCAATAATTAACTTGACATAAAAGCGAAAATAGTATAAAATTAAATTATTATACAGCAAAGGAGCAGAATTATGAACAATGACAGAAGAAAAGTTGTCCTCATAGGCACGGGAATGGTCGGTATGAGCTTTGCATACGCGCTGGTGAATCAGGGCGGTATCTGCAACGAGCTCGTGCTCGTGGACGTTAACAAGGACAAGGCTATGGGCGAAGCTATGGACCTCAACCACGGTCTCGCGTTCGCCAAGTCAAATATGAAGATATACGCGGGCGACTACCACGACTGCAAGGACGCCGACATCATCGTCATCGCGGCGGGAGTCGCACAGAAGGAGGGCGAGACACGCCTCGACCTGCTCCAGCGCAACACGGAGGTATTCCGCTCGATAATCACGCCTGTGGTGAAGTCGGGCTTTGACGGCATATTCCTCGTAGCAACGAACCCTGTTGACATTATGACACGAGTGACCTACGAGCTCTCGCGCTTCGGAGCATCGCGCGTCATCGGTACGGGCACATCGCTCGACACCGCACGTCTGCGCTACCTCCTCGGCGACTACTTCACGGTAGACCCGAAGAATATCCACGCCTACGTCATAGGCGAGCACGGCGACAGCGAGTTCGTACCGCTCTCGCAGGTGATGCTCGCGACGAAGCAGGTCTCGGAGATACTCGCCGACGACCGCAACTCATACACCACCGACGATATGAATAAGATAGAGGAACAGGTGCGCACCGCCGCCTACAAGATAATCGAGGCAAAGCGCGCGACCTACTACGGCATCGGTATGGCTATCACGAGGATAGTCAAGGCTATTCTCGGCGACGAGAACAGCGTGCTGACCGTCTCCGCGAAGCTGTGCGGCGAGTACGAGAGCCGCGGCGTATTCATCGGCGTGCCCTGTATTATCGGCAGGAACGGCGTCAAGGAGGTGCTCGAGCTCTCGCTCACCGAGGACGAGAAGGAGAAGTTCCGCAACTCAGCGAAGATACTCGACGAGAGCTTCGACGGACTGAAAATGTAAAACAAATATCAAGGGTATATCAGGAGAAAAACAATGAGAAAACACCATATCATCGCAGCAATGACCGCTTCGCTCGTCCTGCTCGCAGGCTGCTCATCACCGATGAAGGAGCACATAGAGGCTCCCGTCGAGCCCGAGGTCAACTCGGTGCCGAATAACCTCACCATAACGGGCGAGGAAATGAACTCCAACGAATGGTACCACGAGATGTGCGACGAGATACTGCAATTCAAATCGACCTGCATCGTACACACCCACGTCACTAACGAGGACGTCAAGAAGGCGCTCGCACATCTGCCGAGCGACCACCCCGAGATATTCTGGCTCGGCAACCGCTATTCCGCCACGACAGTCACCGACGGCTCGAAGATAAAGCTCGGCGTGCTCGACGGTCTGGAGGAGGACGATGTCCCCGAGATGGCGGCAAAGCTTGACGAAAAGCTCAATGAGATAGTATCAAAGGTGCCTTCGGGAAGCGACTACGACAAGATACTCTTCGTGCACGACTACATCGCCGACAACACCACCTACGACTACGCGGGAGCGGCTGCTGACAAGTCTCAGCTCTGCCACACGACCTACGGCTGTCTGGTTGACGGAAAAGCCGTATGCGAGGGCTATGCGGAGTCATTCACGCTGATAATGAACAAGCTCGGCATCGAGAGCGGCATCTGTACGGGCTCGAACCACGCGTGGAACTACGTCAAGGCGGACGGCAAATACTACTGGCTCGACATCACATGGGACGACCTCGACAGCCACGCGACAGGCTATCAGGCGGAGCATACATACTTCCTCGTAAACAGCGATCTGCTGCTGCGCTCGCGCAGTATCGACTGGACGCAGGGCTACTTCCCCGACTGCACGGCGATGGACGAGAACTACTACGTGAAGAACGGCTCATATTTCGACAAGTATGACCGCAGCGAGGTCATATCCTACATCGAGAGCTGCTCCGACAAGAAGCACTGCGAGTTTATGTTCGCGGATTTCGAGTCATACAAGGAAGCGCTCTACGACCTCTTCGACGACAGCAAGGTGTACAAGGCATCGAATGTCGATCCCGACACGATGAAGTATTTCCGATATGACAATATGTTCGCGGTGAACATCAACTTCTGATATGTTCGGATATCGCTTCAGAAAAAGGACGGCGCTGCTCGCTGTCACAGCCGCCGTCATCGGCGCGGCGCTGTCGGGCTGCCTCCCGGGACAGAACAGCACCTCAGCTCCCGAAGCTTCGGTAACCGCCTACACCTCCGAAGAGGTTTTCAAGGCGCTGGAGGATTCGCTCTCGGAGTACAGTGACCGCACGGTATTCTCCGCAAGGCTCGAACAGGACACCATAGACAGGGCTGTGCTGGAGATACGCCACGCCCACCCCGAATACTTCTGGATAAACGGATATTCCACGACGATGTCGGGCTCGGAAACGACGGTCGAGTTTATGACGCTCAACGACTATATGCCCGAGCAGCTCCGAGAAATGCACGGCGAGCTTATGAGTGCCGTAAACGACGTTATCTCGCAGGTGCCGACGTCACTCGGCGAATACGAACAGGCACTGTTCGTCCACGACTATATCGTGAACAATACGAGCTATGCGACCGACAAGGTTTCCCTCAGCTACAACGGTCTGTGGGGGAACGCATACGGCTGCCTCGTTGACGGGAGCGCCGTGTGTCAGGGCTACTCGGAGGCATACAGCCTCATATTGCAGAAGCTCGGCATAGAGTGCGGAGTCTGCACGGGACAGAGCATTCGCGGCAGACACGCCTGGAACTACGTAAAAATGTACGGCGATTACTACTGGGTAGACGTCACGTGGGACGACCCCGAGTCCGAGGACGGCAGCACACTCGACAAGCTCTGCCACAACTATTTTATGATAAACGACGAGCTGCTGCTGCGCACGCGGTCGCTCGACGAGGGACAGTACCTCATACCGAGCTGCACGTCTATGGACAGGAACTATTTCGTAATGAAAAACGCCTACCTCACCGACTATAACACCGATGAGATAGGCAGGATACTCGCCGAAAGCGCCGACACCCGTCTTGCGGAGATGATGTTCCGCGACAAAGCAGGCTTTGATAAGGCGATAGATTCGCTGTTCGGGAATGAAGAGATATGGGAGCTATCCGATTATGCGGACTTAGGCTACGATCTGAACTATGTATACGACGATAAGATGTACATACTTGAGATAAGCTACTGACTCTGTTCGCCGCCGTAAAGCTCACTTATGAGGTCGGCATAGCTGCCGTCCTCGGCGCTGATACGCTCAACGGCTCCGCGCCTGAGCTCTGCGAGCCTCTCGCTCAGCTCGGGATGGTCATTTTTCAGCGACTCCCTGAAGCGCATATCGTGCTGCTTCAGCCGCTCAAGTGCCTTGGCGTCTCTCTCGGCGACGCGCTTCGCGATACGCAGCCTGCGCCGCTCGATAGCCTCGGCGACCTTTTCCTCGGGTATGCCGAGCTTCTCCGAGAGCTCGCGTATGTGGAGCTGCAAATGCGCAAGGAGCTCCTCGCTGTCGAGCTCGCTGACTCCCTTCCACGAGCCCTTGGGGCTGATAATATCCATTAGCTGCTGCTCAGGCGGTACGGCTTCGCTGCCGATACTGCCGAGCAGCTTTTCTGTGTACTTTTCCATTTCAGCCTCGGCACTGTCGCCGAAAGCCCACTCGAATTCGAGCCTGTCGGCGTTGCCGTAGGGAAGTGCCTTCTCCTCGGGGACATCGTCGGCTTCAAGCGCATACGGAGCTTTAAATCCCGCAGCAGCGAGCGCAGAGGCGACAGTACGCCTGCAATGCCCGTCCTCGACGAGCGAGCCGAGCCCGAGCCCGCGCATACGGTCGTTGAGGTGTCCGATGTGGGAGGCGAAATAGAGGCTCACTCCCCTGCCCGCGAGCTCCTTCGCGAGCGAGGAGATGCGGTCGGCAGCGGTGATGTCAATGTTGCATATCGCGCCCGAATCAACAACCACGCACCGCGTATCGTCTTTGAGCGCACCCTCAATGTCGGAGATGAATATCCTTATGTTTGCAAAGTAGAGATTGCCAGAAAAGCGGTATATTACGGCATTTTTCAGCGGTATCGAGTAGGTGTTGCGCTCAAGGCTGTGGAAGCCCTCGTGTCCCGGTATCACGCCGAGGAACGAGCGCTTGGGGTTAGCGGTGTTGATTATGACCGACACAAACGAGAGTATCACGCCTATAAGTACGCCGTAGACCGTGCCGAAGAGCAGCACTCCGAAGAACGCGCCGAGGAAGATGAGCAGCTCACGCTTGTCCTGCCTGAACAGCCGCGCTGCGAGCCCGAACTCGACAGCTCCGAGCAGAGCCGCGATGACGATAGCCGTCAGCACGGGCACAGGAAGATACTGTATAAAGCCCGTGAAAAACATCATTATCACAGCCATAGTCCCCGCCGCTGCAAGCGACATCACCTGCGACGCGCCGCCGTACTGCTCGCCCATAGCGCTTCGCGAAACAGAGCCGTTCACGGGGCAGCAGCCCGTCAGACAAGCCGCGAAATTGCCCATACCGTAGACCATTATCTCGTTATTCTCGTCGAGACGGCAGCCGTTCTTGTTGGCAAGATTATTCGACGCGAGCAGTGTCTCCGCCATTATCACGACCGCGATAGTCAGACTCGTGGGGACAACGTCGCCGAGGAGGTCGTAGTCGATGTGCGGGAAGTCCCAAGCGGGCAGCCCCGTCCTGATAGCGGCAAGCTTAGCCACGCCGTACCTGTCCGCGAAGCCGAAATAGCCGAGTGCCGCTCCGCCCGCCATAACGAACACCGACATCGGGAGCTTCGGCACTATCTTCTTTGAGAGCAGCAGCAAAGCCAGCGAAGCCGCTCCGAGTATAAGGGACATCGTGTTGAAGCTCTCACGGCAGGTGCGGACGATGTGCGCGATGAGCTCCGCTATCTCGCCGTTCCCGCTCGTACCGCCGAGCACCTTCGGTATCTGCATAAAGATGATGGTGGTGGAGATACCGCTGATGAAGCCGCCCATCACGGGCGTGGAGATGTAGTTTACGAGCCGTCCCGCCTTCATCACGAAGAAGACGAGCAGCCATACCGCCACGAACAGCGTTATCATCGGAACGAGCCGCACGGCTTCCTCCGAGCCCGAAGCTATGCCCTTTGAGGCGATAAATGCTCCGACAAGAGCCGCAGGAGCGGCGTCCACCCCGAATATGAACTGCTCTGAGGTAGAGAAGAGCCCGAATATAAGTATCGGGAAGATAGAGCCGTAAAGTCCGTATACAGGCGGCAGACCCGCTACCTGCGCATAGCCCATAGATATCGGTATGGAAACGAGCGCGATGATGATACCCGTGATGATGTCGCGCGGGAGCTTTTTCAGCGAAAAGCCTGCAATTTTCATATCCACCCTCCTGTCCGTTTTTCTCTATTATAGCATTTTGTCAGTCGGTATGTCAAATGCGCCAAGGGCTCTGCCTTTCGCGGGACTCTGTCCCGGACCCTGCAGGGGAACACAGTTCCCCTGACCCCGTAATCGCGATGTCGCTCGTAAACTCGCTCACCTTTTGCAAATCACAAGTTTTCTTTCGCGATTGTCAGAATCGCGCAGATATAAGCCCCAAATCACACAATTATAAGTTTTTCCGTTTTCCTCTCTTTACAAGGACTGAAAAAACTGGTATAATAAAAGAGTATAAAATATCCCAACGGAGGAATCAACTATGTCAATGTATATCACCTGTCTCGACCTTGAGGGCGTTCTCGTTCCCGAAATATGGATCGCTTTTGCGGAAGCAAGCGGTATCCCCGAGCTCAAGAGGACTACCCGCGACGAGCCCGACTACGACAAGCTTATGAAATGGCGCCTCGGCATACTCAAGGAGCACGGTCTCGGTCTCAAGGAGATACAGGACACGATTGCCAAGATAGAGCCTATGGAGGGCGCTAAGGAGTTCCTCGACGAGCTCCGCTCGCTGTGTCAGGTCGTTATCATCAGCGACACCTTCACGCAGTTCGCCGCTCCGCTTATGAAGAAGCTCGGTATGCCCACTATCTTCTGCAACACGCTCGAGGTAGCTCCCGACGGCGAGATAACGGGCTTCAGAATGAGATGTGAAAAGTCAAAGCTCACGACAGTAAAGGCGCTCCAGTCGATAGGCTTCGAGACTATCGCGAGCGGCGACAGCTTCAACGACCTCGGTATGATACAGGCAAGCAAGGCAGGCTTCCTTTTCCGCAGCACGGAACAGATAAAGAAGGACTACCCCCAGTTCCCTGCATTCGAGAGCTACGACGAGCTCCTCGCGGCTATCAAGGAAGTCATAGCGGAATAATATGGCTATGTGGCTGGCGATATTCGGCGCGGTACTGCTCTTTGCGATAGCGGGAGCGGCGTATATCGTCTGCGGCTTTCACAGGTTCAGCCTCATAAAGAAGCTCGGCGAGAAGCACCGCTTCCTCGCGTGGGCAGTATCGGCAGTCACAGCCGCGAGCGTATGCGGAGCGTGGGCGATAGTCAACGTGTGGTCGGCGGCTGTCGTGATGATACACCTGTTCATCATATGGCTGCTGTGCGACATCATCGCCGCAATAGTGCACAAGCTGCGCGGCAAAAAGCCCGAACGCTACATAGCGGGAGCAGCCGCTCTCATCATTACGGCAGCATATCTCGGCGCGGGCTGGTACTTCACACACCACATTTACATAACCGAGTACAAGCTCACCACTGACAAAAATGTCGGCGACGGTCTGCGTATCGCGCTGATAGCCGACTCGCACCTCGGCATCACTCTTGACGGCGAGGAGTTCGCCGAGCAGATGGAGCGTATCAGTGCCCTTGAGCCCGATATCGTTGCTGTTGCGGGCGATTTCGTGGACGACGAATCCAAAAAAGCCGATATGGAGCGTGCCTGTCAGGCGCTCGGCGGGATAAACAGCACCTACGGCGTTTATTTCGTCTACGGCAACCACGACAAGGGCTACTACTCCGAGGACTACCGCGATTTCAGCTTCGACGACCTCGACAGCTGTCTGAAGGAGAACGGCGTTGTTGTCCTCAGCGACGAGAGCATCACAGTCGGTGACAACATATACGTTATAGGCAGACGTGACAAGTACGAGGAGAGTACGGGCTCGGGCAGAGCCGCTATGGACGAGCTTATCAGCGGGCTCGACAGCTCGCGCTACACCATTGTCCTCGACCACCAGCCCAACGACTACGCCGCGGAGGCGGAGGCGGGCGCTGACCTTGTTTTATCGGGACACACCCACGGCGGACCGCTTATCCCCGCGGGACAGATAGGTCTGCTTATGGGAGCGAACGACCGCGTTTACGGTCACGAGCGCAGGAGCAGCACCGACTTCATTGTCACGAGCGGTATCTCGGGCTGGGCTATCCCCTTCAAGACGGGGACCGTTTCCGAGATTGTAGTTGTCGATATCGTCGATGAATAGGCATTTCCGCTGACAAACGCGGTCAGCGGTCATATAACGGAAAACGGGGAGGCTTTCTCAAAGAGCCTCCCCTTCTGTTTCGGGACAAAAGCAGCTTCCGCACGTCAGAAGGCGGACGTTGACAAATCGGTATGTATCTGCTAAAATAGATTTGATAAAAGGAGCGCGGTAATAATGAAACGTGATATCGGTTATAATACAAGACAAAAGGAAAAGCTAATCGACTACCTTATCCGCAACAAGGAAAAGCACACCAACGTGCAGGAGATAAGCGCCTACCTCTCGTCGGAGGGCTCACCGCTCGGTACGGCGACTATATACCGCCAGCTCGACAAGCTCGTCGAGGCGGGAGTAGTACGCAAGTTCGTCATCGACGGCAAAATGGGCGCGTGCTATCAGTACATCGAAAACACCGGCGAGTGCCGCGAGCACTTCCACCTCAAATGTCTCAGATGCGGGAAGCTGATACACCTCAACTGCGACCACCTTATGGGCATAAACGAGCATATCGCCGAGCACCACGGCTTCATCATCGACCCGTCGCAGACCGTGTTTTACGGGACCTGCTCGGACTGCGCAGGGGCTGAGAGCTCCGACGAGCAGGTGTAAATTTTTACGTCGTCCGTCTCGGGAGCAGCGGTCTTCTCCGCGCCTGCCGACGGGATGTATATTTTCATATCTTCATCGTTCATAGCTGTCACCTCATAGATATTATCCCGTCCCGAAGCGTTTTTATTCGGGACAAGAAAAGGAAATCTTCATATGCGTTACCTGCGGACTCTTCTCTTCCTTGCCGCCGCGGACTTCCTGTCGCTGTTCATCGGGCTGACCCTTGCGGGCTCGGCAAATCCGCTGATACGTGTGATATCCGCAGTGTGCGGCTCGGGAATAATGATATGCCTTATGGCGAGCCTTGCTCTGAAAACAGCGGCGGCTGACCTCAAAGCCGAGCGCACCTCGGGCACAAGGACGCCGCTCCTGCTTCCTGCGGAAATGGCTGTCACGGCGCTGCTGCCGCCGCTTGCGAGCTGGCTGCTGCTGCGTATCGGAGCGGGCGGGCTGCTCGACTTCTACCGCTGGCACAAGCTCATAAACGGCTGGTTCATACAGATATACAATATGATAAATCCCGACGCTGCTTCCTCCGCGCTGACGGACGGACAGATATGGGCAATGCTGCCGCTCGCATTCGTGCCTGCGGCTGTGTTTGCGGCATTTTACGCGCTCGGATACAAAGGAGTCATCGGCATCGAAAAATAATGTGCAATTATTGCCGCCGATACTTGACTTTGTGTTCATAATGTGTTAAAATATTTCTAACAGAATCTAAGGAGGTCAAATACTATGGCTTTTTGTAAATATTGCGGAAAAGAACTCGACAAGGACGGCAACTGCACCTGCGAGGCTTCGATGGGCAAATCTGCTCCGTCGAGAGAGCATATCAAGGCAGACAAGTCCCCCGAGGGCAAGTCAAAGGCTGTTCTCATAACAGTCTGCATATGCGTTGTGCTCGCGCTCATTGCTGCGTTAGTGCTTCTGATAATGGGCTGGGTAAATGCCTATAAAAAGCCTATCAAGGAAATGGTCAAGGGCGTGAACAAGGGCGATACCGAGCGTATCATCTCCGCTATGTACACCGAAGACGAGATAGGCGAGCTCAAGGTAAGAGTAAAGGACAAGGGCTTCGACTGGGATTCCTACATAAAGGATAACGACAAGTCCATCGACACTATCCGCAAATCGAAGAACATCAAGAAGATAAGCGTTGACATCGTCGCAAAGGAGAAGCTCGACGGAAGCAACCTCGAAAAGGTCGAGGAATACTACAAGAACAGCTTCGGCGAGGAGGTCAGGAAGGCTTACCGTGTGGAGGTCAACTTCACAGCCAAGTACAAGGACGGCGGCGGTGAGATGAACAACGACGGCTGGATAACGGTTGCCAAGATAAAGGACGGCGGCTGGGTATACTGCCCCGAGGGAAGCGACACCTTCGATTATCTGAAGGACCTCACGATGCTTCTGTAAATTCAATAATAACAACTGTGGGGGAGACCAAGTTCTTCCCCGCTTTTTTTGGAGTGATACAATGGCTGAGACTATTCTCAAACAGACACTGATAATGCTGATGCTTATGCTGGTGGGAGCTCTGAGCGCGAAAACAGGGCTGATAAGCTCCTCAGCGAACAAGGACCTGTCCAAATTCGTTTTGCAGGTAGTCAACCCTGTGGTAATATTTATGTCGTATCAGACGGAGCTCAAGCCCGAGCTCGTGAAGAAGCTGCTGCTGACGTTCGCGCTCTCGGCTCTCGCGATGGCGGTGATGATGGCGGGAGCATACCTGCTCATACGTCCGAAGGAGGGCAGGAACACCGAGATAGAGCGGTTTTCGTCGATATACTCGAACTGCGGCTTTATGGGCATACCGCTCGTGAACGCGCTGTTCGGAATGGAGGGCGTGTTCTGCCTGACGGCATTCATCACGGTGTTCAACCTCACGGTGTGGACTCACGGAGTAATACTCATAACAGGCGAAAAGGACGTAAAATCGGTGCTGAAGGTGCTCCGCTCGCCGACTATGATAGCGATAGGGCTGGGACTGCTCGCCTTCTTCCTGAAGATAAGGCTGCCCGAGATACCGTCGAAGGCTCTCGGCTACATCGCAGATATGAATACGCCGCTTGCCATGGTGGTTTCGGGCGTTACGATATCCGAGACAAGCATACTTTCGATAGTTAAAAAATCAGGTGTATACAGGGTATGTTTCTCTAAGTTGATTTTACTTCCTTTTATACTTACTGTTATATTTTCTGTACTCCATGTGGACGAGCAGGTGAAGATGACAGTCCTCGTTGCAGCAGCTGCTCCGCCCGCCGCAATGTGTACTCTTCTCTGCATTCGGAGCGGCAAGGATTCCCTCTACGCAAGCGAGATTTTCACCGCAGGGACTATACTGTCTGTTATCGCATTACCATTAGTAATAAAAATTACGGAATATGTTACAAAAATGATAAGTTAAATTTGTTGTTAACGCTGATTTTTAGAATTTTATCCAAAAAAGGTTTTATTTTTTTTTAAAATGTGTTATACTATATATACGAAAAGAACTATTTCCTTTACTATTGCTAAGCAAAAGGAAAGGATGGCTGACCTCGGTGCTGCCGATCGTCCCGACGGTCCGCCGATCCGAACTACTATCACTGAAAGAACGGAGTATGCCCCATGGAAAAAAGAGGAATCAGCAAGCTTGATCTAAAGAGACGCAACCGTATGCAGATACTGCGCGTCATCAGAGAATCAGGTCCAATTTCAAGAGTTGACGTGGCAAGCGCTCTCGAAATAACAAGAGCTGCTGTCACAATAATCACCAACGAGATGATCGAGGAGGGTGTTCTCGTTGAGATCGGCGAAGCTCCGATCAATACGGAGAAGCTCCAGAAGGGCAGAAGAAAGATCCTCATCGACATCAACGTCAACAGCCGTTTTGCACTCGGCGCTACAGTTGACGAAAAGGAGGTAAGCATCGGTCTTACCAACCTCAATTCCGAGGTGCTCGACAAGTCGAGCATGGTCATCGACGAGAGGACTACGAGCAAGGATATCATCAACTACATAATAAAGGCAAGCAACACGATGATCGAGAACAGCGCCCTCACCAAAGACAAGATACTCGGTCTCGGCGTAGGCGTAGTGCCCTCGATGTGGGGCAAGCTCAAGATCTTCTACAAGGACGGCGTGCTCGATTTCACGAACTTCATCGAGAAGCTCTCGGGAAGCCTTGACATTGATATACACTGCGGCAACGCCATCGGACTTATGGCTCTTGCAAGCAACGACTTCAGAACACAGAACGGCTACCAGACCAACACCGCTTTCCTTCACAACGGCAATCAGGTAAACCTCGCTATCGTGAACAAGAACGAGCTCTCGAACGACTACATCTCGTACACCTCTATGATAGAGAAGTACATCGTTAGTCCGAACGGACGCGCTTACGAAGGCTATCCCAACGGCTCCGTAAAGGCTGAGCTTTCAAGATCGGCAATGCTCTCGGCATTTTACGAGATCTATTCCAAGGACAAGACCCCCGTGCTCTATGAGCTCACAGAGGGCGACAAGTCAAGGATAAATACGGATACAGTCTTTATGGCGCTTATGAGAGGCGAAGAGCCCGTGAAGAACCTTGTTGACGACATCATCGCGAAGTACACCGTACTGGTGAACAACCTGTCTATCAGCCACTTCGCAAAGAAGATAGTCCTCCACAACTACAAGCTCAACGAGAAGCAGTTCGACTACGTAAAGCGCGAGATGATACGCCTCGTCAGCGAGGACATCGCCGACAGAGTCGTGCTCAGCAAGCTCGACGGAAAGAATAATTTCCTCGGCGGCTGTGCGCTCATCATTCAGGACAACTTCTACACAATGGGCGGTATGCAGAAGTAAACTTACAGACAAAGAAAGCGTCGGGTCATTGACCCGACGCTTTTTGCTTTATTATACTCCGCAGTCCTCGTAATCCTTCCACTTCTCGAAGTAGAGCTTGTTGCTCCAGCTCTTGTAGAGAATGTAGAGTATCGAGCTCACTGCTATGAATATTGCTCCGACGATGGGAAGGAACATAT
Source organism: Ruminococcus sp. (assembly GCA_017542475.1). Classification (GTDB taxonomy): domain Bacteria; phylum Bacillota; class Clostridia; order Oscillospirales; family Ruminococcaceae; genus Ruminococcus. The sequence goes on along the minus strand of JAFXXD010000034.1, from coordinate 36,586 downwards.
GCAGTACCTTCTTCGGATTTATTTCTTCTTCGGTCTTTTTACGTCTGCTCATTTCTATCCCTCGCTCTTTATTCTGCATCGGTGTCGTCAGCGCCCTCAACGGGAGCTGTCTCGGGAGTTATCTCCTCGGGAGCGGCATTGCCGTTCATCTCGGCGATGAGCCTCTGGAGCTCCTGATCCACCTTTGCGTCGTTTTCGATCTGCTGGAACTGCTGCTGGAGGTCGTCCTGCTGAACGCCCGCTATCTCGGTGAATGCGTCAGCCTCGGCTTCCTTCTGCTGGACCTTTTCTTCCATACGGCTGAGCTTCTCGAAAGCGCTCTTTCCGTCAAAGCCGCCCTGAGCCGCAGCGAGCTGCTTCTTCGTGTCAGCCATCTGAGCACGCGCGATCAGCATAGCCTGACGCGACTTAGCCTCCTCGAGCTTAGCCTTGAGGAGCTCCACCTGCTCGCCGATGGTAACGGTCTGAGCGGATATGGACTCATACATCTGCTGGTATGTCGCGACCTCCTCGTCAGCCTTCACCTTTCGTGAAAGAGCCTGCTTTGCGAGGTCCTGCTCCCCTCTTGCGAGAGCCGCCTTAGCCTTGTTTTCCCAGTCGGAGGATACCGACACCGCGTCCTTGTACTTTGTCTCCGCGAGACGCTCGCTCGCCTTTGCCTTTCCGTAGTTCTGAGTAGCCTTAGTAAGCTCCTTCTGCATATCGGCGATTATCTGCTTGACCATTTTCTCGGGGTCTTCAGCCTTGTCGATAAGGTCGTTGATGTTGGACTTGAGCAGGTCGCTCAGTCTTGCAAATACACCCATTTATTCATCCTCCTGTTCGTGGTTAAAGATAGAGCGGCGCAGACACTACCGCGCCGCTGTTATTATTATAGGATAAAACGCCGGGATTGTCAAGTATGAAAACAAAGAAGTGCGCGGGCATCGTACCCGACTGCGGACGGCTCACAAATCCGCCGCGCAAAACGCCTCGAATTTCGTCATTTTTTCGGAGCCGCCGCTGTTGACTTTACATTCGCGCTCGGGTATAATTGAAGTATAAGATGAAATAGAGAGCTGTTTTTCAATGAAACTTTATATAAATGAATATATATCAAGGTCCGCAAGGACTTTGAAAAGGCTGTCCGCTTTGATGTGCGCAGTCTTTTTTGTATTTGCCACCGCCTGCGGAGAGCCCGAGCCTCCCGCGGAAAGAGAGCCCGCAGTCTCGGCGGAAAGCATACGCACTGCGGGAGCAGACTTCACCCATGAGTACACGCTCGACAAGATACAGAGCAAGATGTACTCCACGCTGAAGGAGTCGATGAAGTCTCCCTCCGAGGAGATACTCATATACGAGTACAAGGGCGACCATATGGACTTCCTGCTCAACGACGCACTTGTCGCGATGACGTGCTATACTATGGACGACCCGCTCAGCAATCAGATACTCGCAAACTGCGATATCCGAATGGAGAAGGTGCCCAAGAGCGGCGGACGCAACCGCATCTATGCCTACAGGCGCGAGAGCTCCGACGACCTTGAGCTCGCACTGCTCAAGCGTAAGGACGTGGAAACGGTCAGCCGCAGCTTTGTCAGCACGATAGACGCTCTCGGCGACGAGGAAAAGCTCCGCGCGATACACGACAGGCTCTGCCGCGGAAAGTACGACACCGAGATAACTCCCGCCTCTCACACGATATACAGCGCCCTCATAGACAGGAGCGCTGTCTGTGACGGCTACGCCTACGCCTTCAAGTACCTGTGCGACCTCGCGGACATCGACTGCATAGTCGTGATAGGCAGATTCGACGGGAGCAGCGACGGCGAGCTCGGTCACGCGTGGAATCTCGTATATCTCGGCGATACGTGGAAGCTCGTGGATATCTCCTGCGACGTATACGAGGCGCAGTCGGGCACGGGAGAGCTTTCCTACGAGCACTTTCTCAGCGACGACCTCGGTATGGACGGGCGTATCCCCTATGAAGCCTATCCTGTCCCGATGTACAGGGATTACCAGTAACAACAGAAGCGCGGTTCAGCTGAACCGCGCTTTTCTATTGCTTATTTAAGGTATTTGCCCCACCTGTCCATGGCGGCTTGCTTCATAGCAGCGAGCTCGTCCTTGTGCGTTTCGAGTATGTCGTTCATATCCGAGATCTCTCCCATAATATCTGAAGTCTCTCCTGACGAAGATAAAGCGGGCTTGATCACTCTGCTTAGCTCGGGGTCAGTCTCGAACGTGTACCAGCTGACATTATAAGATGACGCTGTCGGTGAAAGCTCGGTCGAAGTGATGACTTCACAGCCGACGAAGTAATAATCCGTACCGAATATCTTATGCGGGATAGTCAGGATAGGCTGCGTGCCGTCGTTGTAGTAGTTCATACCGTTTTCGTCTATACCCATTGCTCCTATCGGCGCGATAGTAGCCGTTCCCATCGTGAAATTGAGGTAGTTCGGCAGCCTTACCGAGTAGAAGTAGTTCTCGTCCTCTGCGACGTATATCGACAGCTTACGCTCGTTGGGAGTTTCTCTCAGGTCGCCAGTACCTATCTGAGACATACCCTCGCACATAAGCTTCATCGGGCGGTATTTCAGGAAGTACCACGCCGCATTGACTGCTCCGAACAGCGCAATACACACGCACATCAGCACAGCCATCACTTTCGTGAAACGGCTCCTTTTCAGCTTTCTGCCGACCTTTCGGAAGGTCTCCGCCTCGCTCGGAGCCGCCGCTTTCACAGGCTCGGCAACGGTCAGCGACTCGGACAGGCTGCGGCAGCTGCCACAGCTTTGCAGGTGCTCCTCAACGAGCTCCTTCGTCTCCTCGCTGCATATCTCCTCCTTATAGAGAGGAAGCAGGTCGATTATCGTATTGCAGGATATTTCATTCTTATTCATAGCAGTCCCTCCTTTTTCATCAGCTCCATAAGCCTTTGCTTGGCGCGGTAGAAGGTCACGCCTGCCCAGTTGCCGCTTTTGCCGAACACCTCTCCTATCTCGGAGTAGCTCAGCTCTGCGAAAACCCGCAGGGAAAAGACCTCGCGGTACGGCTCGTCGAGCTCGTGGAGCAGATGATGGATATGCATAGCCGTGTCCTTGTCCGCAAAGGAGGCTTCGATGCTCTCATTTGCGGCAGGCTCGGGAACATCGTCAATGGAGCTGTTCCTGTTCTCGGCTTTTTTCAGGTAGTCGCAGCAGAGATTCTTCGCGATAGTACACAGCCACGTCCTCACGGAGCAGCCGCCATTGAAGCTGTCGGCGCTTGTCATAGCTTTCAGCATCGTGTCCTGCAAAATGTCCTTCGCAAGCTGCTCATTGCGGCACATTCTCAGGATAAAGGCGTAGAGGTCGGCGCTGTATTTCTCGTATATCTCGTGGAATTCCCTGTCCATCATCTCACCTCCTTCATATAGTTAGACGAGCGGCTTTCACATTTATTACAGATTTTTCAAAAAAATTCTTTTTTATCTGAAAAAACCACAGAGAATCACTTCCCTGTGGTTATTTTCATATTTCGTCCATTTGTCCGATACTCGGTCGGCTCTCGTCCATCATCGGAGTCTCGTCAGGTATGCCCTCCATATTGCCGCCCGCAGTCCTTTTGAGCTGCTCGAGCCTCTCCGCATAGGTCGCTCCGTACTGAGGCTTGCCCGTCTTCTGCTGCTCGAAGACCTCGCTGAACTGCGGAAAGCCCTCCTGCTGCTCGAGGTAGCGGTACTTCATATTCGCGAGTATCGTCATCACCGCGAGGGCTATCGTCATAAACAGATACATAAGATCTATCTTCATCGGCATTACCGTCCCCCAGAACTGGTCAAAGTAGTTATCGACATTCCGGAACAGAGCGGTGTTGATAAACATTATCATCGGAGCTATCCCCGCGAAAAGGTTGCTCTTCTTATACGTCCCGAGGAAGCCCGCCGCAAGCACCGCTCCCTTGAATACGGGACCGTTCAGCAGCAGATACTTGAAATCGCCGTTCATTGTTATCAGCAAGAGGTACATATCCGCAAGGATATAGAACCCGAAGGCTGTAACGTACACCGATGAAACGAAGGTATAGACCCTGCCGCACTTTTTCATATCAGCGTGATTCTTCGTCATTCTGCTGTCCGCCAACGCTGTCACCTCCGCGGTATAATTATCGTTTTATGTCACATATAATAGTGCGTGAGCAGTAACGCTCCGCAGCCGTGCGGCATATCATACATCAGCGATGTTGAGCAGCACGCCCGCGTCCGAGATGTCAACAGTGCCGAACGAGGCCTTTCTGCCGTCGTGCGGACAGGAAGCGCTGCCGGGATTGAGGATATACAGCCCGTCGGTGAAGGTATTCTGACGCACGTGCGTATGCCCGTAGAGGACTATATCGCACTCCAGCTTCTCGGCTCTGCTCTTGAGGCGGTCGAGCCCGCCCTTTACTCCGACAGTATGACCGTGAGTCGCGAAGAGCTTATGCCCGTTGCTGAGCGGGAGCACCACATATTCGGGGCTGAGACTGCCTATGTCGCAGTTACCGCTGACGTGGAGCACTCGCTCGATGTACTCGGGGTGCTCGATGATGAAGCGGTCGAGCTCGCGCTCGCCGTCGCCAAGGTGAATGAACCAGTCGGCGTCGCTGTTGCGCAGGAATACGGACGAAAGAGCGCTGTAATTTCCATGTGTGTCTGAGATAGCGATGATACGCATAATACACCTCCAAAAAAGAAGAAGTTCAACTCTCATATACATTATACAGCTTTTCATTCACAATTGCAAGCCCGTTTTCGGGCACACAGGAGGCTAATATGAACAATAACAGCAAGGTTGACCCCGATAAGCTCAGCGGACTGCTCAATGCGGTCAGCAAGAAGATAGGCGTGCCCGCGGATACGCTCAGGAGCGAGCTCGAAGCAGGCAAGTTCGACAGTGCTCTCTCGGCTATGAGCGGCAGTGACGCGGCAAAGTTCAGGCAGGCAGTGAACAACCCTCAGCTCGTGGAGAAGATGATGAGCACTCCGCAGGCAAAGGCACTGTACAAGAAGCTCTCGGGCGGGAAATAATGGACGATGTAATGGATAAGGTATCGGGGCTGCTGTCGGACGAGGAGAGCGTCCGTCAGCTGTCGGAGCTCGCGAAGATGTTTATGTCGGACGCAGGCGGCGAGCCGACCGATACCGCGGAGGAGGCTCCCGCCGAGGAAAGCACGGGCTCGGACGGCGGAGGTATGCCCGATATCGAAACGATACTCAAGCTGACGAGCCTCGCGGGAGCCTTCACTCAGAGCGACAAGAACGCCGACCTGCTGCTCGCGCTGAAGCCGCACCTCGGCGAGGAAAAGCAGAAGCGCGTGGACAGGGCGGTCAAGCTGCTGAAGCTGATAGCCGTGTGGAATATGGCGAAGGAAAGCGGATTGCTTAAAGACATAATGTAGCGTAGGTCGGGGAGGTGTTGATATGTCGGTATACGGCAGCGGAATGAGGCGCGGCTCGTGGGAGCCACCTACAAGGCACGCGGATATGCCTCCCCTGCCCCCGCCTGTCATTGAACAGCAGGCTGAGAAGCCGCCGCAGAGCCGCAGCGCTCCGAGGCGGCGCGACCTCCTCGGGAGCATACTCCCCGACGGTATCGACAGCGACACCCTGCTGATAGCGGCTCTGCTGTTTCTGCTGCTGAAAGAGGGCGGCGACATCAGGCTCGTCATCGCGCTCGGCTATATACTGCTGTAGAACGGTGGTGATACAATGGATATGGGTCTGATATTCTATATCGTGTGCGGAGCGGTGCTCGCGGCGATGGCAGTATACTACGTGAGACGCAAGCACAGGCTGCTGTCGGTTCTGTTCGGGAGCATTTCGGGACTTGCGGCGCTGTTTCTCGTCAACCTCTTCGGCGAGCAGTTCGGCGCGTATCTGCCGCTGAATCTGTTCAACGTCTGCGGCAGCACAGTGCTCGGAGCGCCGTTTGTGGCAGCGATGATAGTAGTAAGATATTTATGAAGCCAAAGGCTCTGCCTTTGGAATTCGTCGGGGCTCTGCCCCGAACCCCGCAGGGGAACACAGTTCCCCTGACCCCGAACTACGTTGCCGCTCGCTTTGCTCGCTCACTCTGTACAAAAGGCTCAGTCTGCTTTCGGCGTGAAGTAATATACAGCAGGGCGGATATTATCCGCCCGCGCTCTACCGAATCAATTGCGGCAACACTATGTAGGGGACGCCGCCCTCGGCGTCCCGCATCAAATTTCATGCACGACATTCGGCTACAAAAATTTTCCCCGAACAGTTGATTTTTTTGAAAAGATGTGCTAAAATATATATGTAAAGCACAGGGCGGAACGTTGCCTTGTGTTATACAATAACACAGGAGGTGAAAATTTTGAACATAATTGATATAATCAACAAGACCAAACGTGCGATCCCCCTCTCCGACGAGGAGATAAACTTCGTCGTTGAAGGCTACACAAACGGCGATATCCCCGACTATCAGATGTCGGCGTGGCTGATGGCGGTCTGCCTGAACGGGCTCAACGAGCACGAGACGGTCGCCCTCACAAAGGCTATGCGCGACAGCGGCGATATCCTCGATATGAGCTGTATAGACGGCATTACCGCCGACAAGCACAGCACGGGCGGAGTCGGCGACAAGACCAGCTTCATCATCGGTCCTGCCGCGGCGGCTTGCGGAGTGTACGTGCCGAAGATGTCGGGCAAGGGTCTCGGACACACAGGCGGCACGATAGACAAGCTCGAAAGCATAAGCGGCTACCGCACGGAGCTCCCCTTCCCCGAATTCGCGGAAATCGTCAACAAGACGGGCTTCTCGATAATCTCGCAGAGCGGCACGCTCTGTCCCGCCGACAAGAAGATATACGCCCTCCGCAATGCAACGGGCACTGTGGACAGCATACCGCTCATCTGCGCGAGCATTATGAGCAAGAAGCTCGCTCTCAACGCCGATATACTGCTCCTCGACGTAAAATGCGGCTCGGGAGCATTTATGAAGACCAACCTCGAAGCCCGCAAGCTCGGCGACCTTATGGAGCGTGTCGGCGACGCGGCTGGCAAGAAATGCCGCGCTGTGGTGACTGATATGGACAGCCCGCTCGGAAGCTGTATCGGCAACGCTCTTGAGGTCAAAGAAGCTATCGAGGTATTGCAGGGCAAGGTCAGAGGCAGACTCTACGATGTCTGCATCGAGCTGACCGCTAACCTGCTCGAGCTCGCGGGCAAGGGCACCTTCGGAGAGTGTCAGCGCATGGCAGAGGAGGCTATCTCCTCGGGACGTGCTCTCGCCGTGCTGAAGGAGACTATCGAGCTCCACGGCGGCGACGGACGCATATGCGACGACGTTTCGCTCCTGCCGCAGCCGCGCTTTAAGCACGAGATACGCGCAAGCCGCGATGTCGAGATAGTAGCCGTGAACGCGGAGGAGCTCGGAATGGCTTCGCTGCTGCTCGGCGCGGGACGTATCCAGAAGGACGACGCTATCGACCCGACAGCGGGCATCGTGCTCGACTTCGAGGTCGGCGACAAGATATCAATGGACGCTCCGCTGATGACGCTCTACTCGACCGTTTGCAGCGACTTCTCTGAGGCAGCCGTCCGCGCGTACAACGCGATAACCTTCCGCGACCTCACAGCCACAGCTCTGACGTGAGCGAAACGCGCGAACATATCCAAAAGGAGGAATGACCAATGGGCTTTGTTGACAGTGTAAAGGAAATAGCCGAAAAGGTCGGAGATACCGTAGATAAGGGTATCAAGACAGGCTCGGACAGCTATAAGAAGATGACTGAAAAGTCCCGCATAAAGAAGGAGATAGGACGTCTCACCTTCGAGACGAACAACATTTACATCGGTATCGGCAAGAAGGTATTCGCCGAGCAGCCCGATTCGCAGCAGTTCAAGTCCCAGTTCGACAACATCAGGGAGAAGGAGCGCGAGATAGAGCGCCTCAACGAGCTCCTCAGCGACCTTGAAGACAAGATACCGTGTCCGCAGTGCGGCGAGCTCGTCACCAAGGACGCTCGTTTCTGCGACAAGTGCGGCACGAAGATAGTCCGCCCCGAGAAGAAAACCGAGCACGTCGCGGCTGAAAAGGTCACGGTGTGCAAGAAGTGCGGAGCGGAGCTCGTGGACGCGGCACGCTTCTGCGACAAATGCGGCGCTAAGCTTGATGAATGATGAGATCCCCGCAGGCGGCTGCCTGCGGGGATTTTTGTTAAGGCTCTGCCTTAACAATCCGCCAGAGACGCCGTCTCTGGACTCTGCCAAAGGCTCTGCCTTTGGAATCCGCTGGGACTCTGTCCCAGACCCTGCCAAAGGGCACAGCCCTTTGGAATCCAACTACGTTGCCGCTCGCAAGCTCGCTCACTCTGTACAGAGGGCATAGTCTGCTTTCGGCGGGAAACAACTGAAAAATTCTGAAAAACGGGCTTTTTTTCTCCAAAGTCTTGCATTTTTGCTGCAACTGTGATATAATTAATTGTAATTGTGCTTATGCACGCTATAATCATTATGAAAAGAGGAATCACAATGCCTGCTAATATTGTTGTTGGTACACAGTGGGGAGACGAAGGAAAGGGTAAGATAATCGACATCATTTCCTCCCGCGCCGATGTTGTGGTACGCTCACAGGGCGGAAACAACGCGGGTCATACCGTCGTTAATAACGGTGAGGTATACAAGCTCCACCTCATTCCCTCGGGTATTCTCTACAAGGACACCCTCTGCCTTATAGGCGCAGGAGTAGTTCTCGACCCCAAGGACTTCATAGGCGAGCTCGACAGCCTTGAGGCAAGAGGCATATCCACTGCCAACCTTAAGATAGACCCCCGCGCACACGTCGTTATGCCGTGGCATATCGAGCTTGACGGTCTCTCGGAGGCTTTCCGCGGCGGCAAGGACATCGGCACTACAAAGCGCGGCATAGGTCCTACATATATGGATAAGTACGAGCGCTGCGGAATCCGCGTATACGACCTCGTTCACCCCGAGGTGCTCGCGGAGAAGATACAGTCCACAGGCAAGCTCAAGAACAAGATAATCACAGACGTTTACGGCGGCAAGGCTTTCGACCTCGACGCAGTTACAGCTGAGTACACAGAGTACGGCAAGCGCCTCCTCCCCTACGTTGACGACGTTTCCGTCCTCACCTTCGATGCCGCAAAGGCAGGCAAGACAATAATGTTCGAGGGAGCACAGGCTACGCTCCTCGACATCGACTTCGGCACATATCCCTATGTTACGTCATCTCACCCGCTTTCGGCTGGTGTATGCGTAGGTACAGGCGTAGGTCCGAAGGTCATCACCAACATCATCGGCGTTGCCAAGGCTTACACAACGAGAGTCGGCAAGGGTCCCTTCCCGACAGAGCTCGACGATGAGATAGGCGAGCAGATAAGGAACGTCGGCGGTGAGTTTGGCACGACTACGGGTCGTCCGAGAAGAACAGGCTGGTTCGACGCAGTTATCGTGCGCCATTCGGTAAGAGTTAACGGTCTTGACAGCCTCGCTATCAACAAGCTCGACACCCTCGCAAACCTTGACAAGCTCAAGATCTGCGTTGCCTACAAGAAGCCCGATGGCACTGTAACCGAGAACTTCCCGCCCACGCTCGAAGAGCTCGAGGGCTGCACTCCCGTATACGAGGAGTTCGACGGCTTCACCGAGGACATCTCCAAGTGCGCAAGCTTCGACGAGCTTCCCGCAAACTGCAAGAAGTACATCGAGCGCCTTGAAGAGCTCGTAGGCTGCAAGGTGAGCATGGTAGGCATCGGTCCCGACAGGTCGCAGATACTCGAAAGATAAGCACTTCTCCGATAAATTGTAAGAAGGTGAATTTATGAACGACGAAAACAACATCGGCGCTCCCGTGCTCGACGATATCGACTATGTCGAGCCCACACCGAAAAAGGAAGGTCCCACAGGCGTAGCCGCTCCCGTGCTCGATGACTTCGAGTACGTAGCTCCCGCCGCCAAGAAGGGTGCTCCTACAGGCGTAGCCGCAGTCGTGCTCGATGACGACAACTACGTTCCGCCAACGTCCGAGAAGAAGGGCGCTCCCACAGGAGTAGCCGCTCCCGTGCTCGACGACGGTATGGACTATACAGCCCCGCAGAAGAGCGAGAAGCTCATCCTCACCGACGAGCAGATAATCGACGGAATGAGCGACGAGCAGAAGGCTATGTTCGCTAACCTGCCGCAGGACAAGCAGCAGCAGATAATAGATATGCGCCGTCAGCAGCTCGGAGCGGAAGCTCCCGCGCCCGCTGTAACAGCGCCCGTCCTCGACGAGGACAACTACGTTCCGCCTCCGAAGAAGGAGAAGCCCGCCGAGCCTGTCGAGCCCGTAACAGCTCCCATACTCGACGACGAGCCCGAGGCTCCCAAGTACGTGCCCAAGTTCGTGGACGAGGACCTCGAAAGAGCCAAGCGCGAGGGCGCTAAGAAGGCTGTATCGAGCTCACTTGTGTCCGAGCAGAAGGACTCGAAGGAGAGCCTCCGTATGATGATAGAGCTGAAGGAGCAGCTCCGTCAGGAGGAAGCAAAGAAGGGCTTCAAGGTCACTATCGTTCTCGGAATAATCGGAGTTATCGCAGCTGTCGCATTCTTCCTGCTCTACAGCGGAAGCAGCCTGCTCGGTATCGAATACAAGGAGGAGGCTCTGAGCGGCATATCCAACATCATCAAGGAAGCCTCACTCTACATCGCAGTCGCTATGGGCGCGACGGGACTCGCTATGATAAGCGGCGTCGGCATATTAAAGACGCTTGCCTCGCTCGTATACCTGCTCGCGGGAATAATACAGGTGTTCCCCGGTCTGCTGATGATATCACTGCATGAGGGCAGCCTCGGAGTGATAATCCCGCTCTTCATTGTTTCCATTGCCTGCACTATCGCCGTTTTCGGCGGTCTTTCGGGACTTGAATCCGTCGGTCTGTACTTCAACCGCAATAAGCGTATCCCCGAACGAGATTACAGTAATAGATAAAACAACAGCCGTGAGCTTAAACTCACGGCTGTTTTCTTTTACTTCAAAACGGATTCCTGCAATGTGAAGTGCATCGGAATACCCATATTCATACGGATATTGAGCTCGCCCTGTATCAGCGGCAGGAAATAGCGCATTGCCGCGTCGGTGATGTTGTTGCCCTCGGAGTTGATGTACTCGCGCGGGAGGAACTTCTCCTTGTTCGCGATTTTTGACGCGTCGGCAGCCTCGATGACTACCGTGTACGGCATATCCTTCACTCGGCGGAATACCATCATCTTGCCCGTACCGCCGCCAAGCGCACATCTTACGCCCGCAGCTCCGACAGCCTCGGACTCGTCTATATCCGTGCGCGAGCAGAGGTGCGACGAACAGCGCTGCATTACGTTGAGCTCGATAGAACGCACCTTGCAGCCTATCTGCTCGCGTACCTGCTCCTCAAGGTACTTGCCTATGCCCGAGAGGTACTTATGCCCGAAGTTATCGACAACTCCCGACTGCACGCCGTCGGGCACTTCCATTCCCTCGGAAACAGCTACGATGACAGCCTTGTGCTTCGCCATCTGATTGCGGACGTCGTTCATAAACTTATCCAGCGAGAACTCCGCCTCGGGGACGTATACAAGGTGAGGAGCAGTCTCGCCGAGAGCGTGCAGCACCGCGCTCGAAGCCGTCAGCCAGCCCGCGTGACGTCCCATTACCTCGACAATAGTGACCGAGGGTATGCTGTAGACCGAGCTGTCGCGGACTATCTCGTGCATGGTCGCGGCAACGTACTTAGCCGCCGAACCGAATCCGGGGGTGTGGTCGGTGACGCAGAGGTCGTTGTCGATGGTCTTGGGTATGCCGATGACCTTGATATCTATCTTCTTCTCGGCGAAGTAAGCGGAGAGCTTGTCCACCGTGTCCATCGAGTCGTTGCCGCCTATGTAGAAGAAAGCCCCTATCCTGCGCTGTTTCAGCGTCTTGACTATCTTCTTGTAGGTCTCCTCGTCCTCCTTGTAGTCGGGGAGCTTATATCTGCACGAACCGAGCACCGTTGACGGCGTCTGACGCAGGAGCTCCATATCGTCGTTGGTGTTGATAAAGGCTTTGAGGTCGATGAGGTGGTTCTCTATCATTCCCTCGATACCGTTCACCGAGCCGAATATTGCGTCGATTTTGGGCTCCTTGAGAGCCTCGCTGAATACGCCCACGAGCGAGGCGTTTATCGCGCAGGTGGGACCTCCCGACTGCGCAACTGCAATGTTCATCATAAAATACCCTCCGATGTCGAAATACGAACTTAATGTCTGCTCAACAACTAAAAAATGGCTTTATATAGCTTTTAAGCCATTTTTTAGTTGCCAAAGTGCAAGAAAAACAATAATTTGAAGTTTTTCTTGCACTTTGTTTTGCCCTATAGGGCAAAATGAGCTTGACATGAAGAAATGTGGAGCGCAAATTCCCTATTTCATAAAGAATTTGCGCTTCCCGAACGAAGTTCGGGACAATAACCGCCTAACGGCGGTTATTGGAGGCACATTATCTTATAGGTCTATTATATCACACGAGTGTGAGAATTTCAACAGTAATAATGAAATTTTCAACATTTACGATTCAAAAAAAGGGACGTCGAGGACGCCGTCCCCTACAGATTCGCCTTGTAGGGGCTGGCGTCCCCGACAGCCCGTTATAATTCTTGTGGTTTGAGGAAAGCCTCCAGCGTGTCCGTGCCGCCCGTGGAGAGGTAGGAATAGTAGGCGAGGATAGCCGAAGCGTCCTTGGCGTCAACCTTGCCGTCGCCGTTTACGTCAGCCGCCGCGATTTCCTCGGGTGTGAGCGCCGATTCGCCGCCCGTGGAAACCTTCGCGTACTCGACGAGGGTGAAGGAGGCGTCATTAGCGTCGATTTTGCCATCGCCAGTCGGGTCACCGAAGGACACTTCATTGACAGGAGCTGTAACTGTTGTGGTGACGGGCTCAGTCGTTGTCTCGGGAGCGGTGGTTGTTGCTTCTGTTGTAGTCGTGGCTTCAGTTGTAGTTGCGGTAGTAGTTGTTGTTGCTTCTGTTGTTGTAGTAGTGGTCGTGGTAGTTGTTGTTGTTGTTTCTTCGGCTAAAGCTTCAAATTTGTAACCCCATTTATTAGCATAAGCCTCAGCAGTAGAGCCCTTGTAGCCCTTTATGACACCGTTGAAAACGTAGTCAAACTGACCATTACCAAAATCCGAGAAAAATGTATATGGGCCGCTATGGATAAAACATTCGGGGTTATAGATAATTGCTGATTCAAGATTCTCACAGGAATAAAACGCACCATATCCTATACTTGTAACAGATTTGGGTATCGTAACAGAAGTTATCGCAGAAGTCTCGAAAGCATAAGCTGCTATATTCGTAACATTATCGGGTATAGTTACATTGCCACTGCAAAAACTGCCCTCTATTAGAGTATGCTGTAAAACAACAAGCGGATTCTTTGTACTTTCACTATCCAGCCATTTTGTGCCCCAAAACACACTATTTCCGCAACTGTTCAATGATGAACCTCCGCTAACCTTCTCAAGGTTTTTGCACTCAGCAAATGCACCAGTGCCTATACTTGTCACGCTCTCAGGTATAGTAACAGATGTTATTTCTTTGTTACTTTTAAATGCCAATGAAGCTATATGCTTAACAGTATTTGGTATTTTAACCTCGCCTTTGCAGTTGCTGCCGTCTAACAAATAGCCATTCAAAATAACAAATGAACCTTTTGCCTTTTCATTTTCAAACCACTTAGTACCACAAAAAGTGTCACTTGATATTCCGTCTAATGAAAATGATGAATCTGGAATACTTATTGATTCGAGATTAGTCATAAATAGGAATAGTGAGCCAAATATAGCAGTAACTCCCTCTTTGATAACAAGCTTTTTAACATTCTCGGGATCGAACTTATCAGAGTAATTCCAAGGGAATTCCGACACTTCACCTGTTCCGCTGATAGTGAGTGTACCCTCGCTGTCAAACTGCCAAGTTAAATTTTCGTCCCACTCACCACTGTCAACAATATCCGCCGCATTTGCCGTAATACCGCCGACAGGCTGATAAGCCGTGAGAGCCGTCTGCGCTCCGCAGACCACGGTCAGAGCCATTGCCGCCGCTAAAATTTTTCTCAATTTCATCTTAATTCCTCCTCAGGGTATAATATATAATTCATTATACCATAAAAGGAAAAAATAACAAGTATTTCGGAGAAAATTCAGCATATTGCACAAACCGAAAACTGCCATATTCACCCGCGATTACCCGCGCGAAAAACAATTGTTCCACGTGAAACAATTGTTCTTTTTAAGCTGTATCACTTTTCCTGCTCCGCGAATAATATGAAATGTGCGGAGGTCATCTGCACGATGTCCTCCCGCAAATCCCGATAGGAGGAAATAATATGAACCTTGACTTGTTCAGCAATATAGACGGGCTCGTCCTGCGTGAGAACGGCAATTCCATTCCCTACGCCGACCGAGCCGAACGCATGGACGCGCTCCCTCAGACCGATATGCCTGCCTCTCCACAGCTCGCTATGGCTTACGTGCCCTTCCAGCAGTGGGGCAACACCATGGAAGCCGACAAAGCGCTCTCCTGCGGCACTCTCTTCACCGACCTCGTCTTCCCGTTCGAGAGAGGAGGCGGCAAATAATGGACCCTCGCTGTGCTCTTCTCAGAAAGATAAAACAGTACGACTTCTCCCTCAAGGAGCTTAACCTCTACCTCGATACGCACCCGAGATGTCAGCGAGCTCTTGCTATGTTCGCGCAGTATAAGAAGCTCCGCGAGGAAGCCGTCGCCGAATACAACGACAAGTTCGGTCCGCTCACTCCCGAGCAGAACAAAAACCTTCAGAGCTGGGACTGGGTCGCCGACCCGTGGCCCTGGGAAAGGAGCTAATCTATGTGGCAGTATGAAAAGAAATTACAGTACCCCGTAAACATCAAGAATCCCGACCCGAAAATGGCTAAGGTCATTATCAGCCAGCTCGGAGGTCCAGACGGCGAATTAGCCGCTTCCCTGCGCTATCTCAACCAGCGCTTCGCCATGCCCTACGGCGAGGTGAAGGGTCTGCTTACTGATATAGGCACCGAGGAGCTCGCCCATGTGGAGATGATCTCAGCCATTCTGTATCAGCTTACAAAGGGGCTCTCTATCGACGAGATAAAGGCGAGCGGCTTCGACACCTACTTCGTTGACCACACGACGGGTATCTACCCTGTCGCCGCTTCGGGCACGCCCTTCACCGCGACCTACTTCCAGTCCAAGGGCGACATCATCACCGACCTGCACGAGAATATGGCGGCGGAGCAGAAAGCCCGCACCACCTACGACAATATCCTCCGCCTCGCCGACGACCCCGATGTCCGCGACCCCATCCGATTCCTCAGACAGCGCGAGATCGTGCATTACCAGCGCTTCGGCGAAGCATTACGGTCAGGATAACAAAAAGAGCTGCCGAAGCATTAATAATAATCAGGCTGAAAGCACGGATTGTCTGTGGGCACTGACGTGTCATATACGCAATTATTGCGTTGACTGTACAAAGCAGACATTAATTAATGTCTGCTCAACGACTCAAAAATGCCTTTATATAGCTTTTAAAAGGCATTTTTGAGTTGTCAAAGTGCAAGAAAAAATAATTTTTCTTGCACTTTGTTTTGCCATTTAGGGCAAAATGAGCTTGACATCAATTAATGTGATGCGCAAATTCCATATATTATCAAAGAATTTGCGCACCCCGAACAAAGTTCGGGGCAATAACCGCCTAATGGCGGTTATTGAGTACACATTAATTATAATGCTATTTTCCGGCGCATTATGGCTTCGGATCGACAGTACAAATCAGGCATAACAGGAGGAACATTTATGGAAGTCAAAAAAGCTCATAAGCGCATCTTGCTCGGCGGCAATGCTGACTGCGCTTGTGCCTGCTCAGCTGAGCGCGGGAGCATTATCTCCCAAGCAGGCGACCTACATCAGCGATCTGCTGCTTGTAGGCTTCAACTCGGTAAACAACGCAGGCGCAGCTATGGACGCAAAGAACAGGCTTATAAGTAACGGCTACACCGTCGTGGACACCGACCTCAACGGCGGATGCGGCTCCTACAGCAACCATATCTACCTTGGCTACAAGACCACGAAAGACCCGAAAGAGGCGATAAAAGACCTCATCATCGTTGACAGGTTCATCACTGACGACTCGGAAAAGCTGACAGAAAACGGAGTGGAATATTCGCTCTGTCCGTTCAGCGGCGACACTCACTTCAATGATGTCAGCGGCGACCTCAACAGCTCTGCGGGCGGTATCGACACTCACCTCTTCTACACCAAGGATGGCGATCCAGCGTATGCGATATCCGATATCGTATTCGATTACAAGTCTGCCGACGCCGTAAGCAATACCGACCTCAACGACGGCGCATCCTGCCGAGACAGCGAAGGCAATCAGCTGGAAACTCCTGTGGACAGGATATATATGCACGCTGTCAAGTCGGGCAATATCGTCCCCAACAAGGCAAACGACTCCTACTACCGTGTATTCAACACCGGTATGAGCTGGGATAAGGCAAGGGATTACTGCGATAGCCTCGGCGGTCACCTCGCATCCATTGACCACCAGATCGACGAGGAGGACGTAAAGAAGCTCCTCAGAAACGGTACGAAGGACGTATACTGGCTCGGCGGCAAGCTCAACGATGACGACGAGGTCGAGTGGCTCAGCGAGGATTATCTGGCTAACTGCTGGGAGCACTGGGCTCCGGGCAATCCCGACAAGGAAGAATTCGGCGAATATGTGCTCCTTCACAGAGTAAGATCGGCGAACAGACCTCCATATTCGTGGAGCTCGGCTGACAATGCCTGCTCGTCATACGGCAAGGATGATCTCGGCTTTATCTGCGAATGGGATAAGGAAATGGTATATTTCTATGCGCCCATGACCGAGCCTGCGGAGTATCTCGTGACTACCACGACCACATCTGCAACAACAGCATCTTCCGCTTCTGCGACTACAACAGCAGTAAGCAGTACAGCTTCAGCTTCAAAGAGTACGACTGCTTCAACTGCCACATCAGCGGCAACTACTTCTTCCGCTGTATACACTCCCCTTTACGGCGACGTCAACTGCGACGGCATAGTTGACGCAAAGGACGCTTCATGCGTACTCGCGTACTATGCTCTGGTATCTACCGCAGAGGGCAATATCCCGACGTTAAAGGAGTTCACAGTTCCCAAAACAGCATAAGCCGATATAAGAAAACTCCCGAGAAGCAATCCGCTTTTCGGGAGTTTTTTCATTTATTCTTTTTTGCGCATCTTAGTACGTATCAGCAGGAAGGCTCCGAACGTGACAAGCAGGAACAGCATCGAAGCTGTCGCCGCACCGTGCGTCTCGATTCCTGTAGGCAACAGTATTGAAGTCTCCTTCTTGCTGTTCGATATCTTTATCAGATACGAGCAGCTGCTTTCACCGTCATCCACTGTCAGACTGCTTCCGTTTCCTGTGGCGGTAACTGCTCCGTCGGAGGATATCGTGAATCTGATATCAGCAGTAAGCTTTTCATAGCCTGTCGGAGCTGACAGCTCCTCAAGGCAGTAGGTACCGTGTCCGAGAGCAGCGCTTATCTCGGCAATGACGCCGTTTTCGCCGCTGACAATATCAGTGTAGTTCTGCATCGGAGTATAGTCCTTGACCCCGTTCACACACTTATACAGAGCGAAATGTGCGCCCTTGAGCGGTGCTCCTGTCGAGGAATCCACCTTCTTCACCTGAAGAGTGAACGGCTTGTTGTAGACTCTGATGTGGCCGATGAGGCTCTCCTCGTTGCTTATTAAGATTTCGCGGTTTGCCCATTTTGGGTCATTTCCCGTGACATATATCTCAGTTACAACGTTACCTGACTCTTCCACTTTGAATTTCACAGTGTTGGGCACGCCGATATATCCCGCGGGAGCTTTGGTCTGACTGAGGGTATACTGCTCATTTGTTTTAAGGTTTTCGCCCTTATACAGGATAGTTATCTGTCCGTCGCCATCGGTGGTGAATTTACCGACATAATTACCGTCCTCTTCCCTCAGCTCGAATTCTCCGCCGCGCAGAGGCTCCTTAGTGTCCATATCGTGCAGGGTTATGATGATACCGCCGCCGCGGTCGTTTCTTATGGAGTCCTTTCGCTTCAAGCCGACAGAGCCTTCGCTTACGGACTCGGGTTCGCCCTGATTATAGGTAGGGAAGTACGTATATTCGTCCTTGTAATTGTGTACGGGAACGTATTTATTCGCTTCCTTCATAGTATATGCCTTGTTGAGCAAACCCTCGTTATCTACCTTTGCGACCTTGAAATCAGCGATATTTGTTATCTTGAAGTCATCGTCGGGGATCGGTCTGTTCGGATCAGGTTCCTTCTCTTTAACCTGCTGCGATTCAGGATCTATCTCAACGGGCTCGGGATCGGGATCATACGCTACACCGTCGATTCTTGTAAGCGTTACCTCACGGACAACATAGCTGTTGAAGTCATCTTCACTGATAACACCGTCATTTTCCTCTTTGCCGTCGAAGAAATAACGCACGAACGAATTCTTCGGCGATATCTCCCTGACAGTTTCGGGAAGGAGAGTTTCGGTATTTCCGCTCTTTTTGTATACAGCTACGTATATAGGGTTGTGGTTGTAGGTGAAGTCGGAATCGCTCCACTGCTTTCTTACCTCAAGACCATAGCCGCGCTTGTTTATGACATTCATTTCGGGGGGATCTTCGGTATTTACAGTTCCGTCGTTCTTGTCGCCGCTGCTGGAGTAGTAATAGGATTCGTTTACAACCTGATACTCGACCTTGCCGTAACCGAGCTCCGTCTCATTCGGCCGCTCAACGACCTTGAAGCGGACGCCCGCGGTCAGGTTCGGCACCTCGACGGTGTAGCCCGCGGGGATCTGCGAGATAGTACCGTTTATAGACGTCTCGAAGGTTATCAGATCGAGAAGATCCTCCTTTTTCTGCTGCTTTTCTTCAGCCGTCAATGTGGTATCTTCTTTTATTTCCTTCAGCTTTGTCTCCAAGGAAGTTGACATACCTGATTGGGACGTATATTCGGTGGGAACGAATCTCTGAGCGTCTGCGTCCCAGCTGCAATAGTACCTGACGCTGTTCTCCTCATCTATTTTGACGCTCGGGGTCAATACGCGGTACTTAGCCATATTTGCAAGCCGCAGTTCATCATCAACGCCGTTCGTCAGATACAGCCTGAACTGGAATGTGGTATTGTCAACGTTTTCTTCATTCGGGTGCTCCAAGTCATACGTCAGCTCGTGTCCGTTCTCGTCCTTCAGGATCTTCGTGAAATAGAGAGGACGAAGAGCGCCATCCTTGAACTTATTGACGAATACCATACTCTGCTTCTTTTCTACTTCGTAAGGCTTTGTCTCGTAATAATAGCGTTCGACATAGGAGCCTTCCGCCGCAGCTATAGGTTTGGCTGCAAGCACATCTTCCTCGCCTTTTATCCTTACAGAATCGTAAATGCTGCTCAAGCCGCATTCTACTACTTTATAGTTGATGGTTTTCGAGGGGAAGTGTATCTCCGCGACCTGATCGGGGTTGAGGAAAAAGACATTGTCAAACGTATCCGTACAGCCCGGCGGAGTATAATGCTCCTTGAATTCCACCTTCTGAGTCGAGTTCTGATAAGTGATGCTTACATTTGCGTCATCATTTCCCAGCGGCTGGAATACATCAGGGTGCAGACTGTCGTCATTGTAGTATATCTGGAAGGGATACTGTACAAGGCTGAGGTCGAGGTCCTCTGCGCCCTCGACTTCCTTCTTGAGGATAACGTGTCCGGGAGTAACATAGCTGAGGTTGAATCGCATATGGAGGTTCGACGCACCTGCACCACGCTCCATATAGAATATCTTCATCTTGTGCTGAGAGTAATCCTTGAATACGACCTCGCCGTCGTCGAAGTATTCTGCAAGGTATGCATTTACATCTGCTGCTGATGCGCCGGGATTGCGTGTTTCGTAGTTTTCTTTGAACACCTGTCTCAGTGTTTTTTCTACGCCGTTGACTATGACCTGTCCTGTTGCGAAATTGACCTTTCCTTCAAGAGCGGAATGTATACCGCCGAGGTCTATGACAAGCTCGCCGTCAACGTAGAGCCAGAAGTCGTCGTCGCCCGTGAACTCGAAGATGATGTCGTGATTCCAGTTGTCCTTGCCGTTAGGCGTCTGGACGAAGCTCGCCTCGAGCTCCATGCCGTTGAAATAGTCCGTGCTCTCCTGAACCAGATGAAGCCTCTCATACTTTCTCGGGTCTGAATCATCAAGCAGACCAATGCTCTTATTATCAGGATTAGCCAGTGCGGAATAAAGATTATAGGGATTCTTTGACGGATACTTTCCTTCTTTGATCGTGTTGTACGGCAGGAATTGTCCGTGGCACAGCGTTGTTTTTGCTGAAGAGTCATTTGTGCCAAGCTGTCTGTATACTGTAAAATTGGTTACTTCCTTTGTTACGCCTTCACTAACATTTACGGTCTCGGTGTTGAATTGCCTATCCTGCTTTTTGAGGGTAGCGAAATTCTGACAGCTGTCAAATTCAAAGTAGCCTGTTGCTTCATAGGTACTCTTGATGAACAGGTGATTGACTTCCCTGAGCGCGTCCTCGATCTTATCTTCAGCGGTCTCGTTATACAGCAAGCCCAGTGATTGGTTCACACCGTTCAACACCGTGGGATACGTATATTTGCCGTCTGCATCCTTTTCAAGATCTGTAGATAAAAGCCCCGAATGAGCTGCCAGCCCGTGAGATTTTGAATCCGTATTCAAAAACGTATTCTGGACATCTCCGGTGTTGCCGGTGCTGCCCTTCCAGTCCACCATTTTCATAGTGATGCCGTACTCGTTGTTGTCGATGGTCTCGACCTCTGTCAGTCCGCTTGAAGTCTCATAGTCCTTGACCTTGGCGAAGTAGAACGTGCCCGCCCTGGATTTTGCAGCCGTGGTCAGCGCGGTATCTTCTTTGTTTGCAACAAGTGCCGCATAGGCGTAGTGCGGTTCGTCCCAGGCGAGGATATCGGAGTAGTATTCGCCGTCCTGTCTGCCTGGGAGGTTAATGCCGATAGTACCGTCCGAGAGTGCCTCTCCGCCTATCTGCGGAGCCAGATACATATCCGAGTAGGTATTGCGCAGCTCATAGTAGTAGTTGGGCTTGCCGTCCAGACCGTAATACTCGGTGAAATCCCATTCGAGGGTGTTTATCCTGCTGCCTATCCACATAATATCGTCGCCGCGCTCGTAGCACTCGACGAGTGTACCGTCGTGGTCTACCGCGAAGAATCTGTAAGCCTTCTTGGTATCGTCCCATACACGCGTATAGACGATGTATTCTTCGCCGTTCACAGCCTCGGAAATGCCTATTTTCTCGGCTGAGTAGACCTTGAAGTCGTCATCGGTGATCTGCACGTCCTTCTCGACGAGCTTGATAAGCGAGGCGCTGCCCTTATCGGTGTCAAACTTAAAATCGCTCGTGCCGTTCAGATACAGGTACTTATTGTCAGCGCAGAGCTTTATCTTTCCGATGTTGTCGCCGCTCTGGGGAATGACCTTTATCAGAGTAGCATCGTCAACGGAATCGACGAGCTCTCTGACCTGAGAACTACCGCTGCCTGTGACCTTGATGTATTTTACATTGCCGTCATTGTCGGTGGTGGAGATGTAGTAATTGTCCTCGGAAGCCTTATGAAAGGTCCAGAAAGTAATGTCGCTGTTCTTGGCGATATAGTTGATACCCTCGTGACTGAGCGGGTTGACCTTCGCTTCCATCTGCTTTGCCTTGAAGTCGCTCTGCATAGCGTAGGCGTAGGAGTTGCTCTCGTAGTTCATAAAGCCGTAGGACTTGCCGTCGAGCTCGTAGGGATCATCTGACATTTCACCTGCATAATAATACAGTTTCAAAAAGACAGTATTTTCGTTACCTTTCACATTATAACCAACAAATGCACCTTCTCCACCATTTCTTCCATTTTTGTTCCAGTAATATGTGTTTGTGTCATTAGCAAATGTTGCTGAACAATAGAATGAATCCGTATCATCTTTTTCTTCAAAAGTAAACCATGTTTTTTGAGATTCAGCATCGGTAAAATTCAGACCGGCTCGTCCATTCTTCTTATCACTTACATACATTCTGACATAGTATGTTTTATTGTTCTCTATTGTGTAAATGCTGTATTGGTCAGGATTATCTTCATTCTGAATAAAATAAAACAGAGGGATACTATCAGTAGGTACAGAAGTGCTTTCGATTGTATCCAAACCGTTTCGAGTGTTCGCACTTTGCACTACTTCACCTGTCAGGAAACGATTAAAATTAGAACCAACATATAATCCTGCCGAACCTTTTGTGTTGATGTCTTCAACACTTTTAACTACCTGCCAGCCATATTCTTTTGAGGTTAGCTTGTCGTTTTTGACCACCGCATAAACGCTGAAGCCCTCGGCATAGAAGCTGACAGCGCCGTCCTCGACGGTGAAATCGCTTATCTGCTCGCGCTGACCGTCGTCGCTGATGTGCCACAGCTCGGTAAACTCGGAATCAGTTATACTCGGGTCGGTTATCCCGACGTATATCGGGCGCGAGCTGTCGGGCTGGAATTCGCCCTCCCCGTCGGAGATAGTGATATCATAGGCGACAACAACGGAGCTGTCGTCGCAGAGCGGAGACGTTACGATGTCCGAATCAGCTATCATCTCAGTGACGTCCACAGCTGTCGCCGTGGCATTCTTCGGCATAAGTCCGTCGAGGGTGACAGTCTTGTCGGAGTCGCTCTCATCGGGGCAGAGCTCGAGGCTCTGGTGCTTCAGGACGTGACTTTCCTCGTCCGCGACAGTGGTGCTATCATCTCTGCCGACAACGGCGGTCGCTGTCGGGAGCGTGCCCGCAACAGCCATCACAAGAGCAGCCAATCCGCTGATAAGCCTCTTTGTCACAAACATCGTATCATCTCCTTTCATTCAGATTTATGTGCCCGCTCAGTCGTTATCGCCGTTATTCTTTCTCAGTGCAAACGCGCCGACCATAATTATCAGCGCCGCGATAATTATGATGCAAAGCAGCTTTGCGGGGAAGCTGTCGCCTGTCAGGACATCGTCAACAAAGCTGACAATGGAATTTGCCTTTGTAGTCGAAGCGGTCTCGGTCGCAGTGACAGACGCCGCTGTAGTCACCGCAGTTGTTGTGGTTGTCGTTGCTGTAGTATTTGTTGTTTCGGCAGCTGTTGTCGTCGTCTCAGGTGCCGTCGTCGTTGTAGTGGACGGCTTCTTCCTTTCGGAGTTGTCCATCAGCTTATCCTGAAACTGTATCTCCTCGGATTTGACAGGCATACCGTTGACAGCCGCCGTCACGGAATAGAGCAGCTCATCATTCGCGTTCGTCTCCACGTACACTGTCACCGTGTATACGGTCTGCTCGTATTCGATATCGTCCTCGTCGCCCTCGGTCTCAAAGATATTGTACACAAAGGTGCCCGGCTGGTCGATGTCTATTTCAAACTGTCCTCTTCCGTTCTGGTTTATATAAAGGGTATCCGTCTGCGGAAGGGGGGCAAGTGTGTCTTCGGTAGTTATCTTCACGATGTAGACGTGGTCTTCGATGTCCTCAACATCGAGGCACATCACGGGTATTTCAAGGTGTTCCTTCTCATATGTACCTGCAAAAGCGGTACAGCAGGGAAAAACGAAAAAGGAGAGCAGGCATACTGCGAGGCAGCAGAAACATCTGCGTATCGTGCTCATATGCTCACTCTCCTTCCTGTTCATTTGATGATATAACAGAATACGATCGTTCTCTCGATCATATCTCCCGACGAGCACGTCGAGAGGGCTATCACAGGCTTGTCGTCCGATCTTGTGAAGACCTGTGAATTGTCGCGGATATATCCGACTATATCCCCGCACTTGAAATCAAAGATATTTTCGTCGTTGGCACTCGCCTTCATACTTGCGAACACCTCGAGCGGGTACGTATCGTCAGCATTGCTTCCGATAATGAGCGAGCCGCCCGTATGCTCGGTGAGGTAGGAGCTATCGAGAAATTCGTCCAGTGCCCCGAACATCTTCCCGTGCTCCATATGATGACCGTAAACCACCGAGTAGCTGTCGGTCATATCGGGACTGTTCCTGCTGTCGAGGAATATGCTCCCCGAAAGCGAATAGCTCCCGAACGGGTCGGTATTGAGGTATTTCAGGTTATTGCTGCCCTGCATTACGGGGTAGTCGATATTCGTGCCGTCTATGGTGAGCCACGCCACCATTTCGTCCGACATCTGCGGGTCCTCGGCGGTGAGGGAGAAGGTCCTGCCCGGCTTGTATCTGGTTATATCCGCCTCGAGCGTGTGCGAGTAGATGTAGTAATTATCGTACATACACCACGACACTATCAGCAGTACGAACACAAGCACGATAAGGAGCACCCTCTCGTAGAGGACGTTCATCCCTATCCAGAATTTCCGCAATGCTTATTCTTCTTCGGCTCTTCTGCGTCTGCCTCTGATGAGAAGTACGGCTATGCCGAGGAGCGCGATGATGCCTACAACAGCAGGTCCCGCAACTGATACGATGATACCTGTGGGGAGGAGACCTGTCTTTGTGTTTGTGAAGATTACGGAGTTGTCGCCTACGATTTTTGAAACAGTTACCTGATCGTGGGCATCATTGACCGTATAGCTTGTTCCGAGCATAGAAGCGCCCGAAGCAGTAAGTACGGGAGTTACGCTTGCAGTATAGGTTTCAGCATTCTCTGAGACAGTATAAGCTGTTCCTTCGGCAAGACCTCTTACGGTTATTCTCTGATTGTGCTTGAGATAGAACACCCGCTCAACAGTTCCGTCTGCTCCTACTGTAAGCTCTGTCGGCTGGGTTTTTGCTTCGGTGAAGCAGGTCGTAGCGCTGTTGGGAGAAACATTGATTTCCGCGTTGCTTCCGTCGATGGTGTAAGCGTTTTCGTCATCGAAATACGATACGGCATATTTAGTGCCTGCAACAGCATCTGAAATGCTGACAGTTATAGCGAAGTACTTATCCTTTGAAGCCTGATTTCCGTCAACGTCCTTACCTATCGTGAGGTCATATGTGGTATACTTATTCGTGTAGCTGTAGCTTTTCTTTGCAAGCTCGGTCGAATCAGAGGGCGCGGCGTCATATTTGCCCGCATACAGGATATAGGTGCTTATGTAGAGCTCATCTCCCTCGGGCACGGGATATTTATCAGTATCCAGTTTGTCATCATCCGAAAGCACCGTATCGTAGTACGAAGAATAGTCGTGTACGACAACGTCGAGAGTTCTGTATGTTTTGTTCGTATCGGTCGAGATGCCGATATCGTTCGTGATAGCCTTGTTTGTAACGGCACCTGTCTCGGTGATAAGGTAGCGGTACACACCGGGAGTCGTGAAGCCTACCGCACTGAAATCATACGTAAGTGACTTGGTCGAGCACTTTTCATCGCCGTAAACCTCAGGTGTTGCCCACGCGATATCAGATTCAGCGTTTGTTTCAACTGTTGCACTGTCCGTGGGTGCGAACGTAATAACTTTAGTCGCAGCTGTGTCTACAGACGCTGTTATCTTGTCGGCATCGACGCCGTTATATACATCAACGGACGCGGAAGAAGACAGTGCAGCAGCTGCAGCCTTCTCGCTGTCATACTTCGTGATGTCGAAGGTGAAGCCCGCATTCGGGACATTTGCATCGATATCCATTATCAGATACTTCTGGATATCAGTGTTCTTCTTTCCGAGCACGTCATTGTATGTAGCTGCCCCCGCACTCATCGGAACAGCAGCCGCTGCTGCGGTCGCGAGCATTGCCATTGAAGCCAGTGCCGCAATTGATCGTTTGATTTTCATTGTAAATTTCCTCCTTTATATCATCAAAAAGGTCAAACTTGTTTATATCCCGCGCCTGCGCAGGACGAACACCACTTTCCCCTTGACATCATCGAGCGGTATACCTCCGTATGTTCTGCTGTCGGTGATGTCGGAGCGGAAATCGTTCAGCACAAAAACGCAGTTGCCGGGTACAGTATAAGGGAACGTTATCCTCGCATTTTCGGCAGTTGTCGGGTAGACTGTATCCTCGTACACGCGGTAGCCGTCCACTGAGACGTAGTCGTCGGATATGCCGACAGCCTCTCCCCCGAAGGCGACTATCCTCCCGAAGCACACCTTGCCGTCGCGCCTGTACACGACCTCGTCGCCCTGTTTAAGCTTACCAAGGCGGTAGGTGATACACAGGTCGCCGTCCTTTATCATCGGGAAGGACGAATTATCGTGGCAGACAAACACTCCAGCGACGAATGTGAGCAGCAGCCACACGAAGAGCACGGTACAGCCTATCTTTGCGAAAAAGGCGGCGGCATAATATGCAGCCGAGTGCTTTTTCTTCGGCTTTTTGGGCGTTTCGATAGATGTTGCAGTCTCTGCCGCGTCGTTCACTGTCATCACACTCCGAAAAAAAGCGCAGATTTGCTCCTAATAATACCTATACACCATAATTATAGCATTTTAATCCGAGCAAAACAATAGTAATTACAATCAAACACATATACCATTTTTTCTTTTTTTTGTGCACGTTTCCCACAGTTTCAACAGTATCTTATTATCTATTTGTAACGAATTTCTTCATACAGACGAGCAATTATATAAAATAGTTGACTCTCCTATATATATTTGATATAATAAGTTCAACAGCACAGGTAAAATTTATTGATATTGTCAGAGCATTATCAATCCGCTGTGCTTTCCGATACGGAAGGAGTGTTTATATGAAGCGACAATTCAGCAAACGTCTCTCAACTGCGGCTGTGACTACCGTCTTTACCGTGACCTCGGTAATAGCAGTTATGCCGCCGCCCGTCCATGCCGCCGACGACGAGGAGAGCTGGCTCTACACAGATGAGGGCTTCGCCTACATCGTCAATGGCGACGGCAACATCACGATAAAGGGCTTCGACGAGGAAAAGGAGCTCCCCACGGATAGGATAGTCCTGCCGTCCACGATAGACGGCAAGTACGTCACCGAGATCGACAGCAGCGCCTTCGGGCACGGCGTCTACAGCAGCAACTCTACCGTCACCGAAATAGTCCTGCCCGACCACATCGAGAAGATAAACAACTGGTGCTTCAACGACTACAAGGCGCTTGATACGCTTGTTATCCCGAAAACCCTGAAAAAAGCAGAGCGTCCGTTCACCTACTGCAAGATAAACAAGGTCATCATCGAGGACGGCATGGAGAAGATACCTGATTGGCTCTTCTCCAGCACGGACTATATGGGCGAGATCGTTATCCCCGATTCCGTTACGGCTATCGGCGATAACGCATTTGAGGCGATAACGGGTCTGAAGGAGATACACGTCCCCGACAGCGTAAAGAGCATTGGTCGCTGCGCGATATCAGACAACCCCGATCTCGAGGTGCTCGACCTTCCCGACGTGCTTGATTTCGTAGGTTCGTACGCCTTTGAGGAAAATCCGAAGCTGACCTCAGTCACTGTTCCCGATACGTGGACATTCAGTGAGGACACAGAAGGAGGTTTTTTCCAGAGATGCGGTATCAAGGAGATAACCTTCGGCGATAGAATAACGGAGATACCCGCTAATATCTGCTATTCCTGCGAAAACCTTGAAACTATCAACTGGAGCAGTGCTCCCACAAAGATAGGTTCACGTGCATTTCAATACTGCAAATCGCTGACAGACCCGAAGATACCCGACAGCGTCGAGCTCATCGAGTCCTATGCCTTTGCGGATTGTACAGGCATAACCCACCTCGACCTGCCCACGGGTCTGAAAGACCTCGGACGCCAGTCGTTCGACAGCACCACCTCACTAAAGGAGCTCTACGTGCCCGTGCAGCTGCCCTACCCCGGAGATTACGGCAGAAGCAGTGCTTTCTCGAATTCGGGCATTGAGAAGCTCACTTATGCCGAGGGCATAACTGAGATACACGGCCGCTTTGCGTACCTCCCCGAGCTGACAGAGGTAGTGCTCCCGAGCACGCTGCAGTATATACACGGCTATGCATTTGAGGAGTGCCCCAAGCTCGCGCACATTGACATTCCCGAGGGTGTTACGGAGGTAACGGGAATCAACGTTTTCGGCGGCTGTGATTCTATCACCGAGCTCGTTCTGCCGAGCACGCTCGAAAAGTCGAACTGGTCGCTGTCATCCGCTCCTCATCTTCAGAAGGTCACATTCGCGGACGGGCTCAAGGCGATACCCTACCGCTGCCTTATCGGCTGCAAGGAGCTCACACAGATCGTCATCCCCGACAGCGTCACCGAGATAGGCGAATCCGCCTTTGAATCGACACCGATAACGAGCATCGACCTGCCGTCGGGTGTCACCAAGATAGGCTGGGACGCCTTCAGCAAGACCAAACTGACATATCTCTATATCCCCGCCTCAGTCACAGAGGCTGAGCAGATAGCAAGAAACACAGACGAGCTCAGGATAGTACGTATCGGTGACAGTATGAAGACCGTCCCGAAGAAGCTGCTCTACAATTGCCCGTCCGTCGAGAAGGTCATTCTGCCTTCGAGCGTGGAGCTCATCGAAGCCGAGGCTTTCGCTGAATGCCCCGAGCTCATCGAGATAGAGGCTCCGCAGGAGGCTATCCCCTTCAAGGCATCTGCCTTCGACTATTCGGACAATATGTGGGATCAGCGCTTCTCATTCGCCGAGCAGAACGGTCTCTATATGAGCAGCACCGCTTCCTCTACGGCTGACGGAGCACTCATAAACTACTCGATACACTATTCGATAAATCCGTGCTTCCGCGATGTTTTCAGAGAAGGCTCCATTTACGTGGACTCCAACTACCGCGACAATTTCGTCGAGGAGAGCTACGGTGAATCGGCAGTGAGAGATTACGGAAAGCTGCGCTTTGACTTCACCGAGCCCGAGGGCACTTTACGCTTCAGTGTGCGCTCCGACGCAAAAAGTGAGCTCACTGTCTCGGCATGGATGAAGGTCAAGATGCACCCCGACGAGCAGTACGGCACAGACTGCAAGAACATAGTCGTTGACGGAACAGATATGTCTCCGCTGACACTCACCGCTCCCGAAACTGTAAATGTTTCCGACGGCAAGAGCAGCTTCAGCGTAAGCGGTACAGGTCCGCTCGACAGCGACATCACTGTCCGCGTAAACGGCAAGGACAGCGTTAGCGTGAAGTCGAACAAGTACACGGGCAGATACAGCGCATTCGTAACATATGAGGGCACAGCGACCGAGCTCAGCATAGACGCGGTCTGCGGCGAGCTTACATCTGCCAAGAAAGCAGTCCTCCTCTGCGAGAACTATCCCGAATTAGTAAGCGTGAAGATAAACCATATCAAGGAGACAGACCTTACTCCCGCTTTCCGGACGGGCAAAAAGCCCTATGTCGCGATCAATCCTCGCTACGATATGACATTCGATGTGGAGGTATCCGATAACAGCAACATCGCAAAGCTGTATGTCACCTCCGAAAAGGGCGGCGAGTTCTCATCGCTCCCGCTCGAGCTCGACGAGACAACGGGCAAATGGACAGGCACAGGCAAATTTGCCACCTCTCTCCCCGGCAAGCTGAGCATCACTCAGATACCCAAGCAGGAAAAGGAAATGATCTACAAGACCGTCAAGGACGGCACGGTATCGTACAAGGTCAAGGACTCGGAGAATGAGCTCTCACCGACAGCGAACAATACCGCGAATCCCAACGATCCCGCGAAGGTGTTCCTCGACAATGTCAGGACATCGACCGCAATAGCGACCGAGAACAACACACTGGTGCGCTATGACTATACTCCCACCGAGACCTTCAAGAAGGACAATCCCGATATCAGCGAGGTCAGCATCGGCGTATTCCAGAGCATTACCGATTCCGTCGGCATAGGCGGCAAGAAGGTCACAGCAAACGCTATCTCCTCTGCTCCCGAGGACTACGGCTTCGTCGAGTCGGGACTGAAAATGACCGACGAAAACGGCGACGTACACTCGTATTTCGTCAAGGTGCTCGCTGAAACAGCCGACGCTGTTGAGGTGGCGAAGTCGCTCACTATCCCCGATGACGTGTCCTCCGCATACGACACCGCTATGGACTTCCTCGGAGCCAAGCCGTTCGACTACGTAAGCGGTATGGTAATGGTCGACAGGAACGAGTCCACGGGCGAGGTCAAGGCTGAGACCCAGCTCGTTTCCAATCAGGAGGCAAAGACCTCGTTTATGGACGAGCACGGCGAGTTCATAGGCGGTCAGACAGTCAGTGCGGACATCGCTATCGTTCAGGACAGCCTCAGCGATGTTGCTCAGAACGGCTTGAACGTAGTTGGCGGTGTGTTTACCGTATTCAACGCGGGCTGCGAAATGGTAGTGCACGGCGAGGCTTACAGTATGCAGAGAAGCCAGATAGATTACAGCAAGGACCCGTATGTTCAGGCTCATAAGGCTGAGCTCAAGGCAGAAGCCGAGAATATCTTCTTCGGAAGAATGGTAACTACAACAGGAGCAGCAGCCGCATCTATAGTTGTCGGCTTTGCGGGACTGACTCTGTGGCCCGCGCTCATCGCAGGTGCGGTGATAGGTATCGGAGCATACTGCATACAGAATTACTACAACAGACGCGCAAAGAAGCTCGACGCGATAATATACAGGGACCCGCGCAAAAAGATAGGCAACAGCGCAGACCCGAACTTCATCGCCGACCCGAGCGGCTACGTATACGCAGCTGTTCCCGACAACCGCGTTGAAGGCGCGACCGCTACAATCTATTACAAGGACGAAGCAGGCAAGGAGGTGCTCTGGAACGCAGAGGACTTCGACCAGCTCAACCCGCAGACCACTGCCTCCGACGGCTGGTTTATGTGGGATGTTCCCGAGGGAATGTGGCAGGTAAGGATATCCAAGGAGGGCTACAAGGACGCTGCTTCCGAGTGGCTGCCCGTACTCCCCGTTCAGACAGGTATCAATATTGACCTGATGAGCACAGCCGCTCCGAAGATACAGATGCTCGACGCTTTCGCAAACGGTGTTGAAATAAAGATGTCGCAGTACATCGACGACAGCACTGCTGCGGCTGAGAACATCTATCTCACGGACGCAAACGGCGAAAAGATAAACTGCAGGATCAAGCTTGTCAAGTCCGAAACGAACGATACGAAGTTCTCCGACCGCATACTGCTCATCTCCGACCAGGAGAACATCGCGGGCTCGACGCTCCATATCACAGCGGGATTGCTCAGCTACAGCGGTGTTGCGGCAGAGCCTGTGAGCGAGAAGATAACCGAGGTCAAGGACGAGCTTCTCGTTGACGGCGATACAGACTCCACGCTCGGCGACGTGAACGAGGACGGCAAGATAGACGCCAAGGACGCTTCGATGATACTCGTGACGTACTCCAAGGCTTCGACGGGCGCTGACGACGGTCTTACCGCCGCTCAGAAGGCAGCCTCCGACGTAAACGGCGACGGCAGGATAGACGCCAAGGACGCCTCGTGCGTACTCGCTTACTATGCAATGGTATCGACCGCAACGGGCGATATCCCGACGATAAGCGAATACCTGGCATCAAAGGCAGCATAAATCGTAATCAACAACAGAACGGGTCAGGGGAAATCCCCTGACCCGTTTTTTCTGTCCTGATATTACAGGAGCTCACTTATTCTCAAAGAAGCTCTCCACCTTCTCTGCCTTATCGGTCTTAACGGGAAGCATTGCGATTATCCCGCGGAAGAAGCTGTTCACGTCGCTGTCGTTCAGCAGATAGCGGACAGGGTGATTGTTCAGCGCGATATCGAGGAGCATACCTATCTCCTCCTCCGTCCAGTCATTGATGCTGAGCATTTCCTTCATCAGCGTATGCGTCGTACCGAAGTTGGTGCTGCCGTCAAGCGCGAGTATACAGTCGAGCCGCCTGCGCTTGTTTTCGTCCTTTGCCTTGCGGGCGTCGTTGTGCTCCCTCTCGTCCTTGCAGCCGAAGTGGAAGTCCTCGAGCACCTCATTGGCGACAGTACGGTCGATTATCGCCTTCACGAGCCTGTCGAGCTCCGAGCCGTCGGTGTAGTCCGCGGGAGCAAAGTACCTGATACGGTTGTCGTGGAGCATCTTGTACACCTTCGACTTGTCGAGCGTGTCGTTGTTGTACACGCCGATGGAGTGTCCGCCGTTGGTGTTGACGAGCTTCATACACGGGATATCGGTATCGCTGTCGCCGATGTAGACCATATTCCTGAACGGCACGCGCAGCTCCTCGGGAGCGAAGAAGTCGTTCACGCCCGAGTCGTTTACGTCGAGCACGCCCTTCTCTATCCTGAACAGGAACTGCGTCTTGTTCGTGTAGTTGACCACCTGCGCGGGCCATATCGGTACGCCCTTGTCGTCGAACATGAACGAGCTCGCGTATATCTTCTCGAAAGCCCCGCTCTTCGCGACAGATGTGCCCTCTATCATTTCCTTCAAGCCCGACGAGATTATGTAGTGCTCGACTATGACGCCGTGCTCCGAGCCGTACTCGCGTATGCGTCCGAACCACTCCTCGACGCCGTCGAAGAGCTTGACCTTCGAGCCGTATTCCTGCAGGCTCTTTTTCGTGAGCACGATGCGTCCCCTCGCCTCGTTCACCATCTTGAACATATAGGCGAGATTCGAGTCCATCTCGTTAGCCTCCGCGAGCTCGTCGGTCTCCTTCCAGAACGACGGTATATCGCCGTCATAGACCGACTGTATATAGCCCTGCGCCTGCATATCGTCGGGCGAAAGGGTCTTGTCGAAGTCGTAGCATATCGCAAGAACGGGCTTGCTTTCCTTGGTTTTTCTCTCAGCAGTCATAGTGTATTCTCCTTATACGGGTTGCTGTATATATTATACATTGTATCTCGGAAAAATACAAGTGATTTCTTTATCGAACGCTCTCACCGTTTCACGCTTCGTAATGAATCGGCGGCGTTCCTTTTTTTGCGCCGCATTCGGTGCAGAATCTGCCTGTGTTGGAAGCGCAGCCGCATTTCCCGCACCTCCACGCACCGTCGGGGAGATCTGTTTCCAGAGCGGGTGTCGGAGGCGTACCCAGCATTCCCATTATGCCCATAAACCCGAGTCCTGCATTCGGTGTATCATATTCCGTCTTTGACAGCACCTCCGAATCCTGCACAGCCGTTTCCAGTATATCACGGAACTGCTGTATAACATCACCGCCGCCATGCTGACAAGCCGCATCAACATTAATAGTTTTGCGCACGCTGCTCTTCCCCCCTACGGAGCTGTCATCAAAGGTCAGGGAGACAGAAGTGCTGCTTGAGCAGTCGGTGCAAGGGAAAGGATCGTGGTACTCCAGCGCTGACCACGCCGCAAGATTCTCACGCTCAGTCAGCTCCTGCACGGCTGCGAGAACGTCCTGCTTCGGCTTATAAACGGTCACTGTTTGGGACTGGAAGGCAGGTTTATTTGTATAGCTTATCCTCTGCACGCCGTCCGCAACTATGACGGAGATATCCAGCAGCGTGTTGCTGTTGCACTGCATCCCGCTTGACGAAGCATAATATGAGCAGCTCACGAGCCTGCCGTGCGGTGTCATATCTGCTCTTACGTCCTCCAATGACGGACCTTTAGCGGCTGCTGCCTGCATTTTGCGCATAAAGTCTTGGCACATTTCTTCCATTTGTATCACCTCATTGATAATGTATTGATATTTTTTAGTGTCTGACAAAATCAAAGCTAAAAAAATCGGATCAGATCACCTGACCCGATCCGATTTTTGTTTTGCTTACGATACCTTCGGCCGTGCGAATTCCAGCAGTGTCGGGATATCGCCCGTCGCCGTCGATACAAGTGCGTAGTACGCAAGTACCGCGGAAGCGTCCTTAGCATCGACCTTGCCGTCGCCGTTTACATCGCCTGCTGCGCGCTGAGCGTCTGTAAGTCCGTCGTCCTCACCTGTGGAAGCCTTTGCGTATGCAACGAGGATAGCCGAAGCGTCCTTAGCATCTACCTTGCCGTCGCCGTTCATATCGCCGAGGTCCTTGTCAGGCTCAACGGGCTTGGTTTCGGTAGTAGTCGAGCCCTGCTCGCCTGTAGACGAAGCAGCTGTGGTCTGTGAAGTGGAAGCTGTCGTTCCTGTGCCTGTAGCGCTTGTAGTCGAAGCTGTCGTCTCGGTACCTGTGCCGCTTGTCGTTGAAGCAGTGGTCTCAGTACCTGTTCCGCTTGTAGTGGTAGCTGTAGTCTCGGTACCTGTGCCGCTTGTAGTCGAAGCTGTCGTCTCGGTACCTGTGCCGCTCGTTGTTGAAGCTGTCGTCCCGGTACCTGTGCCGCTCGTTGTTGAAGCTGTTGTCTCAGTACCTGTGCCGCTTGTAGTGGTAGCTGTAGTCTCGGTACCTGTACCGCTTGTAGTGGTAGCTGTAGTCTCGGTACCTGTACCGCTTGTAGTCGAAGCAGTTGTCTCGGTACCTGTACCGCTTGTAGTCGAAGCAGTTGTCTCGGTACCTGTACCGCTTGTAGTCGAAGATGTGGTCTCAGTACCTGTACCGCTTGTAGTCGAAGCAGTTGTCTCAGTACCTGTACCACTTGTTGAAGCTATGGTCTCGGTATCTGTGCCGCTTGTCGTTGAAACCGTCGTCTCAGTACCTGATGTTGTGGTTACTGTGTCGCTTGCCGTGGTTGTCGTTTCTGTTGCTGTTCCACTCGTTGTCGTGCCCTCGCTCGCGGTGGTCGCGGACTCCGTAGCAGTCGCAGAAGTCGTTGTACCCTCAGAAACTGTAGTTGTCGTGGTTGTTGTACCCTCAGAAGCTGTCGTTGTAGTGGCAGTCTCCGAAGATGTAGTTGTTCCCTCTGTTGTAGTCGCAGATGTGGTCGTACCCTCAGAAGCTGTCGTTGTAGTAGCAGTCTCTGAAGATGTGGTTGTAGTAGTCTCAGTCTCTGTAGTAGTTGCAGATGTGGTCGTGCCCTCAGAAACTGTAGTTGTTGTCGCAGTCTCCGAAGATGTGGTTGTAGTAGTCTCAGTCTCTGTAGTAGTTACAGAAGTTGTGGTTGTCGCAGTCTCCGAAGATGTGGTTGTGGTAGTCTCAGTCTCTGTAGCCGTTGTAGTAGCCGTTGTAGTAGCCGTAGTTGTAGCAGTGGTTGTACCCGTAGTCGTCTCCATCGGGACTTCCTTCGTCTGCTCGGTGAAGTGCGTATCGGTGAAGACAGCGTGGTATACTATCTTGCCGAGCTCGGGGAGCTCCTCCTTGACGGTCTTGACTGTCTCGGATATCTTGTGCTCGCTGCTGAGTGCGCATACCACCTTCGCCGTTACCTCGCCGAGGTCAGCCGCCCATTCGTAGACGGGCTCGCCGTACTGGTGGTCGTCGGTGGGCGGGATAACTACGAACGCGGGGTCTATCGGGAGCTTGCCCTCCGCGTCGGAGTAGCACTTGCCGTCTTCGTCCTTCCAGTATTCGATGTTGCCTGCCTCTGTGCAGGTAGCCGCCTTAGCCTCAACGTGGGTGAGCACCTTATCGGCAAGGGTCTTCACCTGAATGATACCCCAGTGCTCGGGGAGCGGAACGCCGCCGTCATTGATGTTTGGAACTATCAGGAATGTATAGAGAGTTCCTTCTTCAAGGTTATTGACCTTGCACCATGTCAGGTCGGTTTCATCAAGTTCATAGTTTTCAAACGGGAGCGTATTTTCAGGCTCGTTGACTGCTTTCAATGCGGCAGTTGCGGTCTCGCCGTATTTAGCTTCAATGACAGGATATGCCTCGTCATCGGTCTTTCCCGAGCTGAGAAGTGTAACATAATCCTTCATTACCGCGTTGAAATCGAGGTCTCCCAGTTCGGGGACATTCTTTCCGCCTGTAATTCTATCCAGCTTGTAGCCCTCGGGGAAAGCGTCCCAAGAGAGCTTTAAGCTTGTCTTTGTAATATCGGTGGCTGTGATATTCTGAGGCTTGTCGAAATCTGCGAGTGCCTCCTTTGTACCGCAAACAGTGCAGGTGCGGAAGCCGCCCTCGGGTTCGCCCCAAGTATGCTCGCCTGTTGCGGGGATAACCGTGGATTCGAGGGTTATCTCGGTGGTGCATTCAGCGTCGGAATAGTATTTGCCGTTTATGTTGTTCTTGTAGTAAGCGCTGTTGCCTGCCGCGCCGCAGGTGGGTTCCTTTGCGGGGACAGCCAAGATATTGATTGTCAATAAGCCCTTCTGTCCCTCTAAATCAGGACGAGCGTATGTAGCATCTATGGATACGTCTCTCTGTTTTGTTCCGTTTCCTCCGACAAGTTTTTGACACTGCGCAAACATATATGTTGAATCAGTTACATTAGCCATATTCCACTTATCAGAGACATATATAGTTTCAATTTCTATACAAGCCTGAAACATCGTTCTCGTATTAGTAACCTTGCTCGTATCAAAGCTGCTAAGGTCAAGTGATACGAGAACTTTACAACCATAGAACATATAACTCATGTCTGTAACTTCGCTTGTATCAATTCCGCTTAAATTCAAGTCAGTAAGTTCATAGCACTGCATGAACATACAACTCATACCAGTTACATTGCTCGTATTTGCATTTGTAAGGTCAATAGAAGTTGCTTTGAAATTTTTAAAC
>JAFXXD010000033.1 GCA_017542475.1 Ruminococcus sp. | reverse complement strand
CAGTAGTAATGGTTCTCATAGTCGTCATCATCGGAGAAGCCTACGCCGTCCTGATAAGCGAAACGGTCGCACTCCTCGGTGGTACAAGCGATACCTGCGATGAGGGTACCGGTAGCGTCTGCCAAACCGATAGCGAACGCAGAGGTGTTATAGGAGTACCATGTGAACGAAGCCTCACAGTAACTGAGTGCATAGATACCTGCATCGGGGATGTCTTCCTCAGAGGGATCGACCTCGCCGGAGTGACCGATCTGAGCCACTACGAAGTTATCCATCGAGAGGGAGCAGTAGTCGCTGGTACCGCCTGCAAAACGGAAGGCTACGTACTTAGCGGTAGAAGGCAGGTCAGCCAAAGAAACGACAGCGTGTGCGTAGGTGAGCGAACGATCGAGGGTCTGCAAGGAGACGAAGGTCGAAGCCTTGCCCGGATTCGTCATATAACCTACTTCGAGCATACCGCACATCTCGGTAGTGAGGCTGGTCTTGTAGTCAAAAGCGACCTCAAGGGTGTTGAGCGGCTCATTGAAGGTCGGCATAGCGAATACCTGTGCACTGCTCGGTCCGCCGCCGATAGCCTGCAGGTGAGCCTGTCCGTTGACGGTAGAAGCGTTGCCTTCTTCGTCATAGGTCTTGTCTTTGACCACGCTGATCGTACCGGAGGTTACTGTCCAGCAGTCGGGAGCAGTTACGTCAAAACCGGAACCGGTCTGGTCACGAGTAAAGGTCTCGAGCCAAGGGATATTAAACGCCTCGCAAGGGGTCTTGAAAGCCGTTTTGGGAGCCAAGCTCTGAGCATCCTCGGAGCAGTAGGAGCGAACATAGAACTCATAGTCGGTCTCCTCGTAGAGTCCGGTCAGGGTGACGGTCTTTGCGGAGATGAGCGTAGAGGCAGTCCAATCGAGTTCTTCGCCTTTCTCCACCAAGAGGTACTGGTATTGGGTAGCGTCGCCTTGCCAAGAGAAAGTGACCTCATGGGCATCGAGGTCAGAGAGAACGATAGAAGAGGGGTTCTCGCAAGCCGAGCTGCCGCGGAGCGACACACCGCTGATATTATCGAGGAAGATACCATCGGTAGAGCCTGCTTGGTGGAAACCGATATAGATCGAGCTGCCTACATACTGGGACAGATCGACGGTATAGGTTCTCCACTCCGATTTCCAGAGCTGATGCGCTGCATCGCCCTTCGACTTAGAGGTGTAATAGGTGTCTAGCACCTCAAACGAGCTGGCATCTGTACCGCCGAGCGAGATCTCGATACGCAGTTGACCGGACGAAGCATAATCGCCGATACAAGCTTGGAAAGTGAGACTCTCTCCAGCAGCGGGTTTGAGTTGCGGGGTGATGAGCCAACTCTCCGTGCCCGTTACTTCCTGAATCTTAGCGCAAGTCTGTTGGAACTTAGCGGCTTTCTTCCATCCATATCCGGCATAGCCGTCAATGGTCGTCCATCCTTCGGGCGGGAAAGTCTCGCCCTCAAAACCTTCATTCAGCGTCTGTGCGCTGAGACTCGTGCAGAACAAGGCT
>JAFXXD010000032.1 GCA_017542475.1 Ruminococcus sp. | reverse complement strand
TGGCACTCACAGACACCTTCCTGGTTCTTCTATGAGAACTACGATGTCAACGGACAGCTCGCAAGCAGAGACCTCATGCTCAAGAGAATGGAGAACTACATCGACTCCGTCATCAACTACTGCGAGAAAAACTATCCGGGCGTTATCTACGCTTGGGACGTCTGCAACGAGTGCATTGACGACAGCAGCGGAATCAGACAGAGCTACTGGACACAGACGATCGGTGACGACTTCGTAGAGAAGGCTTTCGAGTTCGCAAGAAAGCACGCTCCTTCCAATGTCCAGCTCTTCTACAACGATTACAACGAATATCAGGGATCCAAGCAGGATGACATCATCAAGCTTCTCAAGCCTATCGCTGCAGCAGGCAACATCGACGGTATGGGTATGCAGAGCCACATCAGCTCCGGCCTTGATCCTGATTACTACATCTCAGCAGCTAAGAGATATGCTGATGAGCTCGGCGTTATCATCCACATCACAGAGCTCGACGTAACAGCTCCTAAGTCACAGAACCCTATGTACGACCAGGGCGTTTACATGCAGAAGCTCTTCACGGCAATCATCGAGGCTGACAAGGCAGGCGTTCCGATCGAGTGCGTTACTGTCTGGGGTCTCACAGATGACATGAGCTGGAAGTCTTCCACAAAGCCTTTGCTCTTCTACGGCAATCTCTCACCCAAGCCCGCTTACGAAGGCGTTATGTGCGCTGTAAACGGTGGTGAAGTCGCTAAGCCGGCTGACTATGTCGAGCCCGTAGTTGACACAACTCCTTTCATCGAGGACTACGAGGACAAGTCCTTCACAGGCGGTCCGAGATACAGCTCCGTCCAGAAGATCGTAGGCGACGCTTATGAGGGCGACTGGTGCCTCGAGAACTCCGAAGGCTACGACACATACGACGGCTACGCAGTCGACGTCAGCAACTACGCCGGACACACGATCCACGTATCCTTCGCTATCAAGTCTGCTGCAGACCAGTGCTGCCTCACAGCTGATATCGACGGCACATGGCCGCACCTCGCAGAAGTTCCCACAGGAACAGGCGAGTGGGTATTCGTTGAGTGCGACTACACAGTAGAGCCCGGTGCAACTCTCCAGATCTATTGGGAGAGCTCCGATATGAGCCCGTTCTATCTCGACAGCCTCAAGATCGAGACAACAGACTGATCGGATAATTAACCGAATTACGAGGGCCCGCGCTTTTAGAGTGCGGGCTCTTTTATTGGGTGTTTTCGTGCCTCTCGAAAAGCCGGTGACGGAATCGGAGTGTTTTCCGAGCGCTCTGCCCCCGCACATTTGCATTTCTCCTGCACCTAATTTATTCTTTTCTAATATGGGAAAAGGTAATCTTATCAGGACGCAAAAACTCGGTATCGATATAGCCGCCTGCGCTGTATGGTCTTTGTTTGTGCTCATTCTTACGGGCTGCAATCTGGCGTTCCTTAACCCGGTAAACATCGCGATCCTGATAATCGGTTTTATCGGATTCTCGGTCGTCATCGTTAAAAACGGGGACGGCAGCAAGGCAGAGCGCATCATGGCGTTCATCACCATCGTTGCGATCGCCGTCAGGACTTTCTATGTGCTCTATACCGGCGCTGATCAGAGACAGCACGATATGGGCGAATTCGATACCGATCTCGGGCTGAATTATCACGCCGAATATATCGAATACATTCTCGAGAATCACAAGCTCTTAAATGAGGACATTACTCTTCACTGGCAGTTCTACCATCCGCCGCTCCAGCACATAATCTGCGCAATCTTCTTCGGCATCTACAGAAAGCTGGCTCCCGGCCTTGCGCACAACTGG
>JAFXXD010000005.1 GCA_017542475.1 Ruminococcus sp. | reverse complement strand
GTTGTTGTTGGAGTTGTCGTCGATGTGGACGTTGCAGTCGTTGTCTCAACATCGCATACGTCGATCTCGCCGTTCTCCTTGTCAACTACATAATAGCCCTTGTCAGAGCTGCTGTCGGCAGCGTCCTTAAGATCGTCGCCTTCTGCGCTTACTATCTTTCCGCCCGAGATAACGAAACCGAGCTCCGAGCTTATGATGTCGTATACCTTTCCGCCTGACTCGAACTGATCGCCTGTCTCCTTCAGAGTGTACTTGCCGTCCTTGAGAGCCTTTACGATCTTTGCCGTATCTCCTGATACCCACTGGATACCGATAACGGTGTCGTCGCTGCTGTAGACCTTTACAAAATCCTTGTCGCTCTCGTTTGCAGTGATAACAGATGTCCAGTCAATGTCGGAGTTTGTTATCTCAAGTGTAGCGCCCTTGATCTCATTCTCGCCGGTAACGTCCTTCTTGCTTATGGAGAGCTCCTCGGGAGCGTCCTCGATAACGATCGTCCTGCCGTCCTCTGCTACTGATGTCCTGCCGTTTGTAACAGCATCAACCTTCGTGACTGTGCCGTTCTCAACTGTGAATGTGAACTTTGATACTACCGAGTAGCCCATGGGAGCTGTGTCCTCGGTAAGTGAGTATACACCGTCCCTGAGTCCGACGAACTCTGCGCTGTTGCCCGGGAACTTGACCGACTTCTCGCCCGCACCCACTGCGTCGCCGCCGTTGATACTTACGCCCTCAAGCGTAAGCTCTGCGTCCTCTGCTGTGAGTGTGAACTCAGCCTTGCCTGCATCCTCGGGGATCTCCTTGCCGCCGAGAGCCTTCTTATCGATAAGGATAACCGATCTTGCGTCCTTTACGATAAGGGTCTTTCCGTCCTCTGCAAGCTCGTAATCGCCGTCTGTCTCGGCTGTGACACCGGTCACGATGCCATTCTCAACGTCGAAGGTGAACTTGGTTACTGTTGTATAGCCGTCGGGAGCAGCTGTCTCCTCAAGTGAGTACTTACCGTCCTTAAGGCCTGTGAAGTGTGCCTTGTTTCCGTCGAATGCCACGGATACGTCCTCGGCTGTGAGCTTGACTGCCGATGAACCCTCGCCGAGTATTACTCCGTCAAGGGTTGCGCCCTCGTCCTCAGCCGTGAGAACGAACTTAGCCTTGTTGCTTTCGTCCAGAGGTTCGCCGCCGAGAGTGCCCTTGTCGATATTGATAACGGACTTTGTATCGAATACGGTTATTGTCTTTCCGTCCGATGACTTTTCAGCCTCGCCGTCTGTTGTTACATTCACATTCTTTACGATACCGTTCTCAACGTCAAAGGTGAACTTTGTTACTGTTGTATAGCCGTCGGGAGCAGCTGTCTCCTCAAGTGAGTAATTACCGTCCTTAAGACCTGTGAGCTGTGCTGTATTGCCGCTGAACTTAACGGATGTCTCACCTGCTGTGAGCTTCCTTGCAGCGTTATTTTCGTGTACGATAACATCCGCAAGGTCTGCGCCCTTGTCCTCGGCTGTGAGTACGAACTCGGCTCTGTTCTCCTCATCGAGAGGCTCGCCGCCAAGTGTGCTCTTGTTGATGGTGATGTCGGACTGAGCGTCCTTTACGATAAGGGTCTTTCCGTCGTCGGCTATCTCTGCGTCGCCGTCTGTGGCTGTCTTTACGCTCTTTACAACACCGTTGTCCACCTCAAATGTGAACTTGGTTACTATTGTATATCCGTCGGGAGCAACTGTCTCCTCAAGTGAGTACTTACCGTCCTTAAGACCTGTAATCTTGGCTGTGTTGCCGTCAAATACCACTGACTTCTCGGTGTCCTTGAGAGTCTTTGCGCTCTCTCCCTCGCCGACTGTCACGCCGCCCAGATTCTTGCCGCTGTCCTCTGCTGTAAGTCTGAACTTAGCCTTGTTGCTCTCGTCCAGAGGCTCGCCGCCTACCGTCTTCTTGTCGATAGTGATAACAGACTTGGAATCCTTTACGATAAGTGTCTTTCCGTCGTCAGCTATCTCTGCGTCGCCGTCTGTCTTTACGTTTACGTTCTTTACTACGCCGTTCTCAACGTCGAAGGTGAACTTGGTTACTGTTGTATATCCGTCGGGAGCAGCAGTCTCCTCAAGTGAGTACCTGCCGTCCTTAAGGCCTGTGAGCTTGGCGCTGTTGCCGTCGAATACCACTGACTTCTCGGTATCCTTGAGAGTCTTTGCCGATGAACCCTCGCCGACTGTCACGCCGCCCAGATTCTTGCCGCTGTCCTCTG
>JAFXXD010000002.1 GCA_017542475.1 Ruminococcus sp. | reverse complement strand
TACCACAACAACTACTTCCACTACTACAACTACCGAACAGACTACTACATCAACAGCTCAGCCTACAACTACTGCTACAGAGGCTGAAACGACCACGACTGCGACTGCTGCAACCACAACAGCTACAGAGACCTCGACTGCAACAGCTTCTGCTACAACTGCCGCAGTCGATGATACAGATGTTGTCGGAACATGGTATTTCTACAAGCACGGCAACGAGGACAAAATGACTACCGTTGCTGTTGCCGATACGGCTACACAGCTTATACTGAACAGTGACTTCACCTATAAGGAAGTTATGCACCTGTCTCTCGGAGGCGGTCAGATATCCGAATCAGTCGGTACATGGTCGATGAGCGGCGACGAGCTCACGCTTAAGACCGAATCTGACGGCATAAAGCACGAGTTCACCCACACCTACATCGACGGCGAGCTGGTACACGAGACCAACGGCACCAAGGACTACTACACCAAGGATAAGTCCAAGTTCCCGTATGCAACGGAAAAGGACAGACTGATCGGCACATGGACAGAAAAAGAGGCTAAGCTCTCGAATGTGAACGGTCCTATGGACTACTGCTTCAACAGCGACGGCACGGGCTTCTACACGTGGAAGGAAAACAATCCCAACAATTATTCCGTTCCGTTCACGTGGACGACAGAAGGCGATGTCCTCACTTTACACGAGGAGGTCGAGGACGGCAGCGATATCACCTTAAGGTACGGCTTCAGCGAGGATACGCTCAACCTTGTAGGAAATGAAGGCGTGGTATCCGAGCTCGACAGGCAGGAGACTGCTTCGTTCGGCGACCCGACAGGCGACGGCACTATCGACGCCAAGGACGCTTCCTTCGTGCTCGTGGAGTACGCGAAGCTCTCGACGGGCGGCGAATCGGCGCTCACAGCGGCGCAGAAGGCGGCTGCCGACGTCAACAAGGACGGCAAGGTCGATTCCAAGGACGCTTCAATTATGCTCGCGTACTACTCGTATCTCTCAACGGGCGGCACCGACAGCATATCCGCTTTCCTTGACGGAAAGACTAAGGAGCCTGTCTGAATCCGATAGCGAAAAGCCGCAGGAGGAATCTGCTCCCCTGCGGCTTTTGTATAATAGTTGCTTTTTTTGCGGAAATGAAGTATAATATTACCATAGATCCCGAAAAAGGGACAAAATGCTCTCTGCTCGCGGCAAAGAGCTGAACTATACCAAAGAAGAGGGTAAGTATATGAAATTAGTGAAGAGATTTGTTATCTGGGCTGTCATTATGGCAGTGACCATTTTCTGCGTGAACCTCGTCGGGACTGTGGTAGTGAGTACCTTCCTTGGCAGGACGCTCTCCGCCTCGATGACGGGCTATTCAAAAAAAGGCGATACGATGCTCCACCCCACTCTGAGGGAGCCCGATGAAAAGAACAAGACCAACGGGCTTGCGGGGCTCGCTGTCCGTGCGCTCCTCGACGATACGCGCATAATGAACGGTATGAGCTTCTTCAGCACCTTCGTATTTATGAACGATACGATAGACCAGTCCGTCATCTTCCTCGAAGCGGACGGCTCGGCGCCGTTCTCGCGCGGAAGCTATGAGGCTGTCTATGAAAAGAAGGACGATAAATCGCTGTACATCAGAAGCGTCGTCGGGCTGATATGCGTTGACGACTTCTGCAAAAACGACTGCGCAGAGGACGTGTACGACCTCCTGAAAAATACGCCGAATGCTGTGATAAAGGTCAATTCCTACAGCATAAGCGACTTCCTGATATCGCCCGCGGAGCTCACCGTGTACGACGAGGGCGGCAATGCTCTCGGGACGTTCAGCTGCCCGTGCGAGGGCTCTGTCATCAACGCCGACAATATATACGTCCACAACGGAAACGAATCGGACGAGGATAACGACATCTGCACCTTCTGCAAGGAAATGGAGGTCGTGCACCTCGGCGAGAGGCGCTCCGACCGCGAGGCGGAAAAGCTCGCGGAGAAGGTCAGCTTCGACAGCGATGCCGAATACTCAAAGACAAGCTACGGCTTCGGGCATATGGTACAGAAAAGCTATGAGGTCAGCGGTGACTATGCTATGGTAACCGCGCTCGACTACTGCTTCATCAAGAGCGTGATACTCTACGC
Source organism: Ruminococcus sp. (assembly GCA_017542475.1). Taxonomy (GTDB): domain Bacteria; phylum Bacillota; class Clostridia; order Oscillospirales; family Ruminococcaceae; genus Ruminococcus. The sequence goes on along the minus strand of JAFXXD010000002.1, from coordinate 69,466 downwards.
GATCATCTTCGCTGTGCCGATAACCCTGCTCACCTTCCTCGTCGGACGCAAAAAGAAGGAATCATAACGGTGATATAAACAGGAGGACTCTTTTTAGAAAGAGTCCTCCTGTTTTGTATTATTCAGTCTCCGTCGGCAGTTCATAAAGCTGCGCACACTGTACGAACTTTCCCGTGAAAGCTGTGCCCGCGCTCTTGTCGAACAACATTCGGCAGATATTGAGTACGACGCTGTATTTCTTGGTATTGCGCGTATTTACGCACTTGCCGAACTCGGCGGTGATATCGGACGGCGCCTTCACCTCGTCGAGGTAAGACAGCGCCTCCATCAGCAGATGCGAGCTGTGGGAGCTCGCGGTAAGCTTTATCAGCTGAGCAGCTGCCGCCTTTATTATGCGGTTCTCGGCGCGGTCGGGAGTGAAAACGTCGTGCCGCACGTAGATACGCTCGCGGTGGACGAGGTTGCGGCGGATATTCTCGGAGAAGAGGATAGTTCCGTGGACGGTGTTCATATTCTCCTCGCGGCTGGTGTAGGTCGAGAGCACGCCGCTCTTGATTATCTTCACAGTCTCGCCCGCGAAAACGGAGATGAAGAACTCCATAAAGCTCATATCGGGGTCGAAGGCTGAGGGGCTGAAATGAGCTCCGCAGCGCCTGCAAAACTCGGCACAGAGCGTTTTTTTCGCGGCTGCTCTGTCCTCGGCGGGCGGGAGTATCTCGAGCAGCGTCCCGTCGGCAAAGCAGGCAAAGCCGCAGTAAGAGCCCGCCGTGAAAAGCTTCCTGCCGTCCCTTTCGCGGACAGCTACGGCTCCTCTGCCGTCAGCCGCGCAGACCTCGGCAAACTCGCCGAGCATAAGCGGGAAGCCGCCCTCGCGCGTGAGCTCCGCGATAGTCTCATTCGCGGAAACGCAGATATATCGGGTATACATTTTATTCTCCGTTCGTCAGGAAATATCACTGTAGATATTGATAAAGTGCTCCTTGTTCCATTTTCTCGGGTCGCCGAGACGGTACAGCTTCTGTCCCGAATCGAACTGCTTGACGTACCTCGGAGCAACGCACTCGATGAAGACGTTGTCGTCGTTGAGAATGAGCCTTATCCTCTCGTAGTCGTCGAAGAAATACTCCTGCAGAAGCGGGATTATCTTCGTGGAGAAGACGTTTCTCAGCTCCGCAAGTGTCCGTATGCAGCCGTTGGTGTCCATAAAGTAGGCGTGACCGATAGCGTGCTCGCGGTCGTAGTAGTATTCGATGCGCTCATTCAGCGCGGTAAGGAGCTCGCAGAGGTCAACGCCCTCGCAGCTGCCGAGGAGCTTCGGCTGAGGCATCATCTCGATGAAGTCGAAACGCCTTCTCAGCGCCGTATCGAGCATAGCTATCGAGCGGTCGGCGGTGTTCATCGTGCCGAGGATATAGAGGTTCGGCGGCACGGAGAACTCGGTCTGCGAGTACGGCAGGATCACGGAAGTACCGCGCTTCGAGCTCTCGATGAGGGTGATGAGCTCGCCGAATATGCGCGAGATGTTGCCGCGGTTTATCTCGTCGATAACAGCTACAAAGTTCATATTCGGGCTCTTCGCCGCCTTCTCGCAGAGCACCTTGAATACGCCGTTGTACGGGCGGTAGATGACCGTAGTATCGGCGTGGGCGATGTTGGTGTCGTTGCCGTACTTGTCAACGACAACGGGGCGTATGCCCTCGACGAATTCCTCGTAGCTCAGCGACTGGTGGAAGGTGGTGAACCTTATCTGTCCCGAGTTGGTATACTCGTCGAATCTCGCCCTTATCGCGCCGTAGCTCTCGCCTGCGGGCATCTTTCTGCGCTCGATGAGCTCGACCGCATACTTCACGACGTTGTAGGTCTTGCCCGTGCCGGGGGGACCGTACAGTATCTGATTCAGCGAAGCCTCGAACTTCTTAAACTGCTGCTGAGGCTGCGGTGCTTCCGACGGAGCAGCCTCCTCCTGTACGGCAGGCTTGTTTTTCGCGTTCAGGAGCTCCCACGACATCACGTCAAATACGCGCATATTCTTGAATTTGAAGCTGGCGTTGCGGAAGTCGAGTATCCTGCGGCAATTGTAGATGTACTGCTTCAGGTCGCCTGTGTTGTCGAGCTCCAAGCCGACGGCTCTGAACACGAGCGAGTCGGTGAGGCTCTCGCCGAGAATCGGGAAGGTGAACGGCTTCAGACAATGAAGTATCCTCGACAGCATAAACACGGGCAGATCGCGCCCGCTCTTCTCCGCGCCGAGCATCTGCTGAACGGTATCGAACAGCTTCTCGTCTATCTCAAGCCCCGAGATGTTGATGCACAGCCTGAAGAAAAACTGTATGGATTCGGGAGCTATGTCGGCGGGACGCTTCTCGTAGGAAAACGGCGACGTCAGGAAGCCGAGCTCCTGCTTGCTGACAGCGTGCCCGAACAGCTTTTTCGAGTCCTTGCTCCACACCCTCTCAACAGTGGTATCGAGCAGGAACTTGTCGTTGTGCAGAAGGTGGCTCTTCTGAATGAGCGGCTTCCACTCCTCCTTGTCGCTTATCCACACGCCGAGCGAGAGGTAGTACAGGAGGTCGAGGTCGCTGCGGTCGATAACGGTTATCCTTTTCAGCTTTGAATAGTATTCCACCGCCTTGCGCACCGAGCGGTAAGTTCCGTCGAATTCATTGGGGAGTATCTCGTTTTTGCGCCTCAGCTCGTCCAGAATTATACTTTTATCCATAACACCTACAGCCTTTCAATGGTATCATATGGTAATTGTACCATACTCACAAACAAAAGTCAACGGTATTCGGAATTTTTACACATCATTCACAACTAAAACAGCTGAGCCTAAGCTCAGCTGTGTATCATACATTGAGCAGGAAGCTCTCCTGCGCGGTAGTAGCCTGTCTCGGTGTCGGGACAGCCCTCACCCGCGAGCCCGCCGCTCACGGTGCAGTATTCGGCGGTCACTACGTCCTTGTCGGGCGTGAAGGCTAAGACCGCCCTGTCCGCACGCTCCATTACCGCCTTCCATACGCTTGCGGGGAGCTTGTACTCCGTGCGGTCGATTACGGAGTTACCGTCGTCGTAGCCTATCCACACCGCCGCGCAGTATTCGGGGGTAAGTCCCACGAAAAGCCTGTCGGTGTCGCTGCCGCTGTCGTTATCGACCGTGCCCGTCTTGCCGATGACCTCGCTGCCGTCGTCGAGGCGTGCCGCCATAGCGATGCCGTCGTCCTTGCAGATGTTGTAGTACAGCAGGCGGTTCATTATCCACGCATCTGCGGAGGATATCGCCTGCTTCTCCTCGCGCTCACATTCCGCGAGCACCTTGCCGCTGCTGTCGGTCACGCGCGTATAGAAGCGCGGCGCGGAGTATGTCCCCTGCCTGCCGAATATGCTGTACGCCGCGGCAAGCTCCGTCACTGACACGCCCCTGTCAAGGTAGCCGAGCGCCATTGCGGGGATGTCGGCGTCCCTGTCCGTGAGGGTGGTGAAGCCGAGCCCGTCGCGCATAAAGCTCAGGCACGCGTCGCCGCCGAGCGCCATCGCGAGCCTTACCGCAACAGTGTTCTTCGACTGCCGCAGAGCATAGGTCACGGTGATGTCGCCGTCGTATATGCGGTTGTAATTGCGCGGCCACGCCTGCGGAGTGCCCTCATTCATCGTCGGCTCGTCGGAAACTGCCGACGAGAAGCCGATAAGTCCTCGGGTGAGGGCGGGAGTATACACCGACAGCGGCTTTATCGACGAGCCTATCGGGTGGAGCGTGCGGTAGGCGCGGTTATAGGCGCGGTTGCCGTGATTTCCCGCCGCGAGCGCTATGACGTTGCCGTCCATATCCGTGACCGCACACGCCGACTGCGGGAAAGCCGTCATCATTTCGGAAAAGCTCTGCGGGTCGGCGTAGACCTCGTCCACCGCGTCCTGCATCGACGGCAAAAGCGGCGTCTCTATCGTCACACCGTCGGAGTAGAGCAGCCCGAAAGCCTCGCTGCGGGTGCAGCCGCTCTGAGCCGTCATATCGCGGACTATCTCCTCGACCATAGCGTCGAAGTAGGCGTTTTCGGGCACGCGCGAGGCGTACATCGCCTGCGGGCTTATCCCGTCGGGAGCCTGCCCGCCCGTCAGTGCGTAGGCATAGCTCTCGGGGGAAGCCGCTATATCGGCGAGCCTCTGCCACTCGTCATCGCTCAGACCCGCCGCGTACTTTCCGAAGTATACCACCGACGCAAGCCCTATGCCGAAAACGTTCTCGCCGAAGCAGATACTGTCCGCATTCCCGTGCGTGAAGCTCACGCCCGCCGCCTTGCAGACAGCGGTGAGCTTGTCCGCGTCGAGCTCGTCGTAGCTGACGGTGTAGAGCTGACTTATCGGGAGCTCATATGTGCTGCCGTCGGCGGCTATGACCGTCGGGGAGGCATATGTGTGCGGAGCGCTCCCCTTTTCCGAGCAGGCTGTCAGCGGGAAGCACATTGACGCCGCTGTCAGCACCGCGATATATTTACGCATTTGCAGTTTCCTTCTTTCTGTCGGGGAGCATACCGTATGCCGCTCCGAATATGAGCCAGAAAAGCGGCTCGACCGTTATCGTGCCGTCGTTGACAAGTCCTTCCACAAGGAAGCCGACTATGCCCGCGCACAGGCAGACGAAGAAAAGCTTGTCCCTGTCGCCGAGGAGAGCCGCCTTGTCCCAGCTGAGAGCCGCCGCTCCGCCGCTGTACAGGAACGCCCCGAACAGCACCAGCAGCGCGATGAGCGCGGGTATGCCGCAGGTGACAGCTATCTGTACGTAGCGGCTGTGCGGCTTGTCAACCACGAGATGGTAGGTGCCGTCGGTGTTGCTGAGTCCGACAACGTCGTTCTGCACGAAGGAGAACGGGAAATTGCCCGAGCCCTTTCCGATGATGAGGCACTCCTTCAGTATCGGCAGCGAATTTACCCATATGTAGCCGCGTCCCGTAGCCAAGCCGTACCAGCGCGTGAGGGAGCTGCCCGCCATCGGAGCTGTCGGTATCTCGCCGAGGAGCGAGCGGTTCTGCGCTATGAGCTTCAAGCCGTCCGTCGTGACCGCGAAGTCGAGCGAGCTGTCGTAGCCGAGGTCAACGTACATTATGCCCTCGACGAGGACGATGTTGATGTTTGCGCCGAGAGCCTCGTCGTATATGAACAGGTGCGTGCGGTCGGAGCCGTCCGCCGTGTAAGCCTTTCCCGAGTCCGACACCGCCGTGAGCATTTCGCCCGACTCATACGGCGGCTTTATCGTGTAGCCCGAGCCGTCCGCCGCGATGTGGAGCTCCCTGCCGCGTATCTCCGCGCTCTCGAGCGTGTATACGGTGCTGTCGGAGGAGTAGGTGCCCGCGTTGGTGATGCTCTTGATGATGTTGGTCGAGAAGTCCCTGCCCGTGCAGAGGTCGATGCATACCGCGAGGACTGCGAAGGCTCCAACAGCTATGAGCAGCTGCTTTATCGGGAGCACCCTCTTCACGATGAAAAATACGAGCAGGCAGACGAGCTCCGCCGCCGCAACGTAGAATGCCGCTGTCGCGTTGGTCATAATGCAGGCAGCGAATACTGCCGCCGCGAGGGCTCCCGCAGCTATGCGCGAATAAACCTTCTTTGCCGCGAATACCGCGTATACCGATACGGGGAATATCAGCGCGAAGAATTCGCCCGTATAGTTGGAGTTGTGAAAGGTCAGCACCGATTCGCGGTAGTCGTTCGCTATCGCGAGCGTCTCCGCCGCCGCGCGGTACTCCGCGGGCGCTATCAGGTACTTCATAAACGGCAGCTCCATAAGCGGCTTTACCGCGTACTCAAACACCGCGAGCAATGCCGATACCGCCGCAAGTCCGATAAGAGCGCGGCGGAAGAGCTTCGTCAGCTTTTTGCCGTTTATGAATATGAAGCCGAAAAGGAATATCACACAGTAGGAGAACACGGCGGCAAGTCCCTCGAATTCGGTGCAGACGCCGAACAGCACGACCTCCTTGTTCTGCGAGAACAGCGCCGACAGTCCCGCAAACAGCAGATATGCTCCCGCACACGCGACGGGCAGTATCACCCGCCTGCTGTGCAGACGTCCGTCACGGTAGGGCTTGTCGGGGAAGAGCCGCTCTCCTGCGGCGTACAGGCATATCGCGCAGGCGATGACGAGGTAGAATATCTCCTTGCAATAGAGGAACCAGTCCGCGTACATACCGTCCGTGTGGGCAAATATCCCGAGCGAGCGCCCCGTCAGCGTCTCTATATGGAGCCTCACCGCGAATACGCCGAGCATGACCGCGCACATTATCACGCCCGTGAATATGACGCGATACCGCGGGAGCTCGGCAATCGGTGAAGCCTTTTTCTTTTTCTGAGCCATTATATCACTCCGTCTCAATTTCATCCTGTGCAGGCATATGGATACCTTCTCCCATTTTATCACAAAACGGTGCTGTTAGTCAAGAAAAGCCCTCACAGCCGTGACCGTGAGGACTTACCGTTGAAGTATTACAGTGCCTTTTCCATTCTTATGCAGTCGAAGGTGTCGCCGTAGATGATACTGCTGTCCGTGACAGCGTAGCCGAGCTTCCCGTAGAAGCCCGTAGCGGTGTCGCGGCTCTCGACCACGGCGACGCTGTAACCGAGCTCGCGGAGCCATTTCTCGGCTTCCGCCACGACCTGCTCCCCCAGCCCCTTCCCGCGGTATTCGGGCAGCACGACTACCCGCCCTATCATCGCAGAGGCGCCGTCTATCGGGTAGAATCGCGCCGTCGCAACGGGGAAATCGCCGTCGAGCAGGACTATGTACTTCGTGTCTGGCGTATCGTGCCCGTCGAACTCGCGGCGCAGGGTGATATTGTGCTGCTTCGCCATTCCCTGTATGCGGACATAGTACGCACCAGCCTGCTGCCACGTTTCGGTCGCTCTCATAACCGTTATATTCATTGTCTATTCCCGCTCCTTATGAAGTCTATCAGCGCCTCAACATCGCCGAAGTCGTCGTAGTCGCCGATAATGCCCTCGCGGTGGTATACTATCCCCGCCTTTTCGTTGCGCTCAAGGCAGTCGAGGAGCTCCCCGACGCCGTATCTGCGGGCAAATTCCGTGAACGCCAGCGGCTTTATCTTGTCGCCGAACAGTCCCTTCCTGCAATCGCTGTCCGCGCACTCATAGCAGCTCACTATGCCCTTCGCTATGCAGCACTTCCTGTTCTCGCACCACTCTGCGTCCCTGCACCAGTCCAGCTCGAGGAAGCCGTCCTGTCCGCAGCCCTTACACTTAACATTCTCCGAGCACAGGCAGCAGGCAAGTCCGCAGCGTGCTATTCCCAATTCACGTTTCATTTTTGTACCTCCTTTTATTCCGAGCTTTATTATGGCTATTATACCATTTTTCAGCACGTATTTCAACCGAAGTGCCAATTATTATCAACGCTGAGTCACGCCGCGGCTTCAGGAAAAAAATCGCGGCTCATAGCAACCCTAAATAATAAAAATCGCGCTTCATAAAAACGGAAACGCGAACCCGACTGCATTTTTAGTGAATAATGAAAAATGAATAGTGAATAACGAATAATACAGAAACGCCCTCCGAGCATTTACTCTTCACTATACATTATTCACTATTCATTATAAATTGAGCCCGATACATCAGTATCGGGCGTTTCTGTGTATGTGGAACGGTTTAGACCCGCTTTGGAGCGCGGAAAAAAATTCGCGGCTCAGAACTACTGAACCGCGAACTGCGTGCGCCCGCTCGAAGCAGACACGTAACGTTTTTTAGGTGTGAGGCGCGGATAAAAACTAACGCTCCACAATTAAGTGGAGCGCGAATTGGAAGCGGCGACACGCCGCCTGTGTATGTGGAACGGTTTAGACCCGCTTTGGAGCGCGGAAAAAAAATCGCAGCTCAGAACAACTGAACCGCGAACTGCGTGCGCCCGCTTGGCGCTGCGAGATGAAATGATATGAATCCCTAACAAATCTCACCTATTTGTGATAGCTTAGTAGCACTTTTTGTCACATATCGCATCTAAATTTGTTAAAAATCAAGACTTATCAAATGTGGTTAACACACAAAAATAATTACCGCCTACATAGAAACACGCCTCTTTTGAGTTATAGAAACTATAAAATCACAGTGAATTCAGCCAAGAATAAAAATCTGAAATGGTGATATACCTTGTTGCCACGCCTTTCAAGTCTTTGTTATATTTTTTTTCTTTCATTTTATCAACAATTAATGGGTCTGGAGATTTAATACAGTACAAACAATCGGATATTGGGGTCTTTTCTCCGTTGTATATACACCATTGCCCTGCAGATTTACCTATTCGGCTTACGATAATATCTCCTGCCTCAGCCCAAACAGTAGGATTAGCTTTTTTTGAAATATACCTTATACTTGGCTGCCATGTATTACTATACTTGGAAGTATGTAAAACGGGCTGTCCTCGTGAAATAAACAAAGCACTTGAGATATTTCCTCTTTTTATGTTCAAATGTATATTAGAAGTATAAATAGTATCATTATTCCATGTTCCATTTCTTATTCTTTGACTACTAATTCTCTTTTTATAGTAAAATCGGTTATCAACTACATTTGCTGTTTTGGTATAACGGTTTTGTTGCAATTCGTTATGTATTATTAGGGCATAGCTATTGATTTTAGAAGAACCAAATGTATTTTCATCAAGTTTTATAATGCTTTCAATATAATACTTTTCTGCAATAATAGCTCTTATTTTTCTAAATTTTTCAGCCTCAACAAAGCTACTAGGCATTATAATCAGTAACACTCCACCGGTCTGTAAGAGTTTCAAATTAGCAATAAACATTTCAATTTCGAGACGAGACGTGGTTATATTCTTAAACTCATCAACAAACAAGTCTGGAAATTGCCTTTTACTGTTTACAGAATCGAATGGAGGATTGGCTAGTACAAGTTCATACTCATTTGAATGATCAACTGCGTATTTTCTTCCATCATTTTTCTCAAATGTCACATTTTTTACTGAAGAATTTTGAAATAGATCTACACCATATAGTAACACTTTATTCCATTTTTTTTTTGCGGCCAAAAGCAAATTACAACTTCCGCAACAAATATCGATTACTTTATGTGGCTCCGATATACATAATTCATTAATTAATGCAGTAGCAATAATTGGAGGTGTATAAAACTTACTATAGTCCATTTTCCACTCCTATTGTTCTATAATAAACGAAGAAAGATGATATATTTTTATTTCTGCAATTCCAATTGCTCGGTCGTCATTTTCTACAACAAAATCATACAGTATTCTTGTACGTTTATGTTTGCAGGCAAAAATTGCACATGCCAAAGAATGCGGACGAGTTCCAAGAGGAGCTAATATTACAGTTTCATCTGAAGTAATGGTTTTCTCAAGAAGCTTAACAGCATCAAAAATACTTTCGGAATAACATTTATAAACAGAAGTATTTTTGCCTTCGCTTTGCAACACATCCATAATGTTCCACATAGTTATATTATACCACTGAGGACTTCCAGAGGGGAACGCAACAATAGGAATCAGTTTATCAAATCCCTGTACGGTTTCAAGGATTCCTTTTAATCGAACTCCTTCAAATCCAAGGAAAGCACAAAGTGTTTGTTTCTCTGCTTCTCTTTTCGCAAAACCTGGTACTGCGTTAATAGCTCCAATCTGTTGGCAGAGTTTATATCCCATGTTTTCAGACTCACTGCTATATTTTTGTGGCCTAATGTAAGATGCAAATAACAATTTTGGTATCACTTTTGTAAGCAACTGCTTTGTCAAAAACATTATTAAAACGTTATCTAAACTTGAAATATCAAGCAAAACATTTTTTTCAGATACACCCAAGAAACGCAACCGAGTTTGAAGTTCGACACAAAGGTCGCATTGGTCATTTATTTCAGTTCCGTCTTTTTTCAAATACCTTAATATAACTTTTTCGGAGCCATCTACTTTCAGATATAGAATTTCTTTGTTCTTTTTATTCCATAAATCGGAAAAAAACTTGCTTCGTTCTTCACATCCAGGAAATCCTGCTATGAGAATATCAATATTATTATATAAATAATCATCTATATCTGAAAAATTGTATTCTTCCTTAATCATCATTCTCCTCCGTATCTAAGTCAATAAGGGAAAGCTGATATTTATAATCACTTGGCGAATTGTTTTCTCTAAAGAATTTCCTAAATGCGCCTAGAGCTTCATCCTCATCCCCGGATAATAATCCATTTAATATTTCAACTGAAAGCGTTATTTTTCTTTGATTACGATATGAAATACCAAAATACGGAACGTAAATCTTGTTCAAATAATAATCAACTGTTTCAGGAGAAAGCATAGACCGTTTTCTCTTGGTTGTTTCACCTTCTTGAAGAACATTCCACATAATAGCAGATGCTATTATTTTTTTTGTCCCTTCTTTCATTGATAAATCCTTAGTGTTGAAATGGTTGGGTTCAGGTTCTCCAAGCGTGTTATCTTCGACCGTGTGTAATCTGTAAAATATTTGTCCGAGATACTGAACAAATATACGAAGTTCTCTTCCGTAAGGCTCATATCCAGCAATATCAGTAATTTTATATTCACTAACATATTTGGCTGCTTCCGTTTGAATTTCAGGTGCGATTGGAGAATCCCAATCCCAAGAGTTTAAAAAAGCAAATTTAAACGAATGCTCACAGAGCTCCAAAAAGTATCTTACTATATTAGAAGAAAGCGCCAAAAAAACGTCAAATCCAAAATACATTTTTTCACGTTTTGATTCTTTACATAGCAAGTAAATAGCGCCGTTCTTTCTATTGTGAAACCAATCATCATATTTACGATCCTTAGCTATATACGATGTATATAACTCCTTAAGTTTTGGAGTGTATGGCGTCCGCTTACATAATATTGCATAATGCACTCTTGAATTAAGTAAGGGCGCTTTATGACACAGCACCTGGCAGTATTCATCCGTTTCGACTTTAGTACAACCCTCTTCTATGGCTCTTTCTTTTATTAGCTTTTCTAACTTTTCTAAATGAGAAATTACATTTTTGGATGAAGAAATCTTTTCCAATTCAAAATCAATTGAATATGATTTCAAGTAAAACTCAATGTCTTCTGAAGCATTTGCTGGGATTCTACCTTGTTCTTTCCCAAGAGCAATTCTTTTTTTGCAAATCGATTTAATAATGTATGGATATTGCTTTTGTTCAAAACCAATTAACAACAATTCATAATCATGTGGAGCTTCTATTGTTTCTGTTTCTGAAATAGTTTCAGAAGTCTTCATCCCCTTCGGGCGCAATCCAATATTAAAAATAACTGGAAGGGTGCTATGCTTGATGAGAGTATTAACAATTCTCTGTTGATATTCTTGTAACGTCTCATATTCATCAATGAATATTTTGAAAATCAGGTTTTCTTTTCCTAGTATTTTACTAATTTCAGCGCAGACATCCGTAATATACCGATTTACATTGATAAGTCTTAAATGTTCTAAATTTGCTTCCCCATTTATTTTGTCTTCAATTACATCCAAAAAAGTATCACAATCATTTCGAAATGATTCGATAGTATTTGTAGTACTACCTGGATTTATTTTTTTTGAAAAACGCAATGAAAAATCTGATAATCTTTTAAAATCTAGATTCATCGAATCACTCAACTGAATTATCAAGTCAAGTATCTCTTGTGTTATACATATTCCTAAATATGTTTCAAAAATTCCTTTCCAATTTTCTTCTTCCCTATTTCGCATTGAAGAAACAAATGTGGTATCAACACGATAATAGATACCAATAAATTCTTCATTTTCAAGAAAAAGCGTTATAGATTGATTGTTTTTTTTAAGTTCGAGTATTTTTTGTCTCCATGAATTGCATTGAAAAAACATCGTCTTTCCACTACCGCGCCCGCCTTCTACAACTAATGGTTTTCCAGCACTTTCCATACAACAAAAAGGGACATAGTACTTCCACAAATCCCGCATTTGTTCTGTTCTATTTTCTTTAAAAGGATTATATTGATTATCCATTTGAGTTTTTCCTCCTCAACAAACAAATCCATTCACTACTTTCCATCCAAAAAATCGGTAACGACCAATCAGGAATCGTTTTATGCATAATGAATGCAAAATCCAAGCAAGCATACCCATATGTAGGTATCTCTGCATTTTTAGCAAGTGAATCTATTAGATTAAAAGCTTCATCCCTTTCAGATTTATCTTTCCATATGTAAGAATAATCTGAGAAAACTTTATGTTTATCATTTAGTTCACGAACACAATGAATAATTAGGTCTGGAAATTCCTTTTTTAGCCTATCAATACTCTTATTATACCCAAACAGGGTTAAATAATATGCTTGAATACCATGTTTTTGGCATAATTCCTTAATAGATAATGTTGCATCATTGTCTTCGATTTTAGTTTCTTCCCAAAAACTTCTAAGTTGGTCTCCGCTACCTACACAATCATCTACTATAATTATTCTTTTTATCTGGTTATCTACAAGTAATTTAGGAACTTTATGTATAAATACGGATCTATCCTGTGGAACAATCCCTTGTTGCACCAATATTCGGCATATATTATTACCACTTTCATGCGGTGCGTCTTTATCTAACAACGGAACAAAACAAGATTCATTAATCCTTTTTCTATGAGTATATTGCAAATTATGCTCGGTTACAGAAAAACCAGAGTTAATTTGTTCTTTTAGAATCTCATTGTAGGATAAACAGTTAAAAACTCCTTCCTTTAGTGTTTCGGTAACATCGTTTTCGGAAAAATATATAATATTTGTTAATAACTTATAAATCAATTCTTGTTCGGACACATTTAAGTCCTTAAAATTATTCAGCCAAGAATCTATATTTGATTTTGTTAATCCAGACCATTGCTGTTGCGAAAGCATAAAATCGATAAAAGCTTTGCATCTATTAATATATAAGTCCTCCATTACGATGTTCCTTTCTGTTAGCAAAATTGAACAGTTTAACAATAAATGCAGCCATTTGCATCTTCATTCTCTAGAAAGCTTAATTAGTATTTCTTTTGCTTTATGATCAATTGGACTTAATGATTGCTCCCATCTTGCAGCATTAACAAATCTTACTTCATTTACAATAAACCCAACCGACTTACATAAACCGACTATTTCATAATCAAAAAAACGTTTATCTCTTACTATTAATTCAACAGGAAGTGAACGTCCTGTTCTGAATTGTTCACGTCTGTATACAATGCCAGTATCCGTATCTAATAGATAATAATCTGGATTAAATACATCTCCAGTTTGTTCCATTGTTTGACTTGGCTGAAGAGATAGTAATTTGTTAGGTTCGTCTTTCAGAATAAAAGTATTCTTCGCATTCACTTCTGTTAGATGTCGATTCATTACAGAAATAAAAGCAACTCCCCCTTTTTTTAAATGATTAAAAATATTTTTTAGTATTAATAAATTGTTTTCAACGTCTGTATATGTTCCAACTACATCATATAAACATAACGCCAAATCGAATTGTTGATGTAAATCAACTTTCCTGCAATCATCATAAAGCCAAGTAATTTTTAAAGAATCATTCGCATTTTTTGAAGCGTTTTCAATATTTTTTTCAATATAATCAATTGCGGTTACATTATATCCTCTTTTAGCAAATTCTATTGCGTGTCTTCCCTGTCCACACCCCCAATCTATTATTTTAGCATTAGGAGCAGAATTATAGTTTTCAAGAATGTAATCCACGTTATTAACCGTATGATTCATCCATTTTTGTGAGGGAGTCAATGCCATTCTTGAATAAGCCGTATGAACAACTTTATCGCTTGAATTAAGAAGGTTATTAATCTCTTCTTCGGATAATTCGAAAGGTAATTGATCATTAAATGTAAACGCTATCCATTCCCACCCTTCTTTAAGGCTTCCTAATTTCCAAGGAACAGTATCAGATACCACACTTTCTATCATATCATCGACATTGGAATGATCCACATAGAAACAAGTATTTATCGCTGATAATCCATCTTTTATATCATATTCAGTATCACTTGTAATATATGGAATGTTCTCGATTCCAATATTGAGCAATTTCTTAATGTTGTGCTTAATTCTAATTGGGTCACTTCGTCTTCTAGTAGTTTTCTCCAAAGCTCTAATTGCATAAGGATTAGCGCTGACAATTCCCCATGCAAAATGATTTGAAAATCCCCATATAGAATGTAAAATAGTTTTCGCAATATTCCTATGTCGATAATTCTCGTGAACCACTAATTGTGTTACCCACGAAATTGTTCCGTTCTTTGTTACAATTCTAAGAGCAATGGCGTACCCGATCATTACGCCCTTATCACACGCCCAATATAAATCCGAATTATTGTTTTCAAACCACCTTTTTATTGCATCAACCGATAATTTAATACTGTCACCTGCTTTACTCCCAAAGCTTTCACTCCATTTTCCGTATTGTGTTGAATATAAATCGGAACATTTTGATAATAATTCATCTTCTACTAAATTACCGCACATCCAATGGTATTCTATTGACATATTAACTACCTCCATAAAAGGAAAGTGGATTATTCAATGATATCATCGAATAATATGGGGATAATACGTTTGAATTCCTCGAGCATGTTTATAGCAATTTCTCTCATTTGAGGATGGGCAGCTTTTGAACACCTAAGTTTGAAAAAGTGTCTCCATTCTCTAATATTCATTGTTACAACAATCTCGGTTTTTAAACTATTAGGCAATACGCTCCTTGCCTCCTGTGGAGTTGCCCCCATTTCTATTATTCTGAAATAATTCTTTTCAATTTGTTCCATTTGCTCAAACCAAATCCGATATCTCTCATCTGATTCATTCCAGAAACAAGGTTTAATAAAAGTAAGTTCACTTCCAAACTTACCATCAGTATAATTACAATATCTTGTACTTTCCTGACTATAACTTGCAATCCTATGCCTAACTATTTCATGTGATATTCCTCTATCACAAACAATGGTAACAGTAATTTTCTCATGTTCTAAGACAGATTCATGCTCACGTTTTATAATATTACTAATTAATCTATATGCAGAATCATCAGTAATCATATCTTCGCTCTTATAACATATGCGAGCCGCTTTTTCAATTTTTTTTAATATTTCAGTTCCATCAATCTTGTCATTAAAGGAAAAAGAAGGATTTATAATGTTCATATTTGCCTCCTATTAATAATACATTTTTCGGATTTATATTAAAGTTGGAACATTCTTAATAATTATAGATGTTTATGGTTTTATATATTACAAATTTTGAATTATGCAAGTGTGTTTTTTATTATCAACATCATAGTTTATGCCTACAAGAAGAATTTCTCCAGCATATTCTGAAATCTTATCTGAATATTGCTTGCGTTTTATCTGCTCTATCGCAGTATCAGCAGACTTATCCCACTTAAGTTCTATGACCATTGCAGGCTTATTAGATGTCTTTCGTGGTATAAAAACGAGATCAGCAAAACCTTTTCCTGTCGCAAGTTCCCTGTGAATTGTATATTCTTTTCTTGCCGAATAGTAAGCAAGCGAAACGACGCAGCTCAACGATGTTTCATTATTATATCCTAGGATAGAAGCATTTTCATCGTGAACCTTTTCAATCATCTGAGCAACTTTCTCTTCATCGCCATTGATCGTTGCATCAACCAACTCGTCCGAGGAACGTATTGCATTCATAACGGTCTCCCAACCGCCATCCTCAATAGAATTAATAAACTCCTGTCTGACCTCACTATTAGGAATCCAAACTTCGCTTTCATGGTAGGTAAGATATCCAAGATGCACAAGAAGAGTTATAACATCATCAGCACTATTAAAAGTAGTCATATCATTCTGAAACTTTCCAATATTGACTTTTACTTTTTCTTCGCCTATCATATCAACAACTTTTTTACGAAGCCCGTCATAATTCATTTGAATGTATACTTGAAGTGCTTCATAGGTCTCTGTTGAAGACCAGTAATTTCTGAATGTTCCCCTTGAAATGCATTCTACAACTGATTTAGGATTGTATATTGATATTCCATCAACATTATACCCGTCATACCATAGCTTAATCTCATTAAAATCCTTTTTATACACTTGACAAAGAGAATAAACTTCTTTCTCTGTAAAGCCAGTAAATTCTTGCATCGGAGCTGCATTTGTCATCGAAATCTCTGTAAACATATTAAGAGCTGAATGCTCACCGTATTTCTTTATTGGCAGTATTCCTGTCATATATGCCAGAGCAACGTATTTCTGGTTCTTTAGAAGATTACGAAGATAATCAAGATATTCTGTTTGTTCGGCGCTACTATCCTTAAACATTCTAAAAACACAATCCCATTCATCAATTACAAATACAAATGGAATACGTTTCTCATTGAATATTTCACCCAAAACAGAAACCAAATCGTTCCAGTCTGAACAGTCAACGTTATCATTTTCCTTCTTTAGTTCCCGAATAATCTTATTATTCAGATTTAAAAGTGATTCGGATATTGATTTCTTTCTATCTATAAAATTGACCATGTTAATATGAATCACATTATATTTGTTTAGGTGCTTTTCAAATGATGTATCTTTAGAAATATTATAACTGCTGAACATCTCTTTAGAGTCACAGCCTTTGCTATAATAAGCAACAAGCATATTTGCCGCCATTGATTTTCCAAATCTTCTTGGTCTGCTAACGCAAATATATTTATCTTCCGTTCTAATTACACTGTTCGTATACTTCATTAATCCTGTTTTATCAATATATATCCTTGAATTCAAAGCTTCCTGAAAATCTATATTATCAGGATTAAGGTATATACCCATAGTATTAACTCCTTTTCTATACAATCATAATTTCTTTATATTTTTTACAAATCATATTAAATACTGTAATTATACGCTATATTGAAGAAAGTAATACACTTATCCATTTTCTATTATACTATATTCCAAAGAAAAAATCAACCGTTTTGATAAATAATAAGTATTTGTACTACTCATATCGATATGACAAGCTATATTTCGCTGCACTGACATCTTTTATTTGGCTATTTTGGCCCTGTTAGTGGTATCCAATCTTCTTGTAGGCATATCGCATCAAAAGCAGCTGTATTCGCTGAGATTTGGATTTTTCTTCTAAAAACAATGCCTGTCCTCAGGGCGAGTGCTTATAATTATAACAAGCCTATAAATTGGACTTTATCTCGTACCCGCCCTTGAAAGTAACCGATATCTCCTCAATATTTAGCACTTTTACACATTCAACAACCTTCCGTACAAGGACATCATCATATTCTTCAAGTCGGAAAGGCGTGTTACCAATTTCAGCTTTTAATTCCTCGGCGAGCTTATTTTGCTCGAAATCAGCCTTTGATTTAAGCGAAATCAGCGTCTGACTGAGCTGTTCTTCCTCATCAAACAGCTTTG
The DNA here is from genome assembly GCA_017542475.1 of Ruminococcus sp. Lineage (GTDB taxonomy): Bacteria > Bacillota > Clostridia > Oscillospirales > Ruminococcaceae > Ruminococcus. The sequence continues at coordinate 52,043 of JAFXXD010000002.1, read as the reverse complement.
CAAACTCGCTAGTTCCTTGGCTTGCATACGTGCCTGCAGTTTCATAAAAGAAGCTGTTCGGTCTGTCATAGAGCTTGATGAGCGCCTCGAAGTCCCTGTTCTCTATGGCTACGCTTTGCAGTCGTGCCGCGGCTCGTTCGATAAGTGGAAACTTCTTCCACATCGAAACAGGCTTGCAGCAGTACTGGTCTGTCTTATGACCGTAGCTGTACTGTATGAGGTAATAGAACTTCGCGGCTCGGTCGTAATCGCGGAAACGGGCGAAAAGACCTCTCCTGCGCTGTTCAACGATACAGCGGAAGTCATCACGCGCATTTATCATAAACATGAGCTTTTTAATGAGTTTTCGGGGATTCTTGCGTACACAGCGATAGAGATTGACAAGATTGCTGTTTGCATCGTTGAAAACCTCGAACGCTTCGGGCGTTTTGTGAAACAACACCCAGCCTGCACCGCCGAAAACCTCAATATACCGCTCATAGTCAAGCGGAAAACGTATCAATATCTCGTCACGGAGAGACTTCTTGCCTCCCACCCACGACATGAAACTATTCATACATCTCCTTTCCGCCGCTTTTTATCAAAAATGAAGCGCCGGAAACAGAAAAAGCCGCTTACTCGGAACATTTCTGCTCCCGGCAAGCGGCTCAAAAATTATTTTTCTTTGCCTGTAAACAGGCGATTATCATTCCTTTCTTTGTAGTATAGTCTGCCGCGTCGTCAACGGCGATACAAAGCTCGTGGTACTGCTTATGCGACAGGACAGTCTTTGCCTTTCTCAGCATAGACGGTATATCACCGCCGAGCACAACGCTTGCTTTTTCGTATCTTTTGCGTGTCTGCATACGACCTCCTTCCCTCAAAGGTTATCAGGACGTATTCATATTTCATTCCTCCTTTATCGCTCCGAGATTGGCATAAATGCCGAGCCGTCGCTGTTTTTGAAATATTTATATTAACAGCAGCCTAATACTGCTGGGATAGGCTGTCCTCTTCGAGTTCTTCCTGACTGCATGGCGTTATGTATTCGGTAATGATACAGAGCGCCTGCTCATAACTGCCCGATGAAGTCACGCGGCTGTACATCTCCTGTGCCTCATCAGCCATACCGTTTCGTCTCAGCGTCCTTGAAGCCATTCCAAGGATATTGAATATGTTGCCGTCAGCCCCTATTATCGGGCATAGCGGTCTGTTCTTCTCTGCCATTATATCATCTTCATTTCCTCGGACTCAGCTTCACAGCAGTCCGTATTTATATATTCATCAAGCTTAACATCGTCGCCGAGATAGCTGTAGTCGTTCTTATCGACGAATCTGCTGTTCCATTTGGTGTCAAGTTCAATGGGCTCTTTACAGATCATCGTTCCCCAGTGATTGACCATTACAGACGGCTTTATTTCACATATCTCTCCTGTACAGTCATCGTCGTGCCTGACCTCATATACATAGAGGTCTTGAGGGACGGTATCGCGGTCGACCCTCATATTCGTGAACAGCACGCGCTGTCCGAGCATTTCCATAAGCTCGAAGCTTTCTTCCTGGGCATTGACCTTCATATCTGCATCTCCATATCTGCTTCCTCGGATTCGCTTTCCTCCTGAGATATGACATGGAAGCTGTCAACTCCGGGAACAAGGGAAAGCCCTTGCCCGTTATCCCACTTCACCATAATGCTGCACATATCATCAACTCCGATAACAGTTCCCATAGTTCCCGAAGGAACAGGTCTTGGATCATCGGACATACTGTCGCAGCATATTCTTGTTCCTACAGGGTAACGACTGCGATAGCTTTCAACTTCATTTCTGCTTGGTACTCTCATATATCAGTCTCCTTCCTTTTCGGGGTACACCGGCTCTATTGCCCAGCCGCTCATAAACCACAGGTAAATGAATATTCCGCCGAGTTTTTTGGTCTTGATACGCCTCTTGCTGAGCTCCTCGCTTGCTTCCGCGACTGTATTCTCCCACCAGTCGCACAGCTCGTCGAGCTCCGCCTCGGAAAGGCGGCGGTAGCATTCACAGTTGAGCAACAGCATGAGCCTCCCGTCCTTTTCTTCAACGACGGGAACGGCAGAGAAAATGCGGCGTTCAAAGGGATGCGGCAGAACAACAGGAGCGAGGGCTTCACAGGCGTTCACATATATCTCGTCCCTGCACTTTCTCTTTTCCGTTTCCACAAGTACGCGGTAGTCATCGCCGCCGTCCCACGGGTTTTCGTATGGAACTTCTCCCTTTACAATTATCGGGGAGAAGAGCTTCAGTTTCAGTAATCTTGCTTTCATTAATTCCTCCTAAAAAGATAGACCGCCGATATCCTCATCAGCGGTCATTTCCTGTTCCTCTTTTATTGTTACTGTAATATCAGGCTGACAGGGGAGATCCAAGTCGCTCACCACAACAGCGGATATATCGGGCTTTTCTTTCAGTATTTCCGCGGCTGAATCCCGTATCATCCTCTTTATATCGTGGTAGCCGCAGTCCAGTTCATCGAGCACATCTTCTATGGAAAATTCCCTTTGTCCGAGATGTGCAAAGGTAGCTATCCTGTCCGCGGCTTTGGATATGACATCAAGCAGTCGCTTTTCGCTCGCTGTGACAGGAGCTTTCACGGTTTCGATCTTCATTTTCTCATCTCCTTACATAGCAAGACCGAGAAACTCGTCCTCGGTCAGTTCTTCTGTTTGATTTTCTGACAGAGCTTGAAGCTCTGTGTATATGGCATCACATATCGTCCTTGCAATCTCCTGAATCTCATTCAAAAAGCGGTTGAGCTGTTCAAGCTGCTTTCCCTGACTCCATGAGGCTATATATGGGAAGCTGTATTCGCTTGTGTCTATCCCATACCTTGAAGCCACGATATATGCCACCGATTCAGCCTGAACCTCCTTATCACTTCGGGTGGAGTTGGCAGTCGGGAGCTTCTTATCGGGATCGTGCAGCAGGGCGTGAGCGCATTCGTGAATAGCAGTTTTAACGGCTTGTGCGCCGCTCATACCGCTTTGTATCGCTATTCGGTGCTCACTGTAGCTGTAATATCCCTTTGCGCCGCTGTCGATGTCCTCAAACCCGACAGGAAGCCCTGTAACGCTTCGTACAGCACATATAACTGCCTCAACGTGTTCGTCCTCGATGTCCTCGTTCAGTTCGTGGACGTATTCGGGTATTGGCTCACCGCTGGTCTGTGATACGTCAAAAACATATACCTTTTTGAAGCCTATGGAGGTTTGCTCTACCTCGACCTTTTCCTTTTTCTCAGAACAGTCAGCGTTGTAAATCTGATTTCCACTGCTGTCCTTGACGAACTGTTCCTCGACTTCTTTGGACTTAAACTTCATCGGAGCAAGTATCGCTATGCCTTTTTCTCCTTTGTTGATAGTCCTGCCGAGCTCCTTCCACTTGCCGAACGCCGCAACAAGGCTTGCATCGGGTTTCTGGAGCATAATGAGAATACAATTGCCTGCGGAGTAATTCGTGAACTTACTCATATATCGCAGGCATTCCTTGTATTTATCAGACTCGAAAACAGCCTTAACGCCGTCATCAATCTGTTTGAACATCTCTTGCATCTCCTCACGCTTCTCAGCCTTGTACTCAGCTTTCTGCTGCGTCGTGAGCTTTTTCTTCCATGCCGTATTATCGACCTCCTTGTCTAATAAAAAAATATATGTGCAAAAAAGCTGACTCTTGGGCTTCTCAATACGAGAAGTCAAAGAGTCGGCTATAAAACAGCGGCACCCGAAATAGGTGCCGCTGTTTTGGTAATATGGAGGAGAGTTATTCGGTAGCTTTTGGGGGATACTCAACAAGTTCAAATGAAGTAGCGGAGGGATCAACCTTTTCCGTCGCCGTTAAGATATTCCCCATATCTCTTACAAGTATCATAGTTTACAAGCGTGATTACCTCATATTAAGGATTAGCTATTATGCTTTGTAGAGCTACTGCATCTGCAACGGTAACAACATCATTTTTATTCACATCAGCCAAATACATTCCGATATTATTTAAACTTATTGAACCCGCATCATATGCTTGGATATAATACACATCACTATTGTCGATTATTCTATCGAAATGAACATCTCCTATTCTGTAATTTGCGGCTTCAAAATACCATCTTTGTGAGTTGTTGTTTGAACTATATGGTGACCAACATATTATTGCTCCAGTCGAAGTTGAATTTTGATATACGCTCAAGGCATATGTATTTCCGCCCACTACTTGAGTAAAGGTGTAAGTTCCATCATTGTTCTCAAGAACAGAAATAGGGTTAACGTTTGAAAGTGTGTTATCTACAGCATAATAATTGCTACCGTTTATAATCGAATCCAAACAAAGTCCATATGATGTAATGGAACCATTTTTTATAGTGTATTTATTTGTCGCCGAGATGTAGTCAACAATCCATAAAGCCCTATATGATGCGATAAAACTTGTTTGTGTGCTCTTATTATCATACTGATTTTTAGTTAAATATAAACCGCTTTTCTTATTCCGCAAATAATAAATACCCTCATCCTTAACATTTCTATTAAAATGCTCCATATCCGTTGACCATGCATAAGCATATCTAACTTCTGATGATTGTCCAGAATTCTTGTAAATCCTTAAAGAATAATCTTCCTCATCAGATAATGATTGGTATATCATTTCTGCTGAACTATTTGATAAAGTCGATTGCGTGGTGGTATTATCATTTGTAAGTGAAATATTGTAATCATCTTTTACACCTGTTGTGGAAGCTGTGGGAACATTGTTCTGTAAATAGGTCATTACAACATTTATGTTTTCAGAATTATATTGAGGCTGTACAAAGTTTACAATTCTTTCATAAGAATTATCGGATTTAAGTATTCCTTTTCCGTAAGTATGCTGTGATATTATGCTAATCATTCTGTACAAGCTTGGAATACCAGCTCCCTGCCTATCTGTGAGCCCTTGTTGCATGGTTTCAGACAGATTAGATACAGTATTACCAGTGATTACTTTAGAACACTTTTGATGACAAGAAGCCATTAAGATCGCTTTTGACAACTCAGGGGAAGCAGCAAGACCAGGTTTGTATTGATACATAAGAGCAAGCATTCCTGCAATATATGGAGTTGCTGTGCTCGTTCCGTTATTAAGTGAAGGTCCTATAACATCGGGTTTTAAGCAACCATTTCCATTGTTATATGAATAATCGTTCAATACTTTTTGCGATTGTCCATTATACACATCTACAAATCCATTTACAGCAATACAATTATACGCAGAAGACGGGTTCATAACATAATTAGCGTCATTATTACCAGTTGCACATACTATTGTAGTATTTGTATCAGATATTAAATAATCAGTATACTTGGCCCAATTGTTATAACAGGCAATCGAATTACTTGACCCCCAACTAATACTTATAACACTAACACCGCTATCAATCAGAGCTTCAAGATTTGATAACTGTGCATTGCCATAATTATTCCAATCAAAGTTTTGCCAGTCATACTCACACGTTGAAGAATGAATTATTGCATCTGGTGCAACGCCACCACTTCCCGCCGCAATGCCAGCGCAGTAGGTAGAATGAGTACTACCGTTTGAATATGACGGGCCTATGATTTGAACTTGAGAAGCATTTAATCCATAAGTAGAATAATATGATGGATTAACCGTTGCAGTTTCATATATACCAATTATTTCGCCATCCCCGGTAAGGTTAAGATAATTATTTATTTTATCTATTTCCATTGTTGCTTTAGTAGTTCCAAAATCTGTAACGCACACCTTCCATTCCTGCGGCTCATATAATGATAATTCTGATATCATTTCGTTTTGTTCTGCAGTTATCACCTCTTCTGCCGTCATAAAACAAACTGCCATCGGAGCATATCTACTAATAAATCTCGTTTTAGACGCGTCGATATTTATTTCATCTAATACATCGCTTATTATAGAAGTGTTTTTCTCCTCAACAATTCTTCTACGCGTTTGACGATACAAATTGGTTTTTTCTTTTTCAACCTTTCTTTCAGATGATGTCATCTCCAAATGCTTTTTCATAAGGGTTTCAAGATATTCATTTGGTGACTCCTCTGCCGCCTTTTCCAATTCTGATATCAATTCTTTTGATGGAGGAGTATAATCTACTTCCAATCCATTCCGATTATAACCAATTTCATCTTCTATTTCCTTCTCAATCTCCGATTCAACTAGTCCATTTGTCCAGATTACTACCGGATAGAGTTCTGATGAAGAATTAGCTATTCTTTCTGACAATAATGGTGTGATTTTGCTCCCCGAATCACAAAATGGCTGATAACCGGCTTCTATACCGTTTGAAGGAACACCATTTGTGATAACAGCACTTATCAGAGAACAAGATATAATACTAGAAAATAATTTTTTCCCTTTCATAAAAACCTCCTGATTAATTACAAATCCATGAATCTTATTATGCTATTATGAGATCAATATGATTAAATTACTATACATTGGTATCCCCTCCAAGCATTCCATATTAATGGCATTATAAAACATATTTACTGCTAATCTCTATTAGCAGCCTATCTTCTCAAAAATAATTGTTTATTTCATTATGTAATGATATCATTTATATGTCAACTTAATTGGCACGAAATACACATTTGTGTCACGAACTACCACAAAATGCTCCATGTATCTTCTCTAAGACAAATGCTGTTATAATAGTTAGTTTTAGTATGAAAAGTAGCGGCACCTAATAGTGGGTGCCGCTGCCTCGGTAATAAGGAGAATTAATTCTAATTATCATTTATTTGCGTCCCATTCCTGTAAAGCACGTGCGTCATTTGCGGTCACGCCAGCCTCTCCATCAACGTCGGCGTTAATGAGCCCCTGCGAAGAGAGCCCATACTTGTCGCGGTTAGCGATGTGCTGCAATATTGCAACCGAATCAGCAACTGTTGTTTTTCCATCACAATTTGCGTCTCCATGAACATTAACGTCGACATCACTTCTTATCATTGGAACCCCGTTTTCGATGGGTGCAACAGTGAATAATGTACGGTCTATACTGTTTTTCTCCGCGAATTCAACTATCTGCGGACCCGTTATTGTATTTGTTTCAAGAACATATTCTATAACAAGAGAGGGATAATCGAGCGGATAGTTTATGCTTGTCACACATTTTGCATCCATGTTGTTTTCTTCAAAATACTTGTTGAATAATGCTTGCACTTCCTTTACCGTTAAGGAATTACTTACATCAAAATGCTCATAGCCCAATTCATCGCCCGAAACGAATTCTGACTGCTCGATAATCTCACCTTTGAGATATTCTGTTCCTGCAATTCTGGATATTTGTTCAGGAGTCAGAGAGCATATCAACCTTGCACCGTTAAACTCAGCATCTGAAACGTCTATACCTATAAAATCACATATTTCTTTTTGTATCACCAAATCTGCTTCGTGGTATTTGTTTTCAGAAAAGATATTTTTGTATTCTCCTACCATCTCAGTAATCTGCTCTGCTGAATACACTGATGTATCCAGTGTAGCTTCATATTCTGCGGCCGCCGCTTGAGACTCAGCGATTATCGACTTATGGTCGTATTTGAATACGCACCACATTGTAACATTGATTTTGTCCAATCCTGCTTCAATATCATTTTTCAGCTTTTCAGAGATTCCGTTAGCTTCTTCAGCTTCACTTACCTGTGCAACAGGAACCTGAATATCCGTGGCATTAACATTAAACGGCATAATGCTGTAACTTGCCAGTATTGAAGCGGTTAGCATAGCATTCATCATTTTTTCCATAAAGATACCTCCTTTACTCGGTGTTACTTGACCATATCACGATTTGCTCATTGTTCTCTTGAAGGGTGATAGAAATAATAAGCGGTAGTGATTTGGCAGCTTCTATTTGTTTATCCGTGAGCTCGCAGTGTACTGTCGGAGCAAATATAGCGTATGAAACTTTTGAGGGGTCTGCACCAAGTGCATTTATAATACTTTTTGCACGTTCCTTGTTCCACTCCTTTCTTATTGCGCTAAACTGCTTGTCAAAGTAACTCTGACGCATCGATTCAATTTCTTCATCAGTATACTCGAACTCCTCAATCTCCTTCACGTATTCATCGGCTCTTTTTTCTGTCTCTGCACTTACTGCTTCAAGGTCAATTTCCTCATATGTTATCATAACATATTTTGGGTTATTCTGAGGCGGATTTGTCGAAACAATGGTTGTCACAGTGGTTATTTCACCCGTAAAAGGAACGGTTGAAACAGTCAAATCTCCATGTGTCATTGTTGAAGCGGTCGTTGTTATCACATTCTGCGAGGTCACGGCAGTTGACGTTACTGTCGTGGCAGTAGCATTCCTTGTCGTGCGAGCCGCAGTCGCGGTAGTGCGGATTGTCGTCACGATCTGACGAACCGAAGTAGACGTTGTCACAGTTGTTGCAGCAGTTGTCAATATTGTTGTCCCAATCTGCAGAGAGGTAGTGCTTGCCATGCTCGGAGCTGAAGTAGCCTCCGCAGAGGTTGTCTCAGTCTCAACAATTATGCCCGACTGATTGGGAACTGGCTTCTTCGGAGGCTTCATAGCATGAGTGAAGATGCCTATTCCAAGTACCGCGGCTGTTCCAAGTGTCAACACAGCCGTGCGACGCACGATGATTCTTTTGCGCTTCTTTTGTTTTTCGTATTCTTCCAAGCGTGAAAGGACACTATTAAACATCTCATGATCATTCTTCATAATCAAACCCACTCCTTTCCAACTCAGCTTTTAACGCCTTCTTAGCATTATAAAGGAGATTTCTGATTTGACGCTTATTCTTTTTCATTACCGCCGCCGCTTGGTCATTTGAAAGATCTTCAAAATAGGTAAGGTACAGTATCTGACGATAATCCGAATTAAGAGCATCCAAAGCCTTATGTATGTGGATATCACGCTCATTTTTGAAATAGCTGCTTTCGATGCTTTCTTCGTCAGGTATCTGTTCATACACTTCGCTTGAGAGGATTATTTCATTCGGATTATTCCTGAATTGCTTTGCTGCGATATTGCGTCCAATTGAGAACAACCACGTTTTGAAAGAGCTTTTTTCCGAGAAAGAAGGTCGTCTGGAAGCAAGCTCAAAGAACGTATCTTCCGTCAACTCCTCGGCTGTATGCATATTCTGAACTATGCTGTTCAAATACAGCATCAGCGGGATACGGTATTCACAGATAAGCTCATATAGTCCTTGTTTATCTCCCTCAAGGAAACGGCGGTAGCTACTTGCACCGTTATCCATGCTGATACCTCCTCCGGTATTTCCCTTTCACATATTAGTACCATAAAAGTCATAAATGTCTAAGCAGTAAAATATATTTTTCTTTTTTAACAAAATTGAACTTGGCATATATTTCTTCTATTTGCAATAATTGGTTGAAACCGGCCAAGACGAGCAACTCGCATCCGCATAAACGAAGTCAACTGTCTCTCTCTATTAAAAAGAATAATACAGTTGACTTTCTTAAAGCAATGCTATTTCTATTGCACTTTATTAATTATCAATAATTTGAAATGCTTGTTTTATTACAAAACACAAAAAAACATTTTAATACCAAATGTAGCCAAAAACAAGTAATAAAGTCCCCTCAGACATCATAGCTTCTCGTTGTATTCTTTCTCTCTATTTATATAGGCTTATTATTACCATCAGATGGTTGGCTCTTTAAAACATCCTCATTGGTAGGACCCTGTATATCGCTTGTCTGTTTTGTAGTTTCTCTACTTGCAATTAAGATTGAAAAACCAGTAAATGCATCTAGCCAATCTGTAGAGCAAATATCTAATCTCGTTCCATCTTGTGAATCAGTAAAAATATACTTGTCTTTTTTATCAAAAAGTGTTCTCTTCTTTATTATCAATCCATCTTGACAAATAATTGTAAAAACGACACCATCATATGGAGTGAGTGAAGTCCAATTAAACGTTGCCCAATGGTTTTCTCCTAGTTCCTCAAACTCACTCTCTATGGTTAAATATCTATGCCTTAATAATTTCTCTGGTATTTCAAATTTATATTGATTGTATTCTAGCCCACCTTTTTCTTCAACAGATTGATTCTCTTTAATGTCTTCATCTTCCAAATCAATTGTATCCATTCCATTCGGAGATATTATTCTTCTTCTCTCAATTCGTCCCATATCATCGTCAAATATGATAGTGATTGGTTCATATTTATCCTGAATCTTATAGATTCGATAGCGCATGGTTCCATGTACAACTACCCTTCCTTCTTTTATTTTGGCAATCGCGGTAATAGTCACATGCGATTTGAAATTTGTTGCAAACATTTCTTTCGCTTCGTTAATCTTTGCTGAAAAATAATCATTAATACTCGAATACTGTTCTAGTTGTGAATTAGTTGGCTTCAAAATCAATTTAAGGGCATCTTCCTTCTCATTTTCAGTTAACATACCAAGGAAATCCTTTGATACAACAATTTTTGAGAGTAAGCCAGAAACAAATCTTATGAATTCTTCTGAGTTTTTGGAAAAATCAAATACCGCACCTACAGCAAATGCAATTCCTATTGCCTGTATTAACTCAGATACAATCTTCATAAAAATGCTAAGAACCCTAATTGCTTTAATCGTCGTATCAAGAAGATATAAATCTATCATACTGATAACAATCGATACAAGAATAAAGAGCACTCCCCATATGGTATATCTGTTAAAAAATAAAAAGAACAATCCTCTCGTTTTCTTTTGAGACGAGTTGCTTTGTTGTCTGCCTCTTCTTTCGCTATGATTATCGTTCTGATTAGTATTTATATTTTTCTTTAACACATTAATCACCCTGTTACTTTTCCTTTTTCTATGCTATGAATTAGCTTTCATAGAACAACTGAATTTTAAGTACATTTTATATGTATCATCCATTAATGTCAACACTCTTGTCACAAACTACACGTTTGCGCCATATAATACACACTTTTAGAGTATAAATATAATCGGTTCAAATCAAGCATTAATAACAAAAGCCGACCCTGTATGGCTTCTGTACGAAACCAACAAAATCGGCTTTGAAATCAGTTGAAAATTCTACATTCTATTCGTGGCGTTTTCCTTCTCTAGCCCCCTTCAAGCTCTGAAAAGGCTCGTAAAAAACTATTTTGAGGCGTTCAAAAACGTTTTTTTGGGGGTGGGATCTACTGTTTCACCTTGAAAACTCGAAATATTAGACAATAAAAAAAGTCCGATAAATCGGACTTTTTCGGGAACGGATCTAAACCGTTTCACCATTCTGGGGTGGGAGATGGGATTCGAACCCACGATCTTCGGGACCACAATCCGACGCTTTAACCAGCTAAGCTACACCCACCATCAATATTAAGTTGTTGCCATATTCGGCATTGCTATCGTCCGCGATAACAAACTACTGTTCCACGCAGATTAAGCGAGCTTTGCGAGCGACCCCGCGAATCGGCTGCACGGACACCGTGCTGGCGCGCCTTGCTGGATTCGAACCAGCGGCTTACTGCTTAGAAGGCAGTTACTCTATCCAGCTGAGTTAAAGGCGCATAAACATTAATAGTATAATAGTGCCGCACTCGCTTTGTACCATTCGCGGGAGCAAGCTTCCGTTTCGTACTTGTAAGCGATCTTTGCGAGCGGCGACGCGAATCGGCTGCACGGACACCGTGCTGGAGCGGGTGATGGGAATCGAACCCACGTGTTCAGCTTGGAAGGCTGACATTCTACCATTGAACTACACCCGCGTACAGAGTTTCAACAGATGATATTATACCACGGTGAAAAAAAGAAGTCAATAGCGCGCGCTGAAAAAAGTCAAAGTGCACAAAAAACGCAGGCTCATAAAGCGGCTTTTGAGCGTAAAAACAATCGTCCCGACAGGCAGAGGACTGACCAAAAAATAGCGAATCCGTCAGATTTTGCGCACTTGTTCGGAAACTGCAAAATATTTGCAAAAGCTATTGACAAACGGTTGTCAAAGTGATATCATATTAACCGTAGGAGCTGTACTATCATCATTAGTACAATTTCAAAGGCTAACGCAGTTTTATGTTAACCAAGGTTAACAAAGCGTCCGCACGTTTTCGGCTTGCCCGAGCGGTAAGAATGATATCGGAGCGGATGTGGGCTCAGAAGTGAAAAATGCGAAAAATCGGGAAAAGAAATGCAAAATATTTGCAAAAAGCATTGACACTTTATTGTTAACGTTGTATCATAATATACGTAAAGAATGTGTTTGCAAATGTTAAAAGATAAAAATTTCTGAAAACATCAACTTTTTTGCCTCCGAAAGTCACTTATATATAGAAGCACTTCTCACGGAGAACAAGAGAAATTTCAACAAAGGATAGTGATACGATGAAGAAACCAAACAGCCAGTGCGGCAGGAGAGGCGAGCGCATTTTCAGCAACGTGTGCGTACTGCCAAGCCTTGCGGGAGTGCTCATATTCTTCCTGATACCGTTCTGCATAGTTATCTACTATTCCGTGATAAATAACCCCATATCTGGACAGTTCGTGGGGCTGGAGAACTTCAGGCGCCTCTTTCAGGCGGCGGCTTTCCGACGCGCGGCGCTCAACACCTCGACCTTCTCGCTGATATCCGTACCGCTGGTACTCGTGATATCACTGTGGCTCGCGACTCTGCTCGAACGCAATATCCCCTACAAGAGCGTGATACGCACCTTCTTCCTCAGCCCGATAATGGTACCGACGGCGTCGGTCGTACTGGTGTGGCAGGTACTCTTCCACAACCACGGCACGATAAACCAGATACTCGACCTCTTCGGCGTTGAGGGCGTTGACTGGATGAAGTCCAGCCACGGACAGCTCATCATCATCGTGATGTTCCTGTGGAAGAACATCGGCTACAATATGATACTGTTTATGTCGGCACTCGCGGCAGTACCGCGGGATATCCTCGAGGTAGCGGAGCTCGAGGGCGCGGGAAGGATATACCAGTTCTTCCACATCAAGCTGAGATACCTCTCGCCTACCATATTGTTCGTACTGATACTCTCGCTGATAAACTCGTTCAAGATATTCCGCGAGGTCTACCTGCTGACGGGCGACCACCCATACGACAAGATGTATATGCTCCAGCACTTTATGAACAACACCTTCAACAGCCTCGACTACCAGAAGCTTTCAGCCGCGGCGGTGCTGTTCTCGGCTGTGATGATAGTGATAATCGCGGCTCTCCTTATTGCCGAGGAAATTTTCGGAAAGGACGTGGAGAGCTGATGAGCAGACATACAAAAAAGCGCATATTCAACATTATGATAATGCTGTTCACGGATATCGTCGCCGTGACCTTCCTTATGCCGACGGTGCTCACCATAGCCAACTCGTTTATGACGTCCAACGAGATAACCGCCAACTACGGCGCTATGATAGGCAATATCACGGACGACAAGAAGACGTTCATCTCCGAGAACGTCAACCTCAAATTCATTCCCGACAAGGTCACCTTCGACCAGTACGCGAGCGTGCTCTTCAAGAGCCCCGATTACCTGATAAAGTTCTGGAACTCGGTGATACTCACCGTGCCTATAACGGTATTTCAGGTGCTCCTCGCGATACTCACTGCATACGGCTTCTCGCGCTACCCCAACAAATTCAAGAGCATCATCTTCTTCGCGTATATCATACTTATGATAATGCCGTATCAGGTTACGCTCGTGCCGAACTTCCTCGTTGCCGACTTCATCAAGGACAACGCCTCATCGGTCGTTGACCTTGCTCCCGCGGCGATAGGAGCGAGGATAAACAAGTCGATAGAAAATATGCGGTGGGCGGTGATACTGCCCGGCATATTCTCGCCGTTCAGCATATTCCTGCTGACGAAGGTAATGAAGCGCATACCCGTCTCCTACGTCGAGGCTGCAAAGCTCGACGGAGCGAGCGAGCTTCAGATACTCGCAAAGATCCATATGCCGCTGTGCAAGGGAGCGATAGTCTCTATCGCGATGCTCGTCTTCATCGACTACTGGAATATGGTCGAGCAGCCGCTCGTGCTGATGAAGGATACCGAGCTGCACCCGCTGTCTGTGTTCCTGTCGCAGATAAACGCGGGCGATATCGGACTCGCGTTCGCGGTCGGAACGGTGTATATGATACCCACGATACTGATGTTCCTCTACGGCGAGGATTACCTCGTTGAGGGTATCACCTATTCGGGCGGTATCAAGGGATAATGAAGCCTTTAGCTATCAGCCTTTAGCCTTTAGCTAATGGTGTCCGCCGACGCGGACAGCTATTATGCTTCATCGCCGACAGGCAATACCATTAGCTAACGGCTAATGGCTAACGGCTGACGGCTCAAAATAATAGATAAGGAGAACGACACTATGGCTGAAAATACAGAACATATAAAGACCGCCAGTGAGATAAAGGGCGACGAAGAAGTAAAAGACCCGAGAAAAAGGCGCGATATCATCAAGACCATCATCATCGTGTTCCTCGCGGTGCTGCTGGTGCTGACCTTCTTCTCGAACACCATAATGAACAGGTCACTCGCGGAGATAACCTCCGAGCGTGCGACCTCGGGCAAGCTCACCGAGCGTATCCGCGGAAGCGGAATGGTTATGTCGAACCAGTCGTGGGACGTGACCGTTGACGGCAACAAGACCATTGAGTCCCTCAATGTCAAGAACGGCAAGGAGGTCAAGAAGGGCGACGTGCTCATGACGGTGTCCGCGGGCGACAACGAAGCCCTCACCGCCGCCGAGGACGCACTCGCGGCGCTTGAGCTCGACTACCAGAAGGCGATACTCACTCCCGCCGCTGACTACTCCAGCGAGAATCAGAGCATACAGCGTGCGCGTGAGGACCTCCAGACAGCGATAGCCAAGCGTGATGCGGCTGTCGCGGGACAGAGCGGCGCTAAGGCTGCAAAGGAGAAGTACGAGAGCGACAAGCAGGAACAGGCTTACTACACGAAGCTCCAGACCAAGCTCCAGACAGTCATCGCGGCGATAGATTCGGACGAATACAGTATGGCTCCCGCCGAGTACACGAACGATATCCTCGCAGTCAAGAGCGAGGCTGACACAGCAGAGCAGGACTACACCGCCTCCTGCACGATATACACGGCTCTCACAGCCGAGGGCTCGACCGCCACAGAGGCTGAGATAGCCGCCGCAAGAGAAGATATGGAGGCTAAGGAGACAGCCCGCAACGAGGCTCGCGAGAAGTACGAGACAGAGAAGTTCGGGCTCCGTGCGGACATAGCAGGCAAACTCGCAGATGCGGAGACAGAGGCGGAGCTATACGCGGCTCGCGTTGCAGCTTACGAATCCGAGAACAACGGCGGCGGTCTGAGCATAGACGACCTCAACGCCGACGTGACCGCAAAGCAGCGCACGCTCGAGGACCTCATAACCACCCTCAGCAAGACTCAGAAAACGGACGAGAACACCAAGAAGATGAGCGACCTCGACCTTCAGGCAAAGAAGAAGGAGGTCGATAAGGCTCGCGAAAAGGTGGATAAGCTCAGATCAGAGACGGGCTCGACCGAGGTAATATCCAAGTACAGCGGCGTTATATCGAACATCACCGTAAAGGTCGGCGACACCACACTCCCCGACAATCCCGTTATGACGGTAGACCTCGCAGATGAGGGCTACACGATGGAGATAACGGTCGAAGCCGACAAGGCAAAGAAGGTCAAGAAGGGCACGCAGGCAGAGGTCGTGAACAACTGGTTCGGCGGCATAGAAGCCACCCTCACCGATATAAAGAGCGACACCGTGGCAGGCTCGAAGAGCAAGATACTCGTATTCGCGCTGACGGGAGACGTTGACTCGGGCTCGTACCTCGAGCTCTCCATTCCCTGCGGCGGCGGCAACTACGATTCAATAGTACCCAAGAACGCCATAGGTCACGACAAGGACGGTGACTTCGTGCTCGTGGTCGTATCCAAGAACTCGCCGCTCGGCAACCGCTACTACGCAGAACGCGTAGCAGTTGAGGTGCTTGCCTCGGACGAGACATCGAGCGCCGTATCGGGCAACCTCGGCTACAACGAATACGTCATCACAGCCTCAAGCAAGCCCGTCGAGCCCAAGGACCAAGTCAGAATGAAGGATAAATAAGGCGGTGCGGCGATGAAAGTAAAGAAACCACTGCTGTACGCCGTCATCGCGGGCGTGAACGCAGTCTCGCTGACCGCGGCTCTCGCGCTGACTCTCGCAGGCGGAGCGATAGCCCGCTCGCAGACCTACAACAGCGCGGCGCAGAGATGGGACCGCGACGGAGAGAGCTCGCAGATAAGCTGCTTCTTCTCCGACGACGCGGGCTTCAACACCGACGGTATGTACGCGCTGAGGGCAAAGCTCAACAGCGAGCTGACAGCCGCCGTGTCAAGTCCGAACGGAAAGGTGCCCGAGATAGCCGATGCATACAGCACGCCGATAGGCTCGGCTTACGTCACCTGCGACTCAACAGGCAAGGGTGAAGCCGACCTCACCGCGGTGGGCGGAGACTTCTTCCTCTTCCGCGATTTCAGGCTGCTGAGCGGCGCCTACTTCTCCGACGACGATATAATGCAGGACGGCGCGGTCATCGAGCGCTCGCTCGCATTCACGCTGTACGGCTCGTCAAACGTCGCGGGGCAGCTCATCTACATCGACGGCGTGCAATACTACATCTCGGGAGTCATCGACGACCCGACAGATAAATACCAGAAGCGCACAGCGGACGAAGCCCCGCGTGTGTACGTCTCATACAAGGGCGCGGAGAGCCTGCCGCAGGTGATGTATTCGGCATCGGGCAGCTACGGCGAAGGTATGGAAGGACAGACAAAGCTCACCAGGATAACCTGCTACGAGTGTATGACCTACGACCCCGTCGAGAATTTCGGCTACGGCACGATAGAGAAGCACTTCGGCGACACCTACAAGGGCAAGCTCGTCTTAGTCAACAACACCGAGCGCTTCAAGCCCTCGGTGATGGCAAAGGCTTACAGGCACCGCTCCGACCTCGCAGTCCGCAAGGACACGGTGGTCCTCCCCTACTGGGAGAACGCCTCGCGGATAGCGGAGTTCAAGCTCGCACCGATATACTTCCACCGTACGGTATGCTTCATCATACCGCTTATCACAGCTATATGGCTGATATGGGCGGGCGCACGCTTTATAAAGAAGCGCGGGCTGTCGCTGATATCGGCTCTGATAGAAAAAAAGAAAAAAACGGCTTATGACCGCAGACAAAAGAAAGCTAATATAAACAACGAATAAACATCATCGAAAGGAAAGAAAGAAATGAAAAGAAACACAGCTCTCAGAACAATGGCAGCTTCACTCGGAGCAGTCTGCCTGCTCTCAGCGGTATCCTGCTCGCTCCCCGGACAGAACGGCGGCGGTGACGGCAGCAGCAAGGGTGAAAAGCCCAAGCAGACGGCTTCGGACGTCATCAAGCACTCCTACGCAGCCACATCCATCGGCAGCCAGCCCGATGCGACCTATGTAAACAGTATGACACGCCTCGGCGACACCGACAATGTCCTCGTTGTCGGCAGCGACAATGAAGGCTCGTCGCATATGTTCCTCACGGACACAAACTTTGAAAGCTACAATG
Organism: Ruminococcus sp.; assembly: GCA_017542475.1. Taxonomy (GTDB): domain Bacteria; phylum Bacillota; class Clostridia; order Oscillospirales; family Ruminococcaceae; genus Ruminococcus. The sequence goes on along the minus strand of JAFXXD010000002.1, from coordinate 34,472 downwards.
AGATAAAGCCCGATTACAATAAGGGCGACAACGCAGACCTCTACTGCAACATCACCGCGGCTCTCGACGGCACTATCTTCGATATCGCAACGATCACCGACTACGGCGATTATGAGCGTCCCGACTGGAAGGATCCCAACTTTGACTATGACAGCTTCGACTGGGACGCATATCAGGAAGCCGCCGAAACATCATACTTCCTCTACACCTTCGACTCAACGGGCAAGGAGCTCAATCACGCCGAGATAAATATGGACCGCTTTATGGACGGCGCAGAAGATGATATGGTAACTCCCTACCTCGGAAGCTTAACGCCCATCGACAGCGAGCACGCTCTCATACAGATCGGCGGAGAGAAGGAGAGCTACTACATCCTCAACGCTGACGGCACCTTCGGAAATGAGGTAAACTTCCCCGACGACGTATGGCTCTACGCGTTCTGCGCGACCACCGACGGCAATATCGCCTTCTCCACATGGGCAGACGACCACGCCTGCATCGGCACTATCAACACCGATACACTCAAGGTCAATACGAAGGACATCGTGCTGAAGGATATGGACAACGAAAGCCTCACGACCCTCGTAACAGGCGACGGAGACTATGATTTCTACGCCTCCACATACAGCGGCTTGTACGGTATCAAGGCTGACGGCAGCTGTGATGAGCTCACCTCATGGGTAGACTCCGACCTCAGCGGCGACAACGTCCGCAGCATGATGAGCCTCGGCAACAATGAGTTCATCATCTATGTATACGATTACTCCGACCAGTCCGCCAGCGGCTTCTACCGCATCTCCGAGCGTGACGCCTCGGAGCTCGCAGACAAGACCCTCATCACCCTTGCGGTAATATACAGCGACACGGGCATTATGAACGAGGTCAACAGCTTCAACAGATCAAGCGACGAGTACCGCATAAAGGTCACCGATTACAGCAAATACTATGACTGGGACGAGTCGAGCGAGACATACCTCAACACTCCCGCAAAGCAGTTCAAGCTCGACATCATCGCAGGCAACTCGCCCGATATGATATACTTCGACAGCTCCTCCGCAATAAAGGGACTCTCCAACAAGGGCACCTTCGTTGACCTCTACGACTACCTCGGCAAGGACGGCTCTGTCTCCAAGGACGAGATCGTTCCCTCGCTCCTCAGTGCCTGCGAGGAGAACGGCAAGCTCTACTCTATCTCTCCCACATTCAGCCTTAGCACTGCCGCAGTAAAGGCGAAGTACAGCGACAAGGAAAACTGGACAGTCGATGACCTCATCGAGGCATACAACAAGCTCCCCGAGGGTGCAAAGCTCACAATGTGGGACAATTCAAAATCAGGTGCATTCAGCCTCCTCACACAGAATATGAACTTCGTTGACTTCAACAAGGGCACCTGCAATTACGATACAGATGAATTTGTAAAGATACTCGAATTCTGCAATCAGTTCCCCGACGAGGAGGAAGAGCCCGACTGGGAGCATATGACCGATGACGAGTATCAGAAGTATTACGACGACCAGCAGAACGCCGTAAGAAAGGACAAGGCGCTCCTCTCCACTATCGACTTCTACGACTTAAGAAGCTATATGCAGGAAAAGACAGTCACCTTCGGCGAGGATATCACACTCGTCGGCTATCCCTCCACAGACGGCTGCGGAATGATGGTAAATCAGTCGGGCGGTGCGTTCTCTATCCTCAGCGATTCGCCCAACAAGGACGAGTGCTGGAAGTTCATCAGCAAGTTCTTCACCGAGGATTATCAGAGCCAGACAGGCAACAAGTATATCTGGGGCATACCTGCTCTCAAGTCCGTACTGGATCAGAAGCTCGAAGAGTGCAAGGAAGACCCCTACTGGACTGACGAAAACGGCGAGAAGCAGTATTACGACAACGAAACAACTATCGGCGACAAGACCATAAAGATACCCAATCTCTCCGACGCGGACGTTGAATTCATCAGAGACATCATCTGCAATGCCAAGACACACGGCATGCAGGTATGGGACGAGGATGTAAACAACATAGTCAATGAAGAGATACAGGCATACTTCTCGGGCGAGAAGACAGCCAAGCAGACTGCTGAGATCATCCAGAACCGCGTATCCATACTGGTGAGCGAGCAGTCATAACCAACGCTATCCCCAATTTCATAAACTCCACCTCCTTATGAGGGAACAGGCTGTCCGAAAGGGCAGCCTGTTTCTTTTGGCGGGGTGTAGGGCGCATTCCGTGCGCCTCTACATTGCATTACCGCAGGTTTATCGGTAAAACAGCGGGCGGCGAAACGTCGCCCCTACATCTGAGCTCTGAGTTCTGAGCTCTGAGTTCTTTTTTATCTGAGCCGACCAACAAAAAAAGACGCATATCGCGTCCTTTTTGTGTTACAATATTATTCGTCGATTATCTTCGGCGCGGGAGCATCCTCGCGCTCCTGACGGCGCAGGCGGCGTCTGCGGCGCTCCTCGGCGGCTTCATAGGAGAAAAGCTGCACGACCGCCACCACGACAGCTGTCGCCGCGGGAGCAATAGTCGGCATTATCCTCGCGCGGTACATATCACTTATCGGCGTCATCGCGAACTTATCCGTCCAGCCCGCGGCGTCGGCGTGCGAGCAGAGCTTATACATCATAAACAGGCACAGAGCCAGCCCTCCGAGCGTGCACACCACCGACAGAATATTCGGCAGATTCCTCCGCGAGAGGCACAGCACAGCTCCGAGAGCGGTGACAAGTCCCGATATTATGAGAAAAACGCCCACGGTCGCGAGCTCGCTGCCGTAGCTGTCCTTATTGTAGATGAGCCCCGCTCCCGACATACACACCATAAAGAGCGGGTACACGGCTGTGAGGGCGAGCATTACCGCTTTTGCGGCGATAATGAGCGGATTTTGGCGCTTTTTTTCCATTATTTTACTCCTGCTTTACTGTTGCGGAGCGGCGCGGACTGTGAGTAATTCACAATCATATCGCCGCCGCTGCGATACATACTATTTTTAGTCGGGAGATCCGACTGAAAGGAACCAGAAAAATGCAATTTATCGGAAAAATCAAAAAAACGACTGCAATTATATTATCTGCGGCAGTTTTCGGCTTATTCGGCACAGCGGGCTATTATTCGCTGCGTCTGCCCGAGAGCGTCACCGTCGGGAGCACGGGCTGCGTGCAGTTTGCGCAGTACCCCGAGCTCCGCTGTATCGGGAGCGTCTCCGAGCCGCGCGAAAGGACTACCCTCTCGCTATTCGGAGCGATACCCGTCAAGAGCGTCAGCGTGCGCCGTGAGGAGCCTCCCACCCTCATCGCGAGCGGCGCTCCCTTCGGCGTGAAGCTCCTTATGGAGGGCGTAATGGTGACTGCGACAGGCAAGGTTGACTGCGCGGGCGAGGACGTCTGCCCCGCCGAGCTTGCGGGCGTGGAGGTCGGCGACATCATACGTCTCGCCGACGATGTGCGCCTGAGCTCCAACGCAGACCTACAGCAGGTCATCTCCGACAGCGGCGGACGCGATGTGACCCTCTCGCTCACCCGCGGAAGCGCCGAGCTGACCGCCTGCCTCCGCCCCGTCTACTCCGAGAGCGCGGGAACGTGGCGCGGCGGTATGTGGGTGCGCGACAGCATCGCGGGTATCGGCACGATGACCTTCATCAACAAGGCTACGGGCGAATTTGCGGGTCTCGGACACCCTGTCTGCGACTCCGACACGGGCGAAATTATCCCAATACAGAGCGGTGAAGCCGTCCCCGTGGAAATAATGGGCGCTCGCAAGGGTATCACGGGCAAGGCGGGCGAGCTCCGCGGGCGGTTCACGCGCGAACCTGTGATAGGTGTGCTCGACCGCAACTGCGCGAGCGGTATCTACGGCAGGCTGTCAGCCGACGCTATGAGCGCCCTCGCTGACGGCGCGGAGGAATACCCTCTCGGCTACCGACAGGAGATAACGACGGGCGAGGTGCAGGTCTGCGCGACGGTGAGCGGCTCAGTCCCGAAGAAATACGCAGCTGAGATAGAGAACATCGACCTCAGCGGCGCGGACTCCGCCAAAAATATGGTGATCCACATCACCGACCCCGACCTCATCTCCGAGACAGGTGGCATAGTACAGGGCATGAGCGGCAGCCCTATAATACAGGATGGCAGGCTCATCGGAGCGGTCACGCACGTATTCGTCTCCGACCCGACGCGCGGCTATGCGATATTCGCTGAAAATATGCTTGAGTGAAGCACTGACGCAATATAATAAAAGTGGGCGTTACATCTGTAACGCCCCGATTTTGTGCCAAAGGATATCTTTATCTGTTTTCCTCGCTGAAACCGCTGTCTACGAGCTCGATAAGAGCGTCAACAGCAGCTCTCTCGTCAGCACCGTCAGCGATTACCTTGACATTTGTACCGCCTACGATACCGAGGGAAAGGATTCCGAGGAGGCTCTTTGCATTGACTCTGCGCTCTTCCTTCTCGATCCAGATAGACGACTTGAACTCGTTAGCCTTCTGAATGAAGAATGTTGCGGGTCTTGCGTGGAGACCTACCTGATTTTTTACCATTACTTCTCTGACAAACATATTACAACTCTCCTATTCTCTGTAGTCCCCCGCTGTGCTATGCGGGAGTTCATGCAAATTATTTCAGTTGCTGTAATTTATTATACATTCATTTTTTTTCATAGTCAACGCATTTTGAACTCAAAATCGTATCTTTTCCTCAAATTCTACATTTAGATTAAATGACCGATAGATTTATACAGCTTGCTTGTGAATTATCACTACAAATCAGCGTTAGTTTTTGTTGTTCAATCTGTATAGTTTCCCCGTGAGAATATGTCTACTATTGCCAAAAGGAAAAAGCGTTTCCGACTATACGCGCTGTTTATGTGCATTTGCAATAGCCTTATATTAGGATTATATATCCAAAATGTTACCGATATGAAAATTTAGTAATAGTTTTTATTTTTAAAGCATTGTGGAAAGCAGGGTTTGAGAGGTTTGAATTTAGCTAAATGATTCTGCTTAAATTATCCGCAAAGCCCATAGAATCGACTGATAGAGCGTCTATCACTGTGATAGCCCACACTTAAACGACTCCCCGCACTCGAGTTGTATTGTGCAGAATTATCCCGCGGCTTTTTTTAATGTTTCCAAACGGTATTGCAATTTCGTGCGGAGGTAACTCCGCAGGCGAGCAACTGTGAAACGAAACAAGGGGAGGCTCTCTCTTGCAGAGCCTCCCCTCTTCAAAAACAGCCCACTGGGCTGTTTTTGAATTCATCCCCTCTCAGAGCGCACTTCGTGTGTGGGACGCTGTCCCACGCCCTGCCAAGGGCTCTGCCCTTGGAACCTGCGGGGCTCCGCCCTCGACCCGCAAGCCTTTGAAAAGGCTTGAGCGAAACTTTCGGTTTCGCGCGGAAGAAAAATAAAAGGCAAGTCTGTCTCCGCGATTGTTACAACCGCGAAAGCAAACTTGCCTTTTTATGGTGTAAGCGCGTTTACAAGCGACAACGCGAATTGGCAGCGCGGACACCGCGCCGTCCTTATTTCTTCATATATTCCTCGTAGAGGTCGGGGCGGCGCTCCTTGGTGAGCTCCACGCTCTGCTCGTGACGCCACTTCTCGATGTTGGCGTGGTGTCCCGACAGCAGCACAGGCGGCACGCTCTCCCCTTCCCACACCTCGGGGCGCGTGTAATGGGGATATTCGAGCAGCCCGCTGTATATGCTCTCCTCCTCGAAGCACACATCGTCCGAGAGCACGCCCTCGCACATACGCGCCACGCAGTCGGTGAGCACCATGGCGGGGAGCTCCCCGCCCGTGAGCACGTAATCGCCGATAGACAGCTCCTCATCGACTATCCTGTCGATGACGCGCTGATCCACGCCCTCGTAGTGCCCGCAGATTATGAGGATATTGTCCATTTTCGAGAGCTCGACGGCTCTCTGCTGGGTGAGTATCTTTCCCTTCGGGGACATATAAATAGTATGCGGCTTGCCTCCGAGCTCCTCGCAGACCGCCATATAGCAGTTATATATGGGCTCGCACTGCATCACCATGCCCATTCCGCCGCCGTAGGGAGTATCGTCCACGCGGCGGTGCTTGTCCTGCGTGTACTCGCGTATCTGTCGGCAGTGCACCTCGATCTTGCCCGCCTTACGGGCTCTGCCGACGATGCTCTCACCGAGCACAGCCTCGCACATCTCGGGGAAAAGTGTAGCAATTTCTATTTTCATGCGTCCTCCGTCAGTCGAAAAGCCCGTCGAGAGGGCGTATCGTCATCACATTGCCGTCGATGTCGGTGGATACGACCACGTCCGCTATCGCAGGGACGAGGAGCTCCCTCTCCCCCGATTTTACGACGTAGATGTCGTTCGCACCCGTCTGCATAACGTCGTCGATAGTGCCGTACAGCTCGTCGGAGTCGGCATCGCGCACCTCCATACCGATGAGGTCCTGTATAAAATAGGTGTCGTCGTCGAGCTCAAGGTCGTCGCGGTGCATATACAGCACCTTGTTGCGGAGCTTTTCCGCGTCCTCGGGCGTATCTATGTCCTCGATCTTGGCGATGACCATATTCTTGAACACGCGCGAGCGCTCTATCGCGACCTCGTCCCTGTTCTTGCCGATGAACAGGCGGTCGAACTCCGCGAGGAGCTCGGGTGTGTCGGTGTAGGGCATTATCTTGACCTCGCCGCGAATGCCGTGGGTCGTGACTATCTTGCCCGCTTCAAGGAATTCCTTTTTCATCTCAGTCCTCCGAAATATCAACGGATTTGGCTATTTGACGCACTGTGTCGATATCATTGCCGATTATCATTACCGACTGGTGCATATTCAGGTCGTCCGCAGCGTACACGTCGAGTATCAGCTCATAAGCGCCGTTCTGGGCAGGTCCCTGCTGAATGAACGACTTCATATTGCCGTTATCGTACCGGTACGTCTCGGATTCAACGTCTACTGCGGGCTCGACTTCCTCGCCGCCGAGCTTGTATGAGAGATAAGCAGGCTCTAATATAGCCTTCAGCTCCATAATATTATAGGTCGCATTTACCTCGGACGGCGATAGCTTATTGCATTTTCTGTAGTCGAAGGTATAGCACAGGCGGAGCAGCTCATAAGCATTTTCGGGCTTCTCATATCCGAGCTTCTTCATTCCCCTGAGCATACGCTTGTCGAAATAACCTATCTCCTCGAAGTGCTCCGCTGAAACGGCGGGTTCCTCCTTGTCCATAACGCAGACGAGCAGTGTACGCTTCGAGACGTCGGCATTATCGACGATTATGCCCGACTTCACGCCCTCTGTAGCGTCGGGATACATCCAGTCGAGCCCGTCGGGAGCCTCGAAGTCGATGCCCTTTATCGAGCACGCTCTGAACTCGTCGGGGACTTCTATATCCGCGTAGGGGTACTCCTCGATAACATCGGCGCCGTCAGCAAAGGAGGGCATGATGTAGTATTCCATCATCTTCCACTTGACGAGGGTCTGCGAGAGGTAGAAGCCCGCGCCGCCCAGTACAACTGCCGCCGCAGCCGCGATGGCAGCAATTTTCTTGCCTTTTTTCATATTATGACCTTTCAAAACGGGACGCCGAGGGCGGCGTCCCCTACATTGGTTATTTGTAGGGGCTGCCTTTGGCAGCCCGTCAAACAATCTCAAATCAGCGGACGCCCAAAGGGCGCCCCTACATTCAGATACATCGCCGAAGGCGATACCACAGCTAACGGCTAATGGCTAACGGCTCAAACCTCATTTCTGAGCTCTGAGCGCTCCCCGCTCAGTTCTTCATCTCGAAGTTCTCGCCGAGGAGGTCCTTGTTCGCTTCAAGAATGGGGTTGATGCACTCCGCGAGGAACTCGTCCACCTGCTGAGGGCTTCTGCCGACGTAATTCTCGGGCTTGAGCACAGCCTCCAGCTCCTCCTTCGTGACCATAAACATCGGGTCAGCCTCGATGAGCTCGCAGAGGTTGTTGTCCAGTCCGCGAACCTTTACATTCGCGCCCGCCTCCATTGAGTAATCCATAATGCGGTCGTGGAGCTCCTGACGGTTGCCGCCCTTCTTTACGGCGTCCATCATAATGTTCTCGCTCGCCATAAAGGGGAGCTCCGCCATAACGCGGCGGCGGATCATCTCGGGGTAGACAACAAGACCGTCGGTGACGTTCATCATAATGTTGAGGATAGCGTCAACTCCGAGGAAAGCCTCGGCAACGCTGATACGCTTGTTTGCGGAGTCGTCGAGCGTTCTCTCGAACCACTGGGTACCCGCCGTGAATGCAGGATTGAGGCTGTCTATCATCACGTAGCGTGCGAGCGAGGTTATACGCTCACAGCGCATGGGATTGCGCTTGTATGCCATCGCGGACGAGCCTATCTGCTTCTTCTCGCGGGGCTCCTCCATCTCCTTGAAGGACTGGAGTATGCGCATATCGTTCGAGAACTTGCTCGCGGACTGCGCTATATCGCTGAGGACTTCGAGAACCTTTGAATCCATCTTGCGCGAGTAGGTCTGTCCCGACACGGGAACTACCGCATCAAAGCCCATTTCCTCGGCTATCATCTTCTCGAGCTGCTTTATCTTATCGGTATCGCCCTCGAAGAGCTCCATAAACGAAGCCTGCGTACCCGTCGTGCCCTTGCTTCCGAGGAGCTTGAGGGTCGAGATACGGTATTCGAGATCTTGGAAGTCCATAAGGAGCTCATTGAGCCACAGTGTCGCTCTCTTGCCGACAGTTGTGAGCTGTGCGGGCTGGAGGTGAGTATAAGCGAGACAGGGCATATTCTTGTACTCGTCCGCGAACTTTGCGAGGTTGCTCATTACGTTGAGGAGCTTGCGGCGCACCACATAGAGCGCGTCGCGCATGATGATGACGTCGGTGTTGTCGCCGACATAGCAGGACGTCGCACCGAGGTGGATAATGCCCGCAGCGTCGGGACAAGCCTGTCCGTATGTGAACACGTGAGCCATAACGTCGTGGCGGGTGATACGCTCTCTCGCCTCGGCAGCTTCGTAGTCTATGTCGTTGATATGCTCCTCGAGCTGCTTCACCTGCGCCTCCGTCACGGGCAGACCGAGCTTCATCTCGGCTCTTGCCAGTGCGACCCACAGCTTGCGCCATGTGGTGAATTTCTTGTCTGCGGAGAAGATGTACTGCATCTCCTCACTTGCATAGCGTGTGCAGAATGGACTCTCGTAGCTGTTCTTGTTATCGCTCATTTTATAAAAACTCCTTTTCAGCGCATACGCGCATAAATATCTGTTGTTTTTTCGGATAAATAACTTTTGGGGCGGTCGTCAGGTGTCGGACATTCGTGTAATTGCCCCGAAACTCAGATACCCGTATTTCTCGGCTCATCTCATATAAGCCGCTTCGTTGCGGGCTTCGTAGAGCTTGTTGACAAGCGCGAGCTCGCTCTGTGACAGCTTCCTGCCCGCTGAGAATATCAGCATATCGCGGAAGCAGTTGTCCGCGAATCCGCACCTCTTCTGCACGAGCCCGTACTTGCCGCAGAGGCTTTCGGGAACGGGCGAATCGAGCATAAACGAGGTCGGCACTGTCAGCAGGAAATCGAGCGCACTTCCGCGGTCGAACATATACACGCGCCTCACCTTCGTATCGGCGGGACGGTTGCGCTCGAAGAGCTTCTCGGCGGCGCTCGGCAGATAGGGCACAGCGTCGTCGCCCTGAGCGACCTCGGCATAGTGCGCCGAGAGCTCGCCGTAGCTGAGCTCGTCATTCGCGGCGGGGTGCTCGGCGGACATCACCGCCAGCGCCTCGAACTCCCACAGAAGCTGAGCCTCGATGTTCTTCTCGGCGAGGTAGTCGGTGAAGTATTTCTCGTGAGCCGCATTGAAGCGGATTATGCCAAAGTTATAGCCGTTTTCGCGGACGTTCTCTATCGTGCGCAGGGAATTCGTCTCGCAGAAGTAGACCTCCATATCGTCGGAGGCGTCCGACGCGGCGATGAACTCCGACAAAGCCTTCGAGATGTAGCCCGCGCGGGGCACGGATATGCGCATTTTGCGCTCTTTCGGCTTGTCGGGCGAGCCGATAGCCTCCATATTGTCAATCTGCATAAGCACCTGCTTTGCGCAGGCAAGGAACTTCATACCCTGATCGGTCGGTATGACGCCCTTGGAGGTGCGTCTGAATATCGTGATACCGAGCGAGTTTTCGAGCTCCTTGATAGCCTTGCTGAGGTTCGGCTGAGCCATATAGAGATTTTCGGCAGCCTGCGTGATAGAGCGTGTTTTCTCTATCTCGACCGCATATTTGAAGTGCAGAGTATTCATAGTGATCCTCTCTGTACGCTGTCGTTTTTTTCGGATAAATACTAATTGATGACCGTCAGGTGCGCGGCGTTTTCGCTCGCGGACGCACAGCCTGTCAAGTCCCTTACTTCTTTTCAGCCTTCTTTACGATGACCTTCTTCTCGGCGGGCTTTGCGGACTGCTCGGCAGCCTCAGCCTTTGCCTCGGAGGGCTTTTCGCCGTCTATCTTTCTTATGACCCTGCACGGATTGCCCGCAGCGACCACTCCCGAGGGTATATCCTCGGTAACGACGCTTCCGCCGCCGATAACAACGTTATCGCCGATTGTAACGCCGGGCATAACGCAGACATTTCCGCCTATCCACACGTCGCTGCCGACCTTTATCGGCTTCGCGTACTCAAGTCCGCTGTTGCGCTGAGCCGCATCGATAGGATGTCCCGCCGTATAGAAGCCGCAGTTCGGACCGATGAACACGTTGTTGCCGAATGTGACCTCCGCGCAGTCAAGGATAACGAGGTTGTGATTGGCGTAGAAGTTGTCGCCGATGATGATGTTGTAGCCGTAGTCGCAGAAGAAATTCGCCTCGATGACGGTGTTCTCGCCGCGCAGAGCAACGAGCCTGTCGAGCAGACGCTCTCTCTTCTGGTAGTCGTTGTACTCAATTGCGTTGTAGTCGGCACAGAGCTTCTTAGCCTTTACGCGCTCTGCTTTGAGCTCGGGGTCGGCAGAGAGGTAGAGCTCTCCTGCCTGCTGTTTTTCCTTTTCGGTCATAATTAACCCTCCTTTATTGATTCGTAATTCGGAATGCGGAATTCGGAATTTAATGTAGGGGCGAGTTCCGCTCGCCCGTCGGTTTTAATTTCCGCTTTATTCGGGCGCACGGAATGCGCTCCTACAGTCCTGTTTTGTAGGGGTCGATGCCCTCATCGACCCGCAAATTATCAACAGGTTGATGTTGGCAGCCCACATTTTTTACGGGCTGATGTGGGCATCAGCCCCTACACCTGAGCTTTATCTCTTGCTTCCCTTCGAGCCGAAGCTTCCTCCCATAGAGAGGATATTCGTGTCGAATGTGTAGTTTATCTTCGCGGACTGTCTGTGGCGCTTCATAGCGAGCTGTATCATACGCTCGAGGAGCTCGCGGTACTTCACGCCCTTGGGCTCCCACAGGTAGAACGCGAGCGAGCCCGGTATCGTGTTTATCTCGTTGATGTAGACCTTGTCGGAGTCCATATCTATCATGAAGTCGATACGCGTAACGCCGTTGCAGCCGAGGTAGCGGAAGGCGTCAACCGCGGTCTTTCTGATGAACTCGTCCTGCTCGGGAGTGATGTCAGCGGGTATCTTTCTCTTCAGCGTAGCCATACCCTTGCTGCCGCCCTTGCCGCCGCCGACGTACTTCTGCTCATAGCTGAGGATATCGTCGTCGCTCGCCTGTACGGGCTCCTCGCAGACGGAAGCCTCAGCGGCTTCGCTGTCTCCGAGCACGGAGCAGTTTATCTCCTTGAGGTTGGTGACGCAGGGCTCGATGAGGATACGGTCAGCGAACTCAAACGCCTCCTCGATGGACTTGATGAGGCTGTCCCTGTCCTTGCCCTTGGAGATGCCGACGCTTGAACCGAGGTTTATCGGCTTTACGATCACGGGGTAGCCGAACTTGCTCTCCACCTGCGCGACCATATCGTCCATCTTGTCGAGGTCGAACGACGAGAAGCGGCAGCAGTCGAGCACGGGGAAGCCCGCGTCCTTGAGCAGTATCTTCATAACGAATTTGTCCATACCAACAGCGCTCGCGAGCACGTCGCAGCCCACATACGGGAGGTCGAGGGTCTGGAGGTAACCTTGCAATGCGCCGTCCTCGACGTTGGTGCCGTGAACTATCGGGAACGCGATATCAACGTCGGAGATGAGGTTCGAGCCGAACTTCTTTATCTTCTGGCGAATGAGCTGGACCTTGCCCTCGCTGCGGACGAATACGCACTCGGTGCACTCCTTCAGCAGGGCGGGGATATCCTTGAAGCTGTTGATGTCCATGAGCTTCTCGCCCGTCCAGAATTCGCTCTTCTTGGTCATATAGACGGGGATGATGTTGTACTTTTCCTTGTCCATGCTTGCCATAGCCTGAACTGCGGAGATGACCGAGACCTCATGCTCGACGCTTCTTCCGCCGAAAATTACCGCTAAGTTTATCTTCATAAGTAACCTCTCCTTTATAATTCGAGCCTTTAGCCGTTAGCCATTAGCCGTTAGCTATAGTTCCTCGATACATTTTCAGATTTTATCGCGAAGCGATACCGCAAGCTAATGGCTAAAGGCTATTAGCTAACGGCTTATTATCAATAATTATCGGGCAAATCGTTCTCGAGGAGCACGACCTTCTTCTTGTCCGTGGGGTAGGAATTCGCCTTTGCGAGGGCGTCATTGAGCCCGTCCGCGACGTATACCTTCTCCATATCGAAGCCTGCATCCCTGATACCGTCGTATATCGGCTGGGTCTGCGCCTTGCCGACGAGGACGATATAATCGCAAGCCTTCGCGGCTTCCTGTCCGAACTCGAAGTTGAGCTCCGCCTGCTTTGCACCGAGCTCCACCATTCCCGGGGTGACGAGTATGCGGCAGGCGTCGAACAGCCCGAGCACCGCGAGAGCCGCTCTGCAGCCGCTCGGGTTGGAGTTGTAGGCGTCGTCGATGTAGGTCACACCGCCGCCCTTGTCGAGGAGCTGCAATCTATGGGGTACAGCCGCGATACGCTTGACGGGAAGAACGAGCTTTTCCATGGGTATTCCCGTGCCGCAGGCGTAGGCGATAGCTCCGAGGAGATTCTGCACGCTGTGCTCGCCGAGGAGCTTCGTGCCGAAGCGGCAGCTCTTGCCGTCGGGAGCAGTCACCGTGAACTCGGTGCCGCGGTCGGAAACGGTAACGTCGCTGCCGCGCCACATACTGCCCTCGGTCGTGCCGTAGGTGACGGCGTTCGGGTAGTCAGCGACCTTCGCGCGTATGAGCTCGTTGTCGTAGTTGAGGTAAATTTTGCCGCCGTTAGCCTTCACGCAGTCGGCGAGCTCGAACTTCGTATTCACGACGTTCTCAATAGAGCCGAACGTTTCGAGGTGCTGCGGTCCGACGGAGGTGATTATGCCGTCGTGCGGGTTCGCTATCCCGCAGAGCTCCTTTATCTCGTGTACGCGTCTCGCACCCATTTCGCAGATGAAGTATTCGTGCGTAGGCTTTAAGTCGCGGCGGACGGTTATCGTCACGCCCATGGGAGTGTTGAAGCTCTCGGGCGTTTTGAGCGTCTCGTACTGCGAGGACAGCAGCTCGCTGAGGTAGAACTTCATCGAGGTCTTGCCGTAGCTGCCCGTGATTCCGACCTTGTGGAGGTCGGGCATGGCGGCGAGCTTCTTCTTCGCATCGTTGATGTACCAGTTGTTGATAGCTGTTTCAATGGGCTTGTTTATGAGGTTCGAGAGCGGCACAAGTATAGGCGTGAGGTACAGAGCCGAGCCGACGAAGATGAACGGCAGCACATTCGTAAATCTCAGCGTTCCCTCGAAGTTCACCCTGTCAGCTGCGAAGAACGCTCCGACAATGATTATCGCAATGAGAATGAAGAACGTCGTGAGCATACGCTTCACGCGCGCCGTGTACTTGAACGGCTTCTTGAACTTCTTGCCGGGCTTGTTCGCAAAAGCGATAAACAGATTCGCGGCGAAGAGCACTCCGATGATAACAGAGCATATCGCCTTGTTGGTGTCGTTCATCACCCAGCCGACGATATGAGCGCTGCCGTCGGTGACAGCCTCATCAAGGGCTGTCTTTCCCTTGTACAGCGGCGGGAATATCAGCAGCGCGAACTGCCCGATAAACAGCGCTATCGGCAGAATGTAGCGCTTGAAGTTTTTCTTCATCCACCACGAATGCTCGGGCGTCTTGTAGCCGTTGAGCTGGAGCATATGGAACTCCCGCAGCCCGAGGAATATTATCGCGAGCAGCGTAACTGCCGCGTATATCAGCCAAATGACCGTATTCATCAAAAGTCTCCTTATTGGTCAATTTTCATGAACGAGCACATCACACGGTTGAAGATGAACTGCTGCTCGAGGAAGGAGTAATGTCCCGCATTTTCGAGCTTTACCAGTCCCGCGTCGGGAATGAGCTTCTCCATTTTCTCGCCGTCCGAGAGCGGCGTTGCCGTGTCGTTGACGCCCCACACGAGCAGCGTGGGACACTTAATATTCGGCAGATAGGGCTCGAGGTCCTCGTTGACGACCTTGACCATTACCTGTCTCATCATCGGCGAAGCGGCGGCGTAGTCGGCGCTGCCCATCTTCTTGCGGAAGTTTTCGAGCGCGTCGGGAGCGATCTTCTTCGCTATCCCCGTCGAGAGCACCGCCTTGCCCATTTTGTAGTAGCGCGTGCGCCAGCTCTTTTTCTTGGTCTTGGGCGGGAGTATGCCCGCGCTGTCCACGAGAATGACCTTCGTCACCTTGAAGGGCAGGTCATCGCGGCTGTGCATTTTGATGATGACACGTCCGCCGAAGCTGTGTCCGAGCAGCATTACCTCGCTGACGCCGTAGTCCTTGATGAAGTCGATGACGAAATCGACGTAGCTGCCGACGTCCCAGACCTCTTTCGGCTCGTCGCTTCCGCCGAAGCCGGGCATATCCATAGCGACTACCTTGTACTTCTTGGCGAGGAGGTCGATGAGGTTGGCGAAGAGCTTTATATTGCTGCCCCAGCCGTGGAGGAGGACGATGAGGTCGCCCTCGCCCTTTTCCTCGTAGTTTATGTTGAGTCCGTTAACAGTTTTAACCATTGCTTGTCTCCGATTTTCTCTTTGTATCATATAATATGATGTATGCGTGACCGCATATACATATTTATTATAGCATAACGCATTACGCCTGTCAATTATTTTGCACCAATTTTCCAGAGGCTCTGCCTCTGGACTCCGCTGGGGCGGCTGAACAGCCCGTCCCCTCTGTCGCTCCGCGACATCTCCCCACACTGTGGGGAGTCACCCCAGACCCTGTCGGGGAGCGCACTCCCCGAACCCCGAACTACGTTGCCGCTCGCAAGCTCGCTCACTTCGTACAAACGGCTCACTCTGCTTTCGGCGGGTAACAATCGCGGAGATAAACTCGCCACTCATTTCAATAAGCGAGTTTACGAGCGACAGCGCGAATCGGCAGCGCGGACACCGCGCCACAAAGAAAGGGGCGGATAATATCCGCCCCCTACAGTTCATATTCACTTTTTCGTCTTAAACCAGTACAGCTTATCGGGCAAGCCCTGTTCGGGGCTGCTGTAGAAGCCGTAATTGCCCGCGTAGTTGTCGGGCTCGCCCGAGAGGGCGATGTAGCAGACGGTATCGTCGGTGTTGCCGAACAGGAAGTGCGTACCCGACTGCATACGGAATATCATACCGAGCGTAGGCTCGACGTACTCTATCCTCTCCCCGAGCGTATTCGAGAAGCCGTCGAGGGTAGCGTTCACCATCAGCAGACCGTCCTCCAGCTGAATGGTATTACTGTAACTGAAGCCGTCACACCTCATTTTCAGGCGCTCACCCGTGGTGAGGTCGTATGTATACAGGTTCTGCGTGCCGACATACTCCGTGCTGACGATGCACGCCCTGTCCTTCCACAGGAAGGCGTTGTCGAAATTGATGAGGTCGGTCTGAATGGTGTAATACTGCGTTTTTATGACCACGTTCTCGTACTTGCCGTCCACATAGCCGCCCGTCACCTCGGCGGGCACGCCGTCGCAGTAGAATCTTACTCCTGACACGGGCGTATGGACCGAATCGTCACATTCGCCGAGCTCCTTGGTCGTGACGTTGAACTCCTGATAATAAGTCGTGTCGTCATCGGCGAATCTCTGCACTACAAGCCCTTTTTCGGTCTCGCTCCCGAGTATAGCAACGCCATCGACCGTACATTCCTTGACCTCTTCTCCGCTTTCAACGTCCACGGAACGGAGCTCGGACATATTCTTCAGTCCCTGTGCCTCGCCGCTTCCGAATACAGCATAGCCCGCCCCGTTTGAGCTGCCTTTGAAGGATATCTCGACCTTGTTCCCGTCCTCATCGACGTGATAGACGCTGTCGTAATACAGCCTTCCGCGTGCATAGGAAAGGGTGAGGCACTTGGGGATATCGTCTATCCCGCTGTGTCTGACGAGCTCCTTCAGGTCGCCCGTGCCTATGTCATAGGAAAAAATCGACCAGTCGTGGCTGCCGCAGAGGTTGTCGTAATTGACGAGCATATAGCATTTGCCGTCGGCGAACTCCGCATTTTCGAGCATCCCCCTGCACGGCGTCGAGAGGCACTCTTCGAGCTTTGCGTTATACTGAGCTATCCACTCGCCGTCAACGTAGGTGTTCTCAATGTAGTTCTCGTACACGTCCTCCGCCTTGCACGGAGAGAGCCTCTCCCCGAAGTCGAGCCCGCTGAGGTCAGCCTCGTGTATATCCAGCGGCGGAGCGGTGTCCGTATTGTCGAGGAGCATATCCACGTGCTCGAAGTCGTCCTCGGTGAGCTCGCGGAAGGGCAGCTCGGTCGCGACCTCGGGCTCGGGCTCGGGAGCAGCTTCCGTCACCGCGGGGACTGTGAAATCGCCCACGGATTCGCTGTCAGCAGGCTTGTCCTCGCAGGCACACAGCGTCCCGAGCAGAGCAGCGGCGGCAAGGACAGCGATAATTTTTCTCATAAAATGACCTCCTTTTAGAGTTCATACACCCATAGTACCACATACGGGCAGCTTCGGAGGTCAAAGAAACCGAATTGTAAAGAATCTTTGTATATATGCACAAACAAAGCCTGCCGCTTTTGTGGCATATGACAAGGTGCAGCTAATACTTCGACAGGTCGTACAGCTCCGCGAATTCGTCCGCTGCGAGACTTATCAGATTCGCGTTGTTTATAGGATACTCGCCCTTATACCTCGCGAACCGCACGCCGTCCTCGGCGATACTGCTGCTGAAGCGCCGCAGCCTCGGCTCCACCGAGAGCTCCGACGTGTCAAACAGGTACGCGATATACGGATAGAATCTGAGTGTCATCGGCACAAGCAGCTCGGGCTTGAGCAGGCTGATCTTTATCGCGGTGCAGAAATAGTAAAAACCCGCATTCTTGCGCTGTATCCCCTTTGATTCGAGATAGCTTATGATATCGAACGTCAGCTCCTGCTCGTCCTCGGGCAGGAGGTCAACGATGATATACTTGCATATCTCGCTCAGCAGGTCGGGCATCAGGAAATAGTTCGTTATCCCGATATCCTCAAGCCTTCTCCTCAGCCCGTAGGACTTGACATACGAGAGGACGAATATCTTCATTTTCGGATACTGCCCGACCATTTTCTCCACGAAGGCGAAGTGCTCGTCGCGGACGACAGTAATAAAGAATATCAGCGCATCGGGCTTGTGCTCCGCGCAGCCCGCCTCAAGGGCGGACAGTGAGTTGCTGCACCGTATGACCCTTGCTCCCAACGATTTCAGCGCATCGGAAAGAGTCCAGCCAAGCCCGTCTATATTATCTCCCGTAAGGAGTTTATATCTCATTTTTCTCAGTCACTCTTTCTCTGTGTGTAATCGTATCAGGCATACAGAGTGCCGCCCCGTCAGCGCTGCCGCAGGAGCCGCGTACCCGTATCGGAGCAGTCCGTTTTCCCGCGTAGTTAAGCAGTCCGACGTGCACGCATACTAATCTGATTTTATCATAATGTATCCGATATTTTTTGTCAACAAAAAAGTGCGGGCGGTTGTCGAAAAAAAGCAAAAAGTCCCGATACCTTGCGGTATACGGGACTTGTACAGTACTATTCTTTCTGTTCGTTCTCTGTCTCGGAGGGCATATCTTTGCTGTCCGCGGGGCTCTCGTCCTCGGAGCCTTCCTCCTCATCGGCGGGCTCTTCCTTCTCAGCCCTTGCGGGTATCCTCGCCTCTGTGAACATCGTGCTCTTGTACTCAGCCACACGGGCTCTGTCGCCGTAGCAGTCTATCTCGATATCCTCGCGCTTCAGCAGGAAGCGTATCATACCGAAGAGCACCGAGAAGCTCACGGCGTTGATGAGCACGCCGAAATACGCACGCACTCCGAAGATAGTGCCGAGCATACCGAAGAGCACCATTCCTATGCAGACGGTGACCGTTATCTCGTACTTCGTATTGTCGGGGTCGAGCTGCAAAAACGCGAAGCAGGCAGCCGCGGAAATCACCGCGTGCACTATCGACAGCGGCAGCGAATACGGCTCGTAGAAGTCGAGGTAGGCGCTGTTGAGCTCGAGCACCATCATCAGCGCCTCGAGCACGATATACAGGCTGTAGCATATTTTCAGCATTCTTCTCAGGCGCAGGCTCATACAGAGCAGCACGTCGGAGTATACGAGCAGACCGAAGCCGAGGAATTCCACGCAGTAGGCGATAGTCTCTATCAGCCTCGAATGGAGGGAGTCGTAGTCGTATGTGAAATAGTAGAGCGCACATATCAGACCGAAGGCAACGAAGAGCACATTGCCGACGAATCCGAAGAACAGCCCCTTATGTAGCTTTTCGTGCATGGCTGTACCCCTTAACCGAGCGCCCTGAGAGCTCTCTGACCGATATCTTTTCTGTAGTGAGCGCCCTCGAAGCTTATCGCCTCAACGCCCTTGTAAGCGGTCGCGAGAGCGTCGGGCAGGGTGTCGCCCTTTGCAGTCACGCCGATGACGCGTCCGCCGTTGGTGAGGAAGCTGCCGTCCTCACCGAGCTTCGTGCCCGCATGGTAAACGAAGCAGTTCGCGACCTGACCCTTCTCGTCGAAGCCGTTCATCTTTATGCCCTTGGGATAGCTCTCGGGATAGCCGCCGCTCGCCATAACGACGCACGCACAGCTTCCCTTGTGCCACCTGATATCGACCTTGTCGAGCTCGTGCTTGTAGATAGCCTCGAACACCTCATAGAGGTCGGCGTCGAGCATCGGGAGCACCACCTGTGTCTCAGGGTCGCCGAAGCGGCAGTTGTACTCGATGACCTTGGGTCCCTTGGGAGTGAGCATAAGTCCGAAGTAGAGGCAGCCCTCGAAGGTGCGTCCCTCGGCGTTCATAGCGTTCATTGTGGGGAGGAAGATCTTCTCCATACACTCCTTTGCGATGTCCTCGGTATAGTAGGGGTTCGGGGAGACCGTGCCCATACCGCCGGTATTCAGACCCATATCGCCGTCGAGAGCACGCTTGTGGTCCATAGAGGATATCATAGGTACCATAGTCTTGCCGTCCGTGAACGAGAGGACGGACACCTCGGGACCCGTGAGGAACTCCTCGATTACTATTCTTGCTGAGCTCTTGCCGAATTTGAGCTCGTCTATCATATCGTGCACAGCCTTGACCGCCTCGTCCTCGTTCTGCGCGATGATAACGCCCTTTCCGAGCGCGAGACCGTCAGCCTTGATTACTGCGGGATAGCTGTTCTGCTCCTTTAAGTAAGCGATAGCCTTGTCGCTCTCGGTGAAGACCTCATAGAAAGCGGTAGGGATATTGTACTTCTTCATCAGCTCCTTCGAGAACACCTTCGAGCCCTCGATTATAGCGGCATTCGCCTTCGGACCGAAGGTCATGAAGCCCTCAGCCTGAAGCTTATCGACCATACCGAGCACGAGCGGGTCGTCGGGAGCTACGACCACCATATCGGGTCGGAGCTTCTTCGCGAGCTCGACGATGCCGTCGATATCAGTCGCACCGACATTGAAGCACTCCGCGAACTTGGAAATGCCGCCGTTTCCGGGCGCACACCACAGCTTGCCCACGTGACTGCTCTCTGCGAGCTTCATAATAATGGCGTGCTCGCGTCCGCCTCCGCCTACAACAAGTACATTCTTCATAATAAATTCCTCCGTTATTTTATCTCTATCGAATCATAGACCGCACCGAGCTCGTCGGTGAAGCCGTCAAAGCCGTCCTCGGGCGCGAGAATCTGCACCTGATAGTTTACGCCGTTCTCGTCGAAGTAGCAGATATCGCGTCTCAGGTTCATATAGTCAGATTCGAGCACGCACGATACACACACCGCGTCCCTGCCGAGACACTGCACGCCCTCGGCGGTCACGACGTTCGTTATCTTTTCCTTTGCCGCGAACTCCTCGGCGTCCTTGTCGGCGAGCTCCTTCGCACTGCTGCCCGACTTCTGCGCCGATATTTTCAGCGAGCCGAAGTGGTCAACGGTCGAATCCGCGATATTCGGGCGCAGAGTAGCCTCCGCCTCGTCCTTCGAGTGGAAGTACCAGTCCTTGTCGGCACTGACCGTAAAGAACTCGGTATCGTGCACCTCAGTCTCCGCCTTTATCGGGTCGCCGAGGTAGGTCATACCCTCCATTATATCGCTGACAGCCTGCTCCCTGTCCTCGGGCTTGTCCGCGGGGACAGTCACCACCAGCACGAGCAGGTCGCCGTTCCCGTAGCCTATCGCCTTGTGGTAGAACAGGTACTCGCCGTGCGTCTCGCTCTCCTCGTCGGTGAACTTCGCCTCAAGCAGGTGCGCGGGCAGACCCTTCCACTCGTCCTCGGAGCTCGTGACGCTTCCGTAGAGCTCGTCGTAGTGGCTCTTTATGGTATCGCAGTAGTAGGCGGGCGTGATGTGCAGACCGCTCATCTCGAGGATACCCACGGTGGTATCGCTCTCGTTATCGACGAAGAGGAACTCGAATTCCGCGGGGTATACGCCCTCGTACTTCGAGAAGCGCTCGTTCAGCTCCAGCGTGAACAGCCCGTCCTCGGTGGTGAAGTCCGTCTGCTTTGAGGCGGGCTGAACGACCTCATTTGAGGAGGTCACCGCGCTCTCGGACGAGCTCCCGCCGCTGTCGGAGCAGCCGCACAGCGCGAGCAGAGCTCCCGCGGCGGCAGCTGCCGCAATTATCCTTGATATTTTCATATTATCTCTCCAAAAAAGCATTATAGGAACAGTATACCACACCGCGGCGTTTTTTTCAAGACTTTGGCTGAAATAAACCTCGGAAACGGCGAAAATCCCAAAACGGGCGGTTAGAAGGCAGGACTTTGGCGGTCGGTTTTTTTGTGCATTAATCTGAATTATCCGTGAATCAGTTGCTATTTTTAAAAATATGTGGTAAAATCAAGCTATCCAATTCTTAGGAGGTAAATTATAGATGGATCTGAGAAAAATCTTAGCCGCCGCACTCTCGCTGACGATGGTGTGCTCAGCGGCGACAACGCTCAGCTATGCTCCCGTAACGGCATATGCCGCGGACCCTGTAGCTGAGGAGCCCGAGGAAACCACCGAGGACAATACCGTGACCTACCCCATAGAGGCTGAGGTCGATGGCTGCAAGTATTCGGTGTATGAAGACCACGCGGTATTCACAAACTGCCCCAACATCAAAGGTGACTTTGTCATCCCCGCAGAGGTAAACGGCGTTCCTGTTACAAAAATAGAGGAGCGCGCATTCAGCGGACAGTCAGAAATCGTCTCTGTCACTTTCCCTGCGACAGTAACCGAGATAGGCGGTCACCTTGCAGGCTATACCCACATTGAAAAGTACCTCATTGACGGAAACAGCAAGACATTCTGCTCCGTGGACGGCGTGATTTTCACAAAGGATATGAAGAAGCTCGTGGCATATCCTACATCGTACAATACCAAGACCTATACCGTCCCCGACGGCGTAGAGACTATCGGTGACGGTTCGGCTTA
This sequence comes from Ruminococcus sp., assembly GCA_017542475.1. GTDB lineage: Bacteria > Bacillota > Clostridia > Oscillospirales > Ruminococcaceae > Ruminococcus. The sequence continues at coordinate 12,540 of JAFXXD010000002.1, read as the reverse complement.
TACCTCGGATATAGAGAGCCTTATCCTCCCCGACAGCGTTACCGAGGTCGAGAACTTTGCATATACCTACTGCAAGCAGCTCAAGAGCATTAAGCTCTCCAAGAATCTCAAGTCTATCGGCTACAGCAGCTTCGGCAACTGCAAATCACTCGAGAGTGCGGACGTTCCCGCTTCTGTGGAGAAGCTCGGAACAAGTGCTTTCGCCAGCTGCACCGCGATGAAAACGCTGACCATTAACAACCCCAACTGCAAGATCGCGGACTTCAAGCCCAATGACGATGTTGTCATACACGGCTATGAGGGCTCTACAGCTCAGGCTTACGCCGAGAAGAACGGGCTCACATTTGAGGTGATCAGCGGCGAGCCGCCTGTAGCTGCTACAACTACAGCTGCCTCGACCACAGCAACAGCGGCTGCAACAACAACTACCTCTGCTGCTCTGTCCGCGGAGACACTGGACCTCAAATACGCCACATATTATCCTATCCAAAAGATCATCGGCGACAAGCCGTATGAGGTAAGGCTCGCAGGTCTCTACTCAGTATCGGGCGCAAAGGTGCTCGACGAGTCAGTGGACGCGGGAAAGGTAGCCGATATCAAGAGCGGCGTTATCGCATCGCTGACACGTGCAGCACAGGACGTTGACTTCGCCGCCTCAGAGCCTACGCAGGCAGCTGCGATCCCTTTCATAGAGGAGAAGGCTATTTCGTGGTTCAACGATAACTACGCCTCTTTAACAGGCTATAAGCTGACCGCGCTCTCGATAAAGAGCTTTACCGTCAGCGAGCAGGCTGCTTCCGTAGTTACGGGCGCAACTACCACTTCCGCTGTCACCACCACAACAACAGCTACATCAACCGCTTCTGTAGCGACCACCACACGCACAGGCATTGACGCGAGAAAATTCATCTACGCGATACAGTTCGTTGACGCTGATACCAAAACGTACATCAACGGGGTGCAGTTCACTATCAGGACCAACGATGAGAGAGACGGAGATTACGGCACTGTTGCCTCAGAAGGCGCTTATACCACGCTTCAGGGCTACGGCGACAAGTTCACGCTCACGATAGTTGCTATCCCCGCGGGCTACAGTCCGCTTAAAACCACCACCTTCACAACAGAGACCGTCAGCGACCTTGTAATGAGTATCTATATAGCCAAGGACGGTACTGCATATTTGAATCCCCGTCAGTCCTCCGAGACGACCACGTCTGTGTCGGAAGGCACTACAACGACCGCAACAACTACCACAGCCGCTCCCGAGACGACAACAGAGGCGACCACCGCTTCCTCATCGGAGACGACCACAGCAACAACCACCAGCCCCGACCCGTACAATCCCCTTTATGTCGGCGACTGGCACTTACAGACAACAGGCACGCTTCCCTACAGCCTCGCAAGCATGGACGCAACAGCAAGCAATAACGGCGCAGGCAGCATTGTGCTGGCATACACCGACGGCGCACGCTCGGTATACAATATGACATGGAAGAGCGACGGCGATAACGTGACCGCAACGGTCAGCGGAGTCCCCTACTCTGCGAAGTACGACAGCGAGACAGACAGCGCACGCGTATCAGTCGGCGGTGTCGAGCTCGTATTTGTCCGCGGCAAATCGGCGCAGACGACCACCTCGGCAGAGACCGCGTCAACAACGACGTCAGCGTCCGCAGAGACAGAGACAGCGACAGAGACGACAACAACAGCTTCCGAGACTTCAACAACAGAGGCTTCGACCACAGCTCCCGAGACGACCTCGACAACTCCCGCTTCTGTAAGCGACGAGATCGCCGGCACATGGAAGTTCTCGGGCTTCACCGACACCGAGGGCAAGCCGAGCGATATGTTCAGCAACACCTCCTCCGATCTCGTCTTCAGCGCCGACGGCACAGGCAAGTTCACAGTTGTAAGCACCGACGTCGCATCCGAAAACGACACCTTCACATGGACAGCCGAGGACGATACCGTTACAGTTATCTTCGACAACGCCGATGACGATGCGAATATGATCTTCTTCACATATAAGGACGGCGAGCTCACCTTCGAGAGAGAGGACGGCACCATCCACTTCAACAAGGAGGGCAGCTCCGCTTCCAAGCTTGGCGACGTCAACGGCGACGGCGCGGTAGACGCGAAGGACGCCTCGGCGATACTTGCCGAATATTCGCGTCTCTCGACCAATGCAGACCCGACCTTCACCGACGCGCAGAAGAAGGCAGCCGACGTAAACAACGACGGCAACACCGACGCCAAGGACGCTTCCGCTATCCTTGCGTACTACTCCTTCCTCTCGACGGGCGGTAAGGGCAGCCTTGAGGAATACCTCGCAAAGTAAAAGCAAACAGCATACACGAACAGCGCAGTCCGCAAAGGCTGCGCTGTTTTTTCGTGATTTTTTCCGCCGCGCCTGTTGCTTTTTCTATAATAATATGTTATAAGCGCGGTGTCCGCGCCGCCGATTTCGCGGCAAAGATACCAAAAACACAAATTTTCCCCCCGCGCCTGTTGCTTTTTCTATAATAATATGTTATAATAAGGTGTATGCTATGCAATGCCTGTATCCGAAGCCGTCAACGGCGACGGTGAGGAGTATCCCACCCCGCATTGCAAATCCATTTGTTAGAAGGTAAAAGACAATGTTTGAAATTCTTGAAAAGAAAAGTCTCAACCCTACTGTAACACTGATGAAGATATACGCGCCGAGAGTTGCCAAGAAGGCTGAGCCCGGTCAGTTCATCATCCTCAGAACAGACAGCGAGGGCGAGCGCATACCGCTCACAGTTGCCGATTACGACCGCGAGAAGGGCACTATCACTATCATCTTCCAGATAGTCGGCGGCACAACAGAAAAGCTCAACCATATGAACGAGGGCGACTGCTTACAGGACTTCGTAGGTCCTCTCGGACGTCCCACCGAGACAGAGGGACTCAAAAAGGTCGCTGTTGTCGGCGGAGGCGTAGGCTGTGCTATCGCCTACCCTGTAGCAAAGAAGCTCCACGAGCTCGGCGTTGAGGTGCACTCCATCGTCGGCTTCAGAAACAAGGACCTCGTTATCCTTGAGGACGAGTTCAGAGCCGCAAGCTCGAAGTTCGTGCTTATGAGCGACGACGGCACTGCGGGCGAGAAGGGTCTCGTTACCGACGCTCTGAAAAAGCTCATCGAGAGCGGCGAAAAGTACGACCGCGTCATCACTATCGGACCGCTGATAATGATGAAGTTCGTCTGTCGCCTTACAAAGGAGTACGAGATACCCACTGTTGCTTCCATGAACCCCATAATGATAGACGGCACAGGAATGTGCGGCGGCTGTCGTCTGACTGTCGGCGGCGAGACAAAGTTCGCGTGCGTTGACGGACCCGAGTTCGACGGTCACCTCATCGACTTCGACGAGGCTATGGCAAGAGGTGCTATGTACAAGCAGTTCGAGCGCCATGCCCACGAGGAAGCGTGCAATCTGTTCAAGGAGGTAAAGTGAAATGGCTAATATGTCTTTGAAGAAAAACGAGATGCCCGTACAGGCTCCCGACGTAAGAAACAAGAACTTCTCGGAGGTAGCTCTCGGCTACACCGAGGAACAGGCGATAGACGAGGCAAAGCGCTGCCTCAACTGCAAGAACAAGCCCTGCACAACGGGCTGTCCCGTGCAGATAGATATCCCCGCCTTCATCGCGCAGGTTGCCGAGGGCAATTTCGCCGAGGCTTATAAGATAATCACACAGTCGAGCTCACTGCCCGCTGTCTGCGGCAGAGTATGTCCGCAGGAGAACCAGTGCGAGGGCAAGTGCGTCCGCGGAATCAAGGGCGAGCCCGTAGCTATCGGACGCCTTGAGCGCTTCGTTGCCGACTGGCACAACGCACAGCCCGAGGCTCCCGTTGAGAAGCCCGCTTCCAACGGCCACAAGGTAGCTGTCATCGGCTCGGGTCCGTCGGGACTTGCGTGCGCAGGCGACCTCATCAAGAAGGGCTACGACGTTACCATATTCGAGGCTCTCCACGTTGCAGGCGGCGTTCTCTCCTACGGTATCCCCGAGTTCCGTCTCCCCAAGGCTATCGTGCAGAAGGAGATAGAGGGACTGAAGGCTCTCGGCGTAAAGGTCGAGACGAATACAGTAGTCGGCAGAACCGTTTCCGTTGACGAGCTTATGAAGGAGGAGGGCTTCGAGAGCGTATTCATCGGCTCGGGCGCAGGACTCCCCAGATTTATGAATATCCCGGGTGAGAACCTCAGCGGCGTATACTCCGCGAACGAGTTCCTCACACGTATCAACCTTATGAAGGCATACAAGGAAGGCAGTGCAACTCCTATCAAGGCAGGCACGAGCGCAGTCATCGTCGGCGGCGGAAACGTTGCTATGGACGCTGCCCGCTGTGCAAAGCGTCTCGGCGCTGATGTTACTATCGTATACCGCCGTACAGAGAAGGAGCTCCCCGCGCGTGCAGAGGAAGTCGAGCACGCAATGGAGGAGGGCATCAACTTCAAGTTCCTGACGAATCCGACAGAGATAACCGCTACCGAGGACGGCTGGGTAAAGGGCGTTATCTGCCAGCAGATGGAGCTCTCCGAGCCCGACGCTTCGGGCAGAGCTAAGCCTGTACCGATAGACGGCGCATTCTTCGAGATAAAGGCAGACTGCGTAATTATGTCGATAGGCACGTCTCCGAACCCGCTCATCAAGGCAACCACAGCGGGACTTGACACCCAGAAGTGGGGCGGCATCATCGCGGACGAGGACGGTCTTACCTCGAAGGAGGGCGTATATGCGGGCGGCGACGCCGTAACAGGCGCGGCTACAGTTATCCTCGCAATGGGCGCAGGCAAGAAGGCTGCCGCAGCTATGGACGAGTACCTTCAGAACAAGTAATAGCTGATATATAAGAAGGAGCGTGCAAAAAGCACGCTCCTTCTTTTGTAGGGGGCGCATTCCGTGCGCCCGTCAATTGCCGAAACGGTATGGAATAACATCGTGTAGGGACGCGCATTGCGCGTCCGCGAATAAACGAATCAATTACCGTTTTCGTAACTGCGGACGACCGATGGTCGTCCCTACAAGGATTCTATGTAGGGGCGAGTTCCGCTCGCCCGTTGTTTTTCGCATTTTTTTCGGGCGGATAATATCCGCCCCTACAAATCATCGCCGCAGGCGAAACATATAATTCCGAATTAAACGGGCGCACGGATAAGCAGCACACCAAATCTTTGATTTGGATTGTGATGCTATATGCAGCTCTGCTGTAATGCGCCCCTACATCTAACCAATTATATCCTTGTTAAACAGCCTCATCGTATCGAGCTTGAGGGCGCGGTGCTGAGGCTTGGAGAGGGTCGGGTCGTTGGCGAGTATGCGCTGAGCGCACTCCTGCGCCTTGCCCGAGAGCTCCATGCTGCACGCGACGTCGGCAATTTTCAGCGGCGGCAGACCGTGCTGAGCGCTGCCGAAGAAGTCTCCGGGACCGCGCATTTTGAGGTCCTCCTCGGCTATCTTGAAGCCGTCGGTGGTGTGGGTCATAATCTTCATACGCCTGAGGCAGTCCTCGTTGGTGTTGTCGGTGATGAGTATGCAGTAGCTGAGGAACTCCCCTCGCCCGACACGTCCGCGCAGCTGATGGAGCTGCGAGAGCCCGAAGCGCTCGGCGTTCTCGATGACCATAACAGCCGCATTCGGGACGTCCACGCCTACCTCCACGACGGTCGTACATATCAGCGCCTGTATCTCGCCGTCGCGGAATCGCTTCATCATCTTTTCCTTCTCGGAGGCTTTCATCCTGCCGTGCAGCAGAGCCGTGGAATAGCCCTTCAGACTGCCGTTTGCGGCGTCCTCGGCATAGGACTTGACGGCGAAGAGGTCGCTGTCGCTGTCCTCTATCATCGGGCAGACCACATACGCCTGCCGTCCCTCGTCGATGAGCCTGCGCACGAAGCCGAACGCGTCCGCGCGCTTCTTTCCCGTGACGGCGTAGGTCTTGACGGGCTGCCTGCCCTTGGGGAGCTGCGATATCACGGAGATATCGAGGTCGCCGTAAATCATCAGTGCGAGGGTGCGCGGGATAGGTGTCGCGGACATAACGAGCCTGTGCGGAGAATCGCCCTTTTCCGCGAGCGCGGCACGCTGATTCACGCCGAAGCGGTGCTGCTCGTCGGTGATGACGAGCCCGAGCGACTTATACTCCACGTCCTTCTGAATAATAGCATGAGTGCCGACCATCACGTCTATCTCGCCCGCGGCGAGACGTGCGCGTATGTCGGCTTTTTTCTTTGCGGTAGACGAGCCCGTCAGCAGGCAGACCCTCACGCCGAGCGGCTCAAGGAGCTCCGAGAGCGTGTTGTAATGCTGCGTGGCAAGTATCTCCGTCGGAGCCATAAGCGCCGACTGCACGCCGTTTTTCGCCGCAAAGCAGCAGGCTGCGGCGGCAACTGCGGTCTTTCCGCTGCCGACATCGCCCTGTAACAGGCGGTTCATGGGTGTATTGCGGCAGAGGTCGCGGAGGATATCGGCGACGGCGTCAGCTTGTCCCTGAGTGAACTCAAACGGCAGATTCGCCGTGAAATCGTCAATGCTGACCTCGCTGTCCATCGCGAAGGCGGTAGTCTTGCGGCGTCGGAGCTTCATCATCGTCATACCGAGCTGGAGCTTCAGCAGCTCGTCGAAGGCGAGACGTCGGCGGGCGTCCTCGGCGGCTTGGTCGCTCTCGGGGAAGTGTATGTTTTCGAGCGACCACATCAGCGGCTTGAACTGATAGCCGTCGAGTATCTCCTGCGGGAGCGTCTCAAACGGGAACTTCTCCATAATGCCGAGAGCCTGCCGCATATTGGTGCGCACCATATTGACGGAGAGTCCCTGCGTAAGGCGGTATATCGGCTGTATCAGCACGCTCTCCTCCGCCTTGATAAAGACGGGAGCGCTTATCTCGCGGCGGAGCATACTGCCGTTGACCTTGCCGTACATATAATAGGTCTGCCCCTCCTGCAAAGCCTGAAAGCCGTAGATGTTGTTATAGATGACAATGACGATGCTGTCGGAGCCGTCCGTCGCGATGGCGTTGCAAATAATGAGCCCGCCTCTCACGCGCTGAGGGCGGTTTTTTTTTATCACGGTGAGCTTGAGCACGTTGTAGTCGCCGAGCACGGTCTGACATATCGGGACGTGTGCGCGGAAGTCGAGGTAGGCGCGGGGGATGTGGTAGATGAGGTCATATGGCGAGCAGATGCCGAGCTTTCGGTACTTCTCACCTCTCGCCTTACCCACGCCCTTGAGGTATTCTATCTCGGAAAAAAGGTCAGCGGACATAGCGGGCTCCTTTCTTTAATAATAGTAACTTATTTATTATAGCGCAATTCCGCCGCGTATGTCAAGCCACGGCGCGGGGACATCTTCCGCCTCAGAACAACTACAGCGCGAATCCGAAAGTTTCGCTCAAGCCTTTTCAAAGGCTTGCGGGTCGAGGGCAGCGCCCCGCGGGTCAAGGGCAGCGCCCTTGCGGGTTCCAAGGGCAGAGCCCTTGGGTACGAAGTGCGCTCCGCAAAGGGTGAATCTGAAAACAGCCCAGTGGGCTGTTTTCAGAGAGGGAACGCCCTGCAAGATAGGGCGTTCCCTTCTGCCGCTCCGCAGTTGCTTGCCTGCGGAGTTATCTCCGCACGGTATTACAATGCCGTTTATACGGGCGACGTTCCGCCGCCCCTACAGTTTTTGTTACTTCCGTACAAATCCGTACCACCAAATTTGTGCAACCCAACAAAGATAAAAATAATTTTTCCAATAATCAACGGTTTTCCATTGAAAAAATGCCTTTTCCGCACCCCTTATGAGAGGCGTTGTTCAGGACGGACAACATTCCCTCTCAGAAACGGAGGACTTATGTCAGAGAAGGATGAACTCAAACAGAAGAGGAAGCGGTTCTGCTATATGTACGCGGTGCTCGGCGACCCCGAGAGCGCGGCACTGCAGGCGGGCTTCGCACGCGGCGAGGCTCTCGGAGCGGCGCTGGAATGTCTGAAAAGCCCCGTCTGCCGCAGACACATCGCAGAGCTGAGGGAGCTCCTCGGCGACAGCGGCTCGGTGCTCGCGGGACTCCGCCGCCTTGCTTTCGGCTCGTGCAACGACGCGGTAAGGCTCGCATTTTCGGACGAGCTCCCGCCGCAGAACGTCCTCGACACCCTCGACCTGTACAACGTATCCGAGATAAAGCGGGTGCGCGGCGGCGGAGTCGAGGTCAAGGTGTTCGACAGGATAAAGGCGCTCGAAAAGCTCTGCGAGCTGGAGCGGACGCTGTCGGACAGCGGTACGGCTGAGGCGCTGATAAAGGCGCTGACCTCACACGGAGAGGAGGACGGCAGCAATGGTGGTTAAGTTTTCGGAAAAGCAGAGGACTGTCCTCAAATGGTGGGATATGCCCGAGCACCGCAGCAGGGACGCCATAATCTGCGACGGCGCGGTAAGGAGCGGCAAGACGCTCTCGATGTCGCTCGGCTTCGTATTCTGGGCGATGACGTGCTTTAAAGGCGGCACATTTGCTATGTGCGGCAAGACCGTCACCTCCCTGCGCAGGAACGTCACCACCCCGCTGATTTCGCTGCTGCGGGGAATGTGCTTCTCCTGCGAGGAGCGCATAAGCCACAGCTTCATCGACATCACCTTCTCGGGCATAACGAACCGATTCTACCTGTTCGGCGGCAGGGACGAGAGCTCCGCCGCGCTGATACAGGGCATCACGCTCTCGGGCGTATTCCTTGACGAGGTGGCACTTATGCCGCGCTCCTTCGTCGAGCAGGCACTTGCGAGGTGCTCGGTGCAGGGCTCGCGGATGTGGTTCAACTGCAATCCCGACGACCCGTCGCACTGGTTCTACCGCGAGTGGATACAGAAGGCGGAGGAAAAGAACGCGCTGTATCTCCACTTCACGATGGACGACAATCCCTCGCTGACCCGCGAAGTGAAGGAGCGCTACAAAAAGCTCTACTCGGGCGCATTCTACGAGCGCTTCGTGCTCGGAAAATGGACAGCCTCGGAGGGCACGGTCTACCCGATGTTCGACCCGCACGTACACGTGTACAGCGGCGCCGAGCCCGAGTGCGAGCGCTACGTCATCTCCTGCGATTACGGAACTGTCAATCCCTCGTCATTTGGTCTGTGGGGACTTCACAAGGGCGTATGGTACCGCGTGAAGGAGTATTACTACTCCTCGAAGAGAGAGGGAGTCTCGCGCACAGACGAGGAGCACTACACTGCTCTCGAGGAACTGGCAGGCGAGCGCTCAATAGAGCGCGTCATCGTTGACCCGTCAGCCGCAAGCTTTATCGAGTGTATCCGCAGACACGGCAGGTTCAGAGCGGCAAAGGCGGACAACGACGTAGTCACGGGGATAAGGCGGACAGGCGCAGCACTCAGGGACGGCAGGCTGATGATACACGAGTCGTGCACGGACATCATACGCGAATTCGGGCTCTACCGCTGGAGGGACAGCGCGGGCTCGGACGTACCCGTCAAGGAGAACGACCACGCTATGGACGATATGCGATACTTTGTGGCATACGCCATGAAGGAGGCGGCGGAGGACTTTTTCTTCGCAATGTCCGTAGCGAGGGAGTAACGGCTGTAGGGGACGCCCCCTCGGCGTCCCGCAGTCACCGCAATATCCCGCGGCGACAAGATGTAGGGGCGCCCTTCGGGCGTCCGCATAATCCGAATACGGCAGCGGTTGCGTAATTGACGGACTGCCAAAGGCAGCCCCTACACGAATACGTTCCATCAACTGATTGTAGGGGCGGATTACAGCAGAGCTGCATATAGCATCACAATCCAAATCAGAGATTTGGTGTGCTGCTTAATCATCCGCCCGCAAGCGCCCGAAAAACTAACGGCGACAAACTGTAGGGGACGGCGTCCCCGACGTCCCGCAAACACCCGAAAAAACGCGGGCGAGCGGAACTCGCCCCTACAAATCAGCAAAAACCAATTCCGACAACAATGGAGGAAAAATGAAGCTATTCAAGAAAAAACACACGCGGGCGGCTCCGCAGATGATACTTCCCGACAGGGACCGCGGCAGCTCGATGACCCTTCCGCCCGAAGCGGGACCGCTCGAAAAGGAGCTGTTTGACAGGCTCAGATACGCCGTACCCGTCATTGACGCGGCTATTATGAAGATGATACGCCTCACAGGCGGATTCAGGCTCGTCAGCTCCGATGAAAGGTATCAGGAGCAGCTCGACCGCTTCTGCGACACCGTTCCCGTAGGTCTTACAGGTACGTCGCTCGGCTGCTTCGCGGACGCCTTCCTCGACAGTATGCTCACCTACGGCAGTGCTGTCGGCGAGATAGTCATCGACGAGGACAACCGCTGCATTGCGGGCTTGTGGAACGGCGACGCGACCGCTACGGTCGTATCGGCGGGCTCTTCCCCGTTTGAGCGCAGATACTCCGTCCGCGGAAAGGACGGTACGGTCAGACAGGTCGCCCACCCCGAGCGCATACTCTACGCCTCGCTGACAGGCGGACGCTCGCTCCTGCGCGGACTTCCCGCGATGAGCAGCATACTCCTGCGCATATACGAGTGCATAGGTCAGAACTACGACCGCGCAGGCAATGTCAGATACGCCGTCACCTACAAGCCCGAGGGCGGAGCAAGTGACATCTCCGCCACACGCGAGCACGCAATGCAGATAGCCCGCGAGTGGGCAGACGGTATGAACTCGGCGAAATACGGCAGAGTCAAGGACTTCGTCGCCGTCGGGGACGTGGATATCCGCGTCATCGGCGCCGACAACAAGCTCTTCGACACGAATGTGCCCGTCCGTCAGATAATGGAGCAGATAATCTCGAAGCTCTCCATCCCGCCCTTCCTGCTCGGGCTCAACTGGAGCTCCACTGAGCGTATGTCCTCGCAGCAGGCGGATATCCTCACGTCCGAGCTCGACTACTACCGCAGGCTGCTCGCACCCGTGCTGTGCAGCATCGGCGACGCCTACCTGTGCTCGGTCGGCGCGGAGGCGGTCTGCTCGATAGACTGGGACAACATCAACCTGCAGGACGAGGCTGTCCTCGCAGAGGCAAGGCTCAAAAATGCGCAGGCTCGCGAGATAGAGCTGCGCATAGAAGAAAAAACCAAATCTGAATAATGGAGGAAATCATATGTATAACGACATCAAACTGGAAAAGGGACTCTATAATCTCAGCGGCAAGTCTTTCACTTCCGCCCTTGAGGAGCTCGACCCGTCCGCCGCTTATATCGGCACGGAGCTCGCCTCCCTCGACGCATATGAGCGTCAGCTCAAGCGCTTCAACATCAGAGTCAGCGGCACTGAGTGCGATATGGTCGAGAAGTTCTTCGCTTCCACCGAGACAGCCGTGCTCTTCCCCGAGTTCGTATCGCGCTCGATAAAGAAGGGCTTCGACGAGACTGTCCTCAACACTATCACAGCCGTGAGAACGGTCAGCGAGAGCAGCCAGTACCTCGGCTGTGTGCTCGACGACAGCACTGCCTATACGACTACAGCACAGACTGTGGCTCTCCCCGCTTCAACGGTGACAGAGGGCACTACTGCCGTTGCTCTTGAGAAGATAGGCAGACTCATCAACGCCTCCTATGAGGCTATCCGCAAGCAGAGACTTGACGTGTTCGGCGTTATGCTCAGAAGCATAGGCGTGAAGCTCGCGAACACCGTTGTCAGCAAGGCTATCACCGTGCTGAAGACAGGTGCTACGGGCGTTACGACCTCCTCGCTCAGCTACTCCGACCTCGCCGACCTCTACGGCAAGTTCGACAACTTCAATATGACGACTGTCCTCGCCTCTCCCGCGGTCGCTTCCAAGATAGCGGCTATGGACCAGCTCAAGGACACAAGAGCCAAGGCTGACGGCAAGATGATACTTCCCTTCGGCTCGGAGCTCGTGAAGTCCGCCGCTGTGGACAACGCCTCCGTCATCGGTATCGACAGGGATTTCGCCCTCGAATTCATCACCAGCACGGGACTTATCCTCGAGACTGACAAGCTCATCGACCGCCAGCTCGACCAGATAACCGTTTCCGTTACCTGCGGATTCAGGAAGATAACTCCCGACGCCGTAAAGGTGCTCACTATCACGTCATAAGCGTAGGGGCGGCGTTCCGCCGCCCGAGGGAGCGAGGGGGACACTTCGGTCGGGGGAAAGAAAAAAACTGGGCAGGGTGCCCCTGCGGGCAATGTCAATGTAGTTTAAACAAAAGGCAATGTCTGCTTTCGTCATCGGTAGGAATCGCGGAAATGAACTTCTGTTTTTATTTAGCTTTGACGCGAATCTGCGCGCGCCCGCTTGGCGTCCCCCTCGCGCTCCCCCTTCCTCTCCTACCCCCATTTGCCGACTTTTGCCTCTTCTTCGCCGTCCTTCGACGGCTGACTTAGAAAGAAAAAATGGCTTTGCTTTTGCTTCCCGCCGAAAGCAGACTGCGCCCTTTGTACAGACTGAGCGAGCTTGCGAGCGGGCTCGTAGTTGGGTTCAAAGGGGCTGTGCCCCTTTGCAGGGTGACTCCCCGCAGTGCGGGGAGATGTCAGCGAAGCTGAC
>JAFXXD010000031.1 GCA_017542475.1 Ruminococcus sp. | reverse complement strand
GACCGATGGTCGTCCCTACAGGTCGTCGCCGTGGGTTTTGCGGTATAATTGCGGGCGGGCGAGGGCGCCGCCCCTACACGAATACATTCAATCGACCGATGTAGGGACGCGCATTGCGCGTCCGTATTAACGTTAACGGTAATTGGTACGGATTATTTGCGGACGACCGATGGTCGTCCCTACAGGTCGTCGCCGTGGGTTTTGCGGTATAATTGCGGGCGGCGGGACGCCGCCCCTACGGAATGAAGCCGTTAGTCTGGCGGTCATTGGCGGGCGCACGGAATGCGCCCCTACACCACAATTATGCACTATTCATTAATTCCGTCCCCCACATTCAATTTTACTTTATCACTTTACTGCGTTCAAGATATCAAGATATCAACATATTATTGATTGGTAAGGCTCGCGGGAAAAGACCCGCCGTCCGTACAGGTAAGCGAGTTTACGAGCGACTGCGTGAATTGGCAGCGCGGACACCGCGCCGAGCGACTGCGTGAATCGGCAGCGTGGACACCGCGCCAAGATATCAAGATATCAAGATATCATCTGTGTGGACATAATATCTTGACTTGCAGGACTGCAAAATCCACAAAGACTATGCAGATTATAGGGTGTTTCTATAACTATTGCCGAATATAGCCGCAGGCTATTGACAATATGTCGGTCATATGCTATAATTCATATAGTTCCGATAGGAATACAGTAAATTAACCGAAGGGAGTGCTGAACATGAGAACGAATATGTGCTGGTATTGTATGTGTGACAGTAAAGCTATGCGTATTCTGCGTGCTTATGCTCAGCGATGTTGCGCCTTCTCTTAACATCAGTGAGTGTACTTTTATGCGTGGAGTGCGTCGGCGTTCCGCGCATTTTTATTTTTGGAGGAGCTTATGGTCAACGAGAGAGAAAGCGTAACTGCCAAGCTGTGCGCGTTCGTGAGAGCGTGGCACTCGAACAGGTCGAGGCAGAAGATATTCGACGACTACCTCGCCTACGACTTTATGGGCAAGGAAGAGTACGACGAGCTTTATGATATGATAAGGAGCGGGCTTGACGGCTCGCAGAGGCTGTCCCGCGAGGACGCCGAGCAGATAATCGGGGAATATTTCGCTCCGATACCGCTGTCGAGGATACACTTCAACGAGGTGAGGCTCGCGGACTTCGCCGCCGAAAACGGGAAGATACAGTACGTGATATGCGGCGCGGGCTCGGACACGTTCTCCTTCCGCAACACGAACGAGAACATCGAGATATTCGAGATAGACCACCCCGACACCCAGCGCTACAAGCTCGAACGGATACGCGAGCTCGAATGGAACATACCCGCAAACGTGCACTTCGTACCCGTGGATTTCGAGAAGGAGCGAATGTGCGGCAAGCTCATAGAGGCAGGCTTTGACCCGCAGAAAAAGACCTTCTTCAGCATACTGGGCGTGTCCTACTACCTGACGCTCGACGTCTTCTCGGACACGCTGAGGCAGATGTCGGAGCTCTCGTCGCTCGGGAGCGGGGTCGTGTTCGACTACCCGATAAAGACGGGCGAGTTCCCGCGCAGGGTCGGGAAGCTCGAGGAGATAACGGAATCGCTCGGAGAGGTGATGCGCGGCGGCTTCGACTACAACGAGGTCTCGCGTGCGCTGTACTCGCTGGGCTTTCAGATAGATACGTATATGCCGCCCGAGAAGGTGCAGAGGGAATACTTTGACGGACGCACCGACGACCTCAGGGCATTTGAAAACGTCAGCCTCATTTCCGCTACCTACACCGCGGGGTATGACTATGAGTAGTCAGAGCTAAGATGTAGGGGCGGGCGCCCTCGCCCGCCCGTTGGCAACCGACATATTTACGGGACGCCGAGGGCGGCGTCCCCTACATCACGTCGAATGAACATACTTGTGTAGGGGCTGATGCCCAGCAGCGGAGCTGCATATAGCTGCGAAATCCAAATCATAGATTTGGTACGCAGCTTAACATCAGCCCGTGAATATACAATACGTTTGACGGGGCGATGTAGGCATCGCCCCCTACAGAGATAAAAGGAGAATTATTATGAGTAAATATACAACCACAGAAACAGCACTTATACACGGCGGGATATCAATTGACGAGCGCACGGGCGCGGTGAATATCCCGATATATCAGACCTCCACCTACAAGCAGGACGGTCTCGGAAAGATGCGCGGCTACGAGTATTCGCGCACAGGCAATCCCACCCGCGAGGCTCTTGAGGCTCTCATCAGGGACTTGGAGGGCGGCTATGCGGGCTTTGCATTCGGCTCGGGAATGGCGGCTCTGACTGCGGTGCTGAGCCTTCTCCACAGCGGCGACCGCGTGCTCATTTCCAGCAACGTCTACGGCGGTACCTTCCGCCTGCTGAGCAAGGTCTTCGACCACTTCGGCTACACCTACACCATCGCCGACACCACCGACCTCTCCGTCTACGAGAGCCAGATAACCGACGACGTAAAGGCGGTCATCATCGAAAGCCCCGCAAATCCCCTTATGACAGTGACCGATATCGCGGCAGTCGCGGAGGTCTCGCACAGACACGGTCTGCTCGTCATCGTGGACAACACCTTTATGACCCCCTATTAGCAGAAGCCGCTCACCCTCGGCGCGGACATAGTTGTCCACAGCGCGACCAAGTACCTCGGCGGACACAGCGACGTTGTCGCGGGACTGGCAGTAGTCAGCACTCCCGAGCTCGCCGAGCAGATAGCCTTCATTCAGAACTCCACGGGCGGCGTCCTCGGACCTTTCGATTCCTTCCTGCTTATAAGAGGTATCAAGACCCTCGCGGTACGTCTCGACAGGCACGTCGAGAACGCTGAAAAGGCGGCTCATTTCCTCGACGGGCACAAGGCGGTCAAGAACGTCTACTATCCTGGTCTGCCGACGTCGCAGGGCTATGAGGTCAACCGCAGACAGGCTAAGAACGGCGGAGCGATGATATCGTTTGAGCTCCGCGAGAACTACGATATCCGCCGCTTCTTCGAGAGCTTGGAGCTCATCTCGCTGGCGGAGAGCCTCGGCGGCGTGGAGTCGCTGGTATGCCACCCCGCAACGATGACGCACGCTTCAATACCCGCTGATATCCGCAGAAAGGTCGGTATCACGGACGGACTTATCCGCCTGTCGGTCGGCATAGAGAGCATTGACGACATCCTCGCCGACCTCGCACAGGCGATAGAGAAAGCGGAGGTAAAGTGATGAACTACTATGATTCAATGCAGGCGCTCATCGGCAATACGCCGCTGGTGAGGCTCGGAAATATCGTGCAGGCTGAGGGCGTGAACGTGTTCGCGAAGCTGGAGCTCTGGAACCCCTCGGGAAGCGTAAAGGACCGCACGGGACTGTATATGATAAACGACGCCGAGCAGAAGGGACTTCTCAGAGCGGGCGGCACTATCGTAGAGGCTACCGCGGGCAATACGGGACTTGGCATAGCGTTTGCGGCTCTGAACCGCGGCTACCGTATCATCTTCGTGGTGCCGACCAAGTTCTCGGCTGAGAAGCAGTCGCTTCTGCGTGCTCTCGGTGCGGAGGTGGTGAACACTCCCCGCGAGCAGGGAATGCTCGGAGCAGTCGCGAAGGCAGAGGAGATAAAGGCGCAGATACCGAACTCCATATCGCTGGAGCAGTTCAAGAATCAGAGCAACCCGCTCGCCCACTACGAGACCACGGGACGCGAGATATACGAGGCTCTCGACGGCAAGATAGACTACGTCGTGGCAGGCGCGGGAAGCGGCGGCACCTACACGGGCATACTCCGCTACATCAAGGAGCGCGTACCCACAGCGAAGGGGATACTCGCAGACCCGCTCGGCTCGACTATGGGCGGCGGTGAGCACGCCGACTACAACATCGAGGGCATAGGCAACGATTTCATCGCCGAGACAATGGATATGTCCCTCGTGGACGGCGTTATCAAGATGAACGACGACGAGGCATTCAGCACGGCGCGTCTGCTCGC
The DNA here is from genome assembly GCA_017542475.1 of Ruminococcus sp. GTDB lineage: Bacteria > Bacillota > Clostridia > Oscillospirales > Ruminococcaceae > Ruminococcus. The sequence continues at coordinate 78,131 of JAFXXD010000031.1, read as the reverse complement.
AAGGACAGAGGGGATCATCGCGGGCTCTTCCTCGGGAGCGGCAATGGCGGCGGTACTGAAGCTCATAGACAGCGGCGCAAAGGGCAACATCGTGACGGTCTTCCCCGACCGCGGCGACCGCTATTTCAGTACGGGTCTTTTTGATTGAGCGCGGAGCAACATTATGTAGGGGTCGATGCCTACATCGACCCGCCAAACCTCGCATAACATCACGGGCTGATGTGGGCATCAGCCCCTACACGATAACGTTCAATCAACTAAATGTAGGGGACGGCGTCCCCGACGTCCCGCAGACAAGCGAAATATTCACGGGCGAGCGGAACTCGCCCCTACACCCTATGGACAAGAAAACGGAGGTACAATATGACCCTACAGCAGCTCAAATACATACTCGCTATCTCGGAGACGAACTCGATGAACAAAGCCGCGGAGCAGCTCTACGTATCACAGCCGTCGCTGTCGTCGTCGGTGCAGGAGCTCGAACGCGAGATAGGCATAAAGATATTCAACCGCAGCGGACGCGGCGTCACCCTCACCAACGACGGCGCGGAGTTCCTGCAATATGCGCGTCAGGTGGTCGGACAGTTCGACGTGCTCGCCGAGAAGTACATCGGCAAGGGCAATGTCAAGAAGAAGTTCGGCGTGTCCACCCAGCACTACTCCTTTGCGGTCAAGGCTTTCGTGGAAATGGTCAAGGAGTTCGACACCGCCGAGTATGAGTTCGCAGTCCGCGAGACCAAGACAGGCGAGGTCATCAGCGACGTTGCCACGCTCCGCAGCGAGATAGGGATCATCTACCTCAACGACTTCAACCGCAAGTCGATAACGAAGCTGCTGCACTCGAACGGGCTCGAATTCCACACGCTTACCAAGTGCAGACCATACGTGTATCTGTGGAAGGGTCACCCGCTCGCGAAGGAGAAGAAGATAACGTTCGCCCAGCTCGCGGACTACCCCTGCCTCTCGTTCGAGCAGGGCGACAACAGCACCTTCTACCTCGCCGAGGAGCTGCTCAGCACCGCGGACTACCAGCGCACGATAAAGGCAAACGACCGCGCCACTATGCTGAACCTGATGATAGGTCTGAACGGCTACACGCTGTGCTCGGGCATAATCTGCGAGGAGCTCAACGGCTCGGACTACATCGCCGTGCCCTTCGAGGACGACACCGACGAGATAATGGAGATAGGCTATATCACGCTGAAAAATGTCATTCTCAGCGAAATGGCTGACATATATATCCGCGAGATAAGGAAGTATCTCGGTATAGGCTGAGGCTATAGCCGCGGATAGTGCTTTGGTATTGGACTTTGCCCTGTTTCGGGTATATAATTTACCTATAATCAAACGATTGGAGAATCATTATGCAGGAAATATTATGGCTCGGACGCGGCGGACAGGGAGCCTTCACAGCCGCCAAGCTCCTCGGAGCGGCATACACCATAGACAGCGCCGATAAGTACGCGCTTGCCTTCCCCTCATTCGGACCCGAGCGCCGCGGAGCTCCCGTGCGCGCGTTCACGAAGCTCGATACCAAGCCTGTTACCGACAGGAGCCAGACCGAAAAGGCTGACTACATCGTCATCATCGACGACACGCTCTACAGCCCTCAGCTCCTCGGACAGCTCAAGGAAACAGGCAGGATAATAGTCAACTCCAAGAATAAGACAGACGGCGTCCTCACCTTCGACGCGGACAGCATTGCGGCGGAGTTCAGGCTTCCCACCGCGAACACCGTGATGTTCGGGCTTCTTGTGGGACTATCGGGCGTTGTTGCGACCGATGAAGCCGTCGAGGCGATAAAGGGCTATATGCCCGCGAAAATTCAGGAGCGCAATATCAGCGCCCTCCTTAAAGCTGTGCAGGAGGTGGCAGAATGAGACCCTACGTCAGAGAAAAGACGGGTTTCACATTTGAGGAAGTCCCCGAGAATACGTGCTTTGAGGCAGGCTACCTCACCACCGTCAACAGCGGCTGGAGAAGCATCAGACCCGTTATCAATGCCGCGAAATGCGTCGGCTGCGAGCAGTGCTACCTCTACTGTCCCGACGGCGTCATCGCCATACAGGGCGGCAAGGCTGTCATCGACTACGACTTCTGCAAAGGCTGCGGGATATGCGCAAAAATATGCAAGATAGGAGCAATAGAAATGGAGGCGGAGCGCAAATGAGCAGGAAATTCTTATCAGGCAACGAGGCATTCGCCGAGGGCATACGCCTTGCGCGTCCGCAGGTGATATCCGCCTACCCGATAACCCCGCAGACCATCGTTGTCGAGCGCCTTTCGGAGATGGTCGAGGACGGCAGTCTCAGCGCCGAGTACGTTCACGTTGAATCCGAGCATTCCGCGCTCTCCTGCGCTATCGGAGCAAGCGCCGCAGGTGCGAGAGCCTTCACGGCTACCTCCTCGCAGGGACTCCTCTATATGGCTGAATGTCTCTATTATGCGGCAGGCGGACGCTTCCCCATAGTTATGATGAACGCCGACCGCTCCACGGCTCTCCCGTGGAACATCTACGGCGACCAGCGCGACAGTCTTTCTCAGCTTGACAGCGGCTGGATACAGTCCTACGCCGAGAATGCGCAGGAGGCTCTCGACCTCGCGCTGATGAGCTACCGCATAGCCGAGGACAGCCGCGTGCAGACGCCGTATATGGCGAATCTCGACGGCTTCGTGCTCACCCATACATACGAGACTGTGGACATCCCCACACACGAGCAGGCGGACAGCTTCCTCCCGCCCTACGAGACCGACAACCGCATAGACTTCGATAACCCCAAGAATATGGCGTTTTCGGCGGGTCCCGACACCAACTACATCTTCAAGTACAAGGCTCACAAGGGACTGCTTGCGGCGGCTGAGGTCATCACCGAGACGGAGAAGGAATTCGCTGACATCTTCGGCAGACACTACACAGGTCTGACCGAAAATTACCGCACCGACGATGCAGACTACATCATCGTGACGCTCGGAAGCATAGCGGGTCTCTGCCGCGAGACAGCGGATAAGCTCCGCGGACAGGGCATAAAGGCGGGTGTAGTCCGCATACGCTATATGCGCCCGTTCCCGAATGAGGAGATAGCGGCAGTCCTGAAAAATGTCAAGGCTTACGCTGTCCTCGAAAAGGACATCAGCTTCGGCAACGAGGGCACGGTCTTCACCAACGTCAACTCCGCACTGAAAAAGGCGGGCGCGGACGTCAGGGGCTACAACTTCATAGGCGGTCTCGGCGGACGCAACATCTCCGCCGCTGACATCGAGAAAATATACACTGACATCGCAAACGGCACGGACGCCGTAAACTTCATCGGCATAGGAGGCGGGAACAATGGCAAATAAGGTCGCGGACAGCATTTCACGCGAGGAATATTTCTACGGGCACAAGGCGTGTGCGGGCTGCGGCGGAAGCCTCGCGGTAAGAGCGGCACTGAAGGTCCTCGGACAGAACGCGGTATCGGTGCTTCCCGCAGGCTGTATGTCGGCGGTTGGCTTCAACTTCCCGCAGCTGTGCTTCTCCAACAACTCGATAATCTCCACCTTTGCGGGCACGGCTTCGATGCTCACGGGCGTTGAGGCGGGACTTCGTGCACGCGGATACAAGGACTTCACGGCAGTCGGCTTCGCAGGCGACGGCGGTACCGCAGACATCGGCATACAGGCTCTTTCGGGAGCTATCGACCGCAACGACAACATCATCTACATCTGCTACGACAACGAAGCCTATATGAACACAGGCATACAGAAAAGCGGTCTTACGCCCTTCGGAGCCAAGACCACGACTACTCCCGCGGGAGCGAATATCCACGGAAATATCCGCCCGAAGAAGAATATGTTCGAGATAGCGGCGGCTCACGATATCCCCTATGCGGCGACTGCAAGCGTGGGATATCTCCCCGATTTCATCGCCAAGGTGCAGAAGGCGTCACAGATACAGGGCACGAAGTATATCCACGTAATAGCGCCATGTCCGACGGGCTGGGGAGTTGCTCCCGACGCTACGGTAGACATAGCCAAGGAGGTCGTTGACTGCGGACTGTGGTATCTCGCAGAGTACGAGAACGGTTCCTTTAAGCTGAACCACAAGCCCAAGGAGTTCACGGACGTGGCTGCCTATCTGAAAAAGCAGGGACGCTTCAGGCACCTCACGGACGAGGATATACAGATGATCACGGCTTCCCGCGACAAGAAGTGGGACTATATAAACAAGAATTTTGAGTTATGATTTACGGGGCGATGAAGGCATCGCCCCTTAAGTATCATCACGTCCGTGCTAATAAGGCTTTGGGTATAGCCTGAGATTATAACCTACCATAAAACTATGGTATTGGACAAATGTGGAAATGCGATGTATAATATAAACATACCAAACAGATATGCCAAATATGAATTAAATGGAGGAAAAAACAATGAGCAGAGATATCAACAACAAATTCTGGGACGAAGAGCTCGAAACTCTTCCCCGCGAGGAGCTTCAGAAGAGACAGCTTGAGGACCTGAAGGAGATAGTCAAGTTCGCATACGACAACGCTCCCTACTACAAGCGTTCGTTCGACGAGGCTGGCGTTAAGCCCGAGGACATCAAGACCCTCAAGGACATCGAAAAGTTCCCCTTCATCAACAAGAAGACACAGCGCGACACTCAGGGCGTAGGTTCATTCCTCGGCGAGCTCGCGGCTGTTCCCGAGGACGACGTAGTGTTCATCTCGACCTCGTCGGGCTCTACGGGCGTACCCACGATGAGCCCCTTCACAAAGAAGGACTTCGATGAGTTTCAGGACACCGAGAGCCGCTGGTTCTGGCAGATAGGAATGAGACCGAACGACCGCTACGTACACGCTCTCAACTTCTCGCTCTACGTCGGCGGACCTGACGTAATAGGCGCACAGAACCTCGGAGCTTTATGTATCTGGGGCGGCACTCTCCCGAGCGAGAGACTTCTCTTCATACTTAAAACCTACAAGCCCACTATCATCTGGACTTCTCCCTCCTACGCATGGCAGCTCGGTGAGAAGGCGGTAAAGGCAGGCTACGACCCGAAGAAGGATTTCAACATCAAGAAGATAATCGTTGCAGGCGAGCTCGGCGGCTCTATCAACGCCACAAGAAAGGCTATCGAGGACCTCTGGGGGGCTGAGGTGTACGACTTCTACGGTCTGTCCGACATTTTCGGCGCCTGCGCCGCACAGTGCGAATACCACGACGGACTCCACATCGCCGAGAACCACATTCTCGTCGAGACTATCGACATACATACAGGCGAGGTCCTTGAGCCCGGTCAGACAGGTGAGCTCGTATTCACCACTCTCCGCAAGCACGCACGTCCGCTTATCCGCTTCAAGACAGGCGACATCGGACGCATTGACGTCACACCCTGCCGCTGCGGACGTACTCACGGCAGGATAAGCATTCTCGGCAGAAAGGACGATATGTTCATCGTTTCTGCTGTTAACGTGTTCCCGAGCGACATCGAGGCTGTTATCCGCGAGCAGAGCGGTATCACAGGCGAGTACCTCATCCGTATCTTCGAGAAGGACTTCACCAGCAAGTACGCTGTTGAGATCGAGAAGAACGCCGACAATACCAAGACCGACGAAGAGGTAGCAGAGCAGGTAAGCGCGGCTCTCAAGGCTCGTACAGGCGTTAAGCCCGCGAAGGTCATCGTTCACCCCGACGGCGGACTGAATACACGCTCCGAGCACAAGTCCAGACGTGTTATCGACGAGAGAAAGATTGACTACTCTATCTGATTGTTGTATAATAGAAATGATGTGTAGGGGCTGATGCCTACATCAGCCCGATATGTAATGTGCGGGGCGATGTGGGCATCGCCCCCTACAAATGATTATCGTAGGGGCGGATATTATCCGCCCGCTTCATTATAAGGAGGAAAATATGCCACAGCTTTCAAACCGAACAGCTACCTTTACCGATTCCGTCATACGCCGTATGACGCGGATCTCCAATAAATACGGCGCTATCAATCTCTCGCAGGGCTTCCCCGACTTTGAGCCTCCGAGGGAGATACTCGACCGCCTCGCCGAGGTCACACGCGAGGACTTCCACCAGTATTCGATAACGTGGGGAGCGCAGAACTTCCGCGAGGCTCTCGCCGAGAAGCAGTCCCGCCTGATGGGACGCACCATCGACCCGAACGGCGAGATAGTCGTCACCTGCGGAAGCACTGAGGCTATGATGGCGGCGATGATGTCCGTCACCAACCCCGGGGATAAGGTCATCGTGTTCTCGCCGTTTTACGAGAATTACGGCGCGGATACCATTCTTTCGGGCGCTGAGCCGATATACGTCCCGCTCAACCCGCCCGAGTTCAGCTTCGATGCGGACGTGCTCGAAGCCGCATTCAGACAGCACCCCAAGGCTCTGATACTCTGCAACCCGTCCAATCCGTGCGGCAAGGTGTTCACCCTTGAAGAATTGCAGATAATCGCCGACCTCGCCAAGAAGTACGACACCTTCGTCATCACCGACGAGGTCTACGAGCACATCGTCTACGCTCCGCACAAGCACGTCTACTTCGCGAGCCTGCCCGATATGTGGGAGCGCACTATCTCGTGCTCGTCGCTGTCGAAGACCTACTCAATAACGGGCTGGCGTCTCGGCTACGTCATAGCTCCGCCCAATGTCATCGACACCGTGAAGAAGGTGCACGACTTCCTCACCGTAGGAGCCGCCGCTCCCCTGCAGGAGGCAGCTGTTACGGGTCTGCGCTTCGGCGACGACTACTATAAGTGGCTTCAGGACAAGTACACCGAGAAGCGCGACCTCTTCCTGCGCGGACTTGACGACATCGGCATACAGCACACAATTCCGCAGGGAGCGTACTACATACTGCTCGACATCTCCGAGTTCGGCTACAAGAGCGACCTTGTATTCTGTGAAAAGCTGGCTGAATATGTCGGCGTGGGAGCAGTTCCCGGCTCGAGCTTCTTCAAGGAGCCCGAGAACCGCTATATCCGCTTCCATTACGCAAAGAAGAACGAGACGCTCAATGCGGCGCTCGAACGGCTGAACGACATCAGGAAGAAAATGCCGAAGGAATGAGGAGCACGGGCGCAGCTCCTGTGAAGAAGTCCCGCAGTTAACTGCGATACCTATACAAGCAGTATTATGTGAACCTACCGGGAAAGAACCTTTCTGAAGAAAGGTTCTTTCCCGGACTTTTTTAAAGGGTTCCCCTCAATAAGCTCTCGTATTACTCCCGCGTGGGTATTACGGTTATGCGGCGCTTCTGCTTTTTTGTCCGCCTCGGGACAGATATGAACCATTGCCCGCCGGCAGACGTGGGCTAACAGCCTTAGGAAAGCTCTTTTACCGATAAAAATGTATGCTTCATATGCCCCACCCGTCGATATTGCTGCGGACAAGAGCCCCGAAAAGCCTGTCCTTGAGCCCGTGGTCGCCGCGTTCGAGCTGAGCTATCAGCTCCTTTGTTTTTTCGCGGTTGGTGTGTCCGTCTGCGGGACAGGCAGACTTCACGACGGGCAGACCGTTCCGTTTGACTGCACGGCGTATCTCGCGCTCCTCTGTGAGTACGAGGGGGCGAATTATCGCGATATTTTTGTCCTCGAAGCTCGTCACCGGCGAGTAGCACCCGATACGTCCCTCCGTGAACAGATTCATCAGGAAGGTCTCGACGGTGTCGTCGTAGTTGTGACCGAGGGCAATTTTATTGCACCCGAGCTTTTCCGCTTCGTTGGTGAGAGCTCCGCGCCGCATACGTGAGCACAGACTGCACGGATTCGGCTCTTTTCGGGCGTCGAAGACTATCTCGCCTATCTGCGTCGGGACAACGGCGTGCCTGACGCCGAGCCTGCGGCAAAGCTCCGTAACAGGAGAGTAATCGGTCGCTTTTCCGCCGAAAGCGGGGTCGATGGTGAGAGCCGTGACCTCGTAGCTGATACCGATGAAGCTCCGCAGCCGAGCCAGTCCGACGAGGAGAGCCACGCTGTCCTTGCCGCCCGACACTCCGACGGCAATGCGGTCGCCGTCCTGTATCATATGGTACTGCTGTATCGCCTTGCGCATATGTCCGAGAATTTTCTGCATAGAATATCCCTCCGATGGGGTAAAATGCTGACTTTCATAGTAAAATTATACCGCAAATCCAAGAAATTTGCAAATATATCTTGCAAAATACAAAAAAAAGATATATAATATAAATTAGCATATTATGGCAGGGTATGCCTTGCCTTTATTTGAAAGGAAACACATATGACACCCCAGATAGGAACAATATTTGCTGTTACTCCGCAGTTGCGCAACCTGCTCATCACTCTCGGAGCCATCGCTGTAATTCTTGTTCTCGTTATACTTCTCTTCGGCGGAAAGAGCCCGTTTATGCGCTTTATAAACTTCTTCCTTGAGGAGAACGGCGGCGAGGGCGGCGGCGGAGCTCCCTCACGCGAGAGGCGCTACAACCGCAAGCCCGCAGAGGACGACAGCAACCAGAAGAAGACGTCCGAGCCGATAGTCGAGATGGCAACGCTTGTAAGGAAGTCCGACGACAGACTGAGAGTCATCGAGAGCACGGGTCAGCAGAAGCTGATGGACGAGTATTACGAGCTCCAGTTCGTTACGCGCAAGGGACAGAAGCTGAAGATAGAGTGCTCGCGCGAGGCTTACGAGAAGATACCCTTCAACCAGCAGGGCTCTCTTACATACAAGAGGAACACACTTGTAAAGTTCAAATACTACGAGGACACTGTTTATAACAACTGAGACTATGGGGCGGCAGCTGCCGTCCCATATTTCGTATAGGAGAATAGTATGGTAAATTTCGGAAACGACTGGGACGAGCTGCTCAGGGACGAGTTCACCAAGGAATACTACGTAAAGCTGAGAAAATTCCTTGTGACCGAGTACAAGACACAGCGCATTTTCCCGGGAATGTATGACATATTCAACGCGCTGAAAATGACGTCCTACAACGACGTGAAGTGCGTCATCATCGGGCAGGACCCCTACCACGGCGAGGGTCAGGCTCACGGGCTGAGCTTTTCCGTGCGGAAGGGCGTGGTTCCGCCGCCGTCGCTGGTGAACATCTTCAAGGAGATACGCGACGACGTGGGCGTGGACAATATGGGCAGGCACGGCGAGCTCACAAAATGGGCGCAGAACGGCGTGCTGCTGCTCAATTCCGTGCTGACGGTCAGAGCCAACCAGCCCCGCAGTCACCGCGGTATGGGCTGGGAGCAGTTCACCACCGACGTGATAGAGCTCCTCAACCACCGCGAGAAGCCGATGGTTTTTATGCTGTGGGGCAGCGACGCCAAGGCAAAGCAGATGTACATCACCAACCCGAACCACCTCGTCCTCAAGGCGGCTCACCCGAGCCCACTTTCGGCGTATAACGGCTTCTTCGGGTGCAGACACTTCTCACAGGCGAACGCCTTCCTCGCGGATAAGGGCTTGGAGCCGATAGACTGGTCGATAGACTGAAAGGATAGAATATGAAGGTAAGAGATTTATTCAAGGACAAGACGGTCTTCTCGTTCGAGGTCTTTCCTCCGAAGAAGACGAGCACAGTTGACGTAATTTACCAGACCCTCGATGAGCTCGGCGGCTTGAAGCCCGACTTCATCAGCGTCACATTCGGAGCGGGCGGCAGCGGCAACAGCTTCTTCGCGCTCGATATAGCCTCCAGGATAAAGGAGAGCGGCATTATCCCCGTGCTCCATCTGCCGTGCATCAACTTCACACGCGCGGAGATAGATTCGACCCTTGTTGAGGCTCAGAAGCGCGGGATAGAGAATATCCTCGCTCTCCGCGGCGATATCAACCCCGATATCCCGCCTGTTAAGGACTTCGCCCACGCGAGCGACCTCATCACCTACCTCAGGGGCAAGGGCGACTTCGACATCGCGGGAGCCTGCTATCCCGAGTGCCACCCCGACGCGGAAACGCTCGACGAGGACATCGACAACCTTAAGATTAAGGTCGAGGCGGGCGCTGACCACCTCATCACGCAGCTCTTTTTCGACAACGACAGCTTCTACGACTTCCGTGACAAGGCTGCTGCAAAGGGCATAAACGTGCCGATAGAGGCGGGAATAATGCCCGTTGTCAACAAGAATCAGATAGAGCGCATGGTCACGACCTGCGGCGCGAGCCTTCCGCGCAAATTCGTCAAGATTATGCAGAGATACGAGCACAACCCCGAGGCTCTGCGTGATGCGGGCATTGCCTACGCGATAAATCAGATAGTTGACCTCGCGGCGAGCGGCGTTGACGGAATACACCTTTACACGATGAACAACGCCTATGTTGCGCGGAAAATAAGCGAAGCCGTCAGCGGCATCATCGAGGCATGATGGAGCTCGGACCGCTCTCGAAGGCGGAAGCGGCGCGGTATATGGGCGTGAAAGGCGCTCCTGACGGCAACGTGCAGGCTTTGCTGGACAAGTACGAGCCCATAGTCCGAGCAAAGCTCCGCCCCGCATACGTCTACCGCGAGGCGGCAGTCAGCTTCGAGGACGGCGGAGTGCGCATATCGGGCATGAACGCCGTCCTCACGGGTGCGGACATACGCCGCCACCTTGCGGGCTGCGAGCGGGCGGTGCTCCTTGCGGCGACTGTCTCCGCGGAGGCTGACAAGCTCATACGCCAGACGGCTGTGACGGATATGGCGGCGGCTCTTGCCGTGGACTGCCTGTGCAGCACGGCGGTAGAGCAGGTCTGTGATCGCGCCGAGGAGGAGATATTCTCCGAGGTGGAGGCTCCCTTCAGGACATGGCGCTTCAGCCCCGGCTACGGCGACCTGCCGATATCCCTGCAAAGGGACTTCCTGCTCGCGCTGAATGCTCAGCGTCGCATAGGACTGACGGTCACGGAGAGCTCGCTGCTCGTGCCGTCGAAGTCGGTGACGGCGATAATAGGCATATCGGCGGCTCCTCCCGAGTCGGAGCTGAAGCGCGGCTGTGAGAGCTGCAATATGCGCGGACGCTGCGCCTTCTCCGCGAACGGAGGCTGCGGACGAAAGAATTGAGAATTGAGCAGTACATCAATTCTCAATTTTTTGCATATTGTTTCCCTTTTGTAAACCTTTCGCCCGAAAATACAGCAATATCACAATAAATTAGCATAATTTATATTGATTTTGGATATTGACAGCATATATTTTAAAATGATATAATATATGTATAGCTGAATAATAGGATAATTGCGGCTGTTTGGCAGGCCGCTGTATCGTTCATAAACCACCGGAGCCCCGCACCTGCGGGCAAAAATCCAGAAAAGGAGTTAAACAGATGAAGAAAACTAAGGCATTTATCTCGGCTCTTCTGGCAGTTGCAGCTACCCTCTCGCTCACTGCCTGCGGAGACGGCGGTTCATCGTCCAATCCCTACGCCGATGTCGATGTTGACCAGAGCGTCAGGGACGAGGTAAATCAGGCGGCTTCAAACACCGACCTCCTCGAGGACGTTGAGCTCGAGAACAAGACCATCAAGTGGATGGCAACATGGGACATCAACCCCGACGCTTCGGGCAAGAACAAGCCTACGGAGCTCGTTGTGTTCGAGGAGAAATACGGCGGCGTAATCGAGTACCACCAGGTAACGTGGGAGAACCGCTATGAGAAGCTCGCCGAGGCTATTTCGAGCGGCGAGGGTATCGACTTCTTCTGGGCAGGCGATATGGACGCCTTCCCGAAGGGCGCTGTAAGAGGTATGTTCACCTCCGTTGACGACTACATCGACTTCAGCAAGCCGCTGTGGGAGGACGTCAAGGACGTCAACGACAGTATGCTGTGGGACGGCAAGCACTACCTCGCTATCGTGCAGTCGGTAGGCGACAAGGTAGGCTGTGTATACAACAAGAAAACTATCGAGGAGGCTGGTCTTGACGACCCTGCCGACCTCTACTACGACGGCAAGTGGGACTGGAACACGTTCGAGTCGATGCTCCAGAGCTTCGTTGACGTCGATAAGCAGCACTACGGAATCGACGGCTGGTGGTTCGAGTTCGGACTTATGAACACCACAGGCGTTCCGCCCGTAGGTATCGAGAACGGCAAGCTCGTCAGCAATATCAGCGACCCCGCTATGGAGCGCGTGCAGAACTTCCTGTACGACCTCAACCAGACGGGCTGTATCGCTATCGGCGTTGGCGACTACGGCTGGACAGCTCATCCCGAGTTTGTCGGCGAGGGCAAGGTGCTGTTCTATCCCGTTGGTCTGTACGAGTTCTACACCTCCGAGGATCAGTGGAAGGGCAAGTTCGGCGACGACGCATTCTTCGTACCTATGCCCAAGGACCCCGAGGCTAAGGAGTACTATATCCCCAACGGTATCGAGGCTTACACCTTCGTAAAGAACGGCGCTAACCCCGAGGGCGTTGCCAAGTACCTCGACTGCAAGCGCTTCTCCATTATGGACGAGGACACCAAGGCTGTTTCCGACAAGCAGTTCCGCGAGGACTACGGCTGGACGCAGGAAATGGTGGATATGCAGCACGAGATGCAGGAGCTGGCGGACGAGAATCCGTTCTTCGACCTTTCAAACGGCGTTTCCAAGGACTGCGGCGACCTGCTCGACCAGAACCTCAGAAATACCGCAAGAGGTACACCGTGGAACGAGACCTATGACGCTATATACGCGACAGTGCAGACATATATCGACGAGGTCAACGACAATCCCATTATCAGCAACTGATAGGATCTGACCGATATCCGCAATATTTGGTGCCATTTTCTTGTAAGAGACGGCTAATATCGCAAAAAAAGGTCTTGCAAAAATATACGGAATGTGATATAATAATTAAGCTATAAGAGTATGAATGTCAGAAAGGAGGGTATGAAGTATGGAGACAGTTCTTGTTACGGGCGGCTGCGGACTGATAGGTCAGCACATCTGCTCGGGTCTGCTCAAGAAGGGCTTTGCCGTGGTTTCTGCCGACGTTGAGGCGAATCCATATAATGAGGGAAAACTGAATTATACCTTTGTACAGGTAAATCAGACGGATAAAAACGGCTATGCCGAGATATTTGAGAAGTACGAGATAAGTGTTCTGATTCATGCCGCTTGCACAGTTGATAATGATCTTGGACCTATCGTCACAGATAAGGAGGTAGACCTCGCAAAGCAGTGCGATAAGTTTATCTACCGCTACGCTATGACGGAGAATGTCCGCAAGATAGTGCTCATCAGCACTTATCAGGTGTACGAGTTCCCCAAGACGCGTGAGCCTATCAGAGAGGACTCCGATATAAAGACCAATACCAATTATGCGGTGCTGAAGTATAACTCCGAGAAGACTCTCATATCCGAAATGCAGCATCACAAGGAAGTTATGTGCTGTATCACGAGAGTTGCTCCTGTGTATACCCTCAATTTCACCGATAACCTCGTTGCGAAGATAACCGACCCCAAGGACGGCTCGAACTTCGTATCGGGAAAGGGTCAGTACGGCTTCCAGCTCTGCTGTGTGCACAATCTTGTTGACTTCATTCTCAGCTTCGTCAAGAACGCGGACGATATGAAGGACGCGGGAATCTACAACATCAGCGACAAGCTGCTGACTACTGCTGCTGATATCATCACCTTTATGCGCGAGAACCACCACCTCGGCACTGTTGTGCAGAAATCGAGCGGCGGTGCTATGTCAAAGCTGAAGGGACTCTTCGGAGGCGGCAAGGACGAAAAGACCAATTACCGCTACCTTGATATGGCAAAGCTCGAGTACAACAATATGCTTGACACCACGAAGGCGTCGAAGCTGACAAGCTTCCGCTGGGACATACACAATACCAAATAATGCAGAAGCCGCTTCATATGAAGCGGCTTTTTTCGGCATAATATATTATCGGGCGGATGTGGGCATCCGCCCCTACATTTGTTTTGTAGGGGGCGATGCCTACATCGCCCTGTGTGAAAGCCGCTATTCGATAACAGTATAATTATCTGCGGCGTTTTCCTTGGTGGCGTGCTCGGTGACGCTGAGCACCTTCACCTTCAGCGGCTTAGCGCCCATATTTATCTCGATGATGTCGCCGACCTTCACATCGTATGAAGCTCTCGCGACCTTGCCGTTCACGACTATCTTCTCGGCGTCGCAGGCTTCGTTGGCGACGGTGCGGCGCTTTATCAGACGTGTCACCTTGAGGTACTTGTCAAGTCGCATAGCTCTCTCCTTTCAAAAAACGCGGGGCGAAAGGTCAAGCCTTCCGCCCCTTTGTCATTACTTCTTCTTAGCAGCCTTCTTAGCGCCCTTCTTAGCGTTAACAGCCTCCTTGAGACCCTTACCTGCCTTGAATGCGGGAGCCTTGCTGGGAGGGCAAGTCATCTTCTCATTAGTTCTGGGATTGATGCAAACCTTCTTGTCTCTGTTGCGAACCTCGAATGTACCGAAGCCTGTGATAGCAACCTTGTCTCCGCTTACGAGAGCTTCTTCGATAGCTGAGAGTGTAGCCTCGAGAGCAGCAGCAGCGTCCTTCTTAGTGCAGTTTGCTTTATCAGCGATGGAATTGATGAGTTCTGTCTTAGTCATTTGAGTGTTCCTCCGTTATAATTTTTTTAGCCTTGTCCCAGTAAATATCGAGCTCTTCGATAGGCAGGTCCTTCATATCGAGACCCGCATCTCTTGTCAGCTGTTCCGTTACAGAGAACCTTTTGATGAACTTGTCCGTAGAAGCCTTGAGAGCGAGCTCGGCATTCACGCCGAGGTGACGCGCGGCATTGACGCACGAGAAGAGCAGATCGCCCATCTCCTCGTCGATGTTCTGCGTATCGCCCGCGGCAACAGCTCTTTCGAGCTCCGCCTTTTCGCTGTCGATGCAAGCCATCGCGTCCTTGGCGCTGCGGAAGTCCATACCCGCGCGCATAGCACGTTTACCGACCTTCTGCGCCCTCATGAGCGACGGGAGAGACTTTGCCACCTGATTAAGAGTATCGGTGTAGGTCTCCTGACCCTTTTCGTCCATTTTGATGGCGTCCCAGTTCTTCAGCACCTCCGCGGTGGTATCGGCTTTGACCTCGCCGAAGACGTGGGGGTGACGGAGAATGAGCTTCTTGCATATCTCGTCGCAGACGTCGTCGAAGTTGAACGAGCCTGTTTCCTCCTCTATCCTGCAATGGAAGACCACCTGCAGCAGTACGTCGCCGAGCTCTTCCCTCAGAAGTGAGGTATCACCGAGATCAATAGCTTCCACAGCCTCGCAGGTCTCCTCGATGAAGTCGCTTCTTATGGAGCTGTGGGTCTGTTCTCTGTCCCACGGACAGCCGCCCTCGCCTCTCAGAAGCCTTACAATATCGAGCAGATCGCTGATAGAGTAGTTATCTTTTTGCTGATATTCGACCATGGGATTAGCACTCCTCTAATAATAACCTATAATCCGCCAAAAATCAAGATATTTCGCAAAAGTTTGTGCTATATGCAGAATATAGGGACTGTTTTTTATATGATTTGTATAAAAGAATCCACGTATTTAGGTGGTTTCGACCGCTTTTCAGAAGGGTCTGTCCACGAATCCGACCTTGTGATAAGCCTTTGCGACGATACGGCTCGATATCTTCATAGCCTTTTCTGCGCCCTTGGTATAGCATTCCTTGAGGTAAGCCTTGTCGTTGATGAGGCGGTCGAACTCTGTGCGGACGGGCTCGAGGTGGTCAGCGACAGCCTCGCCCACGGCTATCTTGAAGTCGCCGTAGCCCCTGCCCGCGAACTCAGCCTCGATAGCGGCGTAGTCCTTGCCTGTCACGCAGGAGTATATGGACATAAGGTTGTTGATACCGTCCTTGCCCTCGCGGAATACGACCTCAGCCTCGCTGTCGGTGACAGCGCGCTTGAACTTGCGGATAATGGTATCCTTGTCGTCGAGGATAAGTATGCACGCATTGGGGTTCTCGTCGGACTTGGACATCTTCTTTGTCGGGTCCTGAAGCGACATTATTTTCGCGCCGACCTCTGTGATGTACGGGTCGGGGAGCTTGAAGTAGTCGCCGTAGCGCTGATTGAAGCGCTGAGCTATATTTCTCGCGAGCTCGAGGTGCTGCTTCTGGTCAACTCCCACGGGCACGAGGTCTGCATTGTACGCGAGGATATCCGCCGCCATAAGGGACGGATATGTGAACAGACCCGCGTTTACGTCGTCGGGGTGCTTCTGGCTCTTGTCCTTGAACTGAGTCATACGTGAGAGCTCGCCGAACTGCGTATTGCAGCAGAGCAGCCAGTTGAGGTCGTTGTGGGTGTGAGCGTGGCTCTGGATGAATAGGATAGACCTCTCGGGGTCAAGTCCGCACGCCATGAGCAGAGCATAAGCCGCGAGCGTGTTCTGACGGAGCTTTGCGGGCTCCTGCTTGACTGTTATGGCGTGGAGGTCTGCCACGCAGTATATGCAGTTGTACTGCTCCTGAAGCGGGCTCCAGTTTCTGACAGCGCCTATGTAGTTGCCGAGGGTGAAGGTGCCTGTGGGCTGTATAGCGCTGAATATGAGCTTTTTATCGTCCATCTGAGGTATCTCCTTACTTGCCTGCCTTGCGGGCTTCCATATCGTCCTTGAGCTGGCAGTTCCTGAGCTCGTTGAGCACGCGCTGATAGAGCACGTAAACTGTGCGCTTCTCGGGTTCTGTCTCGGGAATGAGACCTGGCTGGAATTCGACCTTGTAGGTGCCGTTCTTGGTGAGAAGGTATACGAACTGTGTCCTGCCCTTAGGGAGGTCGAACTGCTTGGTCTTTGTGCCCTTGGGTACGAGCTGAGCGGAGTTCACCACGAGAGCGTTAGCCGCCTGCACGAGGCTTCTGTACTTCTGTGAAGCGCCTACGTACTCGCCGCCGTTGTTGAAGTAGAGGTTAGCGGCGCCGTTGATGAAGCAGACCATAGTTGTGAGGATATTACCCGGCATGGGCATATCAATGACTACGCCGTAAACGTCGTTCTTGCCGAACTTCATCTCGAAGAAGCTCGGGGGAAAGCTGAGAGCCTGAGCTCTTGTCATAAGGTATTTCTGAGTAACAGGGTATCTGTCTGAGGTTGCCATATTTTTTATTTCCTTTCGATTGGTTGTTTTAGTTTTAATTTGGAATTCGGAATTCGGAGTTCGGAATTGCGGTATCGCTTCGCGATGTTTTTATATATGTGCCGACAGGCACACCATAATTCCGCATTCCGCATTTCTAATTCCGAATTGTCTTAATCAAGCATATCCCTTGTCATCTTTGCAAGGATATCCATTCCCTTTTCTATCTGCGCGTTCGTGGGAGTTGAGTAGTTGAGGCGGAAGGAGTGACTTACCTCGTCCTCTCTGATGCTGAACGAGTTGCCGGGGACTACCGCTATCTTGTACTCCTGAACAGCCTTGGTGCAGAAGGCGTTCATATCGCAACTCTCGGGGAGGGTGCACCATATGAAGAGACCGCCCTCGGGCTTGGTGTAGCTTATCTTCTTCGAGAAGCCGTTGTCGATGTAGCTGCACATCAGATCGCACTTCTCTCTGTATATGCCGCGGAGCTTGTTGAAATGCGCCTCGCGGTCAACAGTGGTCATAAAGCGGTGCGATACGACCTGCGCCCATATGTTGGAGTGCACGTCAGCGACCTGCTTGCAGACTACTATCTTCTGGATTATCGGCGCGGGAGCCGAAACATATCCCGTTCTGAAGCCCGATGAGATGAGCTTAGAGAACGTGCTGGAGTAGATGACTCTTCCCTCGGTGTCGAGGCTCTTTATCGTGGGAACGTTCTCGCCCGCGAAACGGAGCTCGCCGTAGGGGTCGTCCTCGAGGATGATGAAGTCGTATCTGCACGCGAGTTCATATACAGCCTTGCGCTTAGCGAGCGACATCGTGCGACCCGTCGGGTTCTGGAAGTTGGGTATGAGGTAGAGTATCTTCACATTCGGCTGAGTTTTCAGCGCGTCCTCGAGCTTTGCGAGGTCGATGCCGTCGTCCTCCATATCAACGCCTACGAGGTTGACATTGTACGAGCGGAACGCGTTCAGCGAGCCGATAAAGCTCGGCGACTCCACGAGCAGGGTGTCGCCCTCGTTGAGGAGCACCTTGCATGAGAGCTCGTTCGCCTGCTGACCGCCCGACGTGATGATGAGGTCGTCGAATTCCTTGTGGAAGCAGCCCTTTTCGGTCATCCAGCCCTTTAGGAACTCGCGCAGGGGAGTATATCCCTCGGTCACGCTGTACTGGAGAGCGAGGATAGGGTCATCGCGCAGGAGCTCTGCGGATATCTCAGCGATACGCTCCTTGGGGAAGGCTTCGGGAGCGGGGTTGCCCGCGGCGAAGGAGATTACCTCGGGGTCGGCGGTGAACTTGAGGATCTCGCGTATAGCAGAGGCTTTCAGACCGCTGACCTTATCGGAAAATTTATATTCCATATATGATTCGTCCTTTCGATTAGTCTTAAAGCAAAATAAGCCAACTAACATTATAACATATTATAGAGAAAAAATCAACAGTTAAGACGCAATTATGCTCTGCTGCGGATAATCACCGAAAAATCGGCGAAAGCTCTTGATTATCCGCGGCTTATGGTGTATAATGTATTTACAAATTTACTGATGGAGGTCATTGATGACAACAGGAAAGCTCTTGGCGGCAGCTCTGTCGCTTATGATATCAGTCACTGCTTCGGTATATTCCTTCGGCGGCTCGGCACTGCACGGCAGCGGGCTGATTGCCGCAGCTATAAGTGAGCTGTACGAGAATCCCTTCGACAGGCAGGACGACGAAGAAGTTCCGTATGACGGCTCTTACTGGATACAGCCGAGGGAGTGGAACGTTCCGAAGATAAACACAAAGGAGTACGACGGCGGCATTATGCTCTATTTCGACAAGATAAGCATGGACGCAGAGTATGCACGCGGCAAGACTCAGCGCGTGTATTTCAGTGTGTCGGGCGTGAAGGAGTCGGTCGGCATGGTGCGCTTCCATATCTTTTACGATACGCGCTTAAAAGTTGAGGAAAACGCGAACGGCGAGGTCATTACAGCAGGAAGAGCGGTCGAGGGCTTCGCGACGGGCTCGGTAAAGGTCGAGGAGGGGCAGCTCGAATTCTACGCTTACTCAAACGAAAAAGCCGTGGCTGACGGCAGCCTTTTCACGGTGGACTTCAAGCTTCCCGAGGACGCGGATGAAGGCGAAGTATATCCTTTCGGAATAATTTTCGTGCGTGATGATGTCGGGAGCGATGTGTTCATCAACACAGCTCAGGACGACGCTGGCAGGCTGCAGATGGCTTACGTGTTCACAAAGGGTATACACAACGGTTGGATAAGGATCAACGGAGAGAAGCGCAGGAAGAAGGAAGACTTCCCCCTCGGCGACCCGACAGGCGACGGCAAGGTTGACGCCAATGATGCCTCGTTCGTCCTCGTTGAATACGCGAAGGTGTCCACGGGCGGCGAATCTGCGCTCACACCCGAGGAGACAGCGGCGGCTGACGTCAACAAAGACGGCAAGGTCGACGCCAAGGACGCTTCGGCTATCCTCGCCTACTATTCGTACCTTTCCACAGGCGGCACGGATTCATTCGAGACTTTCCTCAAACCGCAGGAATAATAACGGGCTGTCGGGGACGCCAGCCCCTATAAAAGCGAATTTACGGGCGCATATTCTGCGCCCGTTTTCATATTCCAGCGCTCCGCGGCATATCCTTTAAGGAATACGTTCGGGAGGCGCGGCGATGAGGAAGCAGAACATACTGAAGGGCTCGATAATACTGATGATATCGGCAGTGGTGGCGAAGGGCTTCGGCGCGCTGTTCAAGATACCGCTGACGAACCTGCTCGGCGGCGTGGGAATGAGCTATTTCAGCTGTGCCTACAGCCTTTTTCTGCCTGTCTACGCGCTGACGGTGACGGGCTTGTCCTCGGCGGTGGCGCGAATGACCGCACAGAGCGCCGCCCTCGGTATGTACGGCAATATCCGCCGCATACGCAGTACGGCTCTGCTGATGTTCACGGCTGTGGGTCTCGTCGGGAGCGCCGCCGTGTACCTGCTCGCCTACCCGTTCAGCCTGCTCTCTACAGGCGGCGCAGAGGCAGTACCCGCGCTGATGATGATAGCTCCCGCGGTGCTGTTCGGCTGTATCACGGCTGTGGAGCGCGGCTATTACGAGGGCATGAGCAATATGTACCCGACCGCCCTTTCGCAGGCAGCCGAGGGAGCGGTCAAGGTCGCCGCGGGACTGTGGCTGTGCGGCTTCGTGAACTCGCACGGCAGCGCTATAATGGCGCATTTCCCCTCCGTGACCGATATCCGCGCCCTCTCTGCGGCGGCGGGCATACTGGGAGTGTCGCTCTCCTCCCTCGGGGCGGTGCTTTTCTTCGCGGTGCCGGCGCTGCTTTGCCGCCGACCAAAAGGCGGGGAGGCACATATGCAGTCCCGCCGCGAGATAGCCCGCGAGCTCGCGCTGACGGCTCTGCCCGTGGGAGTGAGCTCCGTCGTCACGAACCTGACCTCCCTCGTCGATATGTGGACGATGATAGCGTGCATAGCGCATTTCGGCTGCGGCAGGGGAGTACCCGCCGCGGTCGCGCCCGAGGACGTCCCCGACTTCGTATACGGCTCGTTCGCGGGGATAGCGCTGACCGTGTTCAACCTTGTGCCGTCGGTGACGAATATGCTCGGCAAGGGAGCACTCCCCTCGGTGACGGCGGCGTGGTCATCGCGGGACAGAGCTGCCCTTGAAGCGGGCACGTCGCAGGCACTCGTGACCGCGGCGGCGATAGCCGTGCCGTCGGCGTTCGGGCTCGGAGTCCTCGCCCCCGAGGTGCTGCACCTGCTGTTCCCGTTACAGAGCGACGAGGTAGAGCTGTGCATATCGGCGCTGCGGCTGCTTATGGCGGGAATGGTCTGCCTGTGTCTGTCGTTCCCTGTGTTCAGCCTTTTGCAGGCAGTGGGCAAGCCCTCCGCGCCGCTGAAGATAATGCTTGTGGGGACGGCGGTAAAGCTCGCGGGCAACCTCGTCCTCGTGCCTTTGCTCGGAGCAGACGGCGCCGCGATATCCACATCTGTCTGCTACGCGGTGATACTGGCTGCGGCGCTGACCGTCTACGTCCGCGCCACGGGAGCAGCTCTGCCTACGGCGGCACTGCTGAAGATACTGTACGCGGGAGCGATGTGCGGCGGCGGAGCCTGCCTCGCAAACGCCGTTTGCCGCCGCTCGGGGACTGCCGACGTCATAGCGCTGTCGGTTGCCGTCGGGACGGGCGCGGCGCTGTATTTCATCTCGCTGGGACTGCTGTCCGTGAAACGTAAAAATGCGGCTGTACGGGCATAAATGCAGGGGCGCATTCCGTGTGCCCGACAAAGGGTGGATCAGTGTGCGGGCGAGCGGAACTCGCCCCTGCACATTTCATAGAAAAACAAAAAGGGCAGTCATATGACTGCCCTTGCGTATGCGGTTATTTCAGCGTAACGATGTCGCTGTCCTTGATATCGACCTTGATAACATCGGGGGTCTTGTTCGGGTCGTCGGGGGTGGGGAAGAAGCAGACCTTGAAGTCCTTGATGTCCGCGCTGACAGCGAAGCCGCCGACGATACCGCTGAACCGTCCGCTCGCGGGGACAGTGAACGGGCTCGGGATATAGCCGTCGATGTTGTTGGTGGCATAGAGCTGGCTGCCCACGTGGTAGTGGAGCTCGCTGCCGTCGCTGAGCAGGAGGTAGAAGTTGTTGAGCATACTCAGCTCGTACTCCTTATTAGTGGAGTTGTCGATAGTGATATCGAGGTAGATGAAGCGCTCGTTCTTGTCGTTGCGGGTGCCTGCGTCGATGACCCTGTTGAGGGTGAAGTCGGTCTTGTTGGCGCTTGCCTTCTCGGCAACAGCGGCGCTGACCTCGTTGTCTGCACGCCCCTCGTTGTTCTGATTTACGGTGGTCGCCTGCGAGGCAACGGACATCGACCTGCTGCTTGAATTGCCGTCCGAGCAGCCGACAGCCGCCGTCACAGCCATAGCCGCGCAGAGCAGGAGCGCGGTAAATTTATATTTTCTCATAGTATGAGCCTCCGTTCGGGAATGTATAGCGCACATCGCGCTCCCTTAGTATACCACAAGGGCGGTCAAAATGTCAAGTAGGGGCGGACCCGTGTGTCCGCCCGCAAAGTCGGCCCCGTGTGTCCTCCCGCCTTTGGCGGTCCGCGAATTTGTCGATTATTGACGGATGCCCAAAGGGCGCCCCTACAAGGCAAATCTGTAGGGGACGACGCTTTGGCGTCCCGCATAACATACACATGATCAACGGGCTGATGTAGGCATCAGCCCCTACATCAACACAAAAAGAAAAACGGCTGTCCGCAATGGACAGCCGTCGCTTTTTCGTGTCAGAATTACTCAGCAGAAGGAGCGCCTACGGGGCAAACACCTGCACAAGCGCCGCACTCTACGCAAGCGTCAGCGTCGATAACGTATTTTCCGTCGCCTTCTGAGATAGCGCCTACAGGACACTCGCCTGCACAAGCACCACAGCTAACACAATCGTCTGAGATCTTATATGCCATAATCAAAGCACCTCCGTAGAATATTCGGGAGCTTCCGCTCCTCTGATTTCTATTTTAACATAAAGGCGGAGAAAATCAAGACATATTTGTTAGCTTGTACTTACGAGTGATGAAGAATAGCCTTTTTTCGCCGATATCCGCTGAAACTTAGACATTTGTCAGCCGTCCGCGGCGGCGCTTGACTTCAACGGGCTGATATGGTACAATATAGGTTGGCTCGAACGAGTCCGCGGGTGCGGGCTCTCGGCTATGGAAGGAGCATTACAATGAATGATATAAAAAGGCTTCTTGCTGCGGCGGCAGCTGTTACTCTCGTGGGAGCAGCCACATCGTGCGACAGCGGGAAGACCTCCGAAAGCAGCATAGAGGAGATAACCTACGCGACCCAGCCCGCGACCAAGGACGCCTCAGACATACGCGGACAGGAGATAGTGTGGCTCGCGGACTATGACCTCAGAGCCGCAGACGGCACGCGTCCTACGGCGCTGGCTCTCTTTGAGGACGTATACGGCGCGAAGGTGAATTTCGTGCGCACCGAGCCCGACGAGCTGTACGAGACGCTCGATTCTATGGTGCTTTCGGGCGACGAGG
Source organism: Ruminococcus sp. (assembly GCA_017542475.1). GTDB lineage: Bacteria > Bacillota > Clostridia > Oscillospirales > Ruminococcaceae > Ruminococcus. The sequence continues at coordinate 55,076 of JAFXXD010000031.1, read as the reverse complement.
TGGATATGTTCCCCTATGAGGAGGGGGCTGTCCCCGACGGCGTTGCGAGGCAGCGCTTCGACTCCCTTGACCCGTACAGGGATAGCCTCGGTCTGGACGAGGAGGGCTTGTGGGACGATATGAAGAGCGTGATAAGCACGCTCGCATACGACGGCGGTCTGTACGTCGTGCCGTATGATGTGTCCGACCCGCAGGTGCTGATATACAGCCGCAACATCATCAGCGAGCAGGAGCTCGGCGACGACCCGTATCAGCTCTACCTCGACGGCAAGTGGGACTGGGACGCGTTTATGCAGCTGATGGAGGCGTACGCAGCCAAGGACAGCAAGAACTACGGCGTATGCGGCGACCTCGGCAGGGGACTGCTTCTGTCGACGGGCAGCAGCGTAGTCAATTACGGCAGCAGCGGCTTTGTGAACAATATAGCCGACCCCAAGCTCGAAAAGGCGGGACAGCTCATGGAGGAGATAGTCTCGAAGAAGCTGTACTGCACCGAGTGGAAGGGAAGCTTCCCCGCGGACAAGACCTCGCTGTTCTTTGCTGGCGGGAGCTGGGCTCTTGCTGCGTCGAACGCGGGCAATCCGAATTCGGGCTTGATGGCGGTGCCGTTCCCGAAGGCTCCCGACGAGAGCGAGTATCACATCGGCTGCGACCTTGAGGCAAAGATGTTGGTGAAGAATTCGACCAAGGGCGCGGCAGTCGCGACCTATATCAGGTGCGAGAGGACAGCAGCTGCAAGCGAGGAGTACAAGAAGGCGGCGAAGGAGCTCGCGCTTGCGGAGGAGGAGCGTGCCGACGGCAGACGCAACCCGTTCGTGACGGAGGAGCAGTACGACGCTATCGAGAGTTATAAGGCTATGTTCAGGGCTAATCCCGCTATCGACATCGCCTACGGAATGGGCAGCAGGATGTACGGCAGCGGCGGCTATTCCTACGAGACCCGCGGTGTTATGGACAACCTCACGGCGGCGATACTCAGCGGCGAGGCAGGCTCGTGGAGCGAGCTCCGTGACGACTGGTCTGAGGTCATAGACGCGGAGGTCGCGAATTTCAACTGATGATATAAACGGAACGCCGACCGATAAATTCGTAATTCGTAATTGATGTAGGGGCTGATGCCTGCATCAGCCCGTATATATTTTGCGGGTCGATGCGGGCATTGTCCCTGCAGATTATCTGTGTAGGGACGACCGTTGGTCGTCCGCGATTATGTGTGAAATTTGCGGACGCGCAATGCGCGTCCCTACAGTCTACGCTCTTCTTTGTGCACAATCTACAAATCGCGAGCTGATTTTACAGCAATGTGTAAAAATTTCTGAAAGTGCGTGACTTTTTTAAGCCCTTGTGTTATAATGTTATCAAAGGATTATTCTTTTGTTAAGATATAAACATAAAGGAAGGAATCAACTATGGACAACAGAAGGCGTGTTACACGTAAAGTGCTTAGACAAAGGCAGCTGGGGGCGCTTGCAGTCATAGCGTTCGTAGTGCTGCTGTTTGTTGTGCTTCTTGCCAAATGTACGAAGAATATGGGCGAGGGAAGCAGTTCAAAGGCTGAGACTACCACTACCACGGTGGCGACAGAGCCTGTTGTTACCGCTCCGCCCGAGACTACCACAGAGGTGACCACAGTCGCTGTAAATCCCAAGGCTTCAAACGTCAAGCTCTCGAAGCGCGAGCTCTTCCTTGAGGTCGGCGAGACAGATGTCCCGATAATACAGGCTTACCCCGACGCAGGAACGAGCGAATCCGACGAGGTGTGGAAGTCCCTCGACCCCGCTATTGCCGTAGTTAACGCTTCGGGCTATATCACGGGCGTGTCGAAGGGTCAGACATACATTGTCCTCAGCTTCAAGAACTACCCCGACATCGAGATAGAGATAAAGGTCAACGTTGGCGGAGTTGATGCTCCTGCTGTCGCTACGACATCTATCCTCGGCGCGGACGGCGAGACCGTCACCACGACAACTACAGTCGCGGCAGGCATTGCATAAAATGTACATATCGGTACCGAATGTGACGTTCGGTACCGATTTTTTTGCCCGCTGAAAAAAATCTGCGAAAAATTAGAAAAAATCTCCGAAAACACTTGATTTTTCTGTAAATGCGTGTTATAATAATGTACAGATGATAGTTAAGCTAAAGACCGGAGACCTCCGGTCTTTCGTATTGTATCGGGAGAAGTGCTCCCGACGACTATTGCACAGCTATCGAAGGAAAGGAGAAAATCACCGAATGAAGCTGAAAAAGTTCGGAGGGACAGAGAAAAAGGTCTACGACCTCGTGAAGCCCATCACCGACGCGCTCGGCTACTACCTCTGGGACGTCAACTACGTCAAGGAGGGCGCAATGTGGTACCTGCGCATCTTCATCGACTGCGACGAGGGCATCACCATCGAGGACTGCGAGAGGGTGACAGCGCCCGTGAACGAGGTTCTCGACGAGGCTGACCCCATACCTCAGCAGTATATGCTGGAGGTCGGCTCGGCGGGACTGGAGAGGGAGCTCCTGAAGGAGGACCACTTCGAGGTCTGCGAGGGCGACAAGGTGAGGGTGCGGCTGATACGCAGCATCGACGGCGAGAAGGAGATATGCGCGTACCTCGTCGGCGCAGATAAGAACGAGCTCACGGTTAAGGACGAGGACGGCACAGAGCGCGTGATACCGCTCGAGGACATCGCTTTCGTAAAGCTGTGGTTCGACTTCGACTGACAGGTCGGAGCAAGAGCCGCATAATAAAACTCAGTTCAATGTAAATATAATATAAACGGAGGAAAAACAAATGGAAAACTTTTTCGACGCACTTAAAATGCTCGGCGAAGAAAACAGCGTTGAGACAGACCTTCTCATCGAGAAGGTGAAGTCGGCAATGCTCAAAGCCGCCAAGAGAGCATATCCTCACAGCGAGGACAGGATAAGAGTCGAGATAGACCCTGCGGAGAAGAAATTCGCAATGTACATCGTTCAGGAGATAATCGACGACGAGCCCATCGACGAGAACGAGATAAACATCGACGTCGCAAGGACTATCGACCCCAACGCTATCGTCGGCGGTACGATACTCAAGGAGATAGACATCTCCAAGCTCGGCAGAATGGCGGCTCTTTCGGCTAAGCAGTCGATAAAGGGCGACCTTCGCGAGATAAACCGTGAGCAGATGCTCGGCAAGTTCGAGCAGAAGGAGCACGACTGCATAATCGCTACCGTATCGCAGATAGAGCCCGGCAGAGGCACTGTAACGGTCGAGTATCAGGGCACCGAGCTCTACCTCTTCAAGAACGAGCAGATACCCGGCGAGGTGCTCGAGGAGGGCAAGCAGGTAAAGGTCTACATCACGGGCATTGTCGGCAAGACAAAGAAGCCCATCGTAAAGATATCGCGTACTCACAAGGACCTCGTAAAGCGTCTGTTCGAGCTCGAGGTCCCCGAGATATACGACGGCACGGTAGAGGTCAAGTCCATATCGCGTGAGGCAGGCTCGAGAACGAAGATAGCCGTATGGTCGAAGGACGACAACGTTGACGCTGTCGGCGCGTGCATAGGACCTCAGCGCTCGCGTATCACCGCTGTAGTGAACGAGCTCAGCGGCGAGAAGATAGACATTATCCCGTGGAGCGAGGATACAGCGGAATTCATCACAAGGGCGCTCGCTCCCGCACAGGTGCTCAAGACGGTCATCACCTCCGAGGAGGAGAAGACCTGCACCGTTATCGTACCGAACAATCAGCTCTCGCTCGCTATCGGCAACAAGGGACAGAATGCAAAGCTCGCGGCAAAGCTCACGGGCTTCAAGATCGACATCAAGCCCCAGTTCGACAACCTCACGGGCGATGAGGCTCCCGAACTCAGCCCCGACTATGTTCCGCCTGTAAAGGAGACATACGAGGAGGAGGCTCCCGAGGAGACAGAGGCTGAGGTGTCAGCGGAGGAAGCATCTGAGGAAAATGATGAAGCCTAAGAAGATACCGATGAGAATGTGCCTCGGCTGTAACGAAATGAAGCCGAAGAAGGAGCTTATGCGCGTGGTGAAGTCGCCCGAGGGAGAGATAAGCCTCGACTTTGTCGGCAAGAAGAACGGCAGAGGAGCTTACATCTGCAGGAGCACCGAGTGCTTCGACAGGGCACGCAAGGCACGCAGATTCGAGAAGACATTCTCATGCAGGATAGACGAGAGCGTTTATGAGGTGATGGCTGATGAGCTCAGAAAAGAAACGGAAAACAGCTGACCTGCTCACAATATGCATAAAGGCAGGCAGGGCGGTAAAGGGCTTCGACAGCTCGATGGACGCGGTAAAGGACGGCAAGGCGTTCTGCGTGCTCACCGCCTGTGACGCCTCACCGAAAACTCTCAAGGAAGTGGATTTCGTGTGCGGCAGATATGAGGTCGCGCACCTTCGCACCGAGCTCGCAAAGGACGAGATGGGACGGCTCTGCGGCAAGGAGACCGCGGTGATAGCCGTCTGCGACGAGGGCTTTGCGAACGGGTTCATCAAAAAGATCCAAAAATAACACCTCAGAAGTGTTTATATAGATGATACACTTTTTACGATAATTGGAGGTACTGCAATATATGGCAACAAAAAAGATAAAACTGAGCGACGCCGCGAAGGACCTTAACGTCGCTTCGCAGGATATAATCGACTTCTTCGCAGGCAAGGGCGATACTAAGAAGAAGGCTTCGACGGGTCTCACCGAGGACGAGATGAACGTTGTGCTCGAGCACTACACCAAGCTCAACGCTGTTAAGTCCTTCGACGAGTATTTCGCTTCCAAGAGCGATCCCCGTCCCGAGCGCAAGGAAGAGCCCAAGCCCGAGAAGAAAACAACAAAGAAGAAGGAAACAGCCGAGGAGAAGCCCGCTGCCGAGAAGAAGGCAGCAGCCGAGAAGAAAACGGCGGCTAAGACCGAGAAGACTGAGAAGTCGGACGAGGCAAAGGCTGCTCCGAAGAAGAAGGCGGCAGCGGCTGCCGAGAAGCCCGCGGCTGAGAAGAAGAGCGCGGCTAAGACCGAAAAGGCAGAGCCCAAGGCTGAGAAGCCCGCTAAGGCTGCTGAAAAGCCTGCCGCAGAGGCAAAGCCCGCGAAGAAGGCTGAGGCTCCCAAGGCTGAGGAGAAGCCCGCTGTAAAGGCTGAGCCCGCAAAGAAGGAGCCCGCAAAGGCACCTGCCGAGCCTCCCAAGCCCAAGAAGCACGAGAAGAAGGAGCAGGTCAAGGCGCGAGACAGAGGCGAGAGCTCGAAGCTCAACACCAGCTTCTCGTCCGAGACGGCTTCCACAGCTACACAGAGACGCACCGTAGATACGAGAGGAAGCTACGTAGACCTCGACAAGTACAACGAGCGCTACGACAATATGGCTAACTCCAACAAGCACGGCGGCGAGAACTACAGCTCGAAGAAGCAGAAGATAAATCAGAAATCACAGCAGAGAACACGCCAGCAGTTCAGCAAGAAGGAGTCTGAGGCTGAGAAGCTGAAGAGGCTCGAGCTCGAGCGTGCAAGAAAGCAGCAGCTGAAGGTAATGATACCCGAGAGCATCACTGTCGGCGAGCTCGCTACACGTCTGAAGGCTACCGCTACCGAGGTCATCAAGAAGCTGATGGGTCTCGGCGTAATGGCTGCCATAAATCAGGAGATAGACTTCGATACCGCGTCCCTCGTAGCCGAGGAGCTCGGTGCTAAGGTCGAGAAGGAGGTCATCGTCACCATCGAGGAGCGCCTCATCGACGACACCGACGACGACGATACAAACCTCCAGCCGCGCTGCCCCGTAGTCGTAGTTATGGGACACGTTGACCACGGTAAGACTTCCATACTCGACCGCATCAGAAACGCTCACGTTGCCGCGGGCGAGGCAGGCGGTATCACACAGCACATCGGTGCTTATCAGGTAAATGTACAGGGCAAGGACATCACCTTCCTTGATACCCCCGGACACGAGGCGTTCACGTCAATGCGTGCAAGAGGTGCGAACATCACTGATATCGCTATCCTCGTGGTTGCCGCAGATGACGGTATCATGCCGCAGACGATAGAGTCCATCAACCACGCGAAATCCGCGGGCGTACAGATAATCGTAGCCATCAACAAGATGGATAAGGAGGGTGCAAACCCCGACAAGATAAAGGAAGAGCTCACCAAGTACGACCTCGTATGCGAGGACTGGGGCGGCGACGTTATCTGCGTTCCCGTTTCGGCTAAGACGGGTCAGGGCATTGACGAGCTCCTCGAGAACGTGCTCCTCGTAGCCGAGGTGCAGGAGCTCAAGGCTAACCCCGACAGACTTGCAAAGGGTACTGTCATCGAGGCTCGTCTCGACAAGGGCAGAGGTCCTATCGCGACCCTTCTCGTGCAGAACGGTACTCTCAAGCAGGGCGACGTACTCATCGCAGGCACAGCCGTAGGACGTGTCCGCGTGATGACCAACGACAAGGGCAGAACGGTCAAGACCGCAGGTCCGTCCGTACCTGTTGAGATAACGGGACTTGCAGAGGTCCCGAGCGCAGGCGACATCTTCAACGCTGTTGAGGACGAGAGACTTGCCCGCGAGCTCGTAGAGCAGAGAAAGCACGAGCAGAAGCAGGAGCAGTTCAACCAGTACCGCAAGGTAACGCTCGACAACCTGTTCAGCCAGATAGCCGAGGGCGAGATAAAGGAGCTCCCGATTATCGTCAAGGCAGACGTTCAGGGCTCTGTAGAGGCTGTAAAGCAGTCGCTCGAAAAGCTCTCGAACAACGAGGTAAGAGTAAGAGTTATCCACGGAGCAGTCGGCGCTGTCAAGGAGAGCGACGTAATGCTCGCGGCGGCTTCAAACGCAATCATCGTAGGCTTCAATGTGCGTCCCGACCCCGTTGCGGCTGAGAATGCAGAGCGCGACGGCGTTGATATCCGCCTCTACCGTATCATCTACGACGCTATCGAGGAGATATCCACGGCTATGAAGGGTATGCTCGCTCCGAAGTACCGCGATGTAGAGCTCGGACGTGCAGAGGTTCGTCAGGTATACAAGATATCCAACGTAGGTATGGTAGCGGGAAGCTACGTGCTGGGCGGCAAGGTAACAAGAGGCTGCCAGATACGCGTTGTGCGCGACGGTATCATCATCGCGGACGACAAGATATCAGGTCTGAAGCGCTTCAAGGACGACGCCAAGGAGGTAGCCGAGGGCTACGAGTGCGGTATCAGCCTTGAAAAGTTCAGCGACGTCAAGGAAGGCGATATCTTCGAGGCTTATATGGTCGAGGAGTATAGAGAAGACTAAGGTTAGAAACATATCGGGATTCCAAAGGGACTATGTCCCTTTGGCAGAGTCCAGAGGCAGCGCCTCTGGTGGGGTGTGGGGCGAAGCCCCGCATAGCGTCAGGCGCTCCGCAAAGAATAAAATGAAAATATAGGGATAAACCAAAAATCAGCCGAGTATACCTCGGCGAGAGGAGGATCATTCAATGGACACAGAGAGAATGAGCAATGCGGATATGATCCAGTATTGCAACGAGGCGCTGGCATGGGAGGATTTCGGACCGATAGACATCTTCTTTTTCGAGTCCGTAAAAAAGATCCTGCTCGGTCAGTGCAGCCCCGTCGAGCAGGAGGAGGATTTCCCCAACGACCTGATGGGAGTTGAACGACCGGTGCGAGATGTCGAGCTTGAGCCCGAATACCCGAAGTTCGCCGACATCTACTACGAGGAGGGCGACGAGGAGCTCCCCGACTATACCAAGGTCGAGGCTGACGTCGAGGAGGCAAAGGAAGGCGAGTACTTCGACGGCGAGGAAAAGCAGGAGGAAGAGCATTCCGAGACCGAGGACGGCGGCTTCACCGTAAATATCTGAAAGAGGTAAGCTATGCCTAATTTTAAGAACAGCCGCATGGCTGAGGACATCAAGCGCGAGATGACCGCTATACTGCGCGAGCTGAAGGACCCGCGCATCGACAAGCTGCTAACCATAGTGAGAGCTGACCTGTCGGGCGATATGTCGAGCTGCAAGATATATGTCTCGAGCCTTGACGGCATTGAGCGTACCAAGGAGTCGGTCGCGGGACTGAAAAGCGCGGCGGGCTTCATAAGGCGAGAGCTTTTCCACCGCCTGAAGATGAGAAAGTCGCCCGAGCTGACGTTCGTGGCTGACAACTCCATCGAGCGCAGCGCGGAGATAAGCAAAAAGCTCAACGACCTACTTGATTGACAGAAACCGAAAGAGGTGCATTTATGTATATTGGTTTCAGTGAGACAGAGACCTTCCTGCGCAACTGCGAGGATGCTGTCATAATCACTCACCAGAGTCCCGACGGCGACTGTATCGGTGCAGGCTTCGGACTCAAAGACATTCTTGCCGAGCTCGGCATACGCAGCAGAGTCGTGTGCAGCGACGTTTTCCCGTCGCGCTACGACTTTATGACAAGCGTCGGCGCGGGCGAGGACTTCGAGCCCAAGACGGTAATCGCGGTGGATATCGCGGACGTCAAGCTTATGGGCAAATATGCCGAGATATACGGCGACAAGGTGCAGCTGTGCATCGACCACCACGAGTCCAACAGGGACTATGCGGAAAAGACTCTTCTGCGCGAGAAGGCGACGGCAGCGTGCGAGATAATCTACGACCTCGGCAAGTATATGGGCGTGAATATCACCAAGCACTGTGCTATGTGCCTGTATACAGGAATAGCCACGGATTCGGGCTGCTTCCGCTACGACTGCACAACTCCCCGCGCTCACGAGATAGCGGCGGAGATGAAGCGCAGCTACGATATCAACTTCGCAAGGATAAACCGCTATATGTTCGAGGTAAAGTCGCTCGGCAGAATGAAGCTCGAGGCGAAGGTCTCGGAGCTGATGGAGGAGCACCTCGGCGGCAAGCTCGCCGTGGTGGCGGTAACACAGGATATGATGAAGGAGCTGGGGATAAGCCCCGACGAGCTCGAGGGCTTTGCTCCGCTGACTATACAGCTCGAGAATACCGAGGTCGGCATTCTTATGCGCGAGCGCGAGCCCAACGTGTTCAAGTGCTCGTTCCGCTCGGCTGACGAGGTCAATGTCTCGACCATATGCCAGACCATAGGCGGAGGCGGTCACGCGAAGGCTGCGGGCTGCACCGTCGAGGGCGAGCTCGAAGAGGTAAAGAAAATGCTGATAGAGACCGTCAGAAAGGCGCTCGGCTGATGAACGGCATACTGTGCGTCAACAAGCCCGCGGGCTTCACGTCGTTCGACGTCGTCGCGAAGCTGAGAGGCATACTGCGCGAGCGGCGGCTCGGGCACGGCGGCACTCTCGACCCCATGGCTACGGGAGTTCTGCCCGTTTTCGTGGGCACGGCAACGAAGGCGTGCGACATTATGCCCGACAACACCAAGAGCTACCGAGCGGGCTTCCGTCTCGGTGAGACCACCGACACGCAGGACATCACGGGCGAGGTTCTGACCCGCTCGGACAGCGCAGTCACGGATGACGCTCTGAGAGCGGTGATACCCGAGTTTATCGGAGATATCATGCAGCTCCCGCCGATGTATTCGGCGGTGCAGGTGAACGGTCAGAGGCTTTACGACCTCGCCCGCAAGGGAGTTGAGGTCGAGCGCGAGCCGCGCCCGATAACGGTATACGGCATTGACCTCGTCAGCTACGACGAGGCGACCCGCGAGGGCGTGCTCGACATCTCATGCGGCAAGGGCACGTATATCCGCACTATAATAAATGACATAGGCGAAAGGCTCGGCTGCGGCGGAGTGATGACCTCGCTCGTGCGGACGAGCTCGGGCGGCTTCACGCTCGGCGAATGCTTCACTTTTGAGCAGATACAGCAGGCACGCGGCGAGGACAGGCTCGAAGAGCTGATACTCCCGATAGAGCGAGTGTTCGTGAAGCTCCCGAGGCTTAAGCTCAACGAGGCGCAGACGAGAATGTACCGCAACGGCGTCAAGCTTGACCTTGCGCGGGTACACGATATAAAGCAGGGCGTGACGGATTACGCTGTCTACGGCAGCGACGGAGCCTTCATCGGCACCGCGCTCGCCGACTTTGAGGACGGCATACTGCGCGTGGCGAAGAATCTGGGGTGAGCTATGGAACGTAAGAAAACAGCGGTCGCGCTGGGACTTTTCGACGGCGTCCACCTCGGACACAGGGCGGTGCTCAGGGCGGCGTGTGAGCAGCGTAAAAACGGGCTTGTCCCGTCGGCTTTCACCTTTGAGCCGGGGAGCGTACTGCGCAAAGCAGGCGGTGCGTCGGGCTATATCTACGGACAGCGAGCGAAGATAAGGCTCTTGAACGAGTGCGGCGTTGTACGGACTGATTTTCCGCCGTTTGATACGGTGTGCGGACTATCGGGCGAGGAATTTGCGTCGCGAATACTTCACGAGCGAATGAACGCAGCCTATGTATGCTGCGGTAATGATTTCAGATTCGGCAGGGACGCCTCATGCGGCGCGCAGGAGCTCATCGGCTTCGGAAAGCGTTACGGCTTTGAAGTTGAGGTCGTTGACAGCGTAAAGCTGGACGGCGAAACGGTTTCCTCGAGCCGAATAAGGGAGCTTCTGCTGAGCGGCGATATCACTGCGGCAAATGAGCTTCTCGGCTCTGCGTATTTCATAAATGCGACGGTCACGGACGGCAACCACATCGGCAGAACTCTCGGCTTCCCGACGATAAATCAGCATTTCGCGGAGGGACAGCTTGTCCCGAGATACGGCGTATACAGCACGGAGGTGACCGTGAACGGTCGCACCTGTGCGGCGGTAACGGATATAGGCGTGAAGCCGACGGTCGGTGCAGAGAAGCCGCTTGCGGAGACACACATCATCGGCTACAGCGGCGACCTATACGGCAAAAGCGTCGATGTCCGCTTCAGGGGCTTTATCCGTCCCGAGATGAAGTTCGGTTCGCTCGACGAGCTGAAAGCGCAGATAGCCGCTGATATAATGAGAGCTCGGGAACAGCGTACCACATAAAGTTCGTTTTGCTTTCACAACGTTATCACACATTAGTATTATTATAAATAAGCCATTAGCCGTTAGCCGTTAGCCATTAGCTTTTGGTGTCAGCTTCGCTGACTTATTTAAAATATCGCGTCAGCGATACCATTAGCTAAAGGCTAAAGGCTAATAGCTAAAGGCTCAAAACAGGAGGTTATTGCCAAATGATAGAGGTCAGAAACCTTACCAAGCGTTACGGCGACAAGCAAGCCGTCAACGATATCAGCTTCACGGTCGAAAAGGGCGAGATACTCGGCTTTCTCGGACCTAACGGAGCAGGAAAATCAACTACGATGAATATGCTCACGGGCTATATCTCATCGACCTCGGGACAGATACTCATCAACGGAGTGGACATCCTTGAGGACCCGATAAAGGCAAAGTCGAATATCGGCTATCTGCCCGAGATACCGCCCCTTTACGTGGATATGACAGTTGACGCCTACCTCGGCTTTATGTACGACCTCAAGAAGTGCAAGCTCCCGAGAAAGGCTCACCTCAAGGAGATATGCGATCTCTGCAAGATAAGCAACGTAAGAAGCAGACTTATCCGCAATCTCTCGAAGGGCTACAAGCAGAGAGTGGGTCTGGCACAGGCACTTATCAACAACCCGCCCGTGCTCATACTTGACGAGCCCACGGTCGGTCTCGACCCGAACCAGATAATCGAGATACGCACCCTTATAAAGAAGCTCGGCAAGAACCATACCGTTATCCTCTCGTCGCACATACTCCCCGAGATACAGGCTGTATGCGACAGGATAATCATCATCAACAAGGGCGTTGTTGCGGCTGACGGTACTGCCAACGACATCGCCACAAAGATAACCAACGAGCACAAGATGACCCTCCGCATCGAGGGACCGACCCACACGGCTGAGGACAAGAAGGCTATCGTTGCCGAGCTGAAGAAGCTCGACGGCATCAAGTACGTCCGCGCCGATATGGAGCGTGAGAAGGGCGTTTACGACTACGACGTCGAGGCTGAGGAGAAGGTGGATATCCGCCGCGCGATAAATCAGCTCTGCCGCGACAAGGGCTGGAATATCCTTATGCTCCAGCTTTCGGATATGACCCTCGAGGACATCTTCCTCAAGATCACTATGGGCGACGCTATGCCCGGCGCAGAGAAGGCTGAAAAGCCCGCCGCCGAGAAGCCCAAGTTCGACCTCGATATCAGGGACGGCGAGCTCATCGCCACCGAGGTCGCTGAAGAGACAAAGGAAGAGGTCACAGAGAATCTTCCCGCAGATGAGTCCTTTGCGGACGATGAAAATGAAGGAGGCGAGGAGTAATGGGAGCTATATACAGACGTGAAATGGGCGCTTTCTTTACTTCGGGCGTCGCATACGTGTTCCTGACAGTGTTCACACTGCTTTCGGGCATATTCTTTTTCTTCGGCGTTATCGCCTCGGGCACTACCGAGACCTCGCCGCTGTTCAGCTCTATGTTCATCGTAGTGCTGTTCCTCATACCGATACTCACGATGAAGCTCCTCAGCGAGGAGAAGAAGAACCGTACAGATCAGGGACTGCTGACCGCGCCGATAGGACTGTGGTCGATAGTTCTCGGCAAATACTTCGCGGCTCTCACTCTCTACATCATTGCTGAGAGCGTAGTCTTCATCTACTCGCTTATACTCGCATACCTCGGCGATGTCGTATGGCAGTCGCTGCTCGGCAACTACTTCGCCATGCTCTTCCTCGGAGCCGCATTCATCGCGGTCGGACTGTTCATCTCGTCCCTCACCGAGAACCAGATGGCAGCAGCCGTAGCAAGTATGCTGGCACTCTTCGTGCTCTACCTCTTTGATTCACTGGCATCTAACATTTCGATAGACTTCATCAGAAAGATAATGCTTTCTTTCTCGTTCTATTCGAGATATGAGGAATTCACACGCGGCGTGTTCAATCTCACGAGCGTGGTATTCTTCATCAGCGTCGCCTTTATCTTCAACTTCCTGACGGTAAGGGTGCTCGACAGAAGACGCTGGAGCTAATTGAGAAAGGAAGGTGTCATTACAGATGAGCAAAAACAAAAAAGAAGAAATAGAGAAGGTAAGCGAGACAGCCGAGGGAAGCAAGACAGGCGCTCCCAAGAAGCGCGGCAGAGGCAAGAAGCTGAAATACGGCTCGATGTCGCTGGGGATCGTGGTAGTCGTTATCGCTATCGTGGTGCTCGCGAACCTTATGTGCGGACTTATCGTCAAGCGCTACCCCGTGAAGCTCGACCTCACGGGCGATAACAGATATGAGCTCACGGACGAGTCCATTGACGCTCTGAAGAAGCTCGACAAGGACGTTGATATCGTCGTTACATCTCCGGAATCAGTATTCCAGACCCTCGAAGCGCAGTATCCGAGCTACTATTATCAGTATTACGGACAGTATGTTGAAACACCGTATACGATGATACCGCAGATACTCGACAAGTACAGCGTGTACGCCGAGAGCGGCAAGGGAAGTGTCAGCGTAAAGTACGTTGATATCAACCGCGACCCCGACGTCATTGCGAAGTACAAGGCTAACTACAGCGGTGAGATATCCGAGCAGAGCATGATATTCGCCTGCGGAGACAGAGTAAAGGTTCTCGGTCAGAACGATATCCTCGGTATGATATCTCCCTCGAAGGCAAGCCAGCAGACAGGTACCCTCAGTATGGTATTCAGCGGCGAGAGTGCGATAACCTCGGCTATTATGTCCGTTGCGGATTCCAAGCCGATAAAGGTGGCTGTTGTAAGCAAGCTCAACGGCAGCTCTGTCGTTGACCAGATAGGCGCCAACATCGCATACTCCACAGAGCAGTTCCTCTCGAAGAACGGCTACGACTGCACTGAGATAGACATCGCTACAGAGGACCTCGGCGGCTACGATATGCTCGTGCTCTGCTGCCCCGCATACGACTTCTCCGAGGACGTCATCAGCAAGATGACCGACTTCCTCTACAACAACGGCGAGTACGAGAAGGATATGATATATGTCCCCAGCCTCGACGCGCTGAACCTCCCCAACATCACCGAGTTCCTCGCTGACTGGAAGGTACAGATAGAGGAAAACTATATCAAGGACGACAAGAACAGCGTTCAGATATCGGGGCAGCTCTATCCTACTGTCAAGGTGAGCGATACCGAAGAGGTAGGCGCTCTCCCGAACGATACTCTCCCGATAGTTGCTCCCTTCGGCAGAACTATCACAGTTGTCGGCAAGAACAACGAGACTGTCATCAAGGAGCTCATCAAGTCGAACGACACGGCTTACACCGCTTCACTCGTTGACGATTCCGATTCGAGCGAGAGAGCCGAGTACAACATCGTTGTCAAGGCAAGGAAGGAGACCTCGTCGGGTCTCAGCGTGTACGGAAGCGACCTCCTCGTTATAGGCAGCCCGTATATGCTTGACAGCTCGATAGTTTCAAGCGCAAACACCTACAACAATGCCTCTGCACTTCTGAACATAATCAACGGTATGTCGGGCAAGGAGACAGGCGCTTCCATCATTCCCGAGAAGTCGCTGCAGATGAACACCATCTCACCGACAGCGGGCGAGGTAAGATTCATCGAGATATTCGCTATCCTCGTTATCCCCGCTATAATCGCCCTCATAGGACTTGTTGTACTGTTAAGGAGAAAGAACCGATGAATAAAACTGCAAAGGGTCTGATAGCGCTCAGCGGTGTACTTGTACTGCTCGGCGGCGGCTATGCCGCACTGAGGCTCACCGAGGACAAGGGCGGCGAGAGCGAGAGCTCCTCCTCGTCCGAGGTCTCCGAGAGCGGCAAGGAAGTCATCATCATCAGCGATACGGCTCCCGACGGTCCCGAGGACCCGAATCAGAGCTTTGAATACGGCGTTGTCAAGACCGTTGACGTTACGAACGAGAGCGGCGAGCTCCACGTGGTGCAGAAGGAGAAGAGCTCGACGGACGAAGGCTCTTCCTACACGACGTATACTCTCGACGGCTATCAGGACATAGCAATGGAGAACTCAATAATCGGCACGCTCGCGAACAACGCGAATGAGCTGACGAGCAGCGACGTCATCGCCGAGGACTGCACCGACCTCGCCAAGTACGGACTTGAAAGCCCGCGCATCACTGCGGATATCAAGTACGAGAGCGGTAAGTTCTACCGTATGTATATAGGCGACGAGGCTCCCTCGGGCGACGTCTCCTACGTGATGATAGACAGCATAAATACGGTGTATACCGTGAGAAATTCCGCGCTTGCCAACTACAGCAAGGCGGCGTGGGACTTTGTTGATACCACTGTTCTTGCCTCTCCCGACGAGCTTCCGATAGTGAAGACTCTGAAGATAGAGCGCGGCGACATCGACTACGATATCGTGATAAAGTACGACGAAAAGGCTGACGATTCGAGCTATACGGGCGGTACGTCCTCGGCTCACATCCTTGTCGAGCCTACGACGGCTTACCTCGCGGTAGAGCGCTCGACCGACATCACCACGGGTATGTTCGGGCTGAGTGCTGCGGGCATATACAGCGTACACTGCACGGAAAACGACATCGCAGAGGCAGGGCTGAAGGATCCGTTCTGCACGGTGACTATGTCCTGCGACGACGGCAATGAGTACACACTCCTGCTGAGCGAGCAGTTCACCGACAGCGAGTACGGCAAGTGCTACTACGGTATGCTCAAGGGCGGCAACGTCATCTTCATCATCAGCGGGGACAAGGCTCAGTGGGCGACGGTAATGCCCGTTGACATCGCCTCGAAGATATTCATAGCCTCTTATGTATGGAACATCTCCGACCTCAGCGTCGAGTGCAGCTCGGGCGAGAAGGCGGAGTTCAGGCTCGAGAAGAAGGACCCGAACGAGAAGAAGGATTCCTACAAGGCTGAGGACATCAACACCACCAAGAACGGCGAGAGCTTCGACAGTGAGCGCTTCCGCCAGTTCTACGGCTTCCTC
This sequence comes from Ruminococcus sp., assembly GCA_017542475.1. Lineage (GTDB taxonomy): Bacteria > Bacillota > Clostridia > Oscillospirales > Ruminococcaceae > Ruminococcus. The sequence continues at coordinate 39,190 of JAFXXD010000031.1, read as the reverse complement.
ATCAGCGGCAACGCCGAGAGCTTCGCGCTCGGCGAGGAGATACCCGCCGCAGCACCTATGGTGAAGCTGACCTATACGGATTCGTATACGAATGAGACTACAACGCTTGAATTCTACGATAAGTCGGCAATGAGCGCACTCATCGTCGTGAACGGCGAGGCTAAGTTCACGGTGACGAAGTCGTTCGTCGAGACGCTGATACACAACGTTCAGATACTCGACACGGACGAGGAATTCAAGACAACGTGGAAATGACAAGCCGTTAGCCGTTAGCCATTAGCTTGTGGTATCGGCTTTGACGATGGATTTCAAAAACGGCTGAATCGGCATTGTGCAGAGGCGGCGTTCCGCCGCCGGCACCTGCACGAGCATAATATATGAACGGAGGAAAACTGATGAGCGAGAAATTTTTCACATACAAGGGCTATCCGCTCGTGAGAAACGGCAGCCAGATATACTACGGCTATATGGCTGACCCGTATGTAATATGGATACAGATACTCGGCACGACCACCAACGAGAACGGCGAGGAGGTCACCTCGAAGGTGAGGGTCGTACAGATGGACACCAACGAGACCGACCCGATAAAGGCTTTCGTGAAGAACACGGAGCGCGAGTGCGGACTGTACGAGGCGCTCGACATCGCGAAGGTGTGGCTGGACAAGGCTCTTGCGGTATGATATCGGACATCTTGTTAATGCTGAAAATGATTTCACCTGATTGATTAAATCAATTCGATTAAAAGCTGCTTTATTTAAGTAGCTTTTTTCTTTATCCGTGCAAAAACTGAGTGATGATTTAGACAATACTACGAAATTATATACTGTTCATAAATTCTTCTTGAAATATTACTTTAATATCGCTATAATTAAAGCAGATTAATTAAGCCGTTTAGGCGCGGCGATCGTTTATTTTTGGAGGGATTTCAATGAACAGATTCATAGGCAAGGTGCTGTCGGCTATCTCGGCAGCAGCAGTAACAGCGGCGGGTATGCCCTACATAGCTCCCGCACGGGCAGCGGACACGGCTTTCCCTTACACCATCGAGGGCGAGGACTTAAAGGGCGCTGACCTCTGGACTTCCATCTACGAAACGAAGATACCCGACTATTCGGGCGAGGGCTTCTGGTACCTCTCGAATGCAACAGGCTCTTTTGAGGTGACTGTCCCCGAGGACGCGATGTACCAGCTCACAGTCCGCGGAGCTCAGATACTCAGCGGCGAGGGCGGAGCACGTCAGCAGGCAGTAAAGGTTAACGGAGTGAAGTACACCATACAGGCGGGCTATTCCGCAGAGTGGCGCGATTACGACTTCGGTATGATACGCCTCAACAAGGGCGTGAACACTATCGAGTTCATCAATGAGTACGGCTATATGGCAATAGACACCGTTACCGTTTCCGAGGCGGTCTTCCCCGACCTCTCGCTTGCTACAGCCGAGACCTGCGACCCCGACGCTACTCCCGAGGCTAAGGCTCTGATGAAGTACCTGCACAGTGTCTACGGCACGAATATCCTCTCGGGTCAGCAGCAGATATACGGCGGCGGAAATCAGGTGCAGACCACTATCCGCTACGACGAGAACGCCGACAAGTGCACCGATCAGGACGGCACTGTCTACGAGATAGACCCCGAGAGCTATGATGAGGACGAGCAGGGGCACAAGTTCCCGTGGCACTGCACGGGTCCCGACGGGCAGGTATACACCTACAGCACGCAGAACCGTAACTACACCTACAACAACTACGACCTCGACGTGGACCTTGTCTACGAGCTGACGGGCAAATATCCCGCGATACAGGGCTTCGACTTCGGAAGCTACTGCCCGTGCTATGCGTGGGACGACGGCGTTGCGGGACGTATGATAGAATGGACGAACGAAAAGGGCGGCATATGCACGGCTTCGTGGCACGTGAACGTACCGACGGCAATGGCTGACTACACCCTCGGCGAGCCGCTCGACTTCTCGAAGACCACATACAGCGAAAAGACTGACTTCAAGACCGCCAATTGTATGGTAGAGGGCACGGTCGAGTATGAGTACTTCCAGCTCTGTATGAAGAATCTCGCCGCGGAGCTTCAAAAGCTTCAGGACGCGGGAGTTCCCGTTATTTTCCGCCCCTTCCACGAGGCTGAGGGCAACCCCAGCCACACCGATGACCCGATAGACGGCTCGGGAGCGTGGTTCTGGTGGGCCAAGGAGGGAGCAGTCGTATACAAGCAGCTGTGGGCTCTCTTACAGGACACCCTCGAGAACGAGTACGGTCTGCACAACCTCATCTGGGAGCAGAACCTCTACGCATGGTCTGATTCGTCGGCGAAGTGGTACTCGGGCGACGACAGAGTTGACATCGTCGCATTCGACAAGTACAACACCCAGTACAACCGCCACGACGGCAAGACCTCGGGTCCCAACCTCGACGCCGAGGCAGGCATATTCTACAAGATACACGGTTATGTGAAGGGCAATAAAATGGTGGCAATGGCTGAGAACGACTCCGTCCCCTCGATGAAGAATCTTCAGGTCGAGCACGCGGCGTGGCTCTACTTCTGCCCGTGGTACGACTCACAGCAGGCTTACTTCGTAAGCGGCGACAACTATCAGGACCACGACGAGTTCAAGGCTCTCTACAACAGCGACTACTGCATCACGCTCGATGAGCTACCCGCTGACCTGTTCAAGGGCGGCACTGCTCCGACGAGCACGACTGCTACTTCTACAACAAAGGCTACGACCACAGCCGTTACAGCTCTGACCACCACCACCTCCGCAGCGGGCACGGGAACAGCTCCCGCGGTGACGCTCATAGGCGACGCCAACTGCGACAAGAAGGTCACGGTAGCGGACGCGGTGGCTATATTGCAGTCGATAGCGAACAAGGACAAGTACGCGCTCTCGGCAGAGGGAGCGGCGAATGCCGACTGCTGTGACACAGGCGACGGCGTTACGGCTATGGACGCCCTCGCGATACAGCGCCTCGACGCGCACGCGATAGAATCCCTGCCTGAAACAACCAAATAACAAAAAAAGAGCACCCAAGCGGGTGCTCTTCTTGTTCAAGATGTAAAGGTCATACACATAAAATGTTGGTATCTTGGTATCTTGGCGCGGTGTCCCAACAGGACCCGCGACCCTCTGTCAGCTGTTAGCCGCGCCGTCCCATACACGAATACGTTCAATCAACCAATTGTAGGGACGACCAATGGTCGTTCGCGATTATCCGTATCAATTGCCGTTAACGTTATGCGGACGCGCAATGCGCGTCCCTACAATCGGTTGCCGTTGGTTTATCGGTCGCCAACGGGCGGCGGGACGCCGCCCCTACAATCCGTGTTACGTCAGATATTGTGAATGGCACGGGCGCACGGAATGCGCCCCTACAATTATTCAGATACGTCCGCGTCAGCGGACACCGCAATTATTCACTATTCATTATTCATTCTTCAATATTCATTAATTCCGTCCCTGTTCAATTTCACTTTATTGCTTTACATCGGTCAAGATACCAAGATACCAAGATACCAAGATATCAAGGTATTATTGATTGGTAAGGTACGCGCACTGAGCTCTTAGCTCTGAATGACAACTATGACGACTATGACAACTGATATATAGTGCCCTGTTGTCATAGACTCTCAGCTCTGAGTTCTCACACCCGCGGGCTTGCTTTTTCTCGGACACTATGCTATAATGATATATTGGCGGAAAATGTTCGGGAGGTATGCAGATTGAACGACAACACCGTTATCATAAGCGAAATAAAGCGCCTTCTCGGCGGCAGACAGCCCCTCGCCTATGTGCGGAGCTTCGGCTGCCAGCTCAATACATCGGACGGCGAGAAGATAAAGGGACTGCTCAGAAAAATGGGCTACGGCTTCACCGAGGACGAGGCGCAAGCCGACCTCATCATACTCAACACCTGCGCAGTCCGCGAGAACGCCGAGGACAGGGTGTTCGGCATAGTCGGGAGCATGAAGAAGCTCAAGGAGCTCCGCCCCGACCTGATAATCGGCATAGCGGGCTGTATGACGGCTCAGAGCCACATCGCGGAAAAGATAAAGAAGTCCTACCCGCAGGTGGACTTCGTGCTCGGCACATCGGCGATAAACGGTCTGCCGAGGCTGCTGCTGGACTGCCTCAACGGGGCGAAATTCTCGGCTGATATAGCCGAATACGACGACTTCTCCGCGCAGGCGGAGCAGGTGCGCGAGAGCAGCTTCAAGGCGAGCGTGCCGATAATGTTCGGCTGCAACAACTTCTGCACCTACTGCATAGTGCCGTATGTCCGCGGCAGAGAGCGCAGCCGCCGTCCCGAGGACATTATTTCCGAGGTCGAGGGACTGGTGCGGGACGGCTACAAGGAGATAATGCTGCTGGGACAGAACGTCAATTCCTACGGCAACGACCTCGGCGGGGAGATGAGCTTCCCGCAGCTGCTGAGGCGGCTCAACGCGATAGAGGGCGACTTCTGGATACGCTTTATGTCCTCGCACCCGAAGGACGCGTCCGCGGAGCTGATAGACGCCATATTCGAGTGCGACAAGGTAGCCAAGCATCTGCACCTGCCCGTACAGAGCGGCAGCGACGGGGTGCTCCGACGTATGAACAGGCGCTACACGGCTGAGAAGTACCTCGGCATAGTTGACGAGATACGCCGCCGCGACCCCGATTTCTCGCTGACTACGGACATCATAGTCGGCTTCCCCGACGAGACGGAGGAGGACTTCGAGGCGACCCTCGCGATAATGGAGCGCGTGCGCTACGACAACATCTACTCGTTCATCTATTCGCGCAGGACGGGCACTAAGGCGGCGGAAATGCCCGACGCTGTCTCCGAGGAGGAGAAGGGAGCGCGTATGCGGCGGCTGCTGGAGCTCCAGCGTGAGATATCCACCGAGCACTACAAGCGCTTCATCGGCAGGAGAATGAGGGTGCTGGTGGACGACGTCTCAAAGAAGCGCGAGGGCTATGTTTCGGGCAAGAGCAGCGAGTTCATCATAGTCGAGCTTGAGGGCGACAGCTCGCTGATAGGGCAGTTCGTGGACGTCGAGATAACCGAAGCCATGAACTGGGCTGTGCGCGGGCGGCGCGTGTAGGTGTAGGGACGCCCATCGGGCGTCCGTAAATAACGGACAAACGGCAGACGGACGCCCGATGGGCGTCCCTACAATCGGTTGAATTTGGTTTGTCTGTATATCGACGGGACGTCGAGGACGCCGTCCCCTACATTCGGTTGAATGGAAATGACCTGTAGGGGCGGAAACACGGGTCCGCCCGCAGCTGAAATAAAGGAGAGGTTATATGAAAAAACTGATAGCATTATCGTGCCTGACGACGCTATTACTTGCGGGCTGCGGAGTTGACGAGCCAAATGAGGAGATAAGCAAGCCTGAGCCCGTGAGCGCGGCGACTACGGCTGCGACCACCACGGAGCCTGAAACAGAGCCAACGACAGAGGCGGTGACCACGAAAAAGACCAAGCCCGCGACCACAAAGGCGACCACCACGACCGCGGCAACGACTACTACTGTCGCCGCCACAACTACAAGCTCGTCGGGCGGCACGGCTACATTCACGGACAGGCTCGACGCCTATCCTGATCTCTACACGGATACAGTTAAGAGAGCGTGGGATGAGATATACGAGACAAACGACGGCTGTGTGAGCATAGCCTATGCGACGTATGACATTGACGCCGACGGAATTCCCGAGCTCATCTTCAAGCACGGTACCTGCGAGGCTGATTTCCTGACCGATATCTACACGGTTGACCTCGATGCAAGGCTTCGGATGGTCAGACAGATCGGCGGCAGCCACGCCGTATTCGCCCGCGACGACACAGACGGCGACTTCGTCCTTATACAGGGACATATGGGCGAGATGTCCATGCTGTGGTACAATATGGATGACAACTTCAACCTGTCACTGCACAAGGAGTACAGCCACTCTCTCGAGGACGACGAGTCCTACGAGCAGCTCGAGATGGCGCAGAACGTGTGGAGAATCGACTACATCAGCGCCTACAGCTTCGATAAGAACACGGAAATAAAATCGTATATCAACTACGCCTACAGCGAGTACGAGGAGTTAGACGGGCTCTACATCGACTTCGGCTTCGGCTGGGCATCACACTAAGAAAAGGAGTAATCACAATGGATATAATCGAAATGGCAAGGGAGCTCGGAAAGGCTCTCCAGACGGACGACCGCTACATCGCGTATATGCTCGCGAAGCAGGTGAATGACGCAGACGAGGAGCTCCAGAAGGACATCGACAGCTTCGAGAAGATGCGCTACGACCTCAGTATGGAGCTCACCAAGGAGAACAAGGACACCGATAAGGTGAAGGAGCTCGACGACAATATCAAAGAGACGTACAACAAGATAATGTCGAACAAGAATATGATAGTGTTCTCGGCGGCGCAGAAGTCGCTGGAGCAGCTTGTCGGCAATATACAGGAGATAATCACTATGTCTGCGAACGGCGAAGACCCCGCCACCTGCGAGCCCGCATCGGGCTGCACGGGCAGCTGTGCGACCTGCGGCGGCTGTCACTGAGCGGGGAGCTCCCGCGGGCGGTTCACGCGGACACTCGTAAACTCGTTTACCGAAATGGGTGGCGGGTCTTTTCCCGCGCGCCTTACCAATTGTAGGGACGCGCATTGCGCGTCCGCAATTACAGAAACATCAGCCGATTTGATATATGCGGACGACCAATGGTCGTCCCTACACGGTATATCAACCAACGAAAAATCCACGATAAGGAGAAAATGATAATGGATATCGACAGAAGCAAGATATCGCCGATGATGCAGCAGTATTTCGAGGTCAAGGACAAGTACCCCGACTGCATACTGTTCTTCCGTCTTGGCGACTTCTACGAGATGTTCTTCGACGACGCTATAACTGTGTCGAAGGCGCTCGAGCTGACCCTCACGGGCAGGGACTGCGGTCTTGAGGAGAGAGCGCCGATGTGCGGTGTCCCTTATCACGCCGCGGATATGTACATAAAGCGGCTCATAGAGATGGGCTTCAAGGTGGCGGTGTGCGAGCAGCTGACCGACCCCGCCGAGACGAAGGGGATAGTTGTCCGCGACGTAATACGCGTGGTGACTGCGGGCACTCTGACCGATTCGGAGATGCTCGAGGACGGCGCTAACAACTACCTGTGCAGCGTTTACTACGACGCCGAGCACAAGACCTGCGGCGTTGCCTCTGCCGATATATCGACGGGCGAGGCGAGCCTGTGCGTGTTCGAGGGCAAGGATATGGAAGCCGACGTTATCAACGAGCTCTCGCGGTGCAGACCCGCGGAGATGATATTCCCAGAGAACTTCCTCTCGATGAAGAACGTGGCTGAATTCGTGAAGGTAAGGCTCGACTGCGCGGTAACTCTGCGCGACACGGTATGCTTCCGCACGCCCGAGAGGATAGACTACGTAAAGCAGGTATTCGGTGTGAAGTCCATGGCGGAGCTCGGCATATCCGAGGACGGTGCGGACTGCTATGCTGTCTGCGGACTGTTCGACTACATACGCGAGACGCAGAAGAACAACGTTTCGCGCTTTACTGCGATACAGCTTATGCAGGGCGACGCTTATATGGGGCTCGACCTCAACGCAAGGCGAAACCTTGAGCTCACCGAGACTATGCGCAGCAAGGAGAAGAAGGGCTCACTGATGTGGGTGCTCGATTCGACCAAGACCTCAATGGGACGCCGTATGCTGAGAAGCTGGATAGAGCAGCCGCTTAAAAGTCCCGCCCGCATAATCGAGCGCCTTGACGCGGTCGAGGCTCTGTACTGCAGGAGCGTGTCCCTCGCGGATATGCAGGCTCTGCTGGAGAGGGTATACGACCTCGAACGCCTGATGACGAAGGTGATGTACAAGTCGGCGACACCGCGCGACCTGAAGTCCCTCTCCGCGACGGCAATGCAGCTGCCTGCGCTGAAAAAGGAGCTCGCGCAGCTGGGCAGCTCGAAGCTGCTCGCAAGGCTCGATTCCGAGATATCCACCCTCGACGAGATAGTGAAGCTCGTAGAGAACGCGATAATGGAGGAACCGCCTGTTTCGGTCAAGGACGGCGGCGTGATAAAGGACGGCTTCAACGAGGAGCTCGATCAGCTCCGCCACATAATGAACCACGGCAAGGACATCATCACTGAGATAGAGCAGCGCGAGAAGGACGCGACGGGCATAAAGAACCTGAAAATCGGCTATAACCGCGTATTCGGCTACTATCTGGAGGTAACGCGCTCGTACTACGAGCTCATACCCGAGGGCTGGATACGCAAGCAGACCCTCGCCAACGCCGAGCGCTTCATCACCGAGGAGCTCAAAAACGCCGAAAATGCGATACTCGGCGCGAAGGACAAGGCTCTCCAGCTTGAAGCGGACATCTTCTCGGAGGTGCGCGACTTCCTCGCAACGAGGCTCGAGCCCGTACAGAAGACGGCTTCGGCGGTCGCGGCAGTGGACGTGCTGTGCTCGTTCGCGGACGTAGCCCTGCGCAACAACTACGTAAAGCCCGATATCGCGATAGACGGCGCTGTCGACATCAAGGCGGGACGCCACCCTGTCGTGGAGCTGATGCTGGAAAACGAGATGTTCGTGCCGAACGACGTGTACATAGACAAGAAAGCCGACCGTATGGAGATAATCACAGGTCCGAATATGTCAGGTAAATCGACGTATATGCGCCAGACAGCCCTCATCGTGCTGATGGCGCAGGTGGGAAGCTTCGTGCCCGCAGACAAGGCGAAGATATCGGTAGTTGACAAGATATTCACCCGCGTGGGAGCCTCCGACGACCTCACCGCGGGACAGTCCACGTTCATGGTCGAGATGAGCGAGGTGTCCGATATACTGCGGAATGCCACGCCCGACAGCCTTGTCATCCTCGACGAGGTGGGACGCGGAACCTCCACATTTGACGGCGTGAGCATAGCCCGCGCGGTCGCGGAGCACATCTGCACGTCGAAGAAGCTCGGCTGCAAGACAATGTTCGCGACCCATTACCACGAGCTGATAGGGCTCGAAAACGAGCTTGAGGGCGTGAAGAACTACAGCATAGCCGTGAACAAGCACGGCGGTACGATACGCTTCCTGCGCAAGATAGTGCGCGGCGGAGTTGACGAGAGCTACGGCGTAGACGTGGCAAAGCTCGCGGGACTGCCGACGAAGGTGCTCGCGAGGGCAAAGGAGCTTCTTGAGGAAATGGAGCGCTCGCACGCCGCTGAAAAGAGCGGCGTAGTACGCGACGACGGCGGGCAGATAAGCTTCGGCAGTCTCGGGCGCGAGGCGGCACTCGATATGCTGAGCCGCACCAATATCGACGAGCTCTCGGACGCGGAATGCCGCAGTCTGCTCACGGATATGATAGCTGTTATGGAAAACTGAACCTGTAGGGGGCGATGCCCACATCGCCCCGACTGATATTATGCGGGCTGATGAGGGCATCAGCCCCTACAACTGATTATTCTTTACCCAATATGCGAAAGGAGAAGGCAATGCCGCAGATAAACGTACTGAGCAAGGAGATATCCGAGCTCATAGCCGCGGGCGAGGTCATAGAGCGTCCTGCCTCGGTAATAAAGGAGCTCGTGGAGAACTCGATAGATTCGGGCGCCAAGCATATCACCGTCGAGATAAAGAACGGCGGCACGACGTATATGCGCGTCACCGACGACGGCTGCGGTATGGCGTTCGAGGACGTCCCGACGGCTTTTCTCCGACACGCTACGAGCAAGATAGTCGCAAAAGCAGACCTCGACGACATACGCACCCTCGGCTTCCGCGGAGAGGCTCTCGCCTCGGTGTCGGCGGTGGCAAGGGTGGAGGTAATGACAAAGCGCCGCGAGGACGAGTACGGCACGCTCTACACCATAGACGGGAGCGTGGAAAAATCGCACGAGAAGAGCGGCTGCCCCGACGGTACGACCATAATAATCCGCGACCTCTTCTACAACGTCCCCGCGAGGGCAAAGTTTATGAAGAAGGACGTCACCGAGGCTAACGCTATCAGCAATATAATGCAAAAGATAACGCTCTCGCACCCGTCCGTCGCGTTCAAGCTCATACGTGACAACCGTATGGAGTTCAACTCCGCGGGCGACGGCGAGCTGTTTTCGGCGGTATACGCGGTCTACGGGCGCGATTTCGCCCGCGATCTCATTCCCTGCGACTACGAATACCACGGCATACACGTCAGCGGCTACGTGATAAAGCCGCTCTATTCCCGCAATAACAGGGCTTTCCAGAACTTCTTCGTCAACGGCAGATACGTGCGCTCGCGGCTGTGCTCGGCGGCGCTGGAGAACGCCTACAGCAATATGATAATGACGGGAAAATTCCCCGCCTGCGTGATGATGATAGACCTCGCTCCCGCGGCAATGGACGTCAATATCCACCCCGCAAAGGCTGAGGTGCGCTTCACCGACGAGCGCAGCGTGTCCGACGCGATATATTTCGGCGTGAAGAATGCGCTGATGAACGACGGGCTCATCTACGAATTCGAGCTCAAGCCGCGCACCGACTGGACAGCGCCGCCTCCCGAGGAGCCGCCCGTCCAGCAGGAGATAATGTTCACGCCCGTGGAGCAGATAGCGCAGAAGGAGCAGGAGCTCGCTGCTCCCGAGCCCGTGAAGGCTCCCAAAAAGCCCGTATATACGACGCCTGTAAAGCTCGAGGAGGACGGCGCGGAGGTCGTAGGCATACGCCCGTTCGAGCACTTCGGCGAGAGCGGCGTTACCGCTGCCAAGTCCGAGCCCAAGCCTGTAATTGCCGACACGAAGCCTGCTATGGCTCCCGAGCCCGAGCCCGTACCCGATGCCTCCATCGAAGGCTTCACCTACATCAGCGCGAGCTCGTTCGCGAAGCCCGCAGCTCCCGAGCCCGAGAAAAAGCCCGAGCCTGTGGACGCTCTGCACGAGGAATTCCCCGATATAAAGGTCATCGGCGAGGCTTTCGGGCTCTACGTCATCTGCGAGAGCGCTGGCAAAATGATAATGATAGACAAGCACGCCGCCCACGAGCGCATAATCTTCGAGCGCCTGCGCAGCCGCAACTGCCGCCAGTACAGCCAGAGCCTGCTCACAGGCATAAAGGTGCTGCTCACGGCGGAGGAGATAGACGCGATGGAAGGGGAGCAGGAGCTCCTCGCCGACCTCGGCTTCACGTTCGATTTCACGCAGAGACCGTGCATAGTCGCGACGGCTGTGCCCACGTTCATAATGGAAGCCGACATCGAGGACATCATCTGCGAGGTCGCGAACAATCTGCGTCTGCACAAGGCGAACCCGCAGTCGGGGCTGCTCGACGATATGCTGCATACTGTCGCCTGCAAATCGGCGATAAAGGCGAACGACAAGAACTCGCCCGAGGAGCTGCAAGCGCTTGCGGAGCAGGTCTGCTACAACGAGAATATCCGCCACTGTCCGCACGGACGTCCCGTGATGTTCACGATGACGAAGTACAACATCGACCACCAGTTCAGGCGGACGTGACCTGTGTAGGGAACGCCGCCCTCGGCGTTCAGCCCAAACGGCATTGTAATATCGTGCGGAGGTAACTCCGCAGGCAAGCAAATATGAAACGGAAGAAGGGGAGGCTCTCTCTTGCAGAGCCTCCCCTCTTCAAAAACAGTCCACCGGACTGTTTTTGAATTCATCCCCTTGCAGAGCGCACTTCGTGTGTGGGACGCTGTCCCACGCCCTGCCAAAGGCTCTGCCTTTGGAATTCGCCAAGGGACACAGTCCCTTGGAACCCGTGTTTCGCGCTGTAGATTCTTCAAGGCGGCAGTCTTTCGCCGCGTATCATACAATTCTGAGCTCTGAGCTCTCTCATCGGAGGTGACAATATGAACAGTAAACCGTTCGTGCTCGCGGTGGTCGGACCGACTGCTTCGGGCAAGACGTGGCTCGGCGCCGAGCTCGCCAAGGAATACGGCGGCGAGGTCGTTTCCGCCGATTCCATGCAGATATACAAGGGCATGGACATAGCCTCCGCCAAGCCGACAGCCGAGGAGATGCAGGGCATACCCCACCACCTCATCAGCGTGATAAACCGCGACACGCCGTTCTCGGCGGCAGACTACGTGAAGATGGCGCGCGAGGTCATCGCCGATATCCTCGGCAGGGGAAAGCTCCCGATAATCGTCGGCGGGACGGGGCTTTACGTGGATTCCCTCCTCAACAATGTGCAGTTCTCGGAGATGAAGAGCGACCCCGCCTACCGCGAGAGCCTGCACGCCCTCGCCCGTGAAAAGGGCAGCGAGGCGCTGTACGCCGAGCTTGTGTCGGCTGACCCTGTAGCCGCCGAGTCGATTCATATGAACAACACCGTCCGCGTGGTGCGGGCTCTGGAGGTCATTCATCTCACGGGGAGGCTGTTCAGCGAGCTCAAAGCCGAGAGCATAGCCGAAGAAAGCCCCTACGACGCGCTGATACTGGGACTGAACGCCGCCGACAGGTCTGTGCTGTACGAGCGCATAAATGCCCGCGTGGACGCTATGGTGCGGGCGGGGCTCGTCGAGGAGGCACGGGCAGTCTATGCCGAGGGGAATATGCGCACAGCCGCCAACGCCATCGGCTACAAGGAGCTGATACCCTTCTTCGAGAACGAGATGTGCCTTAACGACTGTATCGACAAAATCAAGCAGGAGTCCCGCCGTTACGCGAAAAGACAGCTCACGTGGTTTAGGAGAAATGAACGTATCAGGTGGATTATCACAGACGATTTTAGTAAAAAATATGAAATTTTGGAAAATTCCAAAAAAGCTATAGCAAATTACGGCAGAGTATGATATAATGTATTGTGTGTATTTTTATCCTTATGGGATAGGTATGCCCTCACGTCGTAAGGACGTTGATCCTGCGGAAGCGGCAAAAGCTGCGGAAAGCCGTTAGCTGCCAGCCGTTAGCCGTTAGCTTGAGGTGTCTCTTCGGGACATATTCCGATATTATCGCGTCAGCGATACCGCGAGCTAAGGGCTGATGGCTAAAGGCTGATGGCTGCCGCCTGTTTCTGGCTGCTCCCGAATTCTAAAAAGGAATGGAGAATGTGTATGAACAAAACGATCAATTTGCAGGATGTTTTCCTCAACCAGTGCAGAAAGGAAAAGATCGTAGTGACCATTATCCTCACAAACGGCTTCCAGTTCAAGGGTATGGTAAGGGGCTTTGACAGCTACGTCGCTATTTTTGACTGCGACGGCAAGCAGCAGCTCGTATACAAGCACGCTATCTCAACAATAATCCCCGCAAGACCCGTTTCTATCCTCGATACTACAGACAAGAGCGAATGAGCGGTGACGTGAATGAATACGAATAAGTCAGACAGTAGTATCATCTCGAAGATACTGAGGAACGGCGTCCTCATACTGCTTCTGATAATATTTATCAGTATCGTTTACAATTTCCGCAACAGACAGGAGAAAACTGCCGTGGCACTTATGTCCGACGCTGTAGCCTCGAAGGAGCTCAATGGCGTGTTCATAAGGAGCGAGGAGGTGCGCCTCTACAGCGGCAACGGCATCATCAGCTACAACGTAGCCGACGGCGGCAAGCTCGGAAACGGCACGGTCATCGCCGAGATCTACCCCGACGACACGCAGATAGCCAGAAACAGGGAGATAGAAAGGCTCACCAGAGAGCTCGATATACTCAAGAAGATACAGAACCCCGGTACTATCGAGTCAGCTCAGCCCTCCACTCTCTCCGAGAGCATTGAGGAGAGCTACAGAAGCCTCATCTACAGCCGCGATATGGGCGACTATGAGACTCTGAAAAGGGATATGGAGGATCTGGTCGTGGATATGAGCACGTACCAGATAATCACCAAGCAGGTGAGCGGCTTCAATCAGCAGATAACCGACATCAATGCGGAGCTCGCTCTGCTGAAGTCGGAGTCCACAAAGCCCACGGAGGTCATAAAGTCTCCGCGTTCGGCATATTTCGTCAGCTACAGTGACGGCTACGAGAAGGAGCTCACCCCCGATAAGCTGGACGAGCTCACCATCGCGGAGCTCAGCAGCATCGTTGACCGCAAGACCGACGACCCGCAGGTGGTCGGCAAGCTCATCGACGGCTACGGCTGGTACCTCGCGGGCATTATCGACAACTCCCGCAAGGAGTACGCGATAGGCAGCAGTGTGAGCCTCAGATTTGATTCCTCCGCTGATACTTTCAGCGCTGTGATAAAGGACGTCAGGGACGAGGGCAACGCCGCAAAGAGTATCATCATACTCGAGTGCGACCAGTTCAACTACGACCTCGTCAAGCACCGCGTCGAGAAGTGCGAGATAATCAAGGGCGAGTACCACGGGCTTAAGGTGCCGCGTGAGTCCATACGCTTCGCGGACGTGACCGAGACCGACCCTTCGGCTCCCGCCGAGGGCACCGAGCCCGCCACCACGACCGTCAACTACAAGGGCGTCTACATAATGAAGGGCGAACAGGTAACCTTCAAGAAGATAGACGTTATCTACGAGGGAAGCGATTACGTGCTCTCCAAGGTGCACGAGGAGGACAGCTCTTACCTGTCTCTGTACGACGATATCCTGATAGAAGGAGTTGACGCAGATGACTGACGCTCTCAGCTATGTAAACGAAAACCTCGCCGCTATACGTGAGAATATCGCGGAGGCGGCTGATAAATGCGGAAGAAGGGCAGAGGATGTACGCATTATGGCGGTCACCAAGACCGTCGCTCCCGAGATAGTCAACCGCGCGGTAGAGCTCGGCGTGACGCTCCTCGGCGAGAACAGGGTGCAGGAATTCCTCTCCAAGCAGGACGCATATGACCCTTCTGCGGAGGTGCACTTCATCGGGCACCTTCAGACAAACAAGGTCAAATACATAATCGGGCCGATGACGATGATACAGTCCGTGGACAGCATAAAGCTCGCCGCGGAAATAAACAGGCTCGCGATTGCACATAATAAGACGATGGATATACTCTGCGAGGTCAACATCGGCGGAGAGGATTCCAAGAGCGGTATAGCTCCCGACGGCCTTGCGGAGCTCCTTGAGGCGGCGGCTTCAATGGAGAACCTGAGAGTGCGCGGACTTATGACGATACCGCCGCCCGCCTCGGGAGACATCTTCCTCGGGCGTATGGAGGAGCTCTTCCATAAGATGAAGGACTCGTCAGGGCTCGGTATGGACGTGCTCTCTATGGGTATGACCCACGATTACGCCGACGCCGTTATGCACGGCTCGACGCTCGTGCGTGTAGGCACGGGACTTTTCGGAGCGAGGGACTACTCGAAGAAGTGACCTTTGCCTTCAGCAGTTCAGAACCGTCCGCGGACGGAAATGATATATCACGGCATTACAAGCTTCCGCGTCCCTCCGCATGGAGCGCGGCAGTCACAGAAATATAAAAAATGCGGAGAATGGAGTAAATTATGAAACTGTTCGAGAATATCAAGGACTTCTTTTTTGCTGCCGAGGACGAAGACGGCGATTTCGCTGATACTCCCCTCCACGCTGACCCCAGAGCCGAGCGCGCAGCTGCCGCTATCGAGCACGAGGAGGCTGTAGCCGCAGCATCAGGTGAGGGCGGAAGCACATTCGGAAGCAGAAGGAACAAGGTCGTTAATATCCAGACCACCGCACAGCTTCAGGTCGTTCTCGTAAAGCCCTCTGCTTTCACAGACGCAAAGCAGATAGCCGATCACCTCATCGCCAAGAAGACAGTAGTTCTCAACCTTGAGACAGCTTCTCCCGAGAACAAGAGAAGAATAATCGACTTCCTCGTTGGCGTTGCCTACGCTAACGGCGGCAGCCTCAAGCCCGTTGCGAACCTCACATACATCATCACGCCCTACAATGTCGGCTTCATCGGCGAGGACCTCGTCGGCGAGCTGGAGAACAACGGCGTATTCATCTGATGGATACACAGCCCGATAAGCTTTTTTTCGCAAGGCTCGCGGATATGGTGAGCCGCTGCGGCAGGGACTGCGCTCCCGTGTTCTCGTCCTTCTTCGACGAGAGACAGTGCGCGGAGGCGGAGCTCTGGTGCAGGGCGAACGTCGGCTCGCTCGGATATCTGATGTGGGGCGGCTACGACGGCGCAAGGCGGAAAATGCTGGCTGTTTACCCCGACTACCTCGAGGACGGCATAAGGGAGCTGTTCCCGATGAAGTGCCTGACCTTCATCTTTCGGGAGGAGGACAAGCTCACGCACAGGGACTTCCTCGGCTCGTTCATGGCTCAGATGCTCAAACGCGAGGTGATAGGGGATATCGTCGCGGAGGACGGGCTCGCCCAGACTTTTGTGACGGACATCGCCGCGGAGACGATAATGTCATCCGTGACGAAGATAGGACGCGTCGGCGTGAAGATAACCGACAGCCGTCCGTTTGAGCTCACAGATGCTCAGAAATTTCAGGATATGGGCGGTACGGTCGCCTCTCTGCGGCTCGACTGCGTTGTCAGCCTCGCGGCTAAGGTGAGCCGCGAAAAAGCGGCAGAGCTTATCCGCACGGACAGGGTGGACGTGAACCATATCACCGCAGACTCGTGCTCGAAGGAGCTCGCGGAGGGGGATATACTCTCGGTGAGAGGCTGCGGCAGATTTATTCTTTCGGGTATTGGCGGCGAGACCAAAAAGCGCCGTATACACATAATTCTGAAAAAATTTATTTAGAGGTGAATGATAATGATAACATCAAAGGACGTAAGAAATAAGAGGTTTGAAAAGGCTGCCTTCGGCTATAAGCAGGAGGAGATAGACGAATTCCTCTCACAGCTCGAGGCTGAGCTCGACGAAATGGAGCGCGAGCGCGCAGAGGCCAACAACAAGATACAGATACTTGCCGACAAGGTAAGAGAGTATATGAAGGACGAGGACGCCCTCAAGGACGCACTCCTCGGCGCTCAGAAGCAGGGTCATCAGGTGCTCAATGACGCAAACGACAAGGCTGAGCAGATAATCGCCGAGGCTCAGGCTAAGGCAGACCAGCTCGAGGACGAGGCTGTTCGTCAGCACGCTGAGGCTATGGAGAAGAACCGTGCCGAGATAGCAAAGGAGAAGGAAGCTCTCATCGACGCACGCCGCCAGGTGGCTGAGTTCAAGAAGAGCCTCTTCTATATGTACAAGGCTCACCTTGAGATGATATCCTCTATGCCCGAGAGCTACGACGACGACCTCGACCCCACAGAGACTGCCGAGGACATCGCAAATGCTGTAGCTAACGGCGTTGAGGGCTGATCGACTGCCCTGCAGCGGAAACGGCGAATTAAAATTCGTAATGCGTAATTAATGGTATCGCTGGCGCGATATTATTAAAAATAAGTCCCGAAGGGACACCGCAATTACGAATTACGAATTACGCATTAATACAACGAAAGGTGATACCAATGGCACAGGATTACAATGCTACTCTGAATTTACCTGTTACAGAATTCCCGATGAGAGGAAATCTGCCCAAGAGAGAGCCCGAAACTCTCGAAAAATGGGAGAGCGAGAGGCTCTACTACAAGATGATAGAGAAGAACAAGGGCAAGCCCACATTCATTCTCCACGACGGACCTCCGTATGCTAACGGTGATATCCACCTCGGTCATGCGCTGAACAAGTCGCTGAAGGACTTCATCGTGAAGTATAAGAATATGACGGGCTTCTGCGCTCCTTACGTCCCCGGCTGGGACACGCACGGTCTGCCTATCGAGCTCAAGGCTATGAAGGCTATCGGCGTAAAGGACGGCGCTATCCCGCCCATAGAGCTGAGAAAGCATTGCCGCGACTATGCCATGACTCAGGTCGCCAACCAGATGAAGGGCTTCAAGAGAATGGGCTCGCTCGGCGACTATGACTATCCCTATCTCACGCTCCGTCCCGAGTATGAGGCTCGTCAGGTCGAGGTATTCGGCTCGATGGCTAAGAAGGGCTATATGTACAAGGGCTTGAAGCCCGTTTACTGGTGCCCCGACTGTAATACAGCCCTCGCAGAGGCTGAGATAGAGTATTCCAACGACCCGTGCTACTCTATCTACGTAAAGTTCAACGTTACCGACGACAAGGGCATATTCAAAGGTCTCGGTCTTGACCTTTCAAAGATATACTTCGTTATCTGGACTACCACCACCTGGACAATCCCGGGCAACCTCGCTATCTGCCTCGGACCCGAGTATAACTATACCCTCGTACACGTAGGCGATGAGTACTACGTAATGGCTGAGGAGCTCGTAAAGACGACCATGGAGACTGCGGGTATCACCGATTATACCACCGAGCACATCTTCACAGGCGCAGAGCTCGAGGGAATGAAGACCAAGCACCCGCTCTACGACCGTCCGTCACCGATAATCGTCGGCGACCACGTAACTCTCGAAAGCGGTACGGGCTGCGTACATACCGCTCCCGGCTACGGCGTCGAGGACTTTGAGGTCTGCAAGAACTACGACGACATCGGCATAATCGTATGCGTTGACGCCAAGGGCAAGCAGACTGCGGAGGCAGGCGAGTTTGCGGGACTTGACACCGACGAGGCTAACAAGGCTATCGCCGCAAAGCTCACAGAGCTCGGCGCAATGCTCGCGACACAGAAGATTGTCCACCAGTACCCCCATTGCTGGAGATGTAACAGCCCGATAATCTACCGCGCAACAGAGCAGTGGTTCTGCTCCGTGAACGGCTTCAAGGACGAGGCTGTAAAGGCTATCGAGAGCGTACAGTGGATACCCGAGTGGGGTGAGGACCGCATCAAGGGCATGGTCCGCGACAGAAGCGACTGGTGTATCTCGCGCCAGAGAACATGGGGCGTTCCGATACCCGTCATCTACTGCAAGGACTGCGGCAAGCCCATCGTCACCGACGAGACTATCACCGCTATCGCTGACCTCTTCCGCAAGGAGGGCTCGGACGCATGGTGGACGAAGGAAGTCGGCGAGTTCATACCCGCTTCCGTCAAGTGCGAGTGCGGCTGCGGCGAGTTCACCAAGGAATATGACATAATGGACGTATGGTTCGACAGCGGCGTTTCGCACACCTCTGTTATGGACGAATTCGACAGCCTCTCATGGCCTGCCGACCTCTATCTTGAGGGCGCAGACCAGTACCGCGGCTGGTTCCAGTCGTCACTCCTTACATCTGTAGTATACAAGGGAACTGCCCCCTATAAGGCAGTCTGCACCCACGGCTGGGTAGTTGACGGCGAGGGCAAGACCATGCACAAGTCGCTCGGCAACGGTATCGACCCCAGCGAGATAACCGACCAGTACGGCGCGGATATCCTCCGCCTGTGGGTGGCTTCCTCCGATTATCACAGCGATATCCGTATCTCCAAGCCCATTCTGAGCCAGCTCTCGGACGCCTACAAGAAGATACGCAATACCGCAAGATTCATACTCGGAAACCTCGGCAACGGCGCAGGCTTCGACCCCGATAAGGACTGCGTTTCCGACGATAAGCTCACGGAGCTCGATAAATGGGCTCTTATGAAGCTCGACAAGCTCATTGACGACGTAAAGGGCGGCTACGAGAAGTACGATTTCCATATCGCCTTCCATGCTATCCACAACTTCTGCGTTGTTGATATGTCCAACTTCTACCTCGACATCATCAAGGACAGGCTCTACTGCGAGAAGGAGAACAGTGACCTCCGCCGTGCTGCTCAGACGGCTATGTACCGCATACTCAGCGCGCTTGCAAGGCTCGCGGCTCCGATAATCTCGTTCACAGCAGAGGAGATATGGCAGTTCATGCCGCACACTTCCGCTGATGACAAGGAGAGCGTATTCCTCAATCAGATGCCTGAGAAGAGCGGTATCGCGTTCAGCGCTGAATTCACCGACAAGTGGGACTTCATCTACAACACCCGCCTCGGTGTGAACAAGGTGCTTGAGGACGCAAGAAACGCAAAGACTATCGGCAAGTCGCTCGAGGCTAAGATAATCGTCAAGTCCTCCGAGGCTGACTTCGACAGATACACCGCCCTCGCTCCCGAGCTGAAGGATATCCTCATCGTTTCGGGCGTGGAGGTCGAGAAGGCTGACGGCGATACCTCGTTCGAGGTAGCCAAGGCTGACGGCGACAAGTGCGAGCGCTGCTGGTGCTATTCGTGCACAGTCGGCAGGAACGCCGCGCACCCCACACTCTGCGACAGATGTGCGGCAGCCGTAGAGATATAAAATCAGAACGATATTGCCTGCCGTGAATACTGCGGCAGGCAATGTTTGCGAAAGGATAAATATGACGATAATACTCGTTGTACTCATCGCCGTGCTCGTCGTGGCAGACCAGCTCGTCAAGCACTGGGCGGTCACATCGCTCAAGCCCGTCGGCAGTATGGACTTCATACACTTCGGCAGCTTCAAGGTGTTCGACCTGACCTACCTCGAGAACGACGGTGCTATCTTCGGCAGTATGTCGGGGCAGAAGTGGTTCCTTATCGGCTTCACGTCGCTGGTTATCGTGCTCGGCTTCGTGGGAATGTTCTATGCGCTGAAACGCTCGAAATTCCTGAGCTTTTCGATAATGCTGTTCGTTGCGGGCGGCATCGGGAACTTCATCGACCGCATACGCTACGGCTACGTTGTGGATATGTTCGAGTTCAAGCCCTTTCACTTTGCGATATTCAATGTTGCCGACATCTGCGTGACGTTCGCGTTCATATTCGTGCTCGTGTATATGGTCTTCATCGACCCGAAGATAGAGAAGGCGAAGAAGGCTGCGAAGCTCGAAGAGGCGAAAACGGAGAGCGGCAATGAGTGACAGGGTCACACTCGTCTGCGGCTCTGACGCCGCGGGAGCGAGGATAGACAAGTATATTTCGGACAATATTGCGGAGCTCACACGCTCCGCTGTACAGGGACTTATCGAGGGCGGGCTCGTTCTCGCCGACGGCAGGAGCGTGAGCAAGAACTACAAGCTCCGCGGCGGCGAGACGGTCGAGGTCGAGATACCCGAGCCCGAGCCGATGGACGCAGTTCCCGAGGATATACCGCTCGATATCGTCTATGAGGACAGCGACCTCCTCGTCGTGAACAAGCCGAAGGGCATGGTGGTACACCCCGCCCACGGCAATTACACGGGCACTCTCGTGAATGCGCTCCTGCACCACTGCGGGGACAGCCTGTCGGGGATAAACGGCGTTATCCGTCCGGGTATCGTCCACCGCATAGACAAGGACACGAGCGGGCTGCTTATCGTCGCGAAGAACGACGCGGCTCACCTGCACCTTGCGGAGCAGATAAAGGAGCACAGCTTCACCCGCGAGTACGAGGCGGTAGCCTGCGGGGCTTTCAAGGAGAGCAAGGGGACGGTAGACGCGCCGATAGGTCGCCACAAGACCGACCGCAAGAAGATGTGCGTTACCACCGAGAACAGCCGCAGTGCCGTAACGCACTACAGCGTGATAAAGCAGTACGGCGGCTACGCTCACGTAAAGCTGCGGCTCGAGACCGGACGCACTCACCAGATACGCGTGCACCTCGCTTACATCGGACACCCCGTCCTCGGCGACGCGGTCTACGGCAAGCCCTACAAGGGCATAGAGGGACAGTGCCTGCACGCCCGAAAAATAGGCTTTATCCACCCGACGACGGGCGAGTATATGGAGTTCACGAGCGAGCTCCCCGACTACTTCGTCTCGGTGCTCAGCAAGCTTGAAAAGATGTGATAATTTGTTTGAAGATATACCAAAGGTGATACTGCTCAGCGACATGGACGGTACGCTCCTCAACTCCAAGAAGGAGATAAGCGATACCGACCGCGCCGCGATAGAGCGGTTCACGGCTCTCGGCGGACATTTCACCGTCGCGACGGGAAGGACGATACAGTCGTTTGAGCAGTTCGTGGAGACACTCGGTCTGCGCGAGCCCGTCATTATGTACAACGGCGCGGCGATACACGACTACGTCCGCGGCGAAACGCTGTACACCCACCCTCTCCCGCCCGAGTGCAGGGAAATGGCGATGCGCCTGCTCGAGCTCATGCCCGAGGCAGGCGGAGAGGTGCTCCGTGCGGACGGCACATACGTGTTCAGCAACACCGAGTACCAGCAGCTCCACACGCGGCTGTGCAACATCGTCCCCGAGTACGCGGCGCTCCCCGATATAGAGGAGGGCGGCTGGCTGAAGGTGCTGTTCTCGCTCGCACCCGAGGATGTCCCGCATATGGAGGTTCTCACGCGGCAGCTCGGCTTCGACAAGAGGGCGGACTTCGTGCGCTCGGCGGACATCTTCCTTGAGATGCTGCCCCTCGGAGTGAGCAAGGGCTCGGCTCTGACGGAGTACAGGAAGCTCGCGGGATACGAGGGCTTCACGTTCGTGTCGGTAGGCGACTTCGACAACGACCTCGAAATGGTACAGGCGGCGGACTTCGGAGCCTGTCCCGCCAACGCGGAGGACTGCGTGAAGGCAGCGGCTGACCTGATACTGACCCGCACCAACGACGAGGGCGCTGTAGCGGAGCTCATTGATATCATAATAAATAAATGCGGACTTGCGTGAGCGGTCGGCAGAAAAATAAACGGAGGTAATTATGGATTCAGCAAAGAAAAAAGAATTGCAGAAGCTCGCCTGCAAGGCGAGAATGGGCGTTATCGAGGGCACGTATAACGCAAAGTCGGGACACCCCGGCGGCTCGCTCTCGATATGCGACACACTGACATATCTCTACTGCGACAAAATGAACGTTGACCCCAAGAATCCCGAGGATACCGACAGAGACCGCTTCGTGCTCTCGAAGGGACACACTGCTCCCGCGCTGTACTCGGTGCTCGCGCTCAAGGGCTACTTCCCCGAGGAGGAGATAAAGTCGCTCCGTCACATAGGTGCGCTCTTACAGGGACACCCCTGCATACACATTCCGGGCGTTGATATGTCGAGCGGCTCGCTCGGACAGGGCATATCTGCGGCTTGCGGAATGGCTCTCGCAGGCAAGCTCGATAACAAGTCCTACAAGGTCTACACCATTCTCGGCGACGGCGAGATAGAAGAGGGTCAGGTATGGGAGGCTGCAATGTTCGCAGCTCACAAGAAGCTCGACAACCTCGTTGCTGTCGTTGACAACAACGGCTTGCAGATAGACGGACCTATCAGCGAGGTCTGCTCTCCCGAGCCTATCACCGATAAGTTCGCGGCATTCGGCTGGCACGTTATAACCATGGACGCCCACGACTTCGACGACATCGACCGCGCATTCACAGAGGCTTCGACAGTTGCAGGCAAGCCCGTCGTTATCGTGCAGAAGTCCACAAAGGGCAAGGGCGTGTCCTTTATGGAAAATCAGGTCGGCTGGCACGGCACAGCTCCCAACAAGGAGCAGTACGAGCAGGCAATGGCAGAGCTCACAGCGCAGTTAAAGGAATTGGAGGACTAAGACTATGGCAGATGTTGTAAAAAAGGCTACCCGTGAAAGCTACGGCGAGGCGCTCAGAGACCTCGCAGAGCAGTACCCGCAGCTCGTTGTCCTCGACGCAGACCTTGCTGCCGCTACAAAGACAGGCATTTTCAAGAAGGCTTATCCCGACCGCTTCTTCGACTGCGGTATCGCGGAGGCTAATATGATGGGCGTTGCGGCGGGACTTGCTTCCTGCGGAAAGATACCCTTTGCGTCCACATTCGCGATGTTCGCGGCAGGACGCGCATTCGAGATAGTCCGCAACTCCATCGGCTATCCCCACCTCAACGTCAAGATAGGCGCAACTCACGCGGGCATTTCCGTCGGAGAGGACGGCGCTACCCACCAGTGCAACGAGGACATCGCCCTTATGCGCACTATCCCGGGTATGACGATAATCAATCCCTGCGACGACGTCGAGGCAAGAGCCGCAGTAAAGGCAGCCCTCGACTTCAACGGTCCCGTGTATATGCGCTTCGGACGTCTTGCGGTGCCCGTTATCAACGACGCTGCTACTTACAAGTTCGAGCTCGGCAAGGGCGTAGTTATGCGCGACGGAAGCGATATCACCATCGTCGCCACGGGACTTATGGTCAACGAGGCGATGCAGGCGGCTGAGGCTCTTGCAGCTGACGGCATATCGGCAAGAGTTGTCAATATCCACACGATAAAGCCCCTCGACAGGGAGCTCATCTGCAAGTGCGCGAGGGAGACAGGCGTCATCGTCACTGCCGAGGAGCACAGCGTTATCGGCGGACTTGGCTCTGCTGTAGCTGAGGCAGTAACGGAGTGCTGTCCCGTGCCTGTGGTAAAGATAGGCGTGAACGACGAGTTCGGTCATTCGGGACCTGCTGTAGACCTGCTGAAGGAGTTCGGTCTCTCGGCGGAGAACATCGCAAAGACAGCAAAGGAAGCTGTCAAGCTCAAGAAATAAACATCAGGGGACGTTCTATAATACGATTACAGGGCGTCCCCCTTTTTTAAATGCGTAATTTGTAATGCGTAATGCGTAATTATAATTCGGAATTGATGCAGGGGCGGATATTATCCGCCCGTGCCTTACAGAAATACCAACGGCAACGAAATGTAGGGACGCCCTTTGGGCGTCCGTGCCTTACAGAACGACCCGCGGCAACGTTTTGTAGGGACGACCATTGGTCGTCCGCGAATTTTAAATCGTTTGTTTTTACGTAATTGCGGACGCGCAATGCGCGTCCCTACAAGAAAAAGCAGGAGGTGGTAGTAGTATGAAAATCACAAAAATAGTTCTCGGGAGCAGGCGGACGGGAACGGTATACGGCGAGATGTCCGATGACTACTGCCTCTACCTGTTCAGAACGCCCGTGGTGTTCAGTCTCGGCGGCAGCGAGAAGCTTTGCTCGGGCAGCTCCGCGATAATGTACACGGGCAGCAAGCGCCAGTATTTCCGCCCGCAGGACGGCAAGACGATGAAGTACGACGTTGTGCAGTTCCGTCCGTCCTCCGCGGACAAGCAGTACGCGGCTTCGATGAACATACCCTTCGACGTGCCGATAGAGCTTGCGGACGACTTCGTCATTGCCTCACTCATCAAGAGTATGAAGGTGCGCAGCGGCATAAACGGCAGGCGCAACAGCGAATTTATGGAGCTGTCAATGCGTATGATACTTATATGTCTGGGCGATATGTGCAGCGCCGAGCCCACTCCCCAGCCCGCGCGTGACGTGCCGATGTACCACCGCTTCAAGGCTTTGCGCGAGGAGATATACGACGACCCAATGCGCCCGTGGTCGGTTGACGAGCTCTGCACGGAGCTCGACATCAGCAGGACTTACTTCCACCGCATATACCTCTCGGCGTTCGGCGTGACGTTTTTGCAGGACGTCATCGAGAGCCGCCTTGTCTACGCGGAGGAGCTCCTCAGCGAGACGGAGCTGTCCGTGAGCGCGGTGGCGGAGCAGTGCGGCTACGACAGCGACTCCTACTTCATGCGGCAGTTCAAGCAGCACCGCGGCTGCACCCCGACGGAGTTCCGCAGACGTGCCGCCGCAAAGGCAGCCGCAGCGATAGCGGACGACGGCTCGGACAGCTGACTTTAGTATGAGGACTTATTGCATATGAAGACCGAATTCAGAAAGGCGGACATATCAGACGCTGAATTACTGGTAGAAATATACAATTCCGCGTTCTACAGCGATTATATAAAATACGGCGAATGTCCCGCATACGGAAGAACGAAGGAGATGATGGAGAGCTCCATTGCGGACTATCCCAAGTTCGTTATCCTGCTTGACAACAAGCCCGTCGGCTGCATTTCGTGCAAACAGTTGGAAGCAGGGGTATATGAGATCGGCTGTTTGTGTGTTATCCCCGAGTATCAGGGAAAAGGGATAGGTACACAGGCAGTGGGATTCATAAAGTCATATTACACCGATTGGAAAAAGCTTACATTAGTCACGCCCGTAGACAAGGAGGAAAATGTAAGGTTTTACACAGAAAAATGCGGATTTGAGATAGTGTCTGCCGAAATGGACGGAAATGTTAAAGTCGTCCGATTCGTTCTTGAAAGATAAATCAGAATCTGCGGTTCTTTCGGCGGCAAATTTTTTTGCAAAAACAGGAAAAAAGCTCTTTACATCAGGCAGTATTTATGATATACTGTAATATGCGCAGATATCGCGCGGCAACATAAGGATCTTTCGACAATAAATAAAGAACAAGAAAGACAAGGAGAAAACAGAATATGAACAAGGGAGAAAGACGCAGACAGCGCAGAAGATACCGCGTCAGGTACGACCGTATCGTCATTTTTGCGCTCATTCTCACTGCTGTCATCGTGCTGATGACCTCGTGCGTGCTCGCTGTTACGGGCAAGGGCGAAAAGCCGCAGAAGCGGGCTCCTGAGCCGAAAACGAGCCAATCCGCGCAGACCACCGCGCCTGCGAAGGAGAAGTCCACGGACGACAGCGGCAAGGAGGACGCCACCAAGGAGAACACGACCAAGGCTGTGACCGAGAAGCCTGCACAGGCTGTCGATGACGGCTATATCGCCGAGACTCACACTCACGACGAGATATTTATGGGCGACCTCATTCTCGTAAATGCAGACCACGAGTACAGGTTCATCGACGGTGATGTCGAGCTGTACAGCCTTGTACAGAACAGGAACGACTACTATTCAAACGGCGACTACGTAACAAAGCTCGACAGTATGGCGCTGACGAAGCTCAACCTGATGATGGAGGCTTTCGCGAAGTCCCGCTCGCTTGAAACAACGAATATATTCGTGCAGGACGGCTACAGAACGTATCAGGAGCAGGCAGACCGCCACAGCAGCGGCAAGTCGAGCACCTTCGAGGCTGGTCACTGCGATTACCATACGGGACGCACCTTCGATATGTTCATCATCAGGGAGGACGGCAGCACGTCGTATTTCTCTGCCGAGGGCGACTACAGCTGGTTTGCGGACAACGCCTGCAAGTACGGCTTCATCGTGAGATATCCCGAGGGCAAGGACGGGGCAACGGGCGAGAAGGCGAGAGCCTACACCTACCGCTACGTCGGAGCTCCGCACGCGACATATATGCTTGACAACGGCTTGTGCCTCGAGGAGTATATCACCGAGGTAAAGGCTCATACTAAGGAGGACCCGCTGACTGTCGCAGTTGACGGCGAGGTCAGCCTTATATACTACGTACCCGCTTCCGAGGAGGGCGACACTGACGTCCCCGTGCCGAAGGACAAGGAGTACACGGTATCGGGTAACAATTCCGACGGCTTCATCGTCACCGTGAAAAAATGAAATGCGTAATGCTTAGTGCGTAATTCGTAATTGATGTGTGCCTGACGGCAAGATATCAGAATAAATCGCGTAAGCGATACTGATTATTACGCATTACGAATTATGAATTACGAATTCATATCCCGACGTACAGCCTTTTTACACTAAAAAGAAAAAAGATTCCCCCGCTGACTTAGGGTTGGCGGGGGAAAAATATCTGATTCTGCTTTTATTGCGGAGGCTCCTGCCGCGGAGCTCCGCGTTTTGACGGGTAAATACATTTTATGCACGGCTTTGAGGTCGGGACGTTCGCTATTGCCCATTATACCACAAACACTCAGTCAGTCAAGACTGTAACAAGCGCCGTGAACGGCGGCCCTGACAGCCTTTGTGTTTGTGATGAGGGGCAATTAAGCAAACGCTGCCCAACCTCTGACCGTCAATATGTGATTTGCTCATTTGTATTTGCGGCGGAACGGAGATAATAGTGAAGAAAACACCGCTTATTATGAGCGTTATGATACTTGCAGCCCTGCTGACGGGCTGCGGAAATGAGGACAAGGGCAGCGGTACGGGTCACCAGTACAAGGCGGTGCTGTGCGGCAATCCCGAGAGCCTCGACCCCCAGTTCGCGGACGACCCGTCCTCGAACACCGTGATAAAGAACCTGTACAGCGGGCTGATGAGCGTTGACGCGGGCGGGAATATCGTCTGCTGCAACGCCGAGAGCTACACCGTCTCGGAGGACGGCACGGCTTATACGTTCAACCTCCGCGATGACAACTACTGGTTCTTCGACGAGAACGACAACGACGTCATCGAGGAGGATGAGTATTTCCCCGTTACGGCAAAGGACTACGTATTCGCGCTGAGGAGAGTGCTCGACCCGAAGATGAAGTCGCCGTATGCGCAGGACTTCTCCTGTATAAAGAATGCGGAGATAATAGAGCGCGGGCTCATCGACCCAAGCGAGGCGGAGATATACGCTCCCGATGACAGGACTCTCGTGGTCGTGCTGAACGAGCCGAACGCCGAGTTCCTCTACCTTATGAGCACACCCGCCGCTTATCCCTGCAACGAGGAGTTCTTCGACTCCACTAAGGGCAGGTACGGGCTCGACGACAGGTCGGTTATGTCGAACGGAGCATTCTTCGTGCGCCAGTGGTTCTACGACCCCTACGGCAAGAATAATATCCTCTATATGAAGCGCAACGACGCCGACTGGAGCAAGACCTACGACATCTACCCCGCGCTTCTCAGCTTCAGCATCGAGCGCAGCGAGGAGGACATCCGCGCGGTGTTCAAGGCGGAGGATACCGAGTGCTTCACTACTCAGAACCGCAATCCCTACAACCCGAAAAAGTACATCGTGGAGGGCACGGCGGCGACCACTCTCGGCTTGATATTCAACCCCGAGGACAGATTCTTCTCGAATGAGAATATGCGCCGAGCGATAGCCTATGCAGTTGACCGCGGCAAGCTCGCGAAGGACCTCGACAGCGACCTTGAGCCCGCCTACGGTATCATACCGCCTGCTGTGAACCTCAGCGGCAGGAGCTACCGCGAGCTCGTGTCCGACCGCTCGTTCGACCTCTTCGACAGCGAGAAGGCGCAGAACTGCTTCACACAGGGCAGGAGCGAGGTCGGCGCGGAGAGCCTTGAGGGCGTGAAGGTGCTTGTCTGCGGCGGCACAGTTGACACGGCGGCTCTGCACACTCTCACGCAGGACTGGCAGAGCATATTCGGCACCTACATCGGCATAGATGAGGTCACCGAGGAGGAGTACAACAGGCGCATAGAGGAGGGCGACTACAGCATAGCCCTCTACCCGCTGAAGGGCGAGCTCGGCTACGGGACATCGGTGCTCGCGCAGTTTGAGCGCATACCCTGCCTGCAATATGCGGCAGACGGGGAGCTGACGGCTCCGCTGAGAAAGTGCACGGACACGAATGCTCTTGTCGGGGCATACACCTCCGCCGAGCGCAGCATGATCGAGGGATATGGCTTTGTGCCCGTATTCTACAAGAAGTCATACCTCATAGCAAGCAAGGACAACGAGCAGATATACTACGACCCGTTCACGGAGGCTGTTGATTTCAGACTGGCACTCAACTACAGCTGATGTGACGCTCTGAGGGGAGTTTACTATGGACATCTACGGATTTTACAAAGGCGACTCTTTTGAGGCATATGAATATCTCGGTGCGCATATCACCGACAAGGGCACGCTCTTCCGCACCTATGCCCCGAATGCTGGCAAGGTCGCGCTGGTAGGCGACTTCAACGGCTGGAGCGACGAGCCTATGGAGCCTGTCGAGGACGGACGCTTCTACGAGCTCCTCTGTCCCGAGGCGAAGGAGGGTATGCGCTACAAGTACAGGATTTACGACAAAAAAGGCAACTTCATCGACCACTGTGACCCCTACGGCTACGGTATGGAGGTGCGCCCGAATACGTGCTCGGTGATACGGAGCATCGGGGGCTACAGCTTCGGAGACGGCGAATGGCTGGAGAAGCGGAGCGACTGCCGCGACAAGCCGCTGAATATCTACGAGGTGCACCTCGGCTCGTGGAGGCGGAAGGAGGGCTTTGTCCCGCGTGAAAAGGACGACCCGCCCGCGGACGAGTCCGCTATGTCCGCCGAGGAGATACGCGCGGCTGAGCACTGGTACAGCTACTCAGAGATAGCGGAAATGATATCGGACTACGCGGTGGAGTACGGCTACACCCACATCGAGCTGATGCCGCTCGCGGAGCACCCCTCCGACGAATCGTGGGGCTACCAGATAACGGGCTTTTTCTCGCCGACCTCGCGCTACGGCACTCCGACGGAGCTTATGGAGCTTGTCGATACCTGCCACAAAAAGGGCATAGGCGTTATAATGGACTTCGTTCCCGTGCACTTCGCGGTGGACCACTACGCACTCACGGAGTACGACGGTACGCGGCTTTACGAATTTCCCGACGACGAAGCCGCCTACAATGAGTGGGGAAGCCGCAACTTTATGCACTCGAAGGGCGAGGTGCGCTCGTTTTTGCAGTCGGCTGCGAACTACTGGCTGACGGTCTACCACTTCGACGGCTTGCGTATGGACGCGGTGCGCAATATGATATACTGGAACGGACGCGAATACCTCGGCGAGAACAGGTACGCGATACAGTTCCTTAAAGATATGAACAGCGGACTCAAAGCCCGTCACCCGTCGGTGATACTGGCGGCAGAGGACTCGTCCTCGCACCCGAAGGTAGCTGCTCCCGTATTCGACGGCGGTCTCGGCTTCGACTACAAGTGGGATCTCGGCTGGATGCACGACACGCTGGAATATTTCCAGAGCGCGCCGATGTACCGCACCCGCGACTACCACAAGCTCACTTTTTCAATGCTGTATTTCTACAACGAGCGCTATATACTGCCGCTCTCGCACGACGAGGTCGTACACGGCAAGGCTACGATACTGCAAAAGATGAACGGTCAGTACGACGAGAAATTCCCGCAGGCGAGAGCTCTGTATATGTATATGATAGCCCACCCCGGCAAGAAGCTCAATTTTATGGGCAACGAGTTCGGACAGCTCCGCGAGTGGGACGTCAAGCGCGAGCAGGACTGGGATATGCTGAAATACCCCATGCACGACTCCTTCCGCGAGTACATCAAGGCGCTCAACCGCATATACCTCACCCATAACGCGCTCCACTACGACTGCGACCCCACCAATTTTATGTGGGAGGACTGCGAGTCCACGGACAGGTGTGTTTATGCGATACGCCGCAAGAGCGCTGAGGGCGATATCCTCGCGGTGCTCAATTTCTCGGACTGGTACCAGTTCGATTACTCGGTCAACATCGGCAAGGAGTACGAGGCGGAGCTCCTGCTCGACTCGGACGACCAGCTCTACAGCGGAGAGACTCCGCACGGCAGCACGCAGTACAGTCAGGACGGCGCATACCTCGATATGGACATACCGCCGTACAGCGGAAGGCTGTTTCTGCTCAGAAGGGACACGAAATGAAACTGATACCCGAGAGCGATTTCCGTTCGTATATCCCGTGTGCAGAGAGCATTGCCCTGTGCAGGGTATTCCCGCTTTCTGTCGTAGAAGGAATACAGAGCGGCTCTGTTTTTACGGACGACAGCGGGAGCTGCGGGCTGATACGCCACAGGAGCGGCTTCTCCTATCTGTGGGGGAGTCCTGACGAAGTCTTTCTCCGTGAGGTCTACGACCTCGTTATCGGCGGGGCAAAGCTGATTTGCGGTGACGAGCGTATCTGCGGACTGTTCTCACGGTGGGGCGAAGTTGTTCTTGTGCCGAGGAATATCTACAGCTATCCCAACGATACCGTCATAAAAACAGAGCTTCCTGCGGGCTTTGCGGCGTGTAAAATAGACGCAGACCTCTTTCGCAGGCTCGTGGGCAGAGTCACACCCGCGATGTACTGGGACAGCTCCGAGCAGTTCTGCTCGGGCGGCACGGGTATATGCATAATGCACGGCGGTGAGCCGGCGGCGTGGGCGTTCACGTCCGCGGTGAGCAGCGATGAGGCGGATATCGGCATCGAGACAGCCGAGGGCTACCGCCGCCGCGGACTGGCATTTGCGGCGGCTTCGATGACGATAGCGGAGGTGCTCCCTCGCCGCCGACCTACATGGTCGTGTCAGCTGTCAAACGAGGGCTCAAATCGCACAGCCGAAAGGCTTGGCTTTGTTAAAACGGGCGAATGTCTGATGATAAGGAAAGCGTAAAAAAGCACGGGTGACTTGTCACCCGTGCTTTTTAATGAATAGTGAATAACGAATAATTGCGGTATCGCCTGCGGCGATAATTTTTTGTAGGGGACGGCGTCCTCGACGTCCCATTGTAGGGACGGATATCATCCGCCTGTAAATTTTATTTCGATTTTACTTTCCGTTCTTGGTTCGATACTCCGACGGGGAAAGCCCCTCGGATATCTTGAACTGCCGCACGAAGTAGTTGTACGACGAGTAGCCGCACTTCTTGGATATCTCCGTCACGGTCATATCGGTATTGTCGAGGAGCTCCTTTGCCTTCTCGATGCGGAACTGTATCATCTCCTCGATTATGCTCTTGTTGAAGTAGGACTTGTATATCTTCTGGAGGTAGCTCTTGCTGAGGTAGAGGCTCTCGGCTATCTCGCTGATATTCCACGGATTTTCGGGATTCTTCATTATCCTGTTGCGGAGCATACACAGCTTCTCGAACTGCGGGTTCGCACTGCTCTCGGAGATGTTGTAGTTGAACAGGCGGTTTATAGCCGCCTTGTGCATAGCGTTGCCGAGGCTGGCGTCGGGAGTCATCTGCTGGCTGAACTGACCGAGCGAGAAGTCCACGTTACAGTTCTCGCCGTCGCTGAACTGCGAATCCTTGACCTTTTCGGAGAGCACGCGGAAGAGCTCGCCCGCACGCTCGGGACGCGCCGTCACGATACCGAGGATATTGTTCGACCACGCACCGCAGATCTCGTCGGGCTTGACGCACTCGCGGAGCTTCTGCGCGAAAGCCGCGAAAACGCGCTGACACTTGTCCTCACCGCTCTGGAAGTAGGTCTTGTTCAGCCCCGTGAGCTGTATACGTATGAAATCGACGCTGACTCCGCCCGACACCCACGCGTTCTTCTGGTCGGACATAGCCTTCTCCATACCGTTCCTGTTGAGCAGCCCCGTCACCTCATCGTAGAGGAGGGCGTGGTTGGCGGTGGAGATAGTGCGGTTCATCATCGCCTTTATGCGGAGCTGCTCAAGCGCGATGTTGACGTAGTTTATCCACTGGAGGTAGAGCGTGCTGAAGCTTATCGGCTCCTTGCCGAAGGATATGGCGGAGTAGCCGAAGAAGTTGCTGTTGTAGTGGAGTGGCGAGATGTAGTACGCTATCGGGAAGGCGTGCTCCTTGTTGAAGACGGGGAGCAGGTCGAACGAGCTGAAATACTCGTCGGACACCTCCTCGCGCCTTACCGCCGACTTCGAGAGCACCATTCTCACGTCGTCGCCGGCGGAGAAGGTGAGCTTGTCGGTGAAGCTGCCTGCGGGCGAGTCGATGAACTTTCTCGTCAGGCAGAGCGATATATGGCGGAGCTTGTAGATGAAATAGGTGTAGTTGTCGAGCCTGTCCGCGAAATCGGCTGGGTTATCGACGTTGGTGATATCGAAGAGCATATCGCTCATCAGCATATTAGACTCAAAGCGCGCGTTTATCTTGTTCTGCCGCTGAAGGCGCTGCACCACGCGCATATCCTCGGGACAGCCGCAGCTCTGCCCCGTGCGGAGCTCGCCGTTCTCGTTGTGGACGCGGTTGCATATCTTGCCCGTGATTATGCGGTAGAGTCGGCGCTGAGCCTCTGCACCCATCTGGAAATTGGGGCGGCTGAAGCTGGTTATCGACGGATTGAAGCTGTAGCCCTCCTCGGACGAGTCATAGCCTGTGAGGGCGATGTCATCGGGCACGCGGATACCCGCGCTGAGGAACTCCTCGGCGAGGGATATCGCCATATAGTCGTTGCCGCATACGATAGCCTCGGGACGCTCTATCTCACTGCGTATCATACGCTTTGCGAGGTCCTTGGCGGCTTCGCGCCAGAAATCGCCGTAATAGCAGTAGCTCCTGTCGTAGTAGAGCCCGTGCTTCTTCATCGAGAGCTTGAAGCCCTTGAGGCGCTCCTCCGAGACGAACAGCTTTTTCGGACCTGTCAGGCAGTATATCTTGGTGAAGCCGTGCACGTCGATGAGGTGGTCGGTTATCTGCTCGAAGGCGGCGCAGTCGTCGATGGAGGTAGTCTCGAAGCTCCTGTGGTCGGCGAAGTCCATAAGCATAACGGGCTTTCCCGAGCGCACGAGGAGGTTGTCGATGTAGTTTTTTATCTCCTCGCCATAGAAGGTATTCCTGCCGTAGAGGAAGCCGTCGAAGCGGTCGGAGAGGATGAGGTCGAAAATTTTCTTTTCTATCTGCTTGTGGGGGGTATCCATGAAGAAGTTGTGCAGGGGAGTGAGTACGGCGATGTCGCAGTTGCTCTTGAAAGCCTGCGAGACGATACCGCGGAGTATCTCCTTCTGGAAGTCGATATGACACTCGGTGATGATGACGCCGATAAGAATACGCTTGCTCACAATGCCCTCCTTTATGTACTATAGCATTCAGGTGTGGAAAGAAGTATATTTTACATAGTCAAAATAATGTTTTGACAATATATCATTTTATTCTATATGAAATATTGTATCATAATCGTGGAGAAAAATCAATAGCGGGAAGGTGAAAAATGCACATTCCGCAAAAAAATCTTCTGAAATTGATAGGATAATTGATTGTACGAAGGCACGCGAGAGAGTATAATATAGTTGTAGACAGACGTCTCACAGCGTTCACAGGACGCATTTATTAAAAAACAACCTCACTATTCTATAATTTACCCTACATAAAAAGCTCTCCGATAGGCACGGAGGGCTTTTTATGTTGTAGGGGACGGCGTCCTCGACGTCCCGTCAATATCCGTTCGTATTGCCGTAACCCACTGTAGGGGCGGCGTTTCGCCGCCCGTTCGGAATCGTAGCTTTTTTCGTTCGCAAACAATTCACTGGATTGTTTGCGAAGGGTAGCTGTTGTTTTGATGTGCCTATTTCGCCTCCATAGGAGGCGACCAAAGGCTTTGCCCTTGGAACCCACAAGGGCGCTGCCCTTGACCCGCGGGGTGACTCCCCACAGTGTGGGGAGATGTCGCGAAGCGACAGAGGGGACGGGCTCGTTGAGCCTGCCCTCGACCCGCAAGCCTTTGAAAAGGCTTGAGCGAAACTTTCGGCTTCGCGTTGTAGTTTATTAGCGTCGGGAGTTTATTTCCGCGACCGAAAGCAATGTAGGGGACGCCGCCCTCGGCGTCCCACAATACCGTGCCCCTTGCTTTTTAAACAGAAATATGCTAAAATAGGCTTATATTTACTGAAAAGGAAGATATTATGCTTGCAAGTCTAACAAACATAAATAAATTCTACAACGGCGTACAGCTGCTCAATAACGTGTCGCTGACCATCGACGAGACAGACAAGATAGGTCTTATCGGGAACAACGGCTGCGGCAAGTCCACGCTGCTGAAAATACTGACAGGCTCGGTCGAGCCCGACCGCTTCACGGAAAAGGACGGTATCATCTCATTTGCAGGCAAGACAAGTATCGGCTACCTCGAGCAGATGGGCGGACTCGACTCCGAGAGCACCGTTATGGACGAGATGCAGAAGGTCTTCGAGCCGATGCACAGGGCGATAGCGCGTCTGCGCGAGATAGAGCGCGAGATAGAGGCGGGCGACAGCTCCGCTGCGGACGAGTACCAGCAGCTCTCGTCGTGGGTCGAGGCGAACGACGGCTACAACACAGACGTGAAGATACGCACTATCCTCAATGGAATGGGCTTCACCGAGGACGAGCTCAGCCGCGAGGTATCGGGCTTCAGCGGCGGCGAGAAGACGCGCCTCTGCATATCGAAGCTCTTGCTCGAGGAGCCTAATCTGCTCATTCTCGACGAGCCGACGAACCACCTCGACTTCAAGACTATAATGTGGCTGGAGGACTACCTCCGCAGCTACAGGGGAGCGGTGCTCATCGTCTCGCATGACCGCTACTTCCTCGACAGACTGTGCACGTCGATATGCGAGATAGAGCGCGGCACGCTTCGCCGCTACAAGGGCAACTACTCGGCATTCGTGCGCCAGCGCGAGGAGGACGACGCCCGCCGCGAGAAGGAGTACGCCCAGCAGCAGAAGCAGATAGCGAAAATGGAGGACTACGTCGCGAGGAACCTCGTGCGTGCGTCCACGACGAAAATGGCTCAGAGCCGCCGCACGCAGCTCGAAAAGATAGAGCGCATAGAGAAGCCCTTCCACGACACCAAGCGCGCGAAGATACACTTCACCTACGCTGTTGAGCCGCCGCTCGACGTGCTCAAGGTCAAAAGCGTGGACATCTCTGTCGGCGAGGGAGCCGAGCGCAAAACACTCGTTGACGAGGTCAGCTTTGAAGTCTGCAGAGGCGAGAAAATAGGCATTATCGGCGACAACGGCATCGGCAAGTCCACCCTGCTGAAGATAATACAGGAGAAGTTGCCGCACAAGGGCGTTGTCCGCTGGAACAGCAACATAAAGATATCCTACTTCGAGCAGGAGAGCACCAACCTCAACCGCGAGCTCACGGTAATGGAGGAGCTCCACAGCCGCTATCCGTCGCTGTCCGACCTTGAGGTGCGCAGCCTGCTCGCACAGGTGCGCTTCACGGGCGAGAACGTCTTCAAGGAGACGGGCGTCATCAGCGGAGGCGAGCGCGCGAAGCTCTGCTTTGCGATAATGATGCAGGAGCACGGCAATGTGCTCATACTCGACGAGCCGACCAACCACCTCGACCTCGCGTCGAAGGAGGCGATAGAGGAGGCTCTTGCCGAATATACGGGCACTGTGATATTCGTCTCGCACGACCGCTACCTCCTCAGCAAGATAGCCGACCGCCTGATAGAGCTGACCGACGGCGGCTACCGCGAGCACAACTACGGCTTCGCGAAGTACCTCGACGTGCTCCGTGACGAGCAGGCTGAGGAGAAGCGTATCGCGGACGCGGCGAAGTTCGCGAAGGCAGCCGAAGCCGCAAAGGAGAAGAACGAGCGCACTTACCGCTCGAAGCAGCAGCGCAGTGCCGACGCCGCCCGCAAGAACGAAATGAGACGGCTTGAAAAGGAAATTGACGAATTGCAGGCGCGTATCGACCTGCTGACAGAGGAGATAGGCAAAGAGGAGGTCTACTCCGACTACGAGCTGATGAGCAGCAAGTGCTCCGAGATAGACAGCCTCAAACAGCAGATAGACGAGGATTTCGAGAAGCTGATAGAGCTCGATGAATAAGCCGTAGTGGCGGGCGCCCTCGCCCGCCATTCACGAAAACGTTGTGAAACAACGTACATTTTTCCGTGATCAAATATAGGGGACGGCGTTCTCGACGTCCCGCACCTTACAAAACGGCTTGCGGCTACCGAATTTAGGGGACGCCGCCCTCGGCGTCCCGCAAACGTACGAACGATTTATCGGGCGAGCGGAACGCCGCCCCTACAAAGCTAATGGCTTGACCTAATTGGTTAACACAGCAATAATATTAATAAGTTATTTATATAGGGGTATATGAGCGCAAATGCTTTTGTGCTGTTTCGATATCGTATCAACAGCAGTCTTGTCAAAAATCAACAAAATTGGATTTTGTGACAAAATCCTATTGAAATCCGCGCGGCGATGTGCTATAATATCGGTAATATATATAGTGCGGAGGCGAATACCGCACAGCTTTAGGAGGATAAGAACATGAAACACATCCAGACTATCAACAAGGCTAATCTCAAGGAGTCCGCAAAGAAGGGCGGCTGCGGCAAGTGTCAGGCATCATGCCAGTCTGCCTGCAAGACTTCCTGCACAGTTGCAAACCAGAAGTGCGAGAGATAAGCGCGGCTACAACCGAAAATTACGAGAGGCAGTATTTTTACTGCCTCAAATTTTTTAAAATGCTGTTTGATATGTGAGGAATAGTTATGATACATAAGTACAAGCTGAACGGATTCAACATCGTTCTTGACGTGAACAGCGGCGGAGTCCACATCGTCGATGAGCTGACATACGACCTCCTCGACAACGTCGAGCCGCCGTTTCAGGCGGAATGTCCTGAGAAGGTGGTGCAGAAGCTCTCGCGCTCGTATGCTCCCGAGGACATCGAGTCGTGCTATCAGGAGATAGTCGAGCTCTACAACGACAAGATACTCTTCTCCGAGGACGACTACGAGAAGTACGCGAGGTACTCGGTAGCGTCTCCGATAAAGGCAATGTGCCTGAATATAGCCCACGACTGCCAGCTGAGGTGCAAGTACTGCTTTGCCTCGACGGGCGACTTCGGCAAGGGCAGAAAGCTGATGTCGTTTGAGACGGGCAAGCACGCGATAGACTTCCTGCTTGAAAATTCGGGCGACCGTCCCAACCTCGAGCTCGACTTCTTCGGCGGCGAGCCGCTGATGAACTGGAACGTCGTGAAGCAGGTGGTCGAGTACGCACGCTCGCGCGAGGCTGAGTACGGCAAGAAGTTCCGCTTCACTATCACAACAAACGGTCTGCTGCTCGACGACGAGAAGATAGACTTCATAAACCGCGAGATGTCGAA
This sequence comes from Ruminococcus sp., assembly GCA_017542475.1. Taxonomy (GTDB): domain Bacteria; phylum Bacillota; class Clostridia; order Oscillospirales; family Ruminococcaceae; genus Ruminococcus. Next base: position 905 of record JAFXXD010000031.1, on the reverse strand, counting down.
CGTCGTGCTCTCGATAGACGGACGCAAGGAAGTCAACGACTACTTCCGTGTGCTGCCGAACGGACAGGGCTGCTACGACATCATTATGCCGAAGTACAAGAAGCTCGTGGAGGGCAGAGGCGACAAGGAATACTATGTGAGAGGTACATTCACGAAGAAGAACCTCGACTTCTCGAACGACGTTTTCGCGCTGTATGAGGCAGGCTTCGACCAGATATCCGTCGAGCCCGTTGTCGGCGATTCCGACGAGTACGCGCTCACGGAGAAGGAGCTCCCCGCGGTGTTCAAGGAATACGAGGTGCTGGCTCAGCGTCTTATCGACAACGAGAAGCAGGGCAAGAAGTTCAACTTCTTCCACTTTATGCTTGACCTCGATCAGGGTCCGTGCGCGATAAAGAGACTTCGCGGCTGCGGCTGCGGAAACGACTACGTGGCGATAACTCCCGACGGCGACATCTTCCCGTGTCACCAGTTCGTGGGTATAGACGAGTACAAGATGGGCAATATCGACGAGGGCACCTTCGATCAGGAGATGAAGGCGGACTTCGCGGCTGCTCACGTATACTCCAAGCCCGACTGCCGCAAGTGCTGGGCGAAGTTCTACTGCAGCGGCGGCTGCAACGCGAACAATTACCAGTATATGGGCGATATCAGAGCCGCGCACAAGATATCGTGCCAGCTTGAGAAAAAGCGCCTTGAATGCGCGATAATGATGAAGGCAGTACGCGCCTTCGGAGAACAGGAATAATGACAAAGGGACGGCTGAAGCCTTATCCCCTTAGCGGAAGTTAGTAAACCAAACCGAATAGAACAAACGGCACTCGATCGAGTGCCGTTTGCCTTATATGGAGAATTATTCAAATGATATGAAAGCTTTAGAGTTTACCTTGTGAATCCCACCGCTG
>JAFXXD010000030.1 GCA_017542475.1 Ruminococcus sp. | reverse complement strand
TTTATGCCAGTAGTCGTTGAGGAAGGTAACTCGTTTATCGAGCCAGTCCGCGAGCTGGTCGGCAGCCTCGCCGTGAGTCTTGCAGTTAGCTGCAGCCTTCGAGAGCTCGCTGCCGAACGCTGATTTATCGCGGAGATTGTCCCAGCGCTCGTAATTGCGCTCGAAAGCCGCGCTGTAATTCTCGGTGTCCTCGCGTATCATATCGACAGCCTCGGAGAAAACTCCGCTGTCGTAGGCGTCCGTCCATTTTTCGCGGATTATATCGGTGAACCAGTCCTCGTACATCAGCACCGCGAGCCAAGGATTTATCGTGTCGTACTCGCCTCCGCCGCTGACTCCGCCGTTCACATCGGGCACGATATTTGCGGCATAGAAGCCCGTACCGTCGATACAGCGTTCCTTGTTGCCCATAGCGGAATCGAAGTCCCACGGAGCTTCAAATCGGAGCTTGCGGTCGCCGTTCTCGCCGAAATCGGCTGACATAAAGAAGCTCGACCAGTAGATATCGGCGTCGCAGGTGAGCTCGCTGATGATGTACATATCCGCGAGTGAATCGACGTCCACAACGCGCTCCACAGCCTCACGGGGAGTAATGGCAGGGTCTTCCTCAATGTCTATGCGGAGGTCATCGTTGAAAACATAAGCCTTGTCGTCGTAGGCGGCGTGGTACATAATGTCGTAGGTGCCGTTCACGAATTCGGTAATGAAGTCTATCTGCTCGTCGGAGTTGATATCGCTCTTGACAGTTATGCCAACGGGCTTTTTCGGGTCATCGGGGTCATCGCCGTACTCGGGCTGGCACTTCATAGTCCTGCCAGAACCGCCGTTGCCGTCATACGGAACAAGAGGCGCATTGTCGGCGAAATCAACATAGAAAGCGTTGTTGTCGTTCTCGTTGGTGAAGTAGCCGTCAAATTCGAGGAAATAGCCGATGTCCCAGCCCTCATAGTCCTTCTCGGGCTCGGTGATATCAACCCTTCCCTCGTTGACCTGCTGCATTTCCGTTAGCAGATACACGCCCCGGTATTTCCCGTTTATGTAGACCTCGACGAACTCCGCATCGGCAGCATAGAGCCCGTCCCTGCCGAGGATATCGCGCGCAACGGAGAGCGCGGTCTTGTTCCTCAGCATAGAGCAGTCCTTATACTCGGCAAGCAGCACCCAATTGCGGTATTCACCGCCGTCGTTCAGCCCGAGCATACTCTGCTTCTCGTCGAACTTTATCCTCAGCGGCTTTTTATCGTAAACGGTAGTCCAGTTTCCTCGCACCTTCACCTGCGCTCCTACGCGGTCGAGCTGTATCATCTCGTCGGTATCGGTGAGAGTCACGGTACACCCGACGTAATACGGCTCCGCAGGTACGGTGTAGTTGGGAGTCCACGACGCTATCGACTCCGCAACGTGCCGCGCGACGGGCTTGGTAACGAAGTCCATTGCCTGATTGCCGCGCTCGATGGTATTTATCGCAAGGACGGGCATACAGTCGCCGTAGATGTAGTCGGTAACCTCTTCCACAACAGTATCGGAAACAGATGGCTGCGGATAAGGAGCAGTGTCATGGAGACGAGTGCAGCCGCACAGCAGCGGGAGAGCTGTAAGCGGAATAATAAGCCTTCGGTATCTGAACATAGTTTCACGCTCCATTTTGAATCATATGGATTATTATACCATATGAGCGAAGCGCATATGGTATAATCGCCCGATTGCAGGGAGCAGAACTCTGTTCTGCGTATCTGCAAGGGCATTAAAATCAAATATAATGAATGCATTTGCATTCATTATACCATATAATAGTGCATTTGTCTACTCTATTATATGAATTCCTTAGTAACAATTCTCTGTTTTATCCGATTTGACTGGGTTTCAGAGAGTTGTTGGTAGATAATATAAACGTGAATCACATTATTTTTCTACCA
>JAFXXD010000029.1 GCA_017542475.1 Ruminococcus sp. | reverse complement strand
TACCCATTTCTCGACCTCACAGCGTTTGGTGTTGTGATCGGAAGCCTTGTGTATCAGCTTACCGTTCATGTAGAATTTGTTCATCTGTTTTCCTCCTGTTACATAATTATTCCATAGACAGCAGGCGTGATCTGCTTTCTATGTATCTGCCACAGGAGGCTCAAAAATCATTCACAGCGGCTTTATTTGCTCTCGGTGGTGTAGTTTCCCGACCTGCCACCGATGTCGTCAAAAACGGCTCACAAATCGCTGATAGGTTTTCTATCACTTGGTTTTCGAGGAAACAAAAAAGGACTCGATCCCAGTGTTTTCACATTTCGTGAAAACCACTAAAACCGAGTCCGAAACTTTGTATACTATTTTTTGCCGAGAAAATCGATATTTGCCTGTATTTCGACCTATATTCACTCCAAAATTTTTCCTTGTGAGGGTTCAAATCCAGCCAGAGGCCTAAAATACCCCAATGTCATCCCTCATTTTTTCAAGAATTTTTTCGGAATTTGGGTAGCAAAAAAGCCCGATATTTCGGGCTTTTTCCTGCATGTCATACTTTTAGTCATGCTAATATGGTTGCGGCGGCTGGATTTGAACCAACGACCTTCGGGTTATGAGCCCGACGAGCTACCTAGCTGCTCCACACCGCGATAAATAATGTCCTTGACGACTATATTATTATACCACGTAAGTGATACTATGTCAACAGCAAGAAATATATTTTTTTATTTTAACTTAAAATCAGCAGCTTGTAACCGAACCTCCGCTACCGAAAGGTTTTTCTTGCTGTTCCTAAGTGTTTGCGCAAGGCAAAAAGAATTCTTTTCCTCCACTGAACGAAAACACGAACGTTGAACCGAGGATACCCTCAATAAAAAGAATAACGGACGACTTAAACACTGAACAGCGTCTGACTCTTCAAATCCAATATGAGAGGGAACAGCAAGCGGAACATTCTCACACGTCGATATCCATTTCGGCGGTGTTATTGATATAATCGAGCGCTGTCTGCGCCTTTGCGAGCTCCTCGGAAACAGTGAGGTAGTCCTTGTTGACCTGCTCGATGTCGTAGTTTGCATAACGGTAGTCGATGACTGTATTTCCGCGGGAATAGCCCGCACTCTCGCGCACCTTCGGGAGCGCGTCCTTCATCATAGAGAGCCTTCCCGCGCGCCTGCTGAGCTGCGGGAGATAGACGAGCATTTCGTCAATGGTGATACCGTATTCGGGAATGACTGTCGTAGCATTGAACACGTTCAACGTATGCTTGAGCCTGCGTATCTTAGCCTCGACCTCGTTCTGCTGCGTCTGCGAAGCGGCGTAATCGTAGTCGGGACGGACGGACTCAGGGTCTTCACCGAGAGCTGCAAGGAAGCTTTTTGTGTTCTCCTCGCGGTACTGAAGCGTTCTGAGCTCGTCGTTGAGCTGTCGGAGCAGCTTTGCTGCCTGAGCTGATGTCATTTTCATAGCGGATACCTCCCGTAATAAACTTGTGACCTCATTATAACACAATATGGAAAAAATAGCAAGGCGTACGGAATATTTTGCCGAAGCAAAAACCTCTTGATATTACGACGCTTTTATGGTATGATTTAACTAAGATATTTCTGAGCTCGCAACACACGAGCCATAAAAAGGAGGAGCACGCTATGCCTCTTACTATCGTAAGGAACGATATAACCAAAATGGAATGTGACGCCATTGTAAACGCCGCAAACAACTCCCTTCTCGGCGGCGGCGGAGTTGACGGAGCCATACACCGTGCCGCAGGTCCCGAACTTCTTGCGGAATGCCGCACGCTCGGAGGCTGTGATACGGGAAAAGCCAAGATAACCAAGGGCTACAAGCTCCCCGCTAAATACATTATTCATACCGTCGGACCTATATGGCACGGCGGAGACTACAGTGAGCGCGAGCTCCTCACGTCCTGCTACCGCGAGAGCCTTGCACTTGCCGCTGATAACGGCTGCAAGTCCGTTGCCTTCCCGCTCATTTCCGCAGGAGCTTACGGCTACCCGCGAGCGAAAGCTCTGCGAGTGGCAATGGATACGTGCAGCGACTTCCTTATGGAACACGATATGATGATATACATCGTCGTATTCGACAGGGACTCCCTCTTCGTGAGCGAGAAGCTTTTCACGGATATACGCCGCTATGTTGACGACAATTACGTCTCCGAGATGACTGCGAATGAGAGCAGACGCCGCTCGGAGCCGTTCGGGGCGGCTATGGCAGCTCCGCAGGCAATGTCGGATGCCGCAGAAAGGAAGCCCCGCCTCTTCCGCGCGAAGTCAGCAAAGCTCGATATGCCGATGGCGGAGCTATGCTGTGAGGAGGCTCTCCCCGACGACCTCGAAAAGGCAGTAGCGCAGATAGACGAGAGCTTCACGGAAATGCTCCTCCGCAAGATAGACGAAAAGGGCTTGACGGACGCTCAGTGCTACAAAAAGGCGAACATCGACCGCAAGCTCTTCTCGAAGATACGAAGCGACGTCCACTACAAGCCCAAGAAGATAACCGTCATCGCGTTCGCGGCAGCACTCGAGCTGCCGATAGACGAGGCGCGGGATATGCTGATGAAGGCAGGCTTTGCGCTCTCACACAGCAGCAAGTTCGACATCATCATCGAGTATTTCTTCACACATAAGATGTACGATATCATTGAGATAAACGAGGCTCTTTTCGCCTTCGACCAGCCGCTTATCGGCGGATAAAAAATGTCGCCTGACAGGCGACCACTCCCTCCGCAGGATATGGTAATATATAATCACAGGGATAAACCAAACACCATATCAAAACGGAGGTAATAACTATGAAAAAAACGAACAATAACATCACCGAGCTGGTATTCATTCTCGACAGAAGCGGTTCTATGGGCGGACTCGAAGCCGACACCATAGGCGGCTTCAACGGTATGATCGAGAAGCAGAAGAAGGAGGACGGCGTGGCTTACGTTTCGACCATCCTCTTCGACAACGAGAGCGAGGTCATCCACGACCGCGCAAAGCTCTCGGAGATCCGTCCCATGACCGACAAGGACTACTATGTCCGCGGGTGCACGGCTCTGCTCGACGCGATAGGCGACGCAGTGAAGCACATCGGGAATATCCACAAGTACGCACGTCCCGAGGACGTACCCGAGCACACAATGTTCGTCATCACGACCGACGGAATGGAGAACGCGAGCCACAAGTACGACTACAAGGAGATAAAGAAGCTCATCGAGCATCAGAAGGAGAAGTACGGCTGGGAATTCCTCTTCATCGGCGCTAACATCGACGCTGTAGAGGTCGCGGAGAGAGTGGGCATTTCCCGCGAGAGAACCGCCAATTACAAGTGCGACAGTATGGGTACGAGTATGGTATTCAACGCGCTTGCCGCTCCGATATCAGCTATGAGAAAGAATATGAAGATAGACCGTGAATGGGCTGATTCTCTCGAAGAGGACAAGGCAAAGCGCGGCTGACGAAAAGAACAGGCACCTCCGAGACTCGGAGGTGCCTGATTTGTTACATCTGCTCGCTTATCCAGATATTTGCGCGGTTCTGTATGACGTCCACGGTCGTGTCTATGTCCTGCTCCCCTTTCAGATACGCGAGCACCTCATACTCGACTATGTTGAAAAGCTCACGGTCGGTGCCTACTCCCCAGCGGTCAATGGAGTTTACATAATCGTCAATGAAGTCAATGTCGGCTTGCGTGAGATTATCCTTGCAGACCTTGTTCTGCACCGACAGAGTGTAGTTCACGTTGTCGTAGTAACCGCTCATAAAGCGCTCCGCCGTTGTTTTGCGGGCGGCATTGTTTATCGGGAAGCCGCTCAGTATCGTCCACGTTTTCGCGGGCTGACCATTCTCGTGGTCGGTGTACTCGTTGGCTTGAGCGAAGTTTTCGAGCTGAAACTCCTCAAGATAGAACTCGCGAATGAACTTCCACGCCGCCGCCTGCTTCTCCTCGGAGGTGTTTGCGCGAATGGAGATATCGCCGAAACCACCGCCTCCGTTAAGGTATGCTCCTCTGCCGTCGGAGGTCGGGAAACCGACGAGTGTCATCTCGCCGTCGCGGATATGCGGGTAATCGACGGTGTTGTTTGCATAGTCCACGTCCTCGTAAATCGCCCCATTGTAGCCCCATATCCTGTACAGCTCGACGAGGTTCGGTCTGGATTGGTCATAGGCGCCTTCCAGCTTCTGACCCATATTGCTCTCGAAGCCCTTGCAGAATTCGAGCATTTTGCGGAAGTCGGGGTGATCGAAGTGAGTCTCGAAATTGTCGTAGTCGATGAACGCTGTGGTATTAGCTCTGAGCACATCGTAATAGATGTACTCGGCGGTGAGGCTGTGATTCACCATAGATCCCGCAGGCATGGCGTTCCAGCGGTCAACGAACTCGTCAATCGTCCAGTTCTGCTTAGTGCCGACATACTCGGACTTGCCTATCATCGTGTTTACTATGTAATTAGTCGGGATGGAGTAGAGCCCGCCCTCGTATTCGCAGAGGTCGAGGATATGGCTGTTGAGGGTATCGCGGTTGACCTCTGGGTCGTCCTCCATAAATTTGTACAGGTCAGCGAAGGCTCCCTTGCGCTTGAAAATCTCGTACTTTGCGGGATTACAGAAGGAGTTTTTGGAGATGATGTCGACAGTGTCTTTGTTGATGAGCTCCTGCGAGATAAAGAAATCCATCTGCTTGCACTCGTCATCGCTGTAGCCCTGATAGCTGCCCCTCTCGTCGTACCCGTAATTCTTGAACTCTTCGAGCTCGCTGAATATCTTGACCTCCACTCGCACGCCGTTGTCCTTAGCGTTGAACTCGTCAATGAAGTGTTTCATAGAGTTTTCGGCAGTGGTCTCTATTCCCCAGTCGTAGGTCTGCCCGTTCGCCCAGCCGAGAGTGATGACTACGTCGTCCGTGTGCTCGTTGGTGTCACCGCCCTCGGACGTGACCGCGCTCTCGGACGCTGACTGCGACACTTCCTTCGAGCCGCAGCCTGTGAGGAGCAGAGCTCCCGCGAGCAGGATTGCCGATATTTTTTTCATAGAAAAGCCTCCTTTTTTTAGTTTCACTACATAATATAACGAAATTGAAGCCGCTTTTGTGACAAGCCTTTCACTGACTTCACTTATAAGTGCATTTCGGAGGCAAAAAAGTTGATTTTTTCCGAAACTTTTTTAAATTTCGTATGATTGCACAAATATAGCAATACTTCTTTGTGCATTACCACAGACAAAAACAGCGGCACCCGTACAGAGTGCCGCCGTTTTCATCATATATTTAGTAGCCGAGCTTCTGGTGGATATACTGGTTGCGCTTTATCATAAAGTCAACTATCGAGACCTTATCGCCGCCGTAGGAGAATAGACCTCCGCCGCCTCCCCACATTCCGGGGAAGCCGCCCCACATTCCGCCCATGCCGCCGCCCTGACCGACCTGCAGTCCGTTCGGGCTCTTCGAGATGTTGCTCTCGAACTGGTCGTATGTGAAGAAGAAGCGCGGGTCAGCCTTGACGTGGTCACGGATAAGCGAAGCAAGACCGTTCACAGTCTGCTCGGGGTCGCTGTAGAGGCTTACTATCTGCTTTACGTAGCTGTAGTACATCTCCCTGTACTGCGGCACCTGAAGAAGCTTCGTGAGCATCGGGCGGTCGTTGGCATTCGCCTGATACAGACCCGTTGTTATGTCGGACTCCGCCGCCGCGCCGTTGTCCATAAAGTTGCCGATGGAGAGGTTGTAGTCCCAGCCCACGTAGTACATCTTGCCCGCGTTGTACATCACGTAGTAGTTGTGCGCCATCTGACCGTTGTAGCTGTCATAGTTAGCCATTACCGCGTTCACGGCAAAGCCCTTGAGGAAGCTCGGTACGTCGATGACGTCCTCGATGAACTTGTAGTTGTCGGCTGTTACCTTATTGATAGCGTCCTTGACCTCCTGAATGTGCTTCAGGTCGTCATCCGTGCCGAACTTTACCTCGAAGTTATTCAGAGCCATTGACGGTCTGAACGTGCAGTCATAGGAGTTTCCGACGTCTGCCGCCTTGTATAATACGGCGTCATCTGCGGTGGCAAGGCGCTCGCCAAGGGTATTGTCGGGCTGCTCGCACAGCAGGTAGAAGCTGTAGAGCTTGCCGTTGAGGTACATATCCGTGTATCCGACATTCGGAGCGTAGGCATCGAGGTCGTACATCGCGTTATAGCAGAGCACATCGCGCATACACGAGGGATCGGAGTAGAAGTTGTTGACGCATATCTCCGTCAGGCCCTTGTAATTCTGGTACTTGTCGTACTTGTCAAGCTTGAAGCGGAAGCTGTACTTGTCCTTGCCCGCCTGATATACGAACATATTGGAGCTGTGTCCCTTTGTTCTTATGCCGACATTGTCAAGGCGCTCGCCGTCTATGATGACATTGCAGGGGTAGTATTCCTCCTCCTGCGAGTGCTTGAGGAACTCGTCCCAGTTGCTCATCTCGACCTCTATCTTGTGCACGCTGCTCTGGTCGAAGAGGTCGGCGTAGAGAAGGTCGGCGTCGTCGGAGTTGTTTACGTCGGTATATGCAGCGGGAGTTCCCGCCTTGATGTCAGAGGAAGCCTTTGTCTCGATACCGCCCGCAAATACGCTGTAGGAAGAGCCGTCGCTGAGCTCGGGCGAGGAAACTATGACATAGCGGTACTTCTTGCGCGTGTTCTTATCAAATACGACGTTCTTACCCGCGTCTGTAAGCGTTATCGGGTTGTTCTTCGACCACTGCTTGGTCATATCGAGCACGACCGCGGGCTGAGCCGTAGAGGTCAGGTTGTCGCACTGATTGTCGGTAGCGGTCGCAAGAAGCTCTCCGCCTGTGATACTGATAGTGCCCTCACTGCGCAGACCTCTGTCGCCGCAGGCTGAGATATCTCCGCCCAAGATATTGAGCTCCGTCTCCGCCTGTATAGCATCGCTGCCCGCCTTTATGACTATCTCGCCGCCCGAGATGTCAACATTGCCCTTCGAGGACTTGATACCGTCGCCCTCAGCGTCGATAATGAGCCTGCCGCCCTTGACAGTCACCGAGGTCTTGCCCTTAACAGCGTCGGTCTTGTCCTCCTTGTTGAGCGTTGTGATATTGATGTTGCAGCCCGTTATCTTAATGTCGTTGTTGCAGATAATGGCATTCTGCGTATTTGCCGTAATATCGAGAACTCCCGTCCCGAGCTCGCCGCCCTTGATCGTAAGGTCGTCCTTAGCCTCAATGAGAGCGTTGTCGAGCCAGTCGCCCGAGTAGGCAGTCTCGCCGTCGAATATGCTGTTCTCCGTGCCGTCCTCGACCGTTATCGAGGTCTTGTCGGCGTTCTTCACAAGTATCGCGGGAGCGTTCTTTCCGCTGATATCAACGCCGCCGAAAATGAGCTTTACGGTTCCCGAGTCTGCGTTCTCATCGGGGACTTCCACCCTTATCTGTCCGTTATCGAGCCTGCCCTTGATGAAATAGCTTCCCGAATGGCTGATAGTCACGTTCGAGCCCTCAGCCTGCGCGTACTTGCCGTCGATGTCAACGCTTGAACCGTTGAGCTTGATGTAGGTCTCTACGTCCTCGACCACAAGGGGAGCTTCTGTTGTCGGCTCGGTGGGAGCTTCGGTGGTCTCCTCTGTAGCAGGCTCGGTTGGAGCCTCAGTTGTCGGCTGCTCCGCCCACGACTCGGGCAGCGATGTCAGCAGCCCCGCGTCATACTTCAGAATCGTAAGTGCGTCGCGTGCGGTTACGCCGTCTCCCCTGTTGTAGACATCCGCTCTGTTGAGAGCCTCGGCATCGAGCGGGTACTTCCCGCTGTTTGCCACGAATTGCAGTATCGCGACCGCGTCTGCCGCCGTGACCCTTGCGTCACTGTTCACGTCGCCGATACTCTTGGGTATTGTCTCTGCCGCTGAAATTACAGGTGTTGCTGAAGCCATCAGACAAGCTGAGAACAGTACCGCAAAAAGGTGTGTGCGTTTGATCCTCATAAAACCATACTCCTTTTTCACATCTGTTCCGATATGATATTTTCAGTAACCCTTTTCCCGTACACAAACATTTCATATATTAACGAACAGATTGTTAATAAAGAAACATTTATGTCTATCTATATATCTTTACTATACATCATTTTTTCACATTTGTAAAGCCCTTTTCAAGAAAAAATGCCTTATCGGACAAATAGACCGATAAGGCACGCTCTTTTCAGTCATATATCCCGTCTTCAACAGCCTGCTCTATCAGACTGTTGATGAAGGGAGCACAGACCTTGTCAAAGCTTCTTATCTGCTCGGGACTTGCGCCTATCTTCCTCGTGAGGTCGATGTAGAAGCCTGCTGCAGCAAAGCAGAAATCCTCTATCAGCTTCTCGGGGCTATCCAGCTCTTCTTCTGCGATATCGAGCTTTATATTCTCGAAATCATTGGTGTCAACAGTAAATTTCATAGCTATTCTCCTTTACGATTCAAATAAGCGTTTCAACCCCGTGGTACAGGAAATGCATCTTGTCTATGCGCTTGTCGATATGCCAGTGCCCGAGATACCACGCCTCATAGTCAAGCCTGTCCTCTATGGTATCGAGCCAGTCCTCTGTGCTCGTGTCCACGGTCGAGCGGTCAACGCAGGACATCATACACTCCGTCGGTATGTACTTCGCGGGACAGGTGTGCGAGAACAGGACATCCACCCTCTTCGCGGCTATCTGCTCCTCAACGTACTCCTTCACAGCAGCAGACGGCTGCTCGTCGTACCACCACTTGTAGCCGTTACGCTGGCGCTGGAGCTTATCAACGCTGTAAGCTCCGCCGATAACAAGGCACTGTCTGCCCTCGAGCGTGAAGATGTCGCCGTCCGTCGGGAAGAGGATATTCGGGAAATCCTCCTCATAGAGGACACGCCCGCCGTTCCAATCCTTCTCCCTGTATGAAGCGATATTCTGCGGACGGTTCTCGTGGTTGCCGTGAATACAGAAGAATGTCGCACCGAGGCTGTTCATCTCGTGCTTGAGCTCGATGTCCTTCAGCGTGCCCCAGTAGTTAACGCCCACATCTCCGAGCAGGACTATGATATCGTACTTTGACTGAGCGAATTTATCGAACAGCTCTCTTATCGGTTCAAGCGAGCCGTGTATATCGCCTGTAATGTATACCATATTATTCTCCTGCCTTTCTCAAATCTCCGTATAAATGGGGTGAGTTTTTTATGATACCACACCTGCAGCACCTTGTCAATATGCATTAATGTCTTTTTTGCAGTACAAAATGTAACAACAAAAAAAGCTCCCCGAGGGGAGCTTTTCGGATTCGATTATGATACACTAACGCAGTTTCTGCCTTTCTGCTTGGCGTTGTAGAGGGCTTCATCGGCTCGTCCGAACCATGATTCAAGGTCGTCCTCCCGCCTGAGAAGCGTGCCTCCAATGCTGCACGTTATCGAGCCCACGGCTTCGTATTTTTCCGCAGCAACGGATGTACGTATTTTCTCCGCCAGCTGCTGCAAGCCCGTCTCGTCAGCATCATAGAGCACAACTGCGAATTCCTCGCCTCCCCAGCGACCGTAGGCAGAATTACATCCGCTCATCGTCTGTCTGATGATATCCGCGAAATGCTTGAGAGTAGCGTCGCCTACCGGATGACCGAAACGATCGTTGACAGCCTTGAAGAAGTCGATATCGAGTATCATCAGTCCGACAGGCTTTCCATCCCTGCCATACTGCTCAATAGCGTTGCAGAGCTCCGTCTCTATGCGTCCGCGGTTGAAGAGCTGCGTCAGTGAATCCTTTGAAGCGAGTTCCTCGTAGTGCTTGAGGGTCTCATTCATACTTATCGTAGCTTCATGGATATTCTGAACCATATACACAAAGCGGTAGTCGTTTTCGTTGGTTGTCTCCATACGGCTGAAAATCAGCTTTACCCACTGGAAAACGCCGTCGAGGTCCATCATCTGAAGATCGAAGGACTCTACGTGTCCGGGCTTGAAGTGTGCACGCAGGTATTCGGGCGACGAGCGCTCAAGGAAAAGTGCTTTTTCCTCGTCGCGCATCATATTGACGATAGTATTGCGCCATTCAGAGTAGCTAAGCTGATAATTCAGCGCCTCGTCGGATATCTCGGTCAGCGACACGCTGCTCGTCGTATCGCGCACAAGGTCAAACACCATTGTAAACACGTAGATATTGTTCTGTATCGTGCTGACCTTATTCTGAGTCTCCTCGTCCTCCTCCTTCTCGTGCTCATCGAGCTCGTCAAGCAGGAAAAGGTAACGACCGCTATCCTCAACGGGAATTATCGTCATCTGGACGATGTGCGGGATATCGCCGAGCAGGAGCTTCAGGCGCTTGCTGTACTTGCCGACGAATTTGCCCATATTGGGTATGAAAACATTATACTCATCGGTTATTTTCCTGCCGTCCGAGCTGTAATGGAACCACAGGGTCTGCACAAGACTTGTGTAGGTACCGCTCTCTCCGAGAACATCGGAAAATATGCCTCTGCGAACCAGAGCGCGGTAGGAATCGGCAGCCTGATCGGCGACGATCAGCGCACCGACAGATTTTCCGAAATAATCCAAAGCTTTATCGAACGTAATATCGTTGATACCCTGCATAACACACCTTCCTTTTTCAGTCAGAGTTAAATTGTCCTCGGTAAATATAACCTTATATTGTAATTATATTATTATATCATATTTTTTGATAAATTTCAACCCCACCAATAAATATTCGCGGTCTATATTAAGTTAGCTTTTTTATCATATTATATTATTGACATTACCTCTGTAATATGTTACAATATATAAGTTGAATGATGTACGGACATAAACTCGATTTACAATGCGATTCATCAGATTCTCCGTAAAGAACCTATGTAACAGGGAGAAGATATTATGGGAATGTTAAATTTTTTCAAAATAAGCAATGGCATTGCAAACAGTATCAGCTTCACCAGTAAGGTTCTCGGTACAGGCACGTATTCCGGTCACGTCGGAGCGTCAAAGCTGCCGGACGGACACGGCGTATTTATCAACGAGCTTGATATAGAGTACGACGGCGAGTGGAAGGACGGCAAGCTCTGCGGCTTCGGAAGAAAGTATGCCAAGGGATACTATGATATGACCCAAGAGGACGACGACGAGCCAAACAAATCCCTTTTTTATGCAGGCGAATTCAAGGACGACAGATTTCACGGGAAAGGCAAGTTCTTCCACCAGAGCGGCAAGGTCGCATATGACGGCGATTGGGAGGACGGCTGGAAATCGGGCGAGGGTACGGAATACTACGCCAACGGCTCGGTCAAGTACGTCGGAACGTGGAAGCGTGACAGATATAACGGCAGCGGCGTATACACCTACGAGAACGGCGACGTTATCAAGGGTGAATGGCGCGACGGTCTGCTTGAAGGATATGCGGAGCTCAGCAAGCGCGACGGCTGCGTGTACAAGCGCTTTTACAAGCATAATGAGGTGCTCATAGAAAAGCTTATAAGCGGCACTCCCCCGCGCGACCCTGATTCTATGAGAACTCTCAAATTCGATAACGGCGTATATGAAGGCGAGCTCGGCTTCACGGGCAAGATGCACGGAAAAGGCGTTTTCTCCTACACCAACGGCGACCGCTATGAGGGCGGTTACAACGAAGGTCTCAAGCACGGCAAGGGCGTTTTCACGTGGGCGGACGGTATGTGCTACGACGGTGAATATGAAAACGATATGAGAAGCGGCAAGGGCATCTTCCGCTACACGAACGGCGATGTCTACGAGGGCGAGTGGAAGGACAACGTAAAAAACGGTCAGGGCATATTCTACTATAAAAACGGCGACAGATACGAAGGCGGCTACTCCAACAGCCTGAAGGAAGGACACGGGGTTTACTACTACCAGAACGGAAACGTATTTGAAGGCGAATGGCAGGGCGACAAGCGCCACGGAGAAGGCATACTCACCTGCTTTGACGGCAGGAAAAAGCGTCAGAAGTGGGATAACGACAAGCTGGTAAGCGACGCGTTCATATGCTCGGTCAAGCCCGCAAAGACGCACGCCGAAAGCTCCCATCAGAACTGAATATGACATCAAACAGGACTTCAGCCCGTTACAGGGTCTGAAGTCCTTAATTATACCGGAGCGTTAACATTCCATCGCATATTACAATTTGTTTATATGCTATAAATATTTTTGCTTTATTAATAATTTTTTGTTGACAAAATCGAATTTTTGTGTTATTATTAGTGTATAAGAAAATCTTGTATATGTTATCCGAGAATGTACAACAACTCGTGACCGCTTTATGGTCAATACCGCGACACTATCAACTGTGCTGCAAAAAACAGCACGGTTTCTGACAGAACAGTCACTGAGAGGTGATATTATGAAAAGAAAATTTAAAGGCTTTACACTTATAGAGCTGATCGTCGTAATAGCGATCATCGGAATACTTGCAGCTATACTTGCCCCTACAATGTCGGGCTATATCCGGAAGGCGAAGGTATCGGCTGCCATAAGTGACGCCAAAACAATAAAATCATCGGTGGAATCCTCGCTGTCATCGCATTTCCTTGACAACAGCAACCCCGGTGAGTTTGACGGTGCCTTCAATAAGATACTTTACCTCGACCAGAGCAAAAATGTCAAGGACAGACAGGTCGAAATAGTCGGAGCGTTCACGAACAAGAGCTGGTATACCTACAAGAAAAAGCTGAACAACGGCGGAGCGTCGCAGAAGGTCGATAAGGTCATTGCTGGCGGACTGGACGAAATGTTCTCCGAGCAGTGGAAGGCAGGCAAGGGCAATAATCCGCTCGGTTACGGCAGAAAGGGTACCTGCGCCGATTATCTGAAAAGCGATAACACAAACTTCGGACTGGTCGTTGTGTACGACTCGGAGTGTACTGTCCGTATGATGCAGATATACCGCAAGGGCATACTGGTAACGTACATCAACGGCGAATACATCGCCAATACAAACCGAAATGCACACTTTGTCGGCACGAATACGTGGAGCTCCATCTATACCGATACGGGTGTTTCTGCCTCCGAAGAGCTGTATAAGATATCGCTGGCAGACAAGCAGATCGGAGCTAACGGAAATCAGGGCGGATGGTACTGACACTGTCACAATATAAAAAGTCAGCGTAAGCATATCCCGCTAAATCAACAGCGTATGTACACCTCCGTACATACGCTGTTTTTCATTGTTTCAGGCAGTTGTATGTATATACCAGCTCTGATATAATTTGTTCAGACAAATTTTTCTTTCGTCCACCTTTCCTACACATTGTGGGTTTACGCTGAGGCTTTATTAACGTATAATGAATTAGTATAATTTAGTTATACAGGGAAATCAATTTTAGGAGGAATCAGAAATGAGCAGAATAAGAACGCTCAAATCGGTGCTGGCAGGTATCTGCGCGGGAACAATGGTATTCTCGGCGGCTTCGGTAATACCTGCAGGCACATTCACTGCGGAGCTTGACGCGAATGCGGCAGGCGCCTGCACAGTCAACACGAACAAGACATACCAGAGGATACGCGGCTTCGGCGGTATGAACCACCCGGAGTGGCAGAGCTATAACGCTCAGGACGGAGCTCCCGGAGATATGACGGCAGCTCAGGTACAGACAGCCTTCGGCAACGGCGCTAACGAGCTCGGTCTCACGATACTCCGTATCTTCGTCAGCGACCAGCAGAACGCGTGGAGCAACGCTATCCCCACAGCGCAGAGAGCCTCAGAGCTCGGTGCTACTGTATTTGCAACTCCGTGGAACCCTCCCGCTTCCATGAGAAGCAACGGTTCTGGCGGACCTCGCGGAGGTCAGTACGTGCTCAATAACGGCGCTGAGGCAAACTACGCGAAGCACCTCAACGACTTCATCAAGTTCTGCAACAGCAAGGGCGTGGAGCTCAACTCGATCTCTGTTCAGAACGAGCCCGACTGGTCGGGCGAGTGGACATACTGGGCACCCTCGAGATGCGCATCATTCCTCGCGAACTACGGTCCCTCCGTAACCGCTGGAACAAACACGAAAATGATGTCGCCCGAGAGCTTCAGCTACAGCAAGGACTACTACAACGCGATTCTCAATGATTCCAAGGCATTTGAGAACTGCGATATGTTCGGTACACACTTCTACGGCACGCAGAGAAGCGCGATGGACTTCCCCGCACTCGAGCAGTGCGGCAAGGAGATCTGGATGACCGAGGTCTATGTTCCGAACTCGGATAACAACTCCGCAGACCGCTGGCCCGAGGGCGTACAGGTCGCCGAGAACATCCACAACGCAATGGTAGTCGGCAATATGAACGCATATGTATGGTGGTATATCCGCCGCCAGTACAGCCCTATGTGGGACAACGGAAAGATATCCAAGAGAGGCTACGCAATGGCGCAGTTCTCGAAGTGGGTACGCCCGGGCGATATGCGTATCGACGCCACCGAGCAGCCCAACACGAACATTCTCGTTTCGGCATACAAGCACAGCGATACACAGGCAACTATCGTTGCTATCAATAAGGGCAGCGGCGAGGTAACACAGCAGTTCACGCTCAGCGGCAGAAGCATAACCAACGTTGACCGCTACAGAACGTCCGGCAGCGAGAACATCGCGGCTACAAAGGGAATGGAAGCGAGCGGAGAATCCTTCTACGCACAGCTCCCCGCAAACAGCGTATCTACGTTCGTTGTAACAATGACAAGCGACGGCAAGGACCTCCCCGCTGACACAGACGGTCCTGTGCAGCGCGACCCAATCACCCCCGACGCTAACGGCTACTACTACCACGACACCTTCGAGGACGGTACAGACGACTGGGAAGGCAGAGGCGGCGCTTCTGTCTCCACATCTGGCGGCACAGCTTACGCAGGCACCAAGGCTCTTACAGTTTCCGACCGCGGCAGTGCTTGGCACGGCGCAATGAAGACACTCGATTCGCTGACCTTCAAGGCAGGCGAGGAGTACAGCTTCAGCGTAGCGGCTTCGGGCTCGGGCAATATGATGCTCTCGCTCCAGTACACGGACGCAAGCGGCGAGACTAAGTACGACCACATCGCAAGCGGCGAGTCCGACGGCGACTACGTACAGCTTGCGAATACCAACTACAAGCTCCCCGAGGGTTCGGGATATATCCTCTACGTTGAGACTGAGGAAGGCACTTCCGACTTCTCCATCGACGAGGCTATCGTTGCCAAAGCAGGCACCCAGATCGACGGACCTAAGCCGACAGTGACAACAACCACACCACAGCAGACTACAACAGCTGCTCCGACAACGGATACGCTCTACGGCGACGCAAACCTCGACGGAAAAGTCACAATTGCCGATGCCACGGCTATCCTCCAGTACCTCGGAAACAAGGACAAGTACAAGCTGAACGCTAAGGCTCTTGACAACGCTGACGTATATCTCAGAGGCGACGGCGTAACAGCAAGAGATGCGCTTTCGATCCAGATGCTCGACGCAGGCGTATTAAAGAGCCTTCCCGAGAGCTACAGCGAAGGGTTTGAGACAACAACAACAACAACAACTACAACCACAACCACTCAGCCCGTTCAGCAGGTTAACTTCACAGAAATGGCTCAGAAATTCGGCAGTGTTACTATCGCAAAATCCTATAAAGCCGAGAACGAGCACAACCCGCTCATCACGCAATATTTCGGCGCTGACCCGGGCGTTATGGAGTACGACGGCAGAGTCTACATCTATATGACTGACGACCATCTGCTCTATGAGAACGGAAATGTCACAAAAGAGACCTACAGCACTATCAACTGCCTGCGCTGCATATCGTCTGACGATATGGTAAACTGGACCGACCACGGTCTTATCAATGTCGCAGGTCAGAACGGTATCGCAAAATGGGCGGGCAACTCGTGGGCTCCCACAGCCTGCCACAAGAAGATAAACGGCAAGGAAAAGTTCTTCCTATACTTTGCAAATAATGCGAACGGTATCGGAGTGCTCACTTCTGACAGTCCGACA
Source organism: Ruminococcus sp. (assembly GCA_017542475.1). Lineage (GTDB taxonomy): Bacteria > Bacillota > Clostridia > Oscillospirales > Ruminococcaceae > Ruminococcus. Next base: position 27,244 of record JAFXXD010000029.1, on the reverse strand, counting down.
GGTCCTTGGACAGATCCCAACGGACGCGCAATGATCGATCGTAATACTGCAAACTGTACCAGCAATGTTGTTCCGTGGGTCTTCGACCCCGCAGTGCTCGTCGATGACGACGGTACAGGCTATCTCTATTTCGGCGGCGGTACAGACAACCTTCCCTCCGACCACCCGAAGTCTTCACGCTGCGTAAAGCTCAGCGATGATATGACCTCTATCGTTGGTACACCCGTAACTATCGACGCTCCTTATATGTTTGAGGACAGCGGCATCCACAAGTACAACGGCAAATACTACTACAGCTACTGCACCAACTGGAGCACAGGCGGCAATCAGTACGGACTTTCAACTGCCGCTATTGACTATATGGTCAGCGACAGCCCTCTCGGACCCTTCACCTACAAGGGTGAGGTGTTCAAGAACATCGGCAACTTCTTCGGCACGACAGGCAACAATCACCATACTATTATGGAATTCAACGGTCAGTGGTATCTCTTCTATCATGCTCAGTACCTGCAGGATGTTATGGATCTGAATGGCATGGGCTACAGAAGCACCCACATCGACAAGATCACAATGAACGCTGACGGCACGATGCAGCAGGTCAAGGGTACAAAGGCAGGTATCGAGCAGATAAAGGCTCTCGACCCGACCAAGACTGTACGTGCGGCAACGTTCTCACATCAGGGCGGAATCGAGATAACAGGCAGCGGCAACTCGCTCGTCAAGGCTGAAAAAGGCGACTGGTTCCGCGTTTCGGGCGTTGACTGCGGCAGTGCAAAGGCACTGACAGTAAAGGCGTCCGCAAGCAGCGGCTGTATCGTGAAGTTATGCACAGGCAGTGCTTCGGGTACGGCAGTCGCATATGCGGAGATACCCGCAGGAAGCTCCATGCAGGAGGTAACAGTTCCCGTACAGGGTCTCAGCGGCAAGAGCGACCTCTATTTCGTATTCAACAATAACATCTCAATGGACAGCTGGAGCCTCAGCTGACAGCTCTCAAACAGCCTTGCTTCCCGTGAACGCGGGGAACAGGGCTGTTTTTTTATTATATATCAGGTTCAGCCCCATTTATATTATGAAAGCTATATTCAGCAAGCGAGTGATAATGAACCGTAAGGCGTGATAAATAAGCTGCTGAAAATCGCGGGATACCCCGAAAAGAACGAGACACTGTGCTATCTTGCGGAGGCATACGGCAAGCGTATCCTCATACTCGGAAGCCTCTCCCTTGATAATGAAACCGACTACCCGAGGAACGCCGAGCTCGCCGTATTTCCCTATCAAGGCTCGGATAAGCTGCTTGATATCAGAAAGGAAGTATACAGACGGCTCGCTCCGAAGGCTGTCCTCCTCTGCTTCGACGCAGAGAGCCCGAAGCTCTCACTGCTGCTGTGGGCGGGACATTTCGTACTTATATTCGGCATAACGCTCCTGCTGCTCCGGACATTCGGCTGGTGTGCTATCACTCCGATGTCGGTGCTGCTCACATTCTTTGCTGTTGTATTCATTTACCTCTTCACCTTCTTCGTCCACTACCTTGTTGACAGAAAGCACACCTCAATTATGAATCAGCAGCTCAAGCAGCGCTACACCACCGACAACAAGGGACTGACCACAGAAAAGTAAAACATCTTACGCTCCCCTCTCTGCAACTTACCATTCTATTTCTGCAACTTACCTCTTTTTTGTTGACGTATGGTACTATACCAATGTATAATGACAATAATAAGAAGCCTGAAACCTCGGGTAAAATGGGATGATCATCACACGGAACGGAGGAACTGAAATGAAGAACAGGCTGCTTGCACTTATCACATCAGGAATGATACTATCTTCGGCGACTGTCCTGCCGCCTGCATATGCTGCACTTTCACCAACAGAGGATACAACGGTCGGGGAGCTCCCCGCATGGATACCGAACGACCTTGAAGCGGCAGAAGAATTCAGCAGCACCTACGGCGGAACTCGCGTTGACGACGGACTGATATGCGTTGTTTTCAAGGAGGTAAACGAAAAGATACCCGAGGGCGAGCCGCGCGGAATGCTGCGTTATATCCTTGATGACGACAGCGACACCGTAATGTGTGTGAAGCACGAGGTCTACGGTACGAAGGACAGCGAATTCAACTACGAGGTGCTTGTCTACATACCGCTGAATAAGTGCGATTTTGAGGTCACGCTCACGGATACGGTGAATCTTTCCCCATCCGACATTTACTATCCCGACGGAAAGATAACATACACATTCACGACAACCTCAAACGAAGGAATACTGAACACGGTAGAAACGGACATCTACAGCTGGCTGCCCGACTGCTTTACCGAATACTGCCATTATGTCAATTCAAACGGCAATGTAGCGAGACATGGCAATTATTTGACTTTCTGCCTTGAAACAACAACAGGAACAGGCTTCGACTGGTACAAATCGCCCGACAGTGATGACACGGACGTCATTGATTACGTGGGCGAATCATACTGCGGTGAAGATCGTGATACTGCGACAGATGATAATTATAAACACAGAATAGCCGTATATCAGGCGAAAAAAGACGGGCACGCAAAGATAACATACGATTACATCAACAACTACGGAGTTGTATACCGTCCCGAAGAAGTCGAAAAGCGGCTTATCGCCGACTGTCAGATAATCGACGATACACAGACCATACTATTTCCCGGCGATATGAAGGTATCGCTCGCTGACTCTGCAACAGGCGAGCTGCTCACATTAGATGAAGACGCAATGCCCTCGATATGGACAAATATCAGCTACAACACACCCGAGGGTAAAAAGTCCACGGGTCCGATATATGAGATCGGAAGCAACCCGACTATCATCAGGAATCTGAGCAGCTTCCTCAATGCGGACGAGATTTCATTCGGTCTGAGAGACGGCGGGCTTCCCAAGGGCTACAGACTGCCGAACTATGACGCTGCTTCGGGCTATTATAACGGTACGATCACACCCGACGGCTATATGACACTCACCGAGTACGATAACGGTTCATCCGAGGTAGTATTCAGGCTCAGCAATGCAAAAGACCCGTCCGCGGGAGAAACGAAGATAACCTTCTACGACGCGGACACAGGCGAGCTCATAGATATCCAAAAGGATACCATCATTCGCAAGGAACTGATGAAGGAGCCCTTCCCCATTGAGACCTATACAGTGAGCTCGAATCCCGCCATAGTAGAGACAAAGGATTTCTACGAGCCCGACTGGAGATACACCATTAACACGTACACGAAGGCGGGAAGCTATTCCTCGCCCACGTTCAAGGTCACATCGGAAAAGGATAACCTCACCGAGGTCTCGTGCAGTCTGAAATTCACTCCAAACGGTGACGCAAACGGCGACGGCAGTCTCACTGTCGCGGACGCCGCACTCCTCCAGAAGTGGCTGCTCGCGGGAACAGGTGTCAAGCTTGATAACTGGAAAGCCGCGGACTATTGCCGCGACAACAAGCTCGACATATATGACCTCTGCCTGATGAGGCAAAGGCTCGTAAAGGAGGGCATAGCTGTTGTTCCTCCCGATACCGAAGCAACGAGCTATGCGTACTTCAATATCATCGGCAGCGACCCGAATATGTACTCGGGTCCGAGCACGGATTACGCGGTGGTAGAGACTGTATCCGAGCACGTCCTGATAACCGAGGCTGGCTTCAACAAGGGAAACGGAGAGTGGGTGTACGCCGAGCACGACGGAAAGCACGGCTGGATAAGGGTGTACATCAATAACGAAGATGACCCCAATATCGAGTTCACAGAGCTCGCATACATCAGCCAAGATGTGACAGCATACAGCTATTGAGAATAGAAACATATGAAAAGCCTTACCCTGACAGCATCGGTCACGGTAAGGCTTTTCTGTACATATAGATTTTACAGCTTTTTCAGCGGAACCCAGATATAGCTGACAGTATCGTCAGGATCCTCCGCAGGCGGCATATAGACCTCCAGCGAATAGTTCCCCGCCAGAGTGTAGCCCTTCAGCGAGGGAAGCCACTCCGACCATATCTGCGTGTTGACCTTCTGGAGACTATCGGGAAGCTGACCCTTGCACACAAACTGTGCCCATAACCCGGCAGGCACCTGATATACTGAGCAGCCCTCGGGGATATCATCCCACGGCAGATACAGGTCAGCGATCCAGTAGTCGAAGTTTTTTCCGTCCATAGCCGAGCAAAAGCCGAACATTCCCTTCAATCCCTTCTTATCCGACATCCACTCGCTCCAGAATTTCGGTACTTCACTGTAGCTCGTCTCGGCACTGAATCTCTTCTTGATCCCGACCAATGTAAACGGAGCCTTTTCAACAATTCGATAATCTAACATATTTCCGCCCTCCATAGTGATTTTGATATGCAGCGGAGCGAATGAACGAAGCGTAGCGCCCGTTTCCCGAGCCTGTGACGGCGTTATGCCGTGAAACCGCTGAAACGCTTTTGCAAAGCTGTCGGGCGAGTCGTAGCCGTACCTGAAAGCAACGTCGATCACCTTTTCGTCCGAGTGTGCGAGCTCCTGAGCGGCAAGTGTCATTCTGCGCGCGCGGATGTACTCACCGACGGTCATACCGCACAGAGCTCCGAATATACGCTGATAGTAAAACGGAGAAAGCGCGGCTGCAGCTGCGATATCCTCAATATCAAGCGTCTCGGAAAGGTTCTGCTCGATGTACTCTATCGACCTCTGAAACCCGTCTATCCACCCCTGCATTGTGTTCACCTCTTTCCGCTGTAATCACAGTATATCACATCAGGGAACAGCTGTCCCGACTTTTTCTGCTCTGTTTGTCGGGACAGGCTGCTGCTAAAAATTCAGGATATACATCTTAGGTATCTCGTTCCTTACCTCAGCGGGACACTCACCGATCTTTGCGCCGAAATCGGTCGATTCGATGTAGAAGTATCTCCTGCTGTTGCCGCTTATGGTATAGTACTGCCCGTAGATACCGCTTCCGCCCGATATCCCGACAGCCATATGGCTCGAGAAATGCAGCAGAGCGACAGAATAATTCATCTCGTGAAGGATACCCGCGAGAATAATAGACTTGTCCTCACAGTCACCGCAGCCGTCGTAGAAGGTCTCATACGGGTACTTGGGGTACTCATTCACGCCTCTCGACTCGATATCCGTCTTGTACGGAATCTTCTGCGCGACCTGAGCCGCAAGCAGCACCTTCTGATAGTCCGTGTAGCCGAAGGTGTCGCCCGCCTTATTCACCCATGCGGCGAATTCCTTCATCAGGCTCTTGTTCACCTCGTCGGAGCAGTATTCCGTCCACCTGCTGATATCGGTGATACGCGGAATGGAGCTGTAGTGGTCAGAAATGCTCTTTTCAAATGTAAGCGTATAGGAGACGTTCTTGCCCGTATTCGGGTCAGTCCACGATTCCCTTCTCACAACCTTAACGGGCGCGGTAGTAGTTGCTGCCTCAGTAACAGGAGCACTTGTGGCAGTTGTAGTCGCCGCAGATGTGGTAGTAGTTGTGGTGGTAGTGGTAGTTGTTGTAGTTGTAATCGTCGAGGTGGTGGTAGTCGTCGACTCGGTGGTGGTCGTGACCTCTAACGGAAGAACGAATTCAGTCGTTGTGTACTCCGAGATATAGATGTCGCCGCCTGACTTTTTCTGCGCATATATCCTGACATAATAAGTCACGCCAATGTCAAGGGAGGACTGCTCACAGCTCGTCCCGTTGGTAGTAAACGTGATATTTACAAAGCTGAAATCAGGCTTCTTCGAGAACTGGAGGCAGTAATTCTCTGCGCCCTCGACCTTGTCCCACGTTATCTTCACCGAGCTGTCGCTGTCAGATGTAAGTGTTAACGCAGGAGCTGCAAGCTCAGGCGTTACGACAGCTCCGCCCGAAGCCGCAGTTGTGACCGCAGGAGATGTTGTCACAGCGGGAGCAGCTGTCGTGGTGACGTTTTCGCTTCTGCTGTTTAAGAAGGCTTCGATATCCTCCGTACCGCCTGTGGAGATATAGGAGTAAAAGGCAAGTATATCCGAGGCGTCCTTAGCCGTCAGCTTTGAGTCCTTATCCACATCACCGTAATTGAAGGTATCGAGCGGCACGGCAACAGGAACTCCCGACGACAGCTGACTGTACACGACGAGAATGTCCGAGGCGTCCTTGCCGTCAACCCTTCCGTCATCGTTCACATCGCCGAGAGCACGTTCATCGGCGGCAACAGATGTCAGCGGATGTTCATATACGCTGTACTCAGCTCTGAAAAGCGGCATATACGACACCGCAAGCGCAGATATAACTGCGATCATCTTTTTCATTTTCATAGCTTACTATCTCCAAAATGCAACTAAGACTCGTTCTGTTTATGGGCGGTCGGCACCGTGAGCCCACAGCCGTTATGACACAATTATACCATTTTACAAATTGTTCCGCAATACCTTTCCTGTATTTTTTCATAACAAAAAAGGAAAGGACCATTCTTCCGAATGATCCTTTCCCGAAACAGACTTTATACAATATGTGTACCGCGGACAAAGCAGCGCGCAAATTGTAAACTTTTTGTGAACATTTTCCGATAATCAACGGTTTTCCATTGATAAAAGCCCCATTTCCGCCCTATTGTAGAAGGGCTTTTCAGAACATCATTCCGTTCTGAGTGCAACGACAGGGTCTTTCTTAGCCGCACTTCTTGAAGGGATTATACCCGATATGAGCGTGAGGAGCACGCTTATCGTTATCAGTATCAGAGCCGCAGGTATCGGCAGAACAGCCCTGAGATTCGTGATACCCGTAAGTCCCTTGATTATCGCATTTATCGGGAAGGTCGCGAGCCACGAAACGATAACTCCGAGAAGTCCCGAAGTGAAGCCGATAAGCATAGTCTCGGCATTGAACATATTGCTTACGTTGCGCTTGGAAGCACCGATAGCACGGAGAATACCGATCTCCTTGGTTCTCTCCTGTACGGATATGAGGGTGATAACGCCTATCATTATCGACGAAACGATGAGCGAAATGCTGACGAATGCAATAAGCACATAGGTGATAGCATTGATGATAGTGGTGATACTGCTCATCATCAGACCGATGTAGTCGGTGTACTTGATGGAATCAAGCTCGTCCTTGCCCTCGTTGTAGTCCTTGATAACGTCCTCGATGACGTCCTTCTTCTCGAAGGACTTGGAATAGAGGCTAATCATCGAAGGGTCATCGAGGTCGATATAGCCCATTTTACGGAGGTTATCGTCGTAGGACGAATTCGAGAACTCAACTATTTCATCGTAGAAGTAAGCGGCATCGGAAGCCTTCATCGTCTTCATCATCTCGTCGAGAGCCACAAGCATCTGAGCGGGCTCCATAGTGCCTATCTGACCCATCACCTGCTGAGCGTACTGAGCCTTTATCTGCTCCTGCACGCCCTGAGTGTAGGCGGCTGTGAGGTCGTCGTCGGACATCTGAGCGAGGTAGCCGCGGATCTCATCCTCAGCAACGCCCATCTGCTGAGTGAGCATCTGAATGAGAGCCGTTTCCATATCCTCTCGCTTGACGTCCTTCATAGCCTCGGCAGTCATCTGCGCGAGCTCCTCGGGCTTGGGCGTACCCATAAGCTGAACGTACAGAGCCGCCTTATCGGTGTCGCCCTTGCCGTCAACATAGGTACGGAAGAGCTCCTGCTTCTCCTCGTCGGTGAGAGTACCTGCCGCGGGCTTGAAGGGAAGTCCCGAGATAACATCCTTTTCGGGCGTATCGAGCTGTGCCTTGATAACGTCAGCCTCGCGCGAGTTCTCGATAATGTATTCGGTAAGGTCGCTCGTATAGGCGATAGCTCCCGTGAGCATAGCCGTCTTGGAATCCTTTGCGGGACGAATGATTCCGCTGACCTTGATGTCGATACCGTTGTCATAGAGGTAGGTCATACCCGCCTCTGTATCGCGGAGGTCGGAGTAGGTATTCGTGCTCTTGTCGTACTTGAAGCAGTCGGAGTTGAGCACCACGCGGTAGGTCTGACTGCATATATTCTCGTAGCTCCACGACTGCGCGTTGAATTCGAGCTTTGTCGTGCCGTCCATAGCGGCGGTCATTATCTTGTCTATCTCTTCCTTGGTCTCAAGTCCGAGAGCATAAAGAGCCACGTCGTTGAGCTCGTTGTTCTTGTCGAGTACGAGCACCACCTCGTCGTAGCTGTTCGGCCACGAGCCGTAAACGACGTCGTACTGCTTTTCAAGGAGAGGACTTACCTTCTTGCCGTTATCGCCTGCGAGCATCTCCTGCCACAGCTTCATCTGCATACTGCTGCCGCCCATCATACCGCCCATCATAGAGCTTCCGCTCATACTGGACATCGCGGACATATCAACGTTCATAGCCTCCGCCATAAGCTCTGTCATAAGCTGCTGAGCGTCGGAGATAATGATGTCGCCGTCAGCATTTTTGGTGTAGACGAGCATATCGTAGTCATACGCATACTGCACGCCGTTGAGCGCACTGTGGAGCTTCGAGTTCTCGTCAGCGTCCTGCTCCTCGATGTAAGCCTTGAAGGATTTGAGGTCGTTCTCGGAGTTCTCCTTATCGTTGAAGGCGTTGACTATCTCATAGACAGCCGAGCGCTTGTAGACAGCGTCCTTATCGTGCTCGGTACTGTCGCTTCCGAGCTTCATAAATGTCTCCATAATTGCGGAGAGGTCGGTGTTGGTGTGCTCTATCGAGAGCGGATAGGACGAGAGGGTCTCCTCCTGTATGTCGTCGATGTAGTTCTGGAAGCCCTGCGATACCGCATAAATAAGGGCTATACCGATGATACCTATGCTTCCCGCGAAGGAGGTCAGCATAGTGCGTCCCTTCTTGGTGAAGAGGTTCTTCATTGAAAGTCCCAGCGACGTCATAAACGACATCGAAGGCTTCTTCTTTTTCGTGCCCGCTTCCTCGTCCTGTAAGGTCTTGTCGCGGACCTCCTCCATCTGTATCTCCTTCTCATTGAGCGGAGCGGAGTCCTCCTGTATAACGCCGTCGAGCATACGCACGATACGTGTCGAGTACTTCTCTGCGAGCTCGGGGTTATGAGTAACCATTATAACGAGTCTGTCCTTGGAGATGTCCTTGAGGATTTCCATTACCTGCTCGCTCGTTACGGTATCGAGAGCTCCCGTAGGCTCGTCTGCGAGGATAATATCGGGGTCATTGACGATAGCACGCGCTATTGCTACACGCTGCATCTGTCCGCCCGACATCTCCGACGGTCGCTTGTTGAACTGGTTGCCCAGTCCGACCTGTTCGAGAGCCTTCTTTGCACGCTCCACACGCTCCGACTTGGACACGCCCGAAAGCGTCAGCGCAAGCTCTACGTTGCGCAGAACGGTCTGGTGCGGGATAAGGTTGTAGCTCTGGAAAACGAAGCCGATCGAATGGTTGCGGTATGCATCCCAGTCGCGGTCCCTGTACTCCTTAGTGGAGCGTCCGTTGATGATGAGGTCGCCCTCGGTGTACTTGTCAAGTCCGCCGATGATATTGAGCATTGTGGTCTTTCCGCAGCCCGAAGGTCCGAGGATAGCCACGAATTCAGACTTTCTGAACTTGAGGTCTATGCCCTTGAGCGCATGAACGGTGTTCTCGCCCGCAAGGTAGTCCTTCTTTATGCCTTTGAGTTCAAGCATATATTACCCTCCAAAATAAGATTACTCTGCCATTATATTCCCCTTTTCTCAAATCTTCCTCAACTAAGTGTTTACATTAAAAAATGTTTGTGTTATAATTGTAGCTATACTATTCAAATAAGGTGATATAATGCCCGAAATAATTGAATTTACTGACATAAATGCTCCCGAGCTCGGTATGTACCGACCTCAGAGGGAGACGCAGCTCCTCCATTGGTTCGAGCCTGACACAGGCGTTTTTCTCGCCGAGAGCCCGAAGGTGATACAGCGTGCCCTGCGCGGCGGCTATGAGCCGATATCCATTCTCTGCGAGCGCCGCGACATCACAGGAGAAGCCGCCGAGGTCATAGAGGCGGCGGGAGTAACTGTTTACACCTCTGACAGCGATACAATAACCGAGCTTACTGGCTTCAGGCTCATTCGCGGAGCTATCTGCGCGATGAGAAGGCGTCCCCTGCCCGCCCCCGAGGAGATATGCCGCGGAGCCCGCAGGATAGCCGTCCTCGAAAACGTAGTTAATCCGACCAATGTCGGTGCAATATTCCGTTCGGCGGCGGCTCTCGGTATGGAGGCTGTACTGCTGACCGATACCTGCTCCGACCCGCTCTATCGGCGCTCCTCGCGCGTGAGTATGGGTACGGTTTTCCAAGTGCCGTGGACGTATTTTAGCGGTGCTCTCACGGATACGGAGCTCCTGCACGGTATGGGCTTCAAGACGTCGGCTATGGCTCTCGTCGAGGACAGCGTTGACATCGACGACGAGCGGCTCAACTCCGAGGAAAGGCTCGCGGTCATTCTCGGAGCGGAGGGCGACGGGCTGTCCGAGCAGACTATCTCCGCCGCCGACTACACGATATGCATACCGATGTCCAACGAGGTGGATTCGCTGAATGTGGCGGCGGCTTCGGCTGTGGCGTTCTGGCAGGTTTGCCGCGGAAAACGCTGAGCGAAAATTTGTTCTTGCTATTTTGAAACAGTTGTGGTATAATAGTAGAGTAACTTCACCGCACCACGGAGGTAATTATGGACCACTTTATTCTCCACTCGGATTATGCGCCCGCAGGCGACCAGCCGCAGGCTATAGATAAGCTCGTAAGCGGCATAGAATCGGGCAGAAAGGAGCAGATCCTGCTCGGCGTTACTGGCTCGGGCAAGACCTTCACAATGGCTAACGTCATCGCCCGTGTGAATAAGCCAACGCTCGTACTCGCACACAATAAGATACTGGCGGCACAGCTATGCTCGGAGTTCCGCGAATTCTTCCCCGAAAATGCCGTCGAATACTTCGTCTCCTACTACGACTACTACCAGCCCGAGGCGTATGTGCCCTCGACTGACAGCTACATTGAGAAGGATTCCTCGATAAACGACGAGATAGACAAGCTCCGCCACTCCGCGACCACTGCCCTTGCCGAGCGCAGGGACGTAATCATCGTGGCGAGCGTGTCGTGCATATACTCCCTCGGAAGCCCTGATGAGTACCGCTCTATGTGCGTGTCCATTCGTCAGGGAGCCGAAAAGCCGCGCGACCAGCTCATCTCCGAGCTCGTGCGCATACGCTATGAGCGCAACGACGTTGCCTTTGAGCGAAACAGGTTCAGAGTGCGCGGCGACGTAGTCGAAATTTTCCCCGCACGGTCGAGCGATACAGCTGTCCGTGTTGAATACTTCGGCGATGAGATAGACCGTATCTCCGAGATTAACGTTGTCACGGGCGAGGTGAAGGCGACTGTCAGCCATGCGGCTATTTTCCCCGCCTCGCACTACGTTGTCGGCGACGACAAGCTCGAATCCGCACTGAAAGAGATAGACCGCGAGCTCGCCGAGAGAATAGACTGGTTCCAGAAGAACAACAAGCTCATCGAGGCTCAGCGTATCGAACAGCGCACCCACTACGATATGGAGATGATACGCGAGGTCGGCTACTGCTCGGGCGTTGAGAACTACTCGCGTGTGCTGGCGGGACGTCCCGCGGGAAGCACTCCCCTCACGCTTATGGACCACTTCCCCGAGGACTTCCTCCTCATAGTGGACGAGAGCCACGTTACGCTCCCGCAGGTGCGTGCGATGTATGCGGGCGACCGCGCGAGAAAGACCACCCTTGTAGACTACGGCTTCCGTCTGCCGAGCGCTATGGACAACCGCCCGCTCAACTTCGACGAGTTCAACGCGCATATTCATCAGGCGATATACGTCAGTGCTACACCCGGTCAGATAGAGCGCGAAAAGACGAATACCATAGTCGAGCAGCTCATTCGTCCGACGGGACTTGTTGACCCTGAAATAATCGTCAAGCCCACACAGGGACAGGTAGACGACCTGCTGTCCGAGATAAACGAGCGCGTGGAACGGCACGAGCGAGTCCTCGTCACGACGCTGACCAAGAAAATGGCTGAGGACCTAACCTCCTACTACGAAGGGCTGGGCGTGAAGGTGCGCTACCTCCATCACGATATCGACACCATCGAGCGTATGGAGATAATCAAGGACCTGCGAAACGGCGTTTTCGACGTGCTTGTCGGTATCAACCTGCTCCGTGAGGGTCTCGATATCCCCGAGGTGAGCCTTATCGCTATCCTCGACGCGGACAAGGAGGGCTTCCTGCGCAGTGAGACTTCCCTTATACAGACTATCGGACGTGCCGCGCGTAACGCCTCGGGACAGGTCATAATGTACGCGGATACGGTGACAGGCTCTATGGAGCGCGCTATCACCGAGACCGAGCGACGCCGTGCCGTACAGACCAAGTTCAACGAGGAGCACGGCATAGTCCCGAAGACGATAATCAAGGACGTCCGCGACGTGCTGGAGATAACCTCGAAGCCGAAGCTCGAAAAGCGGCTCAATAAGAAGAAGCTCTCGGGCTCGGAAAAGCAGCAGCTCATAGACAAGCTCACGTTTGAGATGAAAAACGCCGCGAAGCTGCTCGAATTCGAGCACGCCGCGTATCTGCGGGATAAGATAAAGGAATTACAGGGAGAATGATTTCCCGATAAAACTGTAGGGGCGAGTTCCGCTCGCCCGCAGCGACCGAGAATCTTTCGGGCGCACGGAATGCGCCCCTACATTGTTACATTTTCAAGGAGATTTTATGATAGACAAAATAATCATCAAGGGCGCCCGCGCCAACAACCTCAAAAACATAGACCTTGAGCTCCCGCGAGACAGGCTCATCGTTATGACGGGACTATCGGGCTCGGGCAAGTCGTCACTCGCCTTCGACACCATATACGCCGACGGTCAGCGCCGCTACATTGAGAGCCTTTCTTCATACGCGAGAATGTTCCTCGGACAGATGGAAAAGCCCGATGTTGACAGCATTGAGGGTCTGTCGCCCGCCATTTCCATTGACCAGAAGACTACCTCGAAGAACCCGCGTTCTACGGTGGGAACAGTCACCGAGATATACGACTACCTGCGCCTGCTCTATGCAAGGATAGGCGTGCCGCACTGTCCGATATGCGGACGCGAGATATCACAGCAGAGCATAGACCAGATAGTAGATACGATAATGGAGCTCCCCGCGGGCACGAAGCTCCAGCTGCTCGCGCCGATAGTACGCAACCGCAAGGGGCAGTACACGAAGGAGCTCGATTCCGCGAGGAGGTCGGGATTTGTCCGCGTGCGCGTTGACGGTATTATGTACGAGCTCGCGGAGGAGATAAAGCTCGACAAGAATAAGAAGCACAACATCGAAATTGTCGTCGACCGTATCGTCATCAAGGAGGGTATCGAGTCTCGTATCACAGACAGTCTCGAAACCGTGTTCAAGCTCACGGAGGGACTGGCTCTCGTGGACGTCATTGACGGCGAGGAGATGCTGTTCTCACAGAATTACGCCTGTCCCGAGCACAATATCAGCATAGGCGAGCTCGAGCCCGTGATGTTCTCGTTCAACAATCCCGTCGGAGCCTGCCCGAAGTGTACGGGTCTCGGCGTGTTCAAGCACATCGACCCCGACCTCATAATCCCGAACAAGGACTTCACCATCGAGGGCGGAGCTATCAAGGCAAGCGGCTGGAACAATCTCGACGAAACGTCCATTTCGCTGATGTACTACCGTGCTATCTCCGAGAAGTACGGAGTGCCGCTCGATGTGCCTGTAAGGGAGCTGACAGAGAAGCAGCTCAGCTACTTCCTCTACGGTACAGGCGACGAAACGCTCGAACTGAAGCGCCCGAAGTCGCTCGGCGGCGGCACGTACAGAACTCCATTCGAAGGCGTTATCAATAACCTCGAACGCCGCTACCGCGAAACCAACAGCGACTACTCCCGCAACGACATCGAGGAGTGTATGAGCGAGGTCGAGTGCCCCGTCTGCAAGGGAAAAAGGCTGCGCGACGAGTACCTCGCGGTCACTGTCGGAGGGAAAAACATAAGCGAGGTCACCGATCTCTCGGTCAAGAACGGGCTCGATTTCTTCGAGGGACTGAAGCTAACCCAGCACGAGACCTTCATCGGCGAGCGCATTATCAAGGAGATAAAGGAGCGCCTCGGCTTCCTCAAAAGCGTCGGGCTCGAATACCTCACGCTGTCACGTGCCGCGGGTACTCTCTCGGGCGGTGAGAGCCAGCGCATCCGCCTTGCCACGCAGATAGGCTCGTCGCTTGTCGGCGTGCTGTATATCCTCGACGAGCCAAGCATAGGTCTGCACCAGCGCGACAACGACAAGCTCATAGCCACGCTGAAGCGTCTGCGCGACCTCGGCAACACGCTGATAGTGGTCGAGCACGACGACGACACCATGCTCGCCGCCGACTACATCGTGGACATAGGTCCGGGTGCGGGCGTGAACGGCGGCAATATCGTATTTGCGGGGACTGTGGACAAGCTCCTCAAATGTAAGGATTCTATAACGGGTCAGTACCTCAGCGGACGGAAGCGTATACCGCTCCCCGACAAGCGCCGCGAGGGCAATGGCAGTTTCCTGACCGTGCACGGAGCGACCGAGCACAACCTCAAAAACATAGACGTGACGATTCCGCTCGGCAAGCTTGTCTGCGTTACGGGCGTGTCGGGAAGCGGCAAGTCCAGCCTCGTCAACGAGATAATCTACAAGCACCTCGCCGCCAAGCTCAACCGTGCGAAGATACGTGCGGGACAGTTTGAGTCTATGGACGGCATTGACGAGCTCGATAAGGTCATATGCATCGACCAGTCGCCGATAGGACGCACTCCGCGCTCGAATCCTGCGACATATACAGGCGTATTCAACGATATCCGCGACCTCTTCGCTCAGACCCCCGATGCGAAGGCTCATGGCTATGCAGCAGGGAGATTCAGCTTCAATGTGAAGGGCGGCCGCTGTGAAGCCTGCGAGGGCGACGGTATCATCAAGATAGAAATGCACTTCCTGCCAGATATCTATGTGCCCTGCGAGGTCTGCAAGGGCAAACGCTACAACCGTGAGACACTTGAGGTCCACTACAAGGGCAAGTCGATATACGACGTGCTCGAAATGACCGTTGACGAGGGCGTGGAGTTCTTCGAGCATCTGCCCAAGATAGCACGAAAGCTTAAAACGTTGCAGGACGTCGGGCTCGGCTATATCAAAATTGGTCAGCCCGCGACTACTCTCTCGGGCGGTGAGGCTCAGCGTGTGAAGCTCTCGACTGAGCTCTCGAAAAGGGCTACGGGGCGGACTATCTACATCCTTGACGAGCCGACAACAGGTCTTCATACGGCTGACGTCCACAGGCTCATAGACGTATTGCAGGAGCTCACCGACCAAGGAAATACCGTTCTCGTGATCGAGCACAACCTCAACGTCATAAAGGTCGCCGACCACATCATAGACCTCGGTCCCGAGGGCGGTGACGGCGGAGGTCTGATAGTTGCCGAGGGTACGCCCGAGGAGGTCGCAAAGTGTAAGAAGTCCTATACGGGACAATATCTGAAAAGTTATCTTTCAAATGGAAAATAATTGTTGACATTATACGGCTGCAGTGTTATACTAATAGTAAGTATATTGATACAAATGGGATGATTAAATGAAACACACAAGAAAAACTGCATTGACAGCCGCTATGCTGACCGCAGCTGTGTCTATGACTGCCGCGGTCACGCTGACGTCGTGCTACCCGCAGACAGCCTACGGTCCGCCCGATACGGACGGACCCGCCGCAACTGTTGCAACTGACGAGCCCCCGCTCTTGCAGACAGAGTACGGTCCGCCGCCTGCCTATGTGCCCGAGACCGAAGAGCCGCAGGACGTGTACGGTCCGCCGCCGACTATGGATGAAGACCCGACTGTGGTCACGACGCAGATAGATATCCTCCCTGAGGAGACTACTGCCGAGACTGTCACCGAAGTGAGCACCGATACAACGACCAAGCCGATAGATATGCAGTTTGTGTACGGTCCTCCCAGTGCTGTTGAAGACTGACATACGAAAGGAGCTATGACATATGAAAAAGACCGATAAGACCGCTCTTACTGCTGCCGTTTTCGCGGCTGCGCTGAATGTCGTACCCATGGGTGCTTCGGCTTATGACCCGTCTGAAGAGGAAATTCAGGACGTGTACGGTCCGCCTGCTTACTACGAGACCACGACCTTTGAGGAGCCTGTTCCTCAGCCCGATTACGGTCCTATGCCTGCGTGGACTACGGAGACTACTGCTGTCCCCGAGGAGACTACCACAGAAGTGACTGAGGTAATACCGCAGCCTGCCTACGGTCCGCCGATAGCGACGGGCGATATGAACTTCGACGGCGTTGTTGACAGCTTCGACCTCATAAATATGCGCAAGCTGTTCTCTAAGGCTAACTACTCCGTATACTATGACAGAGCAGCCGACATCAACGAGGACGGTATTCTGACTGTCGCTGACCTCGTTCTGATGAACAGGTATCTGCTCGGCAGGGACAAGGTCATCGGCGTGCCCGACATTAACGACGAGCCCGATGTTACTACTACCACCGAAAATAACTATGCATCTGTATACGGTCCGCCTGCGTGGTTCGAGCAGCAGACTGCAACTACCACAGCTCCGTATGAAGACCCCATCGGCGACACCGAGACCACATTTACCACGGTGTACGGTCCGCCTGCGATGATGAGAAATACCGAGACGACCGCCGTTCCAGAGGTCGATGAAACTGCCGAGGATTAAGATATGCTTGACGTAAACGTAAAAAAGGACAATATGAAAACGCTTGAGGCGTACCGCGCGGGGCTCATGGTAAAGCCCACGCTCCGCAACCTCTTCCTCGAGCTGACCATGCGCTGCAACGAAAGATGTCTCCACTGCGGAAGCAGCTGCGGCGACGTTGCGAGCGAGGAGCTCACTGCGGCGCAGTACGCGAAATTCCTCGCCGAGGTCAAGGGCGACTTCGGTACGGAGAAGAAAATGCTCTGTATCACGGGCGGCGAGCCGCTCCTGCGCAAGGACTTCTTCGACATTATGGGCAATGCTCACGAGCTCGGCTTCAAGTGGGGCATGACAAGCAACGGCACTCTCATCGACGAGCACGTCGCCAAGGAGCTCAGGCGCGTGGGTATGAATACCATTTCCATAAGCATTGACGGTCTCGAGGAGACGCACGACGCCTTCCGCCGTACTCCCGGAGGCTGGAAGAAGGCTATGAACGGTATCGAATGCCTTATCCGCGAGGGAGGCTTTCAGGCGATACAGGCTACCACGGTAGTCACTCATCAGAATATAGGGCAGCTTGACGATCTCTACAAGATATTCAACGAGATGGACATCGACTCGTGGCGTATTATCAATATGGAGCCTATCGGTCGTGCAAAGCAGCACCCCGAGCTGGTGCTCACGCCCGACGATTACCGCTATATGTTCGAGTACATACGCAATATGCGAATCAAAGGCGAGCCCGTGACCTACGGGTGCAGCCACTACCTCGGTATGGAGTACGAGCGCGAGGTGCGCGACTGGTACTATATCTGCACGGCGGGTACCTACATCGCCAGCATTATGGCTAACGGCGATATCACCGCCTGTCTCGATATCGAGCGCCGTCCCGAGTTCATTCAGGGAAATATCCTCCGCGACCGCTTCAAGGACGTGTGGGAGAACGGCTTCAAGATCTTCCGCAAGAACCTCTGCGACGAGAACGAGAAGTGCTCGGCGTGCTCGGAGAAAGACCGCTGTCACGGCGATTCCTACCACAGCTGGGACTTTGACAGGCACGAGCCGCAGGTGTGCTTCAAGGACATACTTTTCTAAAATTAAAGGGACTGCTTTGCAGTCCCTTTGTTGTTACAGGTCGATATCAAGCTCCACAGGGCAGTGGTCGCTGCCGTAGATGTCGGTGAGTATGCGCGAATCCGTGACCTTCTCCATAAGCCGCTCGGACACCACAAAGTAGTCGATACGCCAGCCCGCGTTCTTCTCGCGAGCCTTGAAGCGGTACGACCACCACGAGTACACGCCCGCCGCATCAGGATAAAGCGTGCGGTATGTATCGGCAAAGCCAGCCGCGAGAAGCTCCGTGAATTTGCCGCGCTCTTCGTCGGAGAAGCCTGCATTGCCTCTGTTGGACTTGGGGTTTTTGAGGTCTATCTCGTTGTGCGCGACGTTGAGGTCGCCGCAGTACACGATGGGCTTCTTCTTGTCAAGCTCCGAGAGATAGGAGCGCATGGCGTCCTCGAACTCCATACGGTAGTCAATGCGCTTCAAGCCGTCCTGTGCGTTCGGGACATAACAGCCCACGAAGTAGAAGTCCGCATACTCGCAGGTGATGACGCGTCCCTCGTTGAGATGCTCGCCGTTGAGCCCGTATGTGACCGCGAGCGGCTCTTTCTTGGTGAATATGGCTGTTCCCGAGTAGCCCTTCTTCTCCGCGCTGTGGAAGTAGCAGTGGTAGCCCTCGGGCGCGAAATCAGCCTGATCGGGCTGCATTTTTGTTTCCTGTATGCAGAAGATATCGGCGTCCGCCTGCGTGAAAAAGTCCGCAAAGCCCTTCGTAAGGCACGCGCGGAAGCCGTTTACGTTCCATGAGATGAATTTCATAGCTTTCCTCCAGAAATTTACTATATTATATAGTAACATATTCCGACAAAAATAGCAAGAAGTGAATAGACTTTTTTTCGGCTTTATGGTATAATAATTACATTATTTTTAAAAGGAGCATTTCTATGCCAAAAACTGCACTTGTAACAGGCGGCGCAGGCGGTATCGGCGCGGCTGTTTCACGACGTCTTGCCGCTGACGGCTGCCTTGTATATATCGGGTACTCGACCTCGGAGGAGAAAGCGAAAGCTCTCGCTGCTGAAATTGGCGGAAAAGCTGTCAAGCTCGATGTCACCTCCCCTGCCGATATTGAAAAGGCGGCGGAGCTCTGCGGAGACGTGGATATCCTCGTCAACAACGCGGGAGTGTCCGAGATAGGGCTGTTCGACAGTCTCCACCCTGAGAACAGCCGCCGTATTATGGAGGTAAACCTCGTCGGCGCGATGAGCTGTGCGCGTACCTTCGTCAAGGGAATGATTTCCCGTAAATCGGGCTGTATCGTCAATATCTCCTCGATGTGGGGACAGGTCGGGGCTTCGTGCGAGGTGGACTATTCCGCATCAAAGGCGGGTATTATCGGCTTCACCAAGGCACTCGCGAAGGAGGTCGCTCCATCGGGGATAAGAGTGAACTGCGTTTCCCCGGGATTTATAATGACGGAGATGAACTCGCGCTTCTCGCAGGAAGACCTTGAGCTCATACGTGATGACATACCGCTCGGAATATTTGGCGAGCCGCGGCACGTCGCAGACGCCGTGGCTTTCCTCGTCTCGGAGCAGGCTGAGTACATCACGGGACAGGTTCTCGCCGTCAACGGCGGAATGGTGATATGAGGTGATGATATGGACAACAGACTGAGAAAACAGCTCGATTTTATCCTCGAGCTCGACAAGATGAAGAATCTCTACAGGCAGACCTACGTGCTCCACGAGGACAGGAAGGAAAACGACGCCGAACATTCGTGGCACCTCGCCATTCTCGCGTTTATGCTCGCCGAATACTCGAAGGAGCCCGTTGACGTCCTGCACGTGATGAAAATGGTGCTCCTCCACGACGTTGTGGAGATAGACGCAGGCGATACCTACTGCTACGACAGCGAGGGCTACAAATCCAAGGCTGAACGCGAGGAAAAGGCGGCTCAGCGTATATTCGGGCTACTGCCCGACGACCAGCGAGACGAATTCTACGCTCTGTGGCGCGAATTCGAGGACTCGGAGACGGCAGACGCGAGATTCGCGGCTGTGCTCGACCGCATACAGCCGCTGCTGCTCAACTACACCAAGGGCGGTGTCTCGTGGCAGGAGCACGGTATCCGCAGGGAGCAGGTGCTCGCGCGTAATTCGCAGTATTTAGACGTATCGGACGAGCTCGCCGAGGTCATACTCGACATAATCAACGACGCCGAAAGTAAAGGCTGGCTCAAATAATCGATATGCAGTTTGCACAAATCAAATATACCGTTTCCATACACTATTACTAAAACGCCGAAAATAATGACAGAATTATGATATTTTGAAATTTCCCTTGAATCTTCATTTCCGATATGATATCATTATGCTATACAAAACTCTATATTTATGCTGTTTTTCGGCTTACCATACAACATATAGACACATTTTTCCTGTTTCAAACGGAGGAAAGTAAATGACTGAAACACTGAAGGCAAACAAAACAACCAAAAAAGACTATTTCAAGTGGGCTAAGAGTTACAATGCTCTGCGAGAAGAAAACACCGAGAAGTACAAGTGGCTCAACCTTGCACTGTTAATACTCTACCCCGTGTTCATTACCTTTATGGCGGAGATAAACCAGTTCAAGAAGGTCACCGCTTTCGGGAAGTTCCTCGTTGAGCGTCCGTCGGTCATACTCTTCGATGTGACAGCCGCCGGTATAATCTTCATCCTGCTGCTCGCCGCATTCCGAAAGGGCTGGGTCGCCGCAGCGATTCAGAGCTTCGTGTTTATGGCGCTCAGTATCACCGAGCTCTTCAAGTACGGCACTAACGGAAACCACCTCATCCTCTCGGATATGAAGCTCATCAGAAGTGCGAAAAGCCTCAAATCCTTCGCGTATATCAGGATAACTCCCGCGCTCATAATCTACTGCGCTATCGTTGTCGCGGTGGTGCTGCTGATATTCCACTTCAACCCTGTTCTCCCGCACCATGTTCCGTTCAAGAGAGCGACTGCGGGCATAGTGTGCGCGATACTCTGCACGGGTATGATAATCGTGCCCTCCTTCTATAACCCCGTATACAAGCTCTTCAAGCTCGATACAACGGCGGCTACGAACGCTTTTCTGCTAAATGAGAAGTTCGACAACAACAGCTTCCTCGCCTTCCTCGTCGAAACGGCTTCCGAAAGCTATTCCAACAGGCTTTCCGTGCCCGAGAACTACGGCGCGGAGCTCGTTGACAACATCACAGACGATGTTCAGGTCGCTAATGCGGCAGGCTTCAAGGACGGAATCCAGCCCAACGTTATCGTTATTATGAGCGAATCCTACGCAGATTTCCGCGTGTTCGACGAGCTCGGTATCGACGACAAATACTACGAGGGCTTCGATAAGGCTCGCTCCGAGGGCTATGCAGGAACGGCTATCACTCCTACCTATGCGAGCTATACTGTCCGCTCGGAATTCGAGCTTCTGTTCGGTCTGCCTGTAAGAGGTATCAATGCTCCGAATATGCCGCAGAGAGTCCTCGCAGAGCGCGAGCAGCCCGCTCTCGCGCAGTACTACAAGAGCTGGGGCTACAAGACCGCTTACGTTCACCCCTTCCTCGGCTCATTCTACAGCAGGAACCGTATCTATGACCAGTTCGGCTTCGATGAAATGATATTCCACGACGACATCGACAACGTTACCGATTTCACTGTTCCTGTTGAGCACTACGGCACATACGTTGACGACAAGACCGTATACGACCAGCTCTATGACCTCGTAAAAACTACCGACGAGCCTATATACATACATACCACTACGATGCAGAACCACCAGCCCTACGATCAGGGCGAGGATCCCGACGACGAGCTCGGTAACTACCTCCAGTGGATTCAGCACTCCAATGAAGGACTGACAGTATTCCTCGACGAGCTCAAGCAGCTCGACGAGCCTACTCTCGTTTTCTTCGTAGGCGACCACTTCCCCTCTATGAGAGGCGAGACGAGCGTTTACAATCAGCTCGACCTCAACGGCTCGAATTGCAGTATCCTCTATGAGCAGGAATACTTCATCTGGGACAACTACGGCGCTGACTACAGCTGCGTTCCCGAGAATCCCGTTTCCTTCTTCTATATGCCCTATGTCCTCATCGACATCATCGGCGCTCCGCACGATGAATTCATCGAGAAGATGAACGGCTTTATGGAGACCGTTCCCGTTTACTCCGTTGACTACAATGACGGCACTCCCGACAACGAGGAGCTCGACGTTCTCACATATGACAGAGTTATCGGCGACGTATACTCGCCCTGCCCGATACCGAGCGAGGCGTTCGAGTCGCATAAAGGAGCACAGGAATGAAAGAAGTTAAAGAAGGTATCAGGGGTACAGCATCAGCCAAGGCTGAAAAAGGCAATCTCGCATCCTCTATGGGAAGCGGCTGCCTTGACGTGTTCGCTACTCCCGCTATGATAGCACTTATGGAAAATGCCGCCTGCAATGCGCTCGCGGACTGCCTCGAAGGGGACGAGACTACCGTAGGTACGGCTCTCGACGTTCAGCACCTGTCGGCTACTCCCGAGGGTATGGAGGTTACCGCTGAGGCTGTCCTCACCGAGGTAAACGGCCGCGAGTTCACGTTCGAGGTGACTGCCTCCGACGGTGCAGGACTTATCGGCAAGGGTACGCACAAGCGCTTCCTTGTGTACGGCGGCAGGTTCCTCGAAAAAACTAAAGCCAAACTGAAATAAAACTATCCCGCAGGAACAATCCTGCGGGATTTTTTCATACATTATTTTTTCTATATGCTATCATATTATTATCACATACAGCTTTATAATAAGTATAGTGAATAAAAATATGCTTAGGCGGTAAGCCTACTATTATACTATTGTTGTGAGGTAAAATGCAATGTCTGAATTTTACAGCGATAATAACGGTAACAATATGCCGCAGTCGGAGAACGGCTCGTTCAGCTACTATGACGCTCCGTCTGCCGCGCCCGAAAATAAGCCGATAAAGAAGAAGTCTTCCCATACTGCTCTGAAGGTGCTCGCGTTCGCGCTCTCGCTCGTTCTCGTGGGAGCGGGCTCTGTGCAGGTGTATAAATTCTTCGACGACAGCAAGATACAGGTCACGGAAGAGGACGAAAATGTCGTTGTTCCCGAGATGCCGAAGGAAATAGCCGCGGCTGTGAAGCAGGGAACTCTCCCCTCGTCCCCTCCTCCGCAAAACCTCCCGAGCCTCTTCGATATAGCTTCGCGCACTGACGCAAAGCAGCTCCCCGACATCGTTGACGAGATAATGCCGTCTGTTGTCGGCGTATCCTCGACGTTCGAGATAAACGAGCCCTATACAACTTGGGGCTGGGGCGGTTTCCAGTCCGAGACAAGAACGCGCAAGGCTGTTGCTACGGGTACGGGAATCGTTATGACAGACGACGGCTACATTGTCACAAATGCACACGTCATCTACGACGAGGAATACAATGCGGGTGAGGCTGTAAAGGTATATGTGCAGTTCAGCGACCAGTCCAAGAACGACGCAAAGATAATCGCTTACGACACTGAAACTGACATCGCTGTGCTCAAGATAGACGCTTCGGGACTTACTCCCGCTACCTTCGGCAACAGCGATGAGCTCCGTGTGGGCGAGCTCGTTATTGCAGTCGGCAACCCGCTCGGCTTCGACCTCTTCGGCTCGGTCACAAGCGGTATCGTTTCGGCTCTGAACCGTCAGATAGCTATCAACGAGAAGAATATGACCCTTATCCAGACCGACGCCGCCATCAACGAGGGCAACTCGGGCGGTCCGCTGCTCAACAGCTGCGGTCAGGTCATCGGTATCAACTCGGCGAAGATGTCGTCAAGCTACGGCTCGGCAAGCGTTGAGGGTCTCGGTTTCGCTATCCCGATCAATGAAGCAAAGAATATCGTTGACGAGCTCGTATACAACGGCTACGTGACAGGCAGACCGCAGATAGGTATCAGCGGTGTGGATATAACCGAGTCCTATTCGAGCTACCTCGGACTTCCTATGGGCGTGCTTGTCCGCTCCGTATCGGAGGGAAGCGCCGCTGAGCTCGCGGGTATCAAGGAGGGCGACGTTATCATCGGTATCGAGGACGAGGCTGTTACTTCGATCGACGACCTCAACAAGATCAAGAACAAGTACAAGGCGGGAGATACCATCACGCTGAAAATAAGCCGCAGCAACACCGATATTGATGTCCGCGTGACGCTGCAGGACGCCAATGCCGATAAGGCAGGCAAAAAGAGCAGCACCGAAACTACCGAGGCTGCCGAATAAACGCATATCTCTATTCTCCTTACTGTATAAAGAAAAGACCGCTTGTTTTCAGTCAAGCGGTCTTTTCGCGTTGTTATTCAGTTATCAGTCTGCAAGCTGATTGCCGTCTGCATCGGTGTTGATGTTGCCGCAGAGTATCATTATGCCCTCGATAAGTCCCCATATAGCACTTACCTCGCTGAGCATAAAGCAGCTGAGTACGGTGATAAGCAGCTGAGCTACTGCCTTGCCCGTGTAGCCAAGGTAGAAGTTATGTACACCGAATGCTCCGAGGAAGATTCCGAGCAGTCCTGCTGCCATCTTCGACTTTGCACCGGGCATAGCAGGTGCCTTGACCGCCGAGTTCGTCGCAAAGCCGCAAGCCATACATACAGCAGCTCCCGGCTGTACCTGATTACCGCAGTTAGCGCAGTAGTTTCCGCCCTGTCCTACGGGTACTCCGCAGTTGGTGCATATCGCAGCGCCCTGTTCAACCGCGCTGCCGCAATTCTTACAATACATATTTATCCCTCCAAAAAATTATCAGTCGGTGAGCGGTACGCCGTCGGCGTCCGTGTTAATGCTGCCCGTGAGTATCATTATGCCCTCAACAAGCGCCCAAATAGGTGAAATAAGTGCGAGAGGAGTTGCAAATCCGCAGGTAAGAGCGGAAAGGATTATCGCTCCGATAGTGATGCAGAGCTGCGCAACCGCCTTGCCTGTATAGCCGAGATAGAAGTTATGTACTCCCCAGCCGCCGAGGAAAATTCCGAGCAGACCTGCCGCCATCTTAGACTTTGCACCTGGCACAGGAGCAGCCTTGACTGTCGTATTTGCCGCAAAGCCGCAAGCCATACATACAGCAGCTCCGGGCTGGAGCTCGGTACCGCAGTTGCCGCAGTAATTCGTTCCCTGTCCTACAGGCACACCGCAGTTGGTGCATATGGCTGCGCCCATTTCAACAGCGCTTCCGCAGTTTTTACAATACATATTTATTTCCTCCTTTATGTCCGATGCTCCGCCGTTGAGCGGAGCAACAAGGACTATAAGGTATTATAGCATATATGTCGGGAAATGTCAATATCAGTAGTTTTCGGCGTGCAGCTCGAAATAGGACTGAGGATGAGCACAGACGGGACAGACATCGGGAGCCTTTGTTCCCACTACGATGTGACCGCAGTTGCGGCACTCCCACACCTTGACCTCGCTCTTCTCGAATACCTGCTGCATCTCGACGTTCTTCAGAAGTGCGCGGTAACGCTCCTCATGGTGCTTCTCTATCTCGCCGACCTGCCTGAATTTAGCTGCGAGCTCGGGGAAGCCCTCCTCCTCGGCTGTCTTTGCGAAGCCCTCGTACATATCTGTCCATTCGTAGTTCTCGCCGTCGGCGGCAGCACCAAGGTTCTCGGCTGTGGTGCCAATGCCCTCAAGCTCCTTGAACCACATCTTCGCGTGCTCCTTCTCGTTGTCGGCTGTCTTTGTGAAGAGAGCGGATATCTGCTCAAAGCCCTCCTTCTTAGCCTTCGACGCAAAGAAGGTATACTTGTTCCTTGCCTCGGATTCTCCTGCAAATGCAGCAAGAAGATTCTTTTCTGTCTGTGTTCCCGAGTAGCGGTTAGCCATATTATTCACTCCGTTTCATTTATTCGGCATATGCCGTTGATACTATTATATATCCGTTTTTGCTGAAAAGTCAATACATTTAATGGAATTTCAGCGAAATCGCTTCTCGAATTCGGGCTCGGGAGCTGTTATCCGCTTGCCGTTGAGATATACGAGCGGCGAATCCTCGGGAAGGCTGAATTCAAGCGCATAGGCGCAGAGCTGCTGACGGAACACGCCGTATCGCTTGTTTGAGCGGATATCGCCGTATTTGCCGTCGCCGAGCAGCGGAGCTCCGAGATGTGCGAGGTGGGCTCGTATCTGATGGGTGCGTCCGGTGTACAGCGTGACCTCAAGCAGATACAAGCCGTTCTTTTCGGCTATGGTTCGCCAACCTGTGCGTATCTCGCGGTAGCCGTCGGCGGGTGTGTCCGATATACGGACGATGTTCCTGTCCTCGTCCTTGCAGTGGTATGCGGTCGCGACAGCCTCTGTTGACGGCGGCGCCGATACCGTGACACAGCGGTATATCTTGTGCAGCGAGCCGCTCTGTATCGCGGCATTGACCTCGCGCAGAGCCGCCGCATTCTTTGCGGCGGTGACAAGTCCTGCTGTGTTGCGGTCGAGGCGGCTGCATAATGCTGGTGCGAAGGAGCTCTCCTCCTCGGGGACGTACTCGCCCTTCTGCCACAGGTACTTCTTCACGCGATCGATGAGGGTGTCAGCAGACGATGTGCTGTTGGAATGGGAGTCAACTCCGACGGGCTTGAATACTACAAGTATATTGGAGTCTTCATATACGATCTGTAAATCGTCAGATGACTGCTTAAATGAAACATCGTGCGTCTTTGCAGCCGCAACATCGTCCTTCACATATACGCGGACTATGTCTCCTTCGCATAGAATAGCCGAATTCTCGCAGCGCTTGCCGTTTATCTTGATGTCCTTCCTGCGTATGAGCCTGTACATCATACTCTTAGGCAGGTCGGGCATCGCCTTCGACAGGAATTTGTCTATTCTCTGTCCACTGTCGTTTGTATTTATCGTAAATTCCTTCATTCTGACCTCCCACAATGAGAAAATTTTTCTTAAATTATGTGCGAAAATTAATCGGTTCGTGTGTCTGATAATATGGAAACATAATATCAGCTATTTGTTAATGTGCACAAATAATCGTTTCTTGTTTAGTTTTGTTTCTACAATATTTTGTGTCCGAGATGTAAAAATGTCCCGAAAGGGTTGAAATATAAGCCATAAAATGATATAATAAACTCACGGTCAAATAATTAGCTAAGTTTTAGCTGTTTGACCGTAAATCTTTTATGGCAAAGGAGGCTTACGTGTCATGAAATCAGCAAAAAAATTACTTTCAGTATTCCTTTCATGTGCGATAGCCTTGAGTTCAGCCGCAGTCGCTATTCCTGTTACAAGCGCTGCTGCGGGAACTGAAGATACCTCTGTAATATATGATAGCACATCGGGCGCTGAAAGTAAAGAGGCTTCTCTCACGGAAGTGCCTTTCAATGTATTCGATATATACAACGCTTATCACGGTATCCCTAAAACCACCACAACAACAACAACAACTACTACT
>JAFXXD010000028.1 GCA_017542475.1 Ruminococcus sp. | reverse complement strand
CAGCGGTGGGATTCACAAGGTAAACTCTAAAGCTTTCATATCATTTGAATAATTCTCCATATAAGGCAAACGGCACTCGATCGAGTGCCGTTTGTTCTATTCGGTTTGGTTTACTAACTTCCGCTAAGGGGATAAGGCTTCTGTGCTCCCTCTGTGATCATTCTACTGTTACGCTCTTGGCGAGATTTCGCGGTTTGTCTACGTCGAGTCCCTTTGCTACCGATACGTAGTAGCCGAGGAGCTGCAGCGGCACTACCGCAAGGCTTGCCGCGAAAAGCGGGTCTGTCTTGGGTATATATGCCGTGAAATCGGCGTTGTCCTCCACGCTGTAGTTGCCGTAGGTGGTAAGTCCCATAATGTAGGCTCCGCGCGACTTGCACTCGACCATATTCGATACGGTCTTCTCGAAGAGGTTTTGCTGAGTGAGTACGCTGATAACGAGCGTGCCGTTCTCGATGAGCGAGATAGGTCCGTGCTTGAGCTCGCCTGCCGCGTATGCCTCGGAGTGGATATAGCTTATCTCCTTCATCTTGAGGCTTCCCTCAAGGCTCACCGCGTAGTCGATACCGCGTCCGATGAAGAAGGCATCGTGTATATTCGCGAATTTCGCCGCGAACCACTGGAGACGCTCCTTGTCCTCAAGTATCTTCGACACCTTGTCGGGGATAGTCTGTATCTCGTCGAGGAGCTCGGTGAAGCGCTCGTCGGTGATCTCGCCGCGAACCTTCGAGAGCTGCATTGCGAGCAGATAGCCCGCGATGAGCTGCGTGCTGTACGCCTTTGTCGTAGCTACCGATATCTCGGGACCCGCAAGCGTGTAGAACACGTTGTCGGCGTCGCGTGCGATGTTCGAGCCGATTACATTTACGATACCGAGCGTCTTTACGCCGTTTTCCTTCGCGAGCGTCAGAGCTGCGCGGCTGTCGGCAGTCTCGCCCGACTGGCTGATTATGATAGCGAGGCTCTTCTTGTTGAGCGGCATTTTCCTGTATCTGAATTCGGACGCGAGCTCCACGCGGACGGGGATAGTCGTGAGCTCCTCGATGACGTACTGTATCGCCATACCCACGTGGTACGCCGAGCCGCACGCCACGATGTAGATCTGCTGTATCTCGCGCACCTCGTCGTCGCTGAGTCCGAACTCGCCGAGGACGATGCTTCCGTCCTTGACCACGGAGTTGATGGTGTCGCGGATGACCTTGGGCTGCTCGTGTATCTCCTTGAGCATAAAGTGCTCGTAGCCGCCCTTTTCAGCGGCTTCTGCGTCCCACTTTATCTCGACGAGCTCCTTGGTTATCTCCTCACGGTCGATGTTGTAGAACGTAACTGCGCCCTTTTCGAGCTTGGCAATCTCCATATTGCCGATGTAGTAGACGTTCCTCGTATACTTCAATATCGCGGGAACGTCGGACGCAACGTAGGTCTCGCCGCCCGATATGCCGATTATCATCGGGCTGTCCTTGCGTGCGGTGTATATCTCGTTGGGGAAGTCCCTGAACATCACGCAGAGCGCGTAAGAGCCGCGGATACGCACCATAGCACGTGCGATCGAGTCCACGGGACCGAGACCGTACTTCTTGTAGTAGTAGTCGATGAGCTTGACCGCTACCTCTGTGTCGGTCTGCGACTTGAACTCGTAGCCGCTCTTGGTGAGCTTCTCTTTGAGCTCCTGATAGTTCTCGATGATTCCGTTGTGTACAGCGATGACGTTCTCGTCGTCGCTGGAGTGGGGGTGTGCATTGAGGGTCGAGGGCTCGCCGTGAGTAGCCCAGCGTGTGTGACCTATACCGCAGCTGCCCTTTACAGCCTTGCCGCCGTTGGTCTTCTCAACGAGCACCTTCAGCTTGCCCTTTGCCTTGACTATCTCTGTATCATTGCTGCCGTCGCGCACCGCGATACCTGCCGAGTCGTAGCCTCTGTATTCGAGCTTTGACAGTCCGTCGAGCAGTATCGGAGCTGCCTGCGCAGCACCTGTGAATCCGACTATTCCACACATAGATGTTGTCCTCCTGTGTCTTGCGGCTGTGCCGCAGATTCTTTTTTCATTATACACTTAATGTGCTTTTTTGTCAACGATTTTGACGTTGCGGGGCGGGACGCCGAGGGCGGCGTCCTCTACATATGAGTTTTCGTGCGGATAATATCCGCACTTACAAGGTGGGACGTCGAGGACGCCGTCCCCTACATTTTGGCTCCTACACAAGGCTCAGCTGATTGCTGTCGCCGAGCTCCTTCGCGGGCTTGCCTGCTGCGGGTACCGACTTCGCGCGGTATTTCTCCAGCTCGGGAGCTTCCTCCGCCGTTATCGTCTTCGCCGACGCGAGCTGCGCGTTCTTCCTCAGTGTTATCACCTGCACGCCCTGCGAGTCGCGCGTGGACTTCGGCAGTATCATTCCCGTGTTGAACACGAGCGCGTGTCCCGATGTGGTGCGGAGCAGTATGTCCGCCTCCTCGGTCACGAAGACTGCCGCCACGAGCGGCGACTTGTCCGAGTAGGCATTCGCGAGCTTCTTGCGGTTGGTCTTGGTCTCATACGATTTGAGCGGTATCTTTGCGGCTTTTCCGTTCTCGAAGAAGAATATGATGTAGCCGCTGTAATCGGTGGTCGGTATCATCAGGCGGAGATTTTCGCCCTCGTCAAAGCTCAGCTTCGCGGGGACGTAGTCGCCCATAACGCTTGCCTTCGTGTCGTCGAACGCGCTTGCCTTCGACTTGTAAGCCTGCGCCTTGTCCGAGAAGAAGATGAGGTCTGTCTTGTTCGTAGCCTCGAAGGTCTGGCTGATGTAGTCACCGTCCTTGAGCTTCTGCTCGCCGCTCATACGCAGCGACTGCGGCGTTATCTTCTTGAAGTAGCCGCTCTCGGAGACGAAGAGGTTGACCGCGTAATCGGGCGTGTCGTCGATGTCCTCTTCCTCCTCGACGTCGGACTGGTAATAGAAGAACGTGCGTCTCGGCTGAGCGTAGTTCTTCGAGACCTCTTTCAGCTCCTCGATGATTATCTTGCGTATCTTCTTCTTGTCGCGGAGGATTTCCTCCATTTCTGCGATATCCTTACGGAGCTCGTCTACCTCCTCGACACGGCGGAGAATGTACTGGCGGTTGATGTTGCGGAGCTTTATCTCAGCGACGTATTCCGCCTGTATCTCGTCGATTCCGAAGCCTATCATAAGGTTCGGCACAACGTCCGCTTCCTCCTCGGTCTCGCGGATTATCTTTATCGCCTTGTCGATGTCGAGCAGTATCTTCGACAGCGCTTCGAGCAGGTGGAGCTTCTCCTTCTTCTTCTGCAGATCGAAGTAGGTGCGGCGCATTACGCACTCCTCGCGGAATGCCGTCCACTCGGTGAGTATCTCACGCACGCCCATTACCTTCGGAGTTCCCGCGATGAGGATATTGAAGTTGCAGGGGTAGCTGTCCTGAAGCGGCGTCAGGCGGAAGAGCTTCTGCATAAGCTTGTCGGGGTCTACGCCGCGCTTTATCTCGATGGCAAGCTTCAGACCGTTGATGTCGGTCTCGTCGCGGACGTCCGATATCTCGCGTATCTTGCCCGCCTTTATCAGCTCGATTATCTTGTCCTGTATCGCTTCAACAGTGGTCGTGTACGGTATCTGTGTGACCTCTATGCATTTGGAATCGCTGTCGAAGTTGTACTTAGAGCGCACCTTTATGCTGCCGCGTCCCGTCTCGTAGACCTTGTTGAGCTCCGCCTCGTCGTAGAGCAGGAAGCCTCCGCCCGGGAAATCGGGACCCTTCAGCGTGCTGAGGATATCGTGGTTGGGGTCCTTCATCAGGGCTATCGTGGTCTCGCATATCTCCGCGAGGTTGAACGGGCAGACGTTGCTCGCCATTGATACGGCGATACCCGTATTCGAGTTCACGAGTACCGTCGGGAAGGTCGCGGGCAGGAGTGTGGGCTCCTGCATCGTGTTGTCGTAGTTGGGGACGAAATCGACCGTGTCGTGGTCGATGTCGCGGAAGAGCTCGTTGCATATCTTCTCGAGCTTTACCTCGGTGTATCGGGCTGCCGCAAAGCGGGTCTTGCTCGAATACTGCTTTCCGAAGTTGCCCTTGCTGTCAACATAGGGGTGCAGAAGCGACTCGTTTCCGCGGGTGAGACGCACCATAGTTTCATATATGGCTTGGTCACCGTGAGGGTTGAGCTTCATCGTCTCGCCGACTACGTTCGCCGACTTCGAGCGTTCCTTGTCGGGGGAGAGAAGTCCGCGCTTGTACATCATATACAGCAGCTTGCGGTGAGAGGGCTTGAAGCCGTCTATCTCGGGGAGAGCTCGCGATACGATGACGCTCATCGCGTAGGGCATATAGTTGCTTTTCAGTACGTCGGTGATGTGCTGGTCTACTACGCTGCCCGAGCCCTCTATATACGCCTCATGCTTAAATACGTGCGCCTTGTCGGAAGTATCTTTCTTTCTTGCCATTTTCTTCTCCTTTTAGCTTATGTCAGCGAGGTCGAGGTAGTCGGCGCCGTACTCGGAGATGTAGTCCTTGCGTCCCTGCAGGTCGTCGCCGAGGAGCATCTCAAATACCTCCGTCGAATCCTTGATGTCGTCCACCGTCACCTTGATAAGACGGCGGGTGTCGGGGTTCATCGTGGTAAGGCTCATCATATCGGGCTCGTTCTCACCGAGACCCTTCGAGCGCTGTATCGTGTGCTTCTTGTCGCCTATTATTTCGAGTATGCGCTGCTTTTCAGCCTCGGTGTAGGCGAAGTAGGTCTTCTCCTTCGTGTTTATCTCGAAGAGGGGAGACTCCGCGATGTAGACGTAGCCCTCCTCGATGAGCTTCGGGGTCAGCCTGTAGAGCATCGTCAGTATCAGCGTGCGTATCTGGAAGCCGTCAACGTCGGCATCGGTGCATATAACTATCTTGTTCCAGCGGAAGTTGTTGATGTCGAAGGTGGAGAGCTCCTTGTTAGCCTTCGAGGTGACCTCTACTCCGCAGCCCAGCACCTTTATCAGGTCGGTGATTATCTCGCTCTTGAATATCTTCGTGTACTCCGCTTTAAGGCAGTTGAGTATCTTTCCGCGGACGGGGATAACAGCCTGAAATTCGGCGTTTCTTGCAAGCTTTACAGAGCCGAGCGCCGAGTCGCCCTCCACGATGTATATCTCGCGGCGCGTGACGTCCTTGGTGCGGCAGTCCACGAACTTCTCGACCATATTCGCGAGGTCGATAGTGCCCGTGAGCTTCTTCTTCATATTCTGACGGGTGCGCTCGGCGTTCTCGCGGCTGCGCTTGTTGAGGAGCACCTGCTCGCCTATCTTCTTGGCTTCGTCGGGGTTCTCGATGAAGTAGACCTCCAGCTGGTGGCGGAGGAATTCCGTCATCGCCTCGCGTATGAACTTGTTGGTGATAGCCTTCTTGGTCTGATTCTCGTAGGAGGTCTGCGTCGAGAACGACGACGACACGAGCACGAGACATTCGTCAACGTCCTCGTATTTTATCTTGCTCTCGTTTTTCTGATAGCCGTTCACGGACTTGATGTAGGAGTCTATCTGTGCCGCAAACGCACGCTTTACGGCGTCCTCGGGAGAGCCGCCGTGCTCAAGAAAGCTCGAGTTGTGGTAGTATTCCGTCTTCTTGACCTTGTTCGAGAAGGTGAGCGCTACGTCGAACTTGACCTTGTACTCGGGCTTGTCCTCGCGGTCCTTACCGCGGCGCTCGGCTGTCCAGTGCTGTATCGTGGTCAGCGAGTTCTCGCCGACTATCTCGGTAACGTAGTCGGTGATGCCGTTCTCGTAGAAGAATTCCGTCTCGTTGAAGCCGCCTGCTTCGTTCTCTGAGCGGAACACGAACAGTATATTCGGGTTCACGACAGCCTGACGCTTCAGGATATCGTGGAAGAATTCGTCCGATACATTTATATCGGTGAAGACCTCGAGGTCGGGACGCCAGCGGGTCTTCGTGCCCGTCTGCCTGCGCTTGCAGGGCTCCTTCTTCAAGCCGCCCACGTTCAAGCCCTTCTCGAAGTGGAGGTTGTACTTGAAGCCGTCGCGCACGACCTCGACGTCCATATATTCAGACGCAAACTGTGTCGCGCACAGACCCAGTCCGTTCAGACCCAGCGAGAACTCGTAGCTCTCACCGCTCGGGTCGTACTTTCCGCCCGCGTACAGCTTGCAGTATACGAGCTCCCAGTTGTAGCGCTGCTCGGTCTTGTTGAAGTCAACGGGGCAGCCGCGTCCGAAGTCCTCGACCTCGATGTCGTGGTTGCGGAAGCGGGTTATCACTATCTTGCTGCCGTAGCCCGCGCGAGCCTCGTCTATCGAGTTCGAGATTATCTCGAAGATGGAGTGCTCGCAGCCGTCAAGACCGTCCGAGCCGAAAATAACGGCAGGACGCTTCCTGACCTTGTCGGGTCCCTTCAGTACAACAATGCTTTCGTTGCCGTAATCGTTACTCTTTGCCATAATATCACGCCGTCGGTGTCTGCCGACGCTCCTTTCGCTGCTGATAAAAATAATCCTAATAATTATACCATACTTTAAAGGTTTTGGCAAGCATTTTGTGCGATTTCGGAAACATGGGCATACATTATATAATATAAGGCAAGAGAGCAGCCGCGAACTGCGATTTTGGAATAATCGTGAACACGTTTTCGCACAAATTCCACATTTCATAATAATTCCATTAAGATTATTTTAAGATTGTGTGAATATAATCATAGACATAGAGAACGGTTATGGGTATATTAGATATACACCAAATCTATGATAAGGAGTTTGATCAGAATGAACAATTTCAACGCAAAGAAGCTTTTAGCCGTACTTTCATCGGCGGCGATGATAGCAGGAGCGCTTCCCTCGGTGACAACTGCGGTACAGGCGGCTGACACAG
The DNA here is from genome assembly GCA_017542475.1 of Ruminococcus sp. Lineage (GTDB taxonomy): Bacteria > Bacillota > Clostridia > Oscillospirales > Ruminococcaceae > Ruminococcus. The sequence goes on along the minus strand of JAFXXD010000028.1, from coordinate 6,169 downwards.
GCACAGTAAGCACTCTCATCGGCGACGCGAACAACGACGGCAAGGTCACGGTCGCGGACGCGGTCGCTATCCTCCAGTACGTAGCAAACAAGGACAAGTATAACCTTGAAGGTCAGCTTCTCCTCAATGCTGACGTCTACAACCGCGGCGACGGTGTTACCGCCCGCGACGCCCTCTCTATTCAGAAGTACGACGCTAAGGTTCTCACCTCGCTTCCCGAGTCGGTAATGGAGACTTCCTCCACAACTCCGACAGGCACCACAGTTAGCACAACTGCTACGACTACAGGCACTAAGCCTTCAACTACGACATCTGCTACAACTGCTTCGACAACAGCGTCCACAACGGGTACAACAACGACTTCGACCGATGTCACACCTGTTGCGGATATCACATATATCCACCTCAACGGCTCCTCTGCAACTGTAACCGGCGAGCACGCGACAGTTAACGGCTCTGTCATCACGATAGACCACTCGGGTACGTTCTACGTTGACGGCACTCTCAATGACGGTCAGATAAACGTAAACATTGCGAACGAAGTTGCTGACCCCGAAACTGTCAAGATTTTCCTCAACGGAGCAAGCATCACAGGTAAGAGCGCTCCCGCAATACTCATCACAAACGCCGAGAATACGTCGATTAACCTCGTTGACGGCACTGAGAATACCATCACCGACGGCGATACAGCGTATGCGGGCGACTACCTCGGAGCGGCTGTTATCGAGGCTAAGGACGATCTCACAATAAAGGGCGGAGAGCAGGGGACTGGTATCCTCAATCTCACAGCCAACACTCAGGACGGTATCTCCTGCAACAACGATGTCAAGTTTAACGGCGGTGTTGTGAACATCACAACTCTCAACTCCACTGACAAGACCGACGCTGTCAAGGGCAAGACATCCGTAACCGTAAAGGACGGTACTCTCACGATAGACGCTGAGGGCGACGGTATCAAGTCCTCGAAGGGCAATGTTGAATTTGCAGGCGGCTCGACCTCGATAAAGGCAGGAAACGACGCAGTACAGGCTGCTACGAGCATTGACGTCAGCGGCGGTACGGTCATCGCAGGCGGCGACCGCGGCTTCACAGCTACCGAGGCTGTAAACATCACAGGCGGCAACGTGTACGCTACAGCTACCGATAATCAGGTAGATACAAAGCTGCTTGCAGGCTCGACACGCACTGTTGCGCTCCTCAACTGCATAGACGATTCCACGAACGAGAAGGACGGTATGTGGAAGAAGGCGAACACTATTGCGGCAAGCAGGAACTTCGATATTCAGTTCACCAAGAAGTATAAGTACGTGCTCATCAGCACGACCGACATAAACGGCGCAAAATCGTGCAATTTCTTTAACCTCGGCACCGATGCGGTCGTAACACACACCGACGGCAAGCAGACACAGTTCAATCTCGGAAATATCAGTGTATTCGACAACGTTGACCCTTCGGGCGGCGTGACTTCGACTGAAACTGACACTCCCAAGCCTCCCGCTGAGGAGTCGACCGATCTGACCATAACCCTCGATGGAGCTAACATCGCGACCAACGCTCCCGAGGACACAGCGACTGTCAGTAATGGCGTTCTTACAATAAAGAAGGCGGCTACCTTCGCAGTTACGGGCGAGGGCAAGGACGCGCAGATTATCGTCGATGTCGACAAGTCTGCTTACCCCGATTCCGTTGTTGAGCTCGACCTTATGGGCATGAGCCTCACAAACACAAACACAGCGCCTATCTACGTCAATTCCATAGGCGATGAGGTGCAGATAGTTGCCAAGGCGGGCACTACCAACACTATCTCTGACGGTACGACCCACTCGCAGACCTACACCGACAGCGACGGACAGTCCAATACCGTTGAGGGTGCTATCTTCTCACGCGACGATATCAAGTTCAAGGGTACGGGTACGCTCGTCGTAAACGGCAATCAGGACGATGCTATCGTCTGCAAGAACGATATCAAGATCTATAACGGCACAATTACCGTAAACGCTGTTGATGACGGTATCCGCGGCAAGGACAGCGTGACTATCGGCGATGCTACAAAGTCCGACGGCTCTGCGGCTGACAATTCCAACCTCAAGCTCACGGTCAAGACCAAGCAGGGCGACGGTATCAAGTCCACGGCGACTGATACGGCTACAGATAAGGCGTACGGCGTTGTAACTATCAACGGCGGCTCTATCGACATCAGCTCCTACCTCGACGGCATTCAGGCTGAGCAGGAGTTCATAATGAACGGCGGCGACCTCAATATCTACACCTACACAGGCAGCTCGGGCAGCACGACAACACAGCAGTCTGCTCCCGGCGGCGGACAGCCCGGAGGCGGCAGCAGCTCCACCAATCTCGATGTTTCTGCAAAGGGCATCAAGGCTGTAGGTCTCTACGATGCGGCAGGCACTACATGGCAGAGCAAGGGCAACATAACTATAAACGGCGGCAATATCACTATTGATTCCACCGATGACTGCATCCACTGCAGCGGCGAGGCTGTCCTCAATGCGGGCAAGCTGAAGCTTGCGAGCAACGATGATGCGGTACATTCCGATGCTTCCCTCTATATAGGCGGCAAGACAGCAGGCACTGATTATACGAGCCTTGAGGTCTACGTAACAACTTGCTACGAGGGAATGGAAGCTGTTTACATCTACCAGAACAACGGAAACATCTACATTATCTCGAGAGATGACGGCTACAATGCGGCTGGCGGCGCTGATTCCTCGGGCAGCAACAACAATACAGGCTTCGGTCAGGGCGGCTGGGGAGGTCCCGGCGGCGGAATGGGCGGCGGCTCCTTCGGTGAGATGAACCTTAACGGCGGTATCGTTTCCGTAAATACTTCCTTCCAGGACGCTGACGGCTTCGACTCCAACGGCAATATCACCTTCAACGGCGGCTACTACTTCGGCAACGGCGGTGATTCCTTCGACTGCGGCGACGGCGGCAGCTACTCGATCACACGCAAGGGCGGCTACGCCTTCGGCGGTCTCGGTATGAGCGGCGGAAAGGCCTATGATATGTCCACACAGATGGTATTCGCCACAAGCGACGGCACTGTTCTCGCTACAAGTATGTCGGGCTCTTCGATGAGCTATGCATACGGTGATTCCAGCGTGGTTGCCTACTCGGGCGCACAGGTAACGGGCGGAGAGAATATCTCGACACTCGGTCAGCCTGCGATATACGTCTCGGGCAAGGTCTCGGGCGGTACTGCAAAGACCCTCGGACAGAGCTCGTCGGGCGGCGGTCAGTGGAGTCCCTGGGGCTGAGTCTGATATAATAAAGCCAACCATTTTTCCATAGTTTCTCTAATATACCTAAAGCGGGAGCCTCCATTTCGGGGGCTCCTGCTTTTTATACGCAAAGTTGTACATACCAATTTTTGTTTGTGTATGTACAACTGACCAATTATTGTGACGGGCAATCACGCAGATTCGCAGTTTGTGGGATAAATATGTAAAATCTCCACTCCTGAGAGAGGCTCCTATAGCAAAAAATGACCGATGGAAAATTAATCAGCAAAAAATGACTTGAATTGTTCATAAAAACGTAATAAAATAAAACTGTAAGCTGCGGAGGGAAGGGACACAGAGAAAGGCTCTGCGCCCGACGCAATACGTTCTATCTAAAAAGTATGAAAGGAATGATACACATGAGAATGAATGGTATCAGACGATTCGTGAGCGGCGTTCTCGCAGGCCTCGTTTGTATGTCATCTGTCAGTGTAGGCGGACTGATGAGCGCACACGCCGACAAGGTACTCACAACAAGTCCCAGCCATACGCAGGAGACAGGCACCTACGGCAACTACCACCACGAGATCTGGCAGGCGGACACACCGAATTCGTCAACAATGACGCTTTACGAAAACGGAGGCGGATTCAGCACTACATGGAAGTGCGGACCTAACAATTCAAGAGGTAACTTCCTCGCTCGCCGCGGTCTCTTCTACGGTCTCAACAACTCCAAGCACTGGCAGGATTACGGCGGATTCACCTGCGACTTCGACTGTGACTGGTCGGCAGGTTCATCAGGCAACTCGCGTATCTGCATCTACGGCTGGACACAGAACCCCCTCGTTGAGTTCTATATCATCGAGGACTGGAAGAACTGGCGTCCTACATCCAACAGCGCTAAGCAGGTGACCATCGACGGAAGTGTTTACGATGTATTCACTAACCCGATGAACTCCTATACCATCGAAGGCAACAAGGCTTTCACACAGTACATCAGCGTTCGCCGCGACACAAGAACCAAGGGCACTATCAGCATTTCCGAGCACTTCAAGGCTTGGGAAGACCTCGGTATGAAGATGGGCGGTCTCTACGAGGTCGCATTCAACGTTGAGGGCTGGGAGAGCGACGGTCAGGCTGACGTCAAGAAGAACGTCATCACTGCAGGTACTCCTGTTCCCACTCAGGCAACAACAGCTGAGCCCCAGAAGGCTGACGCCGACGGAAACTTCTACACAGAGGACTTCAGCTCGGGCAAGGGCGACTTCACAGGCAGAGGCGATGCTTCTGTATCTGTTGACAGCAAGAACTACTACGACGGAAACGCTTCTCTCAAGGTCACAGACAGAGGCGACAACTGGCACGGCGGTTCTGTTTCACTGAGCTCTTCACAGCTCGTTCCCGGCGAGACATACAGCATAAGCGCTGCAGGTCTTCAGAAGAGCGGCTCTACAACAGAGCTCAAGCTCACACTTGAGTATACATCAGGCGGTTCTCAGGACTGGATGGATATCGCTTCCGCAGACGCTAAGAGCGGCGAGTGGACAAAGCTCGAGAACACCAAGTTCACCGTTCCTTCAGGCGCATCGGGTATGTCGATATACATCGAAGCTCCCGACAGCCTTACAGACCTCTGGCTCGACTCCTTCAAGATCTCCGAGTCAGGCAAGACTTCATCCGTAACAACAGGCGGCGGTACAGTTGACGGCTCGGGCAGCACACCCGCAGTTACAACAAGCGGCAGCGGTCAGACAACTCCCACTGTTACAACTCCTGTTATCAGCAGCGGCGAAGGCATAGCTGCACATCAGAACAACAATTACAAGTACGATGCAAACGGCACAGGTCTCAAGGACTACTACGGCAAGTGCTTCCGCATCGGTACAGCAGTAAATGCTCGTAACATCCAGAACGGTCAGGTTCAGGAATTCATCAAGAATAACTTCAACTCCATCACCTGCGAGAATGAGATGAAGCCCGACTCAATATGTGTACAGTCTGCTTCATCGGGCGACAACATCGCCATCAGCCTCCAGAGCGCAGATCCTATCCTCAAGTTCTGCGAGAAGAACGGCATTGGTCTCCGCGGACATACATTCGTATGGTACTCACAGACTCCCGAATGGATATTCAAGGAGAATATGCAGCAAAACTCAGGCAACTTCGTATCACCCGAGCGTATGAACAAGCGTCTCGAGTCCATGATCAAGAATACATTTGCAGAGCTCAAGAAGAACTATCCTAACCTTCAGGTCTACTCATACGACGTTTGTAACGAGCTCTTCCAGAACGACGGCGGCGGATTCCGCGGCAACGGCAAGGAGTATTCAAACTGGTGGAAGTGCTACGGCAGCGACGAGTTCGTGATCAACGCATTCAAGTATGCGAGACAGTACGCTCCCGATGGCTGCAAGCTTTACATGAACGATTACAACGAGTATTTCGTTGCTAAGGTCGATGACCTCTACAATATGGCTAAGAAGATCCAGGCAGCAGGCGACTACATCGACGGTATCGGTATGCAGTCCCATATGCACGCTGCTGACTTCGGCGGCACAGGAAGCGCTACAAAGTCTACTGATCCTCAGTTCGGCACATACGCTGACGCTATCGACAAGTTCAACAGTCTCGGTCTTGATGTTCAGATCACCGAGCTCGACGTTACTAACTGCGCAAGCCAGAAGGGTGCTGACCTCTTCGTTGACATCTTCAGAGTAGCAGCACAGCGTCACAACAACATCTCAAGCCTCACACTCTGGGGTCACTGCGACAGCGCAAGCTGGAGAAACAACTACGATGACGGCGGCAAGCCCCTTCCTTTCGACGGCAACTGCCAGCCCAAGAGCTTCTACAGCGACATCATCGCTATCCCCGCAACAATTCAGGACGACATCGTAACAACTACAACAACAACAACTACTACTACT
>JAFXXD010000027.1 GCA_017542475.1 Ruminococcus sp. | reverse complement strand
TTTGATAATATATGGAATTTGCGCATCACATTAATTGATGTCAAGCTCATTTTGCCCTAAAGGGCAAAACAAAGCGCAAGAAAAATCATAAAAGCTATTATTATTCTTGCACTTTGACAACTCAAAAATGCCTTTTAAAAGGCTGTATAAAGGTATTTTTGAGTTGTTGAGCAGACATTAACTATCAATATTACATAGGAGCACAGCTATGAAAGTACGATTCCATCTTCCCGATTTCTCGGGCAGCTTCAAGCTGAATCTGCTGTTTGCGGATATGGTCAGACAGCACCCCGAATACTTCCGCGAGGGCGTGGAGATAGCCTCCGTCTACGGGGTATTCCCGCCCTGTCTGTGGAACGGCGGCAGGTCGCAGGGCGGCAACGCCGACAAAAGCTATATGAAGATAGTGCTAAAGGAGTTCAACGACCGCGGCATACCGCTCCGCTTCACGTTCACGAATCTAATGCTTGAGAAGAAGCACCTCAGCGACGACCGCTGCAATATGATGCTCAGCCTCGCGAACAACGGAATGAACGAGGTCATTGTGGCGTCGCAGCTGCTTGAAGACTACATACGCCGCTACTTCCCGAAGTACAAGCTGACGAGCTCTACCTGCAAGCGGCTCGACTCCGAGGAGGCTCTCGTCGATGAGCTCGGCAAGGACTACCACGTAGTTGTCGCGGACTACGACCTCAACAATAAATTCGACATACTGGAAAAGCTCCCGCGCAAGCAGGACGTGGAGCTCCTCGTCAATGCGTGCTGTCAGCCCGAATGTCCCACGCGCGTGCAGCACTACAAGGACATCGGACAGGCTCAGATAGACTTCTGTGCACATATAAAGCGCTTCCCGAACGCGCCCTTCGACATTGAAAAGCACGACCCCAACAACTTCCGAAGCTGTCCCTACTCGAAGCGCAACATCTACGCGATACGCGACCTGCCGACGCACATCTCTCCCGAAGCGATATGGGAGAAGTACGTGCCTATGGGCTTCGAGCAGTTCAAGATAGAGGGACGCACCGCGAGCACCCTCAACAAGATAGAGACCTACCTCTACTATATGGCAAAGCCCGAATGCCGCGATGAAGCGCGCTACTTTCTGCTCACTGTAATGGAGGAGTCGGGAGCACTGATGTACACATAAAACAAGCCCGGAAGCATATGACTGATACCTGTTTTTCTTATTCGGCAATATACATTACATACACCTGACATGGATTCGCCTCGTCCCAAAGCGGAAGCACCTCCAGCTCTCTGAATCCGAGGCTGAGGTAGAAGCGGTTAGTCCTGTCGTAGTCCTCGTACACGCCCATTTTCACGGTTTTGACCTGCATAAAGCTATAGCCCTGTGCGGCAGCGAAGTCACGGGCTGCCGAGAACAGCTCCCTGCCGATTCCGCGGCGGTGAAAGTCCTTTCTCACGCCCATTACCGCGAGCTCCACCGTGTCGCGTCCCGTCTCTTTAAGGCACAGGAAGCCGACGGGCGCGCCGTCCTCAAATGCTGTGAAGAACGGCTGGTCTGCACTCTCTGAGATGTAGTTCTCGCGGCTCTCATCGACCTCGAACCATTCGCGCAGTCCCTCAAGTATCAGACGCGATGTTTTCTGCTTTTCTGCTATGTCTGTGAGTTGTTTTATTTCCATATTATCTCCTTATGAAAAAGGCGGGCAAAGGAAAGCCCGCCTTAATGTTTATTATACCTCATAATGATGAGCTGTGAGCTTCTCCTCGAACTGCTCAACGGGGAGCGGTCTGTCGAAGTGGAAGCCCTGTGCGTATTTGCAGCCGTTCTCGCGGAGTATCTCCACCTGCTTGGCTGTCTCGACGCCCTCGGCTATACATTCGAGCCCGAGCTTCTGCGCCATTGACACAACGTGACTGAACATTATCGCGCGGTTGCTGTTCTCGTCCTCGTCCTCATGCGGCAGGAAGCTCCTGTCCACCTTCAGCACGTCCCACGGTATCTCCGTGATGAGCTTCAGTGAGGAGTAGCCGATGCCGAAGTCGTCCACCGCTGTACCCACGCCTGTTTTCTGCAAGCCGCCGACAACGCGCTTCAGATCGCGGAATTCGACATCGGTCGTAGTCTCGGTGAGCTCTATCTCGATGTATTCGTGCGGGACTCTGTTCCTGTCGATTATCTCGACGATGTGTTTAAGCAGGTCAACGTCAGCCATATGCTTTCTTGAGAGGTTGACGGATACCCTCACCACAGGTCTTCCCTCGTCGAGCCAGCGCCTTATATCGCGGCAGACGTGGTCGAGCATGTAGAAGTCGAGCCTGCATATCTCGTTGCCCTGTTCAAGTATGGGTATGAACTCGAGCGGCGGCACGACAGAGCCGCTGCGGAGCCAGCGGCAGAGTGCCTCTGCGCCTGTTAGCTCGCCTGTTTCGACGTTTATCTTGGGCTGGTAGTAAACGAGGAATTCCTCATTTTTCAGTGCATTGGGGAAGAGCTGCTGGATATGGACAGCCCTCTCCTTGTTTGCGACCATTACCTCGTTGAAGTACACAACGTCGTCGTTCTGCGGCTGACGCGCCGACTGCGATGCTGAAATTATCTTATCGAGGATATCGCCGGGAGAAGTGAGCTCAAAGCCCTCGGGAATGATGAATACACCCGCACAGGCTGATATCATCACTCTGTCGCCCGTATCCCTGTCGAATATCGTAGCCGAGCCCGCAAGGTACCTGAGCACACGGTCAAGCTCGGTGCGTCCGCATATCATAACGAAGTTGTCGCCGCCCATCCTGCAAACGGTGCCCTCCTCGTCAAGGTCGCTCCGAAGGGTCTCGTAGTAGCCCTTCATCGCTATGTTGCCTGCTTCTCTGCCTATCTGCTGATTTACGAGCGAGAAGTGCTTGAGGTTGTAGAGGATAGCAACCTTTCCGACAAGCCTGTCATCGAGCGCAAGCTTCTCAAGGTGCCCGATGAAGTAGCGGAGGTTGTGGAAGCCGTCGGCGTCGTAGAAGCTGAGCATATCTGTCACCTGCTTCAGGCGGAGGCGGCTGATGAAGGTCATTGTCGTCTTGAGGACGAGCATTATGCGTTCGCGCTCGGTATAGCTCCACGGCTCGGCGCCCTTGGCGATGGACACCTCGCACACCGCGACGCTGTTGACCTCTGTCACGAGCCTGTCGGAAAGAGCGACAGTGCACTCCTCGCCGGTGCTGTAAACGCAGGTCGAACGTCCGTTGCCCATAGCTTCGTCCTTGAACGAATCATAAAAATACGCAACGACCTTTGCCACGCGCAAAAACTTGCACAGTCCCGCAACGGAAGTGCCGATCGACATAGGATCGGGCACGGTCATTTTACTTAGCTTTTTGAGGTATTCCTCGATCAAAATATAATACTCCATACAAACTCCCCGACTTCTGAAAAAAGCGTAGGCAGACAAATTCTGCACATTCTGTAAAGACAATTATATCACATCTGAAACTGTTTTTGCAATAAGAACCGTCAAAGATTTACGTTTTGTTCAAAGAAAAGCTCTGTTTTTCAGCATTTCGTTGAACATAGATATTTTTTTAACACTCTCATATGTGCCGCATATACCCTGCGGCTGACAATATTCAAATATTGCGGTGAACTGCTTGACAAAATCATATTATAGTAGTAAAATTAATGGTGGATATGATCCGAGCTGCTTTTTTTGCACCATACCGCCGCTAAATATGGCGAATATCGGGCGGTGCTTTGTATGATGTGCACAATATGCAGAGGTCAAATGCGGTGAATTGCACAATTTTCCGTTATGTACAAAAAAGCCCTTTGACAAAAACTCCATTTTGTGATATAATGTACATTAGGATCATTATTATGATTATTGCAGTGTCCGTACAGCCATTCGGGGCACGCGGACATCGGAAAGGAATCTTAACTATGTCAGCAACTTCAAAGATCATCGCAGTTACATCAGGAAAAGGCGGCACAGGTAAATCGACCATTTGTGCAGGTCTTGGCTATGCCCTTGCCAAGCAGGGTCACCGTACCCTTCTAATCGAGCTCGACTTCGGTCTGAGATGTCTCGACATCATCTTCGGCGTCGAGAACGATATCAGATATGACCTCGGTGACGTTCTCGCAGGCAGAAAAACTGCTCTCGAGGCTGTTGCACAGGTACCCATGGCTAATAACCTCAACCTCCTCTGCGCTCCCAAGACGCTCACAAGCGTAAACGCAGAGCAGATAGTTAATATATGCCGCTCGGTAAAGAAATACTTCGAGTATATCATCATCGACACAGGTGCAGGTATCAACTCGCACGTTTTCGATATCGTTGAGCAGGCAAACCTCATTCTCGTCGTTTCGACTCCCGACCCCGTCTGCATCAGAGACGCGAGCCTGATGTCCGACGAGTTCTACAACCGCGGCAACAAGAGCCAGCGCCTTATCATCAACAAGATAAGCAAGAAGGTCATCGGCGAGGCTCTCGTATCCAACCTCGACGAGATAATCGACAAGGTAGGCGTACAGCTCATCGGCGTTATCCCCGACGAGTTCAAGATAACAGTCGCTACGGGCAAGGGCAACCCCATGCCTACGGATTCAGCCGCATTGAAGGCATTCGACGCAATTTCAAAGAGACTCGGCGGAGAGTTCGTTCCGCTTACTATCAAGACTGCTTAACAGAAAAATACTTCCGCTCGGCGGGGAAAGGACAGAAAAATGAAGATCGCGATCATTGCTCATGACGCTAAAAAGGAACTTATGGTACAGTTCTGCAGCGCTTACTGCGGAATACTGTCAAAGCATACTCTTATGGCTACCAACACTACAGGAAAGCAGGTCAGCGAAGCTACGGGACTTCCCATAAAGCGCTATCTCAGCGGAAGAGGCGGTGCCGAGCAGATCCTCGCACTGCTGTCCTGCAACGAGGTCGATGTGCTCCTCTTCTTCAGAGACCCCATCAACCCCAAGTCCACTGACGTGAACGATATGAACCTCCTGAGGCTGTGCGACGTGCACAACGTTCCCGTTGCGACTAATATCGCTACTGCCGAGGCTCTTATCCTCGCTCTCGAAAGAGGCGACCTCGACTGGCGCGAGGTGGGCAACCCCAGTATATGACCTATATGCGGTGCCGTGTGCGGTATCCCGTCACGGTGCCGTTTGATTGTCCCTGTTCAGGGACAATTTTCATGTAAGGACGATTTGCCTTATTGTATAAAGAAATATAAACGGAAAGGCTGAAAACTATGGCTAATAACATCAAGCGCCCAAACGGTACCGAGGACGTTCTCCCCAAAGATATACACAAGTGGTATACCGTCGAGAAGATCGCCCGCGAGACCGCCGAGAGCTACGGCTTCGGCGAGCTGCGCTTCCCGACCTTCGAGAATACCGACCTCTTCCTGCGCTCTGTAGGTGAGACGACCGACGTCGTGCAGAAGGAGATGTATACCGTAAAGGCTAAGGAGACAGAGTTCACGCTCCGCCCCGAGGGCACTGCGGGAGCTATCCGCGCAATGCTACAGAACGGAATGCTCAACGAGGCTCTGCCCCAGCGCATATTCTACATCATCTCGTGCTTCCGCCACGAGAGACCGCAGGCGGGAAGGCTCCGCGAGTTCCACCAGTTCGGACTTGAAATGGCAGGAAGTCCCGCTCCCTCCGCCGATGCCGAGGTCATCAGCCTTGCAAAGAATATACTCGACAGGCTCGGGCTGAAGAATATCGAGCTCCACATCAATTCGATAGGCTGTCCGACCTGCCGCGCGAAATATCACGAGGCTCTGCGGGCTTACTTCGAGCCGCGCAAGGATGAGCTCTGCGATACCTGCAAGGAGCGCCTCGTAAAGAACCCGATGCGCCTCCTCGACTGCAAGAGCCCCGAGGACCGCGAGATAGCCAAGGACGCTCCCGTTATCCTCGATTATCTCTGCGAGGAGTGCTCCGACCACTTCACAAAGCTGAAAAAATACCTCGACAATGCGGGCATAGCCTACACCGTTGACCCCAAGATAGTACGCGGACTCGACTACTACACCAAGACAGTTTTCGAGTTCATCACCACCGAGATAGGCGCACAGGGAACAGTCTGCGGCGGCGGACGCTACGACGGGCTCATCGAGCAGCTCGGCGGTCAGCACACTCCCGCGCTCGGCTTCGGTATGGGAATCGAGAGACTGCTGCTCGTTATGGACAAGCAGGAGTGCGACTACCTCGCGCCCAAGAAGTGCGACATCTACTTCGCTACTATGGGCGACGCCGCTCTCGAAAAGGCTATGGAGCTCACGCGTGCTCTGCGCGAGTACGGCTACTATGCCGAGTATGACCTTATGGGACGCGGCTTGAAGGCGCAGATGAAGTACGCCAACAAGATAGGTGCGGCGTTCACGATTGTCCTCGGAGACAACGAGCTCGAGGAGGGCAAGGCTAAGCTCAAGGAAATGGAAAAGGGCGAGGAAGTTACGATATACCTTGGCGATAAGTTCGCCGCTTCGTTTGAAGAGGTATACTTCAATAAAATGCTCGACTTTATGGACGAGGAGACAGGCGGAAACGGCTCGCTCTTCGCATTCACAGGGGAGGATAAGTAAATGGACAGTATGAAGGGACTCAAAAGGACGCATTACTGCGGAGAAGTCACCGAGATAGGCAAGGAAGTCGTTGTTGGCGGCTTCGTTGAGAGGATAAGAGACAAGGGCGGCGTTATTTTCATCGTCCTGCGCGACAGAACGGGCGTTGTTCAGCTTATGTTCAACGATAAGTCCGACCCTGCCGTGTTCGAGAAGGCTTCATCGTGCCGAAGCGAGTACGTACTCATGGCAAAGGGCGAGGTCATCGAGCGCGAGAGCAAGAACGACAAGCTCAAAACAGGCAACGTTGAGATCTTCGTAAGCGACCTGCGCATACTCTCAAAGGCTGAAACTACGCCGTTTGAGATAACGAACGAGACCAAGGTCAACGAGGAGCTCCGCCTCAAGTACCGCTACCTCGACCTCCGCCGCGCTCCGCTCCAGCAGAATATCATCAAGCGCCACGAGATAGCAAGAGTGACGCGCGAATACTTCTACGAGAACGGCTTCCTCGAAATTGAGACGCCGATGATGATGAAGTCAACTCCCGAGGGCGCGAGAGACTACCTTATCCCCTCGCGAGTACATCCCGGCAAGTTCTACGCTCTGCCGCAGTCGCCGCAGATATACAAGCAGCTCCTTATGATAGCGGGCTATGACCGCTACATACAGCTCGCACGCTGCTTCCGCGATGAGGACCTCCGCGCAGACCGTCAACCCGAGTTCACACAGATAGACCTCGAGATGTCCTTCGTTGACGCCGAGGACATTCAGGAGTGCGTCGAGGGCTTCATTCAGCGCGTATTCAAGGAAGTCATCGGCGTTGACGTGCAGCTCCCGCTCCAGCGTCTCACATTCGCGGACGCGATGAACCGCTACGGTTCGGACAAGCCCGATACCCGCTTCGGCTTCGAGATACAGGACATCACCGACGTCGTAAAGGACATCGACTTTGTCGTATTCAAGGGCGCTATCGAAGAGGGCGGCTCCGTGCGTGCTATCAACGTCAAGAACGGCGCGGCTACATATACCCGCAAGGAGATAGACAAGCTCGTCGAGCACGCAAAGGGCATCGGCGCGAAGGGTCTTGCCTACATACGCTGGGCTGACGAGCCGAACTGCTCGTTCAAGAAGTTCCTCGCTGACGGCGACCTCGAAAGGATATGCGCCTCAGTAGACGCGCATGAAGGCGACCTTGTGCTCATCTGCGCCGACAAGACCAAGACCGTGCTCTCCACGCTCGGAGCTCTTCGCCTTATCTGCGGAAAGCGCCTCGACGTTATCCCCGAGGACAAGTACAACTTCCTGTGGATAACCGAAATGCCCTTCTTCGAGTTCGACGACGAGAGCGGTACATGGGTAGCGGCTCACCATCCGTTCACAATGCCTATGGAGGAGTGCCTCGACTACCTCGACACAGACCCCGCAAACGTCCGTGCAAAGGCGTGGGACCTCGTCCTCAACGGCACGGAGCTTTCAAGCGGCTCCATGCGTATCACAGATTTTGCGCTCCAGCAGAGAATGTTCGAGGCTCTCGGTATGACCGACGAGGAGATAGACGCGAAGTTCGGCTTCCTCGTTGACGCCTACCGCTATGCCGCACCTCCTCACGGCGGTATGGGTATCGGTCTCGACCGCCTCGCTATGATAATGTGCGGTGCGGACAGTCTCCGTGATGTTACAGCTTTCCCGAAGGTTCAGAACGCGAGCGAGCTTATGAGCGAGTGCCCGTCGGCAGTCGACAAGGCGAGCCTTGACGTGCTCGGTATCGCTGTCACAAAGACTGAGGAATGAACTACAGCTTCTACGGCTGGGAGACAGCTCTCGTCCCGCCGATAAACAGCGAATACAAGGGTATAACCACTCCGCAGGCGCTGTATGATGCGCTCACGGAGATATGGTGCGAGTACACCTGCGCTCCCCGCCTGCGCGACAAGTGGAGCAGGGACAATATCACGCTCGGACAGTGCTCGATAACAGCCTTCCTCGCACAGGACATCTTCGGCGGAAAGGTGTACGGAGTGCTTCGTCCCGGCGGCAATTATCACTGCTACAACGTCGTGGGGGATGTCGTATTCGACCTCACCAGTGAGCAGTTCGGCGACGAAAAGCTCGATTATTCGGATGATCCCGAGCAGCTTCGTGAGGTACACTTCGCTAAGACCGAAAAGCGCGAGAGGTACGAATACCTCAGAGCGAAGCTCAGAGAGCTTACGGAATAAAATATAAGGCAGGTAAGTTTCTCACTTACCTGCCTTTTTTAATCGTATTTGCTGTCGTGGGCTTCGATACGTGCTTTTACGTCATATGCGTCGAGCATATTGAACATCGAATTCAGCAGATAGCCATAGCTCGCGCCCGAAATGTGCAGACCGTCGCCGCCCGAGACACTCGCAGCAAGTGCTCCCGTATTCGGGTCTTTAAGGACGGCATTTGCGTTGAAGAAGAGTATCTGCGGCGAGCCGTTGGCTTCCACGGTGGACTCAATGGCGCTGTTGAAGCCGTCTATCCTGTCATTGCCCGTGTAATAATTGTTGGCGGAAACAGGCGTTATCGCGCCGATAACAACCGTCGTGTCGGGGATATTGTCCACAAGCTGCTGAGCAAGGGCGTACAACTTGTTCGCATAGTCATCAGTCGTGTAGCCGAAGATGTCATTCATACCTAATGACAGGTAGATAAGCGGCGAATCCGTGTATTTCACAGCGTCTACTGCTCCCATAGAGCCTCCGCCGACGTCAAAGGAGTAATTGCCCATATTCCACAGAGCCATAGACTCTGCGGCAACGTTGTGCTCGCGTGGGATATAGCCGTAGGCATTGAAGCCGTAGGCGATGGAGTCTCCGAGAATGACGAGGTGCTCCTGATAAAAGCCGCTGTTGGAAGATTCAGCCCCGACGTATACCGTATAATCGGATACCTGCGGGCGCTGAGGATGCTCCTCGGGGGTGTCGTCGGGCGTATCTGCCTCTGTGGTCGTTTCGGCGGACGTGGTCTCCTCCTCCGGCGCTGCGGTAGTCCGGGTGGTAACCGCTTCCGTCGTGACTGTTGCGGAGGCTACTGTCATAGTAAAGACCGTGACCGAAGCCGTTGACGAGGCAGACGTGGTCGTGGCTTGGGGCGCAGTTGTTCCACTGCTGACGGTGACATTCAGCGGTGCAGCGGTGCGGACGTATTCGGGCTCGCTCGCTTTACTACGCGAAAAATGTCCGTCGCCGGTAAATACCATAGCAAATATCGAACAGAGAATAACGAGCAGCGGGAGAAGCGGATTTGCAAAGAAATACCCGAAGAACTCAGCTATTATTTTTTTCAAATCCGACCTCACCTCCTGCAATGTACAAAATAAAATCCCGCAGGCAGTGACCTGCGAGATGTTGTTACAAATAAAAAATGTCTTTCTGCAATAGCTGCGTGCGCTCAAAAAGGAAAACCTGCCTTCTATACAGGTATCAGCCGCGACAGCAAACTAACGCTCCGAACAACGTAAGCGAGCTTGCGAGCGCCCGCGCGAACTGCCTGCGGGGGCTCCCCGCCGAGCTTATGAGCGACGACGCGAACTGCGCACGTCCGCTCAAAAAAGGAAACCTGCCTTCTATACAGGTATCAGCCGCGACAGCAAACTAACGCTCCGAACAACGTAAGCGAGCTTGCGAGCGCCCGCGCGAACTGCGCGCGCCCGCTTGGCGCTGGTGCCGCTGACCGGGGTCGAACCGGTACGGATTTTACTCCGAGGGATTTTAAGTCCCTTGTGTCTGCCTATTCCACCACAGCGGCAATTCATTAACAGATAGTATTATACCACTTTTGCCACATATTGTCAAGCATTTTTAACACAAAAGGAGCTGTCACGCGGTGTGGCAGCTCCCTGTTGAACTTTCTTTTGTTGATTTTTTCTGATCTTCCGTCGCTGTGCGGATACACTGTTATTCCTGTGTACTGAGTTCGCTCTTAGCTTGTTCTATCAATTGGATCATCTCGGTGTTGAATCCGATGTCGTCGCTGATATTTTGTTTTTCCCAGCCGCCGAGGTCTGAGCTGAGCTTTTGAGTTAGCTCAATGTTTTTGGTCTCATACTCCAGAAGCAGCTGTTCGAGGCTTAACACGTCGGTGGCGGCTTCGAGCTCCGCGAGAGCTGCACGCTCCATTTCTATCTGCTCGTTGGTTTTACGGCGGTTGTAGGCATACTGATTGAGCGGACAGCTCGTCAGCAATACCTCGTCGCAGTATACCTTGAGCCGGTACTCGGGACGGTTGCCGTGCTCGTCGGACTCCGATTCGTCTGCCCACTGCTCAAATGCGTAGTAGATATTCAGCCCGTAGAAAAGGTCGGGGTCGGCAGGGGTTGCGATCGTGCTGATGGTGGAATTTGTTCGCGAGCTTGCCAGCTTTATCTCCGAGCACGTTTTCAGCTGCTCCATATCGACCGCATACTCGTTGAAGTTGCCGACGTAGCCGTAGTTGTTCACTACCTCGTATACATAGCTGTCGCGCGGGAAGAGCTCGGTGCGGGTGAAGTTTGATTCAGCCTGCTGCGGGAATGCAGAGGTATCGTCGTAATAGAGCGACTCCTCCCACATAGCCTGCCTGTCGGGTAGCTCTATCGGGCTGGTGCCTAAGTATGTGACAATGTCGTAGAAGTAATCCTCCGAGTAGCCCGTACCCTTGTGCCCGTAGAGCACCGACGTCGTTGTCAGCACAGTTTCTCCGTCGTACAGGACAAAGCATCTGTAGCGCTGACGTGCGAGTGATACAGCATCGCCGTCGCTGTCGTGCAGGTATTCGCTGTCCTTGTCGGGCGCGAAGTTTTGCACTACAGCTGCGTCTGTTCTGCCGTTTACGGAATCAATGTCGATAGCGGTGACGTTAGCCTTTGCCGCGCTGAGGTCGTCGTCCGTGAAGCTGTATATCGACTTTGCCGCCGCGACGATGTTGTCCGCGGAGTATTCGCCGATATACTCGACCGCGTATACCTGCGCCGTGTCATATTTTGTGAGCTGACCGTCGCCCGTCTCCCTGATAAAAATGCGCACCATAGCGTCGTCATTGCCGCAGTCCTCGAACGGACAGCTGAAAAGCGGCGTTACCAGTACGTCATTTCCGAGGTAGTAATTGAGCGTGACGTCGAGCTGCTGATATTGGTGGAGCTCCGTCTCGGCTTCTATCTCGGCAACTATCTGCGTGAAATTGTGCTTGACGCCGCCGAAGTTGGAAAGGATATGCCTTACAATGCCTGTTTTCGGCACAAACACGATACAGAGCACCACAGCCGCCGCCAGAGCGACCCATCTCAGTATCCTGCCGTGCCGTGGTCTGCCCGTCACGTTTTCAAGGTCACTTACGGTGTATCCGCTTTCGGAAAAATTTGGGTCTTTTTCGGGAAAAGCACGCGCGGAGATCTTATCGAAGCAGTCAACTGAATCAGAAAGCTCGTTCATCTTGTCTCTCAGCACCTTTTCGAGGTCACTGTTTCCGATATTCTCATTTTTCACTGTTAACACCTGCCTTTTCCTGTAAGATCGCCATAGCCTTGTAATATCTTGCCTTTGCCGTGGATTCAGGGATATGCATTATATCGGCTATATCCTTGAACGTGAGGTCGCTGCAGCACTTCATTATCACTAACTGTCTCTGCTTTTTCGTAAGGTGCTTCAGCAGCTGATTTATAAAAATACTGTCCTCGACAGTCTTGTCAGCCTCCCCGTAGCCCTGAATGAAGAAGTTCCTGTACTCCCTCTGGTGGCGTCTGAGAAGCTCATGGGCAACGTTCTGCGCAGTTTTGATGATATATCCCTTTCCGTT
Source organism: Ruminococcus sp. (assembly GCA_017542475.1). GTDB lineage: Bacteria > Bacillota > Clostridia > Oscillospirales > Ruminococcaceae > Ruminococcus. The sequence goes on along the minus strand of JAFXXD010000027.1, from coordinate 13,655 downwards.
GCCTCTTTTCGGGTTGAAGCCGTCAGAGCGCGTGAGACGTATGAACGTCTCTACCACGCAGTCCTCGGCGAGCTGGTAGTCGGAAGTGATACTGAACGCCACAGCGAATACAGTATCCTTGAACATTCGGTATAAGGTGCCGAGGCTTTCCTTTGAGCCCGCACACTCGGCGATAAGTCTGTTGACCTCGCCGTATGCGCCGCTGTCAGTATTGTTGTGCGAAAAAAATGTCAAAATAGCTTCCACACCTCCGTTGTACGTTTTTGGACCTGCTGTCATTTTCAGTCACTCCCTTCCGATATCAGTTATATATGCAGACGGGTCCGCCGCAGTCTGCCGACTGCGCTTTGAAAGCTTTCATATATAAGTGCATTTCGGAGGCAAAAAAGTTGAAGAAAACGAAAAGTTTTTTGAAATTCTTGTTAGATAATACAAACCGTGTCTATTTATAGCCGTTTACAGCAGGTCAAAGCTCTCTCTGAGCAGCTGAAATCTTGTTAACCGAGGTTAACAGTGCTGTGTTCTCTACCTGCTTATTGTATCACAAACTGCTTGTTAAATCAAATCCGCAAAAAAATACCGCTCCCCTATTGACAAATCTGTGACAGTGTGATATAATAAACATATGAACAAGTGTTCATATGTTTGAGGAGTGATACTATGGAGAAGACCTATGATATACTTAACCTCGGCTGCGCTCACTGCGGCAGCAAAATCGAGGAAGCGATAAACAAGCTCGGGGAGGTCGAATCGGCGGTGCTGAACTACCAGCTCAAGCGCCTGACCGTCAGGGGCGAGCACAGCGAGGAGCTGCTCGGGCGAATGAACGAGATAGCCCAAGGTATAGAGCCCGATGTGGAGATAGTGCCGTCCGCGGGAAGGAAGAAGCACGCTCACCACGAGCACGAACATCATCATCACAACGATGAGCACTGTGACTGCGACCACGAGCATGAACACGAACACCACCACGACCACTGCGACTGTGGTCACGACCACGCTCATCACCACGAGCACGAGGAAGGCGAAAAGCTCGAAGTCGTATCGCTTATTGTCGGTATCGTACTGTTTGCGGCAGCGATAGCGGTGCACCACCTCACGGAGCTCCTGCCGCTGGCGATAGGTCTGTATGTTGCGGCTTATCTCGTGCTCGGGATCAACGTGCTCAGAGCCACGGTCAAGAGCCTGCTCAAGGGCAACGTCTTCAACGAGAACTTCCTTATGACGATAGCCACCCTCGGAGCCTTCGCCCTCGGTGAATACGCCGAGGCTGTGGGAGTAGTGCTCTTCTTCCGCATAGGCGAGATGTTCGAGGACTTCGCTGTCGCACGCAGCCGCAAGGCTATCACCGACGTGACGGAGCTCCGCGTGGAGGAGGCTGATGTGCTCCGCGGGGACGAATTCGTGCGAGTTGATGCCGATGATATCGAGGTCGGCGACATACTGCGTATCAAGGTCGGCGAGCGTATCGCGGTTGACGGCGTCGTCGAGGCGGGAGAGTCGCGTATCGACACCTCCGCTGTGAACGGCGAGCCCGTACCGCTGACAGTACGCGCGGGCGACAGCATAATGTCGGGCTGCATCAACATCTCGGAGACGTTCAATCTCCGCGCAACTGCGGTCGCGGACGATTCAATGATAACGAAGATAGCTCACGCGGTCGAGGACGCCTCCTCCGCGAAGCCCAAGCTCGACCGCTTCATCACGCGCTTTGCGAAGGTCTACACGCCTATCGTAATAGGTATCGCCGCGGCGACGGCTCTGCTCGGCTCGGTCATCACGGGCGACTGGCAGAAGTGGGTCTACTCCGCGCTGACCTTCCTCGTTATAAGCTGCCCGTGTGCTCTCGTGCTGAGCGTGCCGCTGGCGTATTTTTCGGGTATAGGCGCGGCATCGAAGCTCGGCATACTCTTCAAGGGCGGCGATTCGATAGAGGCACTCGGCAAGGTCAAGGCTGTTGCCTTCGACAAGACAGGCACTCTCACGAACGGAAGCTTCACGGTAACGCGTATCACGAGTGCGGGCAATCTCAGCGACGAGGAGCTCCTGCGCCTCTGCGGAAGCTGTGAGCAGATATCGACCCACCCAGTCGCGGAGAGTATCGTCGGATACTGCCGCGATAAGGGCATACACCTCACCGAGCCTGAGCGCTCGTCGGATATTGCGGGCAGAGGCGTCGAGGCACAGGTAGGCGGAAAAGACGTACTCTGCGGCAATATGAAGCTGATGAAGGAGAAAAATGCCGATATTCCCGAGCTCCCGCAGACGGAGGCAGGCACGTCCGTCTACGTGGCTGTGAACGGCAGAGTCGAGGGCATTATCCTCGTTTCCGACGAGCTGAAGAAGACGGCTGCTGAGGCTGTGAAGTCGCTGAAGGCTATGGGTATCGCGACGGCGATGTTCACAGGCGACGTCCCCGAGACGGCGGCTGAGGTCGGCAGGACGCTCGGTGCGGACACCGTTAAGGGCGGACTTCTCCCCGACGAGAAGCTCTCGGAGCTCAACGCTCTGCGCGAAAAATACGGCAGCGTGATGTTTGTCGGCGACGGCATAAACGATGCTCCCGTGCTAGCGGGCGCGGACGTCGGAGGAGCTATGCAGACGGGCTCAGACCTCGCGCTTGAGGCGGCGGACGCCGTGTTTATGAGCAGCGAGCCCGCTTCTGTAGTCACCGCGAAAAGGATAGCGAACAAGACCCTGCGCATCTCCTACGAGAACATCATATTTGCGCTCGCGGTCAAGGCGGCGGTGCTCGTCCTCGGACTCATCGGTCACCCGAATATGTGGCTCGCGGTCTTTGCGGACTCGGGCACGGCTATGCTGCTGATACTGAATTCTATCCGCGCACTGAACACGCGCAAGTACAAATAAGGGGGTACTGCTATGATATGGGACAAGGTCGCGCCGCTGTACGACGCATTTGAATCGCTCTCTAACAACAGGGTATACAACGGAACGGGCAGGGCTGTTGCGGAGGAGATTGACATTGACGACAGCGTACTCGAATGTGCCTGCGGTACAGGTGCTATCACACGCTATATAGCTCCGAAGTGCGCGAGCCTCATCGCCACGGACCGCTCGGAGAATATGCTGAAGGAGACGTATATGAAGTGCCGCGGCTATGATAATGTGAAGTACGGCTTGTCGGACATTATGCACCTCCGATTCCGCGACGGACGCTTCGACAAGGTCGTCGCAGGCAATGTCATACACCTCCTCGACGACCCGCAGGCTGCTCTCACGGAGCTGATGAGGGTGTGCAGGAGCGGCGGAAAGGTCATCATACCGACCTATATCAACGACAGCAAGGGAGCTCTCCGCTCGGCACAGAACGTGCTCGAAGTGGTAGGCTTCGAGTTCAAGAGCGAGTTTGACATTGACACCTACAAGAAATTCTTCGCGAATGCGGGCTGTACAAACGTCGAGTACCGCGTAGTCGAGGGACACGTCCCCTGCGCGATAGCGATAATCACAAAGGAATAAAGACGGAGCGCGATATCAGCTATCGCGCTCTTTTTTGCGTACTTGACAGAAGAAGGGATAAGTTATATCATAAAAAGTGAGATTTTTTTGAAAAAAGCTGTGATATTATCGCAGCTCGTGCGTCTTATATATGAGAGCGCTCTAAAATCAAACGAAAGGAGGAAGAGCTATGAAGGACTTCGATGCGGTGTTCCGCGCATATTACGACGACGTTTTCAGGTTCCTGCGCGGTCTTTCCGCAAGCGAGCCCCTCGCCGAGGAGCTCACGCAGGAGACCTTCTTCCGCGCGTTCCGCTCTATCGGTGACTACCGCGGAGAGTCCGAGCTGAGGGTGTGGCTCTGCTCCATCGCGCGCAATCTGTACTACTCCCACTGCCGCAAGGAAAAGCAGCTCACAGGCGAGGACGTCCCCGAGGACTACGTTGCCGACGGCGCAGACCTCAGCGAGCTCATCGCCGACAAGGAGCTCGCCCTCCGCCTGCACAGGGTGCTCCACGGCATACGCGAGCCGTACAAGGAGGTCTTCTCGCTGAGGGTGTTCGGCGAGCTCTCCTTCCGCGAGATAGGCGACCTCTTCGACAAGAGCGAGCACTGGGCGTGCGTGACCTTTCACCGCGCCAAAGCAATGATACACGAACAGATAAAGGAGGAATCGTAATGAGATTACCGTGTGAGGTTGTCCGCGACCTGCTCCCGCTGTATACCGAAAATATGTTAAGCCCCGAGAGCAGGAGGCTCACCGATGAGCACCTCGCCGAGTGCGGAAAGTGTCGGGCTCTTTCCGAGCAAATGGGCGTGAAAGCTCCCGATGTGCAGTTCCGCGTGGACACGGCACAGGAATTTGCAAGATACGAGAAAAAGAAGAACAGAAAGCTCGCGGTCATCGTCTGTGCGGTCTGCATGGCAGTCGTGATACCGATCGTGCTCTTCTATACCGCCGTCGTCGGAGCCTCGGCTGCGTTCCTTTACCTCAGCGTAGCGTGCGCGGAGGTCGAGGTCGATACAGACCCGGCGCATTATTCGATGTATATGGGCAAGGACGCGAAGAAGGAATACCGCATAAAATGGGAAATGGACGAGTCTATCTTCCCGAAGGAGATAACTGCCGATATGGAGGTCGTGGACTACGAAATGGCTTACTATGACCCATGGGACGCACAGTATCTGAGCTACCTTACCGTCACCTACTCATCGTCGGACTATGCCGACGAGCTCGACAGGCTCGGCAGCTGCGGGGTTATGCCTTATGTGGGCTACTACGGAGTGACAGGCTTTGCGGACAGCTCCGACCCGATAGCTATGTATTCCGATGAATACAATGGCTTTGTATACGCGATACACACTCCCGACAAGGAGAACACTATCACCTACGTAGAGCTGATATTCTGCAACTACTGTTTCGATATCGACTATGAACCTCTGATACCGTCGGAGTATCTGCCGCTCGGCTTCGACGCCAAGCCGAACAATCCCTACAGGGATCAGAAAATGAAAGGAATGAAATAACGCAAAAGGACTCCCTCGGGAGTCCTTTTTATCATTCTTCGGACGGGAAATAGTAATCGAGCAGGAGGTCAACCATTCGCGAATAGCTCGCTGTGCCGTCCTCCACGCCGTTGAGCTTCATACTCGTGTCGGAGGCTGACTCCGAGAACGCGCTGACCGTCTCCGTGTCGAAGACCTCCTTGTCCTCGTTCTCCTCCCAGTAGTTGTCGGGGAGAAAGCGGAACCAGTCGTTCTGCACCTGCGGCGAGATCTTCTCGGTGATGTTATAGCCCGACTGCACTTCGTTTGAGTATATCTGGTTATGGACGTATTCGAGGGCGTCGATACAGCCGCTGTATTTCACCTGCGGGGCGTCGCTCCCCTGCGTGGCAACGAAGGAGATGAAGTTCGCCTCGTCCTCCTGCATAAAGCCCTTGAGGTGGGCGTACTCGTGGCAGATGACTTCGGGCTGTATCTCGGGCACCATATCGGCGTTGTACGTGGACTCCATCGAAAACGGCAAGTACATTCCCGCCGTGCCCGTCTGGCTCATAAAGAAGGAGAACATTATCGGCTTCGGCTTCGGGTAGTAGCCGCGCAGCTGCGGATACTGCTCCGACGCCTTCTTCATAGCTTTTTTACATTCGGTCGGTACGTCGATGGTCAGCACAAAGCGGTCGTTCTCGTCGCGCGGCACCTGCTGAGCGAGCTCGTTTGCCTCGTCTATCAGCATGGAGTAGAGCTGCTTGAGCTCCTCGTTGTTGTGCTCCTTCGGCGCGAAATAGCGCTCCGAGAAGCGGGTGCAGCCGTAGAGCGTGAAGCAGTTGAGCGACTCGGTCACGCACACGAAGGCGAGTATCCACAGGGCGGTCGAGAGCGACACCGAGGCTATCCTTTTCCGCGATTTCTTCATACATATGAGCAGTATTATCATCACGGGTATGCCCGCGAAAAACAGCACGAGCGCGGCAACTATCATCACCTCGCCGACCGAGAACGGGAACAGTCCGCTGAGAAATACGTAGGGAGTGGATATGTACGGGAAGATGTACGCGGCGTAGAAGTCGGCGAAGGTCTGCGAGAGCCTGCCCGCGGCTGTCAGCACCGCCGCCGCTCCGATGAGTATGAGTGGTATAAGGTAGCGCTTTTTCATTTTTTCACCTTTTTCGTGCAAATCAAAATCTATCAAGTTCTCCATTTAGAATAAACCTTTATTTTTAAACATAACAAATCATTTGCAAATCATACGGTTCATTTTCTGCAATTTCTTTTATTGGACAATCTGTCAATTCAGCTCCCATAGCTTTATAGAAAGCAATAGTTTCTTCAGATGAACACGCAGAAATATACAATGCCTCTGCTCCAGCCTTCCGAGCTTCTTCCTTCCCTACATCAAACAATTTCCTTCCTATCCCATGTCCTCTACAGGTAGCCGATACTTGCATCAAATCCAAAATCATATATGTTTCAACCAAATCTTTTTTTAACCCAATAAATCCAACCACTTCATCATTTTCAATTGCAAGATATGTAACATAGTCATCACTGCTGATATTCTTTGCAACAGAACGTCTTTTTTCCATATCCCAATCTTCTGTATAAACACAGTCTACAAGAATATATTCTCCATTGTGTTTACGATATACTTTTTTTACATCCTGTTTTCTTGAATAATTGTCCAATGAATCTGATTTAAAATTATCTGCTGATAATAATTCAATTCTTACCAATTTTTCTCTCCTTTAAACATTATGATACTAATCAATTATTATTTTCATTATAAAACGAAAAGCCGCCCTTGTCAATAAGGGGAGCCCCCTTTGGCGGATTCGCAGGTTAGTAAATTATACCGTTGCATTGCGGCTCGGTAGCCCGCTTTTTCCGTTAAGGTGAGCAGCCTTAAAAGGGCAGCTGTCAAAATATAGCATTTCAGTCGCCGAAGCTGTGCGTGAAGTACAGTCCGCCGAACAGCCTGTACATCAGCTTCGCGAGGTAGTCCTCGTCCGCACGGCAGCCCGTCAGCACGTAGTTCTTGGCGATGCCGTTCATTCCGCCTGCGATGAAGTCCACGAGATAGACGCGGCTGTCTCCCGTAACATCGCGGAAGAAGTGCTCGCAGTCCATAAATGAGCTGTACTGCGCGTCGTACAGGAAGTGCATCATACCGTTCTTCACGAGCAGCCCGAGCAAGTGCCTGTGCTCAACGATGAACGCGCTGTAGTGTCGGCAGAACAGGTGAAAGCTCGCAGAGCGGCAGACGGAGCTGTCGTCCTCGGGGACGAAGCAGCAGCTGCTGCGTATCGTGTAGGCGATGACGTTGTCCTTCGAGCCGAACAGCGAGTAGAATGTCTGGCGCGAGATGTCAGCCTCCCTGCACAGGTCGCTGACTGATATCTCTGCATATGGTGTATCTTCAAGGAGCCGCAGCATCGCGTCCCCTATCAGCTTCTGTGACGACAGGGCTGTTTTGTTGGTGCCTCTGTACATTGACAAACCGTCTCCTTATGTAAATGTTAGAAATTCCCCTTGACAAATGTCAGACTTAATGATATTATTATAACAGCAACTTTGACAATTGTCAAGCTGCACAGCTTAAAACGGAGGTCAAAAAAATGGCAGAACAGGTTACAAAGGATACTAAGATAGGCGAGCTTCTCAGGATAGACGCGGACGTTGCTCCCATTCTTCTCAGCATCGGAATGCACTGTCTCGGATGTCCCGCTTCTCAGAACGAGACTATCGAGGAAGCAGCAGCAGTTCACGGCGTGAATGCAGACGAGCTCGTAGCTGCTCTCAATGAGAAGATAAACGCATAATTAAAAGGCACACGGAATTTCCCGTGTGCCTTACTTTTTTATGAAGCCCTTTACAGTCTCGACCGTGCTGACTATCTTGTCTGCCGTGCAGAGCAGCACGCTCTCGCGGAAGCACGGGATATGCGTCAGATTCAGCGGGAACATATGCGAGTATATCATATTCCGCTCGCGCCTGTTGAGCGTGAACCTCGCCATTGCATTCGCGAGTGCACGCGAGGCGTGCGTATACCCGTGAAGGCGGTGCCAGCTCTCGTCCGCGTGCCAGTCGTAGAGGAAGAAGTCGTGCAGCAGAGCTCCCCGTATGAGCGAGCGGCGGTCGGTGCGTATATGCAGGGTATCCGCGAGCGTGAGGCACATATCCGTCACCTTCAACGAGTGCTCGTACACGCTGACGCTCCCATGCTGGACGAAACCTCGCGTCATATTCATCTCGTTCGAGGCAAGGATATCGCGTCCCTCGCGGGATATCTCACACAGATGCCTCATAGTGCTATCTCCATATACCCGCAGGTGAACGGGAAAAAGTCGAATTTTTCGGTGCCCGTATGGACGGCTCCGAGCCTCTCGTACCACCTGCGCAGGACGGTATTCTCCTCGACGATGCTGAGCTTCATCAGCGTACAGCCCACGCTCCGTGCGCTGTCTGCGGCTTGTCTGACGAGCTCCTCGCCTATACCTCTGTGCCTGTACTCGGGAAGCACGGAGAGGCTGCCGAGCTCGCACTCGCTCTCGCTGCGCATAAGCAGCGAAAAGAAGCCGACTATCTTATCGTCGCAGATGTAAACGTTCATCAGGCGGTGCTGGTTATCGAGCTGGTCGGTGAGCTTCTCTGCCGTCATTGCAAAAGCCACGAACAGCGGCGCATTTTCGGGCGTGAAGCCGAATTCGTCCGCCACTGTCATAAAGCTCCGCCTGATGACGTCCGCACACACGGGGAGCTCGCTCCTGTCTGCCTCTCTTATCATACTATCACTCCTGTTCAATATATGCTGAAATTATATCACGCTGCACAGCAGCTGTCAAGCACTGCCGTTTGCGCCGAGAGCTGCTGTTTGCAGACCTCGGTATCCGAGGCGTGGAAATGATTTCTTTCCGATAAGGATAGCTCCCACAGCGCTTTTCAAGGGCTTTTTTCAGCGCCCAGTCCTGCATCTCAAAGAACATCTTACCCTTGATATCGTCGTACCTGACCCACATAAACTCGTGGTCGCTCTCCGTCGGAGCTGTCTCCTGCGCGATGAATTCCCCGCGGTAGTAGGTCTGTATCGGGTGAAAGTAGCCGATAGAGCTGTGAAACAGGTATGTTTCCGCCGTGCAGAGCCTCTCCCCTACTGCGACCGTATAACCCGTCTCCTCCCTGCACTCACGCACGAGGCAGTCGGTGTGCGATTCGCCGTCCTCAATGCCTCCGCCGACGAGGAAATAGCCCTTGTGAGTCCTCACCACGCCGACCTTATCCCCGCGGACAGGAATGATGTAAGCGCCCTCCCTGTCGCGGTATTCCGCGTTTTCCTTCACTCCGAACACCCTGTGCATATCCTCACTCCTTCGTTTTCTACTACGATTATACATCGGCGGCGGTGGGTTGTCAATACGTGCATAATGTACTGCGATAAAAAATTCTTGCATTATCGCTCCCTTTATGATATACTTATACTGTATAAATATGCGAACACGCGAAGAGAGGTATCATTTTGGCTAACGATAAGATTAGGAATTTCTGCATTATTGCTCATATAGACCACGGAAAATCGACGCTTGCTGACCGTATCCTCGAAAAGACCGAGACGGTCGCGGTGCGCGATATGGAGGACCAGCTCCTCGACAATATGGACATCGAGCGCGAGCGCGGAATCACGATAAAGGCGCGCGCTGTCCGCCTCAAATACACCGCCAAGGACGGCGAGGACTACATCTTCAACCTCATCGACACCCCCGGTCACGTTGACTTCAACTACGAGGTCTCGCGCTCGCTCGCGGCGTGCGAGGGAGCTATCCTCGTGGTGGACGCCTCGCAGGGAATCGAGGCTCAGACCCTCGCGAACACCTACCTCGCCATTGAGCACGACCTCGAAGTAGTGCCCGTCGTGAACAAGATAGACCTGCCCTCAGCCGACCCCGAGAGAGTCTGCACGGAGGTTGAGAACGTGATTGGCATACCCGCTATGGACGCGCCGCGTATCTCCGCGAAAATGGGCATAAACATCGAGGAAGTCCTCGAGCGCATCGTCACTGACGTACCCGCTCCGCAGGGCGACACCGAGAAGCCGCTGAAAGCCCTCATCTTCGACAGCTACTACGACTCCTACAAGGGCGTTATCATCTACGTCCGCGTGAAGGAGGGACGCGTCAAAGTCGGCGACAATATCCGCCTTATGGCTACGGGAGCTGTTTTCACCGTAGTTGAGGCAGGCTTCATGGACGCCACAAGCCTCGTGAACAACGGCTCGCTCGAAGCCGGCGAGGTAGGCTACATTGCGGCTTCTATCAAATCCATCGGCGACACCCGCGTCGGCGACACCGTCACCAACGACGACGAGCCGTGCGACGAGCCGCTCCCCGGCTACCGCAAGGTCAACCCCATGGTATTCTCGGGTATTTATCCCGCGGACGGCGCGAAATACGGCGACCTCCGCGAGGCTCTCGAAAAGCTCCAGCTCAACGACGCCTCCCTTTCCTTCGAGCCAGAGACCTCTATCGCGCTCGGCTTCGGCTTCCGCTGCGGCTTCCTCGGACTGCTCCATATGGAGATAATTCAGGAGCGCCTTGAGCGCGAGTACAACCTCGACCTCATCACGACAGCCCCGTCGGTTATATACAAGGTAACGATGACAAACGGCGACGTACAGTACATCGACAACCCCACCAACTACCCCGACCCCGCCCTCATACAGACCGCAGAGGAGCCAATGGTCAAGGCGAGTATACTCTCGCCGTCGGAATTCGTCGGCAACATAATGGAGCTGTGTCAGGACAGACGCGGCGTGTTCAAGGATATGAAATACCTCGATGATACGCGTGTTGAGCTCCACTACGAGCTCCCGCTGAACGAGATAGTGTACGACTTCTTCGACGTGCTGAAATCGCGCACCAAGGGCTACGCGAGCTTCGACTACGAGATGCTCGGCTACACGCCGTCCAAGCTCGTAAAGCTCGATATACTGCTCAACGGCGACATTGTGGACGCGCTGAGCTTCATAATCCACGCGGACAAGGCATATCCGAGAGCACGCAAGATAGCAGAAAAGCTCAAGGATAACATCCCCCGCCAGCTCTTCGAGGTGCCGATACAGGCGGCGATAGGCGGAAAGATAATCGCCCGCGAGACAGTCAAGGCAATGCGCAAGGACGTGCTCGCGAAGTGCTACGGCGGCGATATCACACGAAAGAAGAAGCTCCTCGAAAAGCAGAAGGAAGGCAAGAAGCGTATGCGCCAGCTCGGTACGGTAGAGGTGCCGCAGGAAGCCTTTATGAGCGTGCTCAAACTTGATTCGTAACTACAACATATTGTAGGGGCGGCGTCCCGCCGCCCGCAAATCCTGCAATATGTTCACTGGTACGGAACTGACGGGCGGCGAAACGCCGTCCCTACAAAATACTGATTTACATTGTTTCGGGAATTGGCGGACGCCCGATGGGCGTCCCTACAAAAACACAAGGAGGGAGAAAATGGTTCTCAACTATATTTTGGCAGGCTGTGCGGCGGTATTCTTCATACTGTGCGTGCTGTCCGTAATGGCGGAGCGTTCTCCCTCGGACAAGGCATTTTCGCGCAACCTCTTCCGCAGGCTGAAAATCACCCTGCGCGAGATAGGTCTGCTCCTCTTCGTGACAGTCGCGGCTGTGCTCTTCATAGCGGCGCTGAAATGGGACAAGCTCGACATCGTGTGGACTGCCTGCTCACTCGCGGTATTTGCACTCGGACTCGTCGTACTTGACAGCTTCCGCATATTCGGCAGAGCCCGCTCTCTCCGCAGGAGGAAGAAGAAGCACGCTCTCCGCTGGCTGAGAGAAGTCCCCGCGACAAAAGAAGTCTCCGAGCTCAGAGAGCCTAAGGAAGCGCCGCTCGCAAGGGAGCTCCCCGAGCTTGAAGTACCCGCGGAGAAATAAGAAAGGATACAGATATGAGTATTTATAAATGCCCCAACTGCGGGGAAAAGTCGTTCAACCCGATAACGAAGGCGATGGCTGGTCAGCTGAATTCGCGCGGAAGGGTATGTATGAAGTGCGGCAGAAGGATAGTCAACGGCAAGGGCGCGACCATCTTCAACGCCATTTTCAGCATACTGATGTTCGCGGGGATAGTCGCGACCTACCTCGGTGCCCCGAAAACAATGGGCACGAGCTACGAGTGGATAAAGGACTTCGAGCTCCTTATCACCGTCGGGCTGCTCCTTGCGAAGTTCATCGTGCCGCGCCTTGTGAACGCATTCTTCTTCAAGATGACGCCCGCGATACGCATTGACCCCGTCTCATGAATACGCTCGGTATCTATGTGCACGTCCCATTCTGCGGGAAGAAATGCGGATACTGCGATTTCTACTCCGTCTGCTACACAAAGGTGCAGGCGGAGCTTTACGTTAATGCGGTTCTGCGCAATATACGGCACTATGCAGACAAATCCCGCGCGGTGGACACGATCTATTTCGGCGGAGGCACGCCCTCGCTGCTGACGGCGGAGCAGCTCTCGGAAATAGTCTCGGAGATCGGGCGAAGCTTCGACCTCGACCCACACGCGGAGATAACCCTCGAAGCCAACCCTAACACACTCACGCCCGAAAAGCTCGCGGGACTGCGTAATGCTGGCATAAACAGGCTCTCGATAGGCGTGCAGTCTATGTGTGACGCGGAGCTGAAGCTCCTCGGGCGGTCGCACTCCGCAGAACGTGCCGCAAGAGCAGTCAAAGACGCGGCAGAAGCGGGCTTCCGCAACATCTCCTGCGACCTTATGCTCGGCATACCAACACAGACTCCCGACAGCCTCACGGCTTCTATAGGCACTCTCGCGGAGCTCCCGATACAGCACGTTTCTGCCTATATCCTCAAGATAGAGGACGGCACTCCGTTCGACTGCGGCGAGGTGAAAGCCTCCCTCCCCGACGAGGACGCCACAGCGGAGCTCTACCTGCTTGCGGTGCGCGAGCTCGGCAGACATGGCTTTGTGCAGTACGAGGTCTCCAACTTCGCGAAAGCGGGCTTCGAGAGCCGCCATAACTGCCGCTACTGGAGGTGTGAGGACTACCTCGGAATCGGACCTGCCGCTCACTCGTGCTGCGGCGGCGGAAGGTTTGCAGTACCGCGCGATATATCGGCATTTATCGGGGCTGACGTCCAGCCGACTGAGGTCACGGACGAGCACCCCTGCGGCTTCGAGGAATACGCAATGTTAAGGCTCAGACTTGCGGAGGGGCTCGACCTCACAGACGTCCCCGAGCATCGCTCCGACATAGAAAAAAAGCTGCCCGCACTCGTGAAGGCGGGCTACGTAAGATTCGACGGCGAACGTGTGTCGCTCACTCCCGAGGGCTTCCTCGTGTCAAATTCGGTCATAGAGGCGCTGGTGTTCTGAGCGGACATCGGCGCCTTTTCTGCTCTGACCTGCGAAGGGAGCGACGCCGTCAATTGTGACCAACTTGCCCGTAGCACTATTTCAATCCACGCTCCCTGTGAAGGGAGCGACCAAAGCGCAGGGTCGCCGAGCTCGCCAAGGACACCATTTCAATCCACGCTCCCTGTGAAGGGAGCGACGATAGTGCTATAAAGTCAATTATCAATGGCAATATAATTTCAATCCACGCTCCCTGTGAAGGGAGCGACTGTCAACGTAGAGCTTAGGGAGCTTTGCAACGTAGATTTCAATCCACGCTCCCT
>JAFXXD010000026.1 GCA_017542475.1 Ruminococcus sp. | reverse complement strand
AGGACTGGCGCAACCGCGAGGCTCTTATACGCAGCTTCGGACTTTCAGACAAATAATTACTGTTATACTTACCGCCGCAGAGCAGATAATAGCTTTGCGGAGGTGTCTGTATGACAGAGGATACATTATGGAACAGATTTGCAGAAACGGGCAGAGTAAGCGATTACCTGCTCTATTCTGCGCAGAGGGACAGGCTCAATGATGATAATAGAGGGGATAGTTCTGAAGGAACGTCCCGTAGGAGAACAGGACTGCTTCATTGACGTCCTGACGAAGGAAAAAGGCATAATAGAGCTTTCCGTCAAGGGTGCACGCAAGATAAACGGCAAATCGGGGAGCTCTGCACAGCTGTTTGCATACTCGCGATTCTGCTGTGACAAACGCAAGGACAGGTTCTGCCTCAACAGCGCAGAGCCTATACATATATTTTACGATCTGCGCAATTCTCTCACGGGACTCTCGCTCGCGAGCTACTTCTCTGAGGTGTTGCGCTACTGTATATCCGAGCGCACGGACAGCGGCAACGTCCTGCGTCTGACGCTGAATACTCTCCACTGTCTTGAAAAGGGACTTCGGAGCGAGCAGCTGCTGAAAAGCATATTCGAGCTGCGCTTGATGTCGGAGATAGGCTATATGCCCGACGTTCTCGCGTGTCGGGGCTGCGGCGTATTCGAGCCCGAGGAGCTGTATTTCTCGGCTGCGGACGGCGGCTTCTGCTGCTCCGACTGCTTCGACGACGACGGCGGCAAATGGATGAAGCTCCGTCTGCCCGAGCTGTCGGCGATACGCCATATCGTGCTCGCTGACTTCGACAGGCTGTTCAATTTCCGCGTATCCGAGCGGGCAGGGGACAAGCTCGCCGCATTCACGGAGGACTACCTCCTGACACATCTTGAAAGAAACTTCAAAACACTCGATTTTTACAGATCAGTACAAAACGGTCAATGATATGAATAAATACTTAAAGACATTAGAACTCGACAAAATACTTGAAATGCTCGCGGAGCTCGCCTCTAACGACGAGACGAAGCGAATGGCGCTCGAGGTGCGCCCAGATACAGACTTGGAGCGTGTCCGCTACGAGAACACCAAGACCAATCAGGCTTTAGCGCTCTCGATTCAGTTCGGACTGCCGCCTTTCAGCAATTTCAAGGATATATCCACAGCCGCAAAGCGCGCAAAATCGGGCGCTGTGATATCACTCCGCGACCTTATGGACATAGCCGCAATGCTTCGGCAGATAAAGAGCCTCTTCGACTGGTACCGCTCCTGCGAGAACGTCGAAACGGAGCTCAGCTACCTCTTCTCACAGCTTGCCCCGAACGACTGGCTGCTCGAAAAGCTTGACCGCTCGATAATCTCCGAGAACGAGATAGCGGACGCCGCAAGCCCCGAGCTTGCCGCGATACGCCGCAAAATAAACAAGGCGGGTATGCAGCTGCGCGAGACTCTCGACAAAATGGTCAGGAACAAGACCACGCAGCAGTATTTGCAGGAGAGCAACGTCACTATCCGTGACGGACGCTTTGTTCTGCCCGTCAAGTCCGAATACCGCGGACAGGTGAGCGGTCTTGTCCACGACACCTCCGCCACGGGTCAGACCATTTTCATCGAGCCAATGGCAATAGTCGAGGCAAACAACGACATACGAATCCTGCAAGGCAAAGAGCAGGAGGAGATAGAGCGCATTATCCGTGAGCTCTGCCGCGAGTGCGGCGACTATGCGGACGTCCTCTGCGAAAACTACAAGGTCTGCGTGGAGCTGAACCTCTACTTCGCTAAATCGGAGCTTGCCGCGAAAATGCACGCCTCCATGCCTGTCATAACCGACGACGGCATCATACATCTGAAAAACGCGCGCCATCCTCTGCTCGACAGAAAAAAGGCTGTACCGATAGACCTGTCGCTCGGCGAGGACTATCAGGCGCTTATCATAACGGGTCCGAACACAGGCGGTAAGACTGTCGCGCTGAAAACAGCAGGACTTCTTTCGGCTATGACGATGTGCGGACTTCTCATTCCCGTCTCGGACGGCAGCAGTATATCCGTATTTGAAAATATCCTCGTTGATATCGGCGACAGCCAGAGCATCGAGCAGAACCTGTCAACGTTTTCGTCTCACACGAACAAGGTCATAGAGATACTCAGCATAGCGGACGAGCGCTCGCTCGTACTGCTCGACGAGCTCGGCTCGGGCACAGACCCAGTAGAGGGCGCAGCTCTTGCCGTATCCATAATCAAGCGCCTTATTCAAAACGGCGCACGCTTGATGGTGACGACACACTATCAGGAACTCAAGGTTTTCGCGATAGACACGCCGAACGTCGAGAACGCATCGTGCGAGTTCAACATTGAAACGCTGAAGCCTACATACAGGCTTATAATCGGTTCCCCGGGCAAATCCAACGCATTCGCCATATCTGAGAGCCTCGGTATGCCCGCTGATATTATCGAGGATGCTAAGTCACTTGTCAGCGACGCCAATACCCGCCTTGAGGATATAATCGGCAAGCTTGAAGCCTCACGTATAGAGCTTGAGCGCGAGCGCGAGCAGGCTGCGAAGCTTCGCGCGAAAGCCGCCGAGCATGAAGCCAAGATTCGTGCCGATAAGGAGGAGCTCGAAAACAGCAAGGCAGACCTCCTCGAAAAGGCACGCTTGCAGGCAATGACCATAATCGAGCAGACAAAGGCTGAATCCAACGAGCTCATTGACGAGCTCGAAAAGCTCCGCAAGGAGAAGGACAAGAAGGATTTCAGCGCGAATGTCTCGGGAATGAAGTCGCGCTCGAAGCAGAGCTTCAACAAGATGTACGATACAGCGAACCCCGTCACGGGAAAAGACCCGAACGAGGGCTATGTGCTCCCTCGCAAGCTGAAAAGGGGAGACACGGTATACGTCGTTGACCTCGGACGCAAGGGAATTGTTTCGGGTGACCCCGACGGCAGCGACTTCGTATTCGTTCAGATGGGCGTAATGAAGACGAAGATGAATATTTCCCGCCTGAGGCTTGAGGAAGCACCGAAGGTCACAGTCGGCAACAAGCCCGTGCAGAAGCAGCGCGGAGGAAAGGTCGGCAGGGTAGGCGTAACGGCTGAGCGCCGCGGCAAAATGGAGCTCGACATACGCGGCTGTGCCTGCGACGACGGCATATACCAGCTCGACCAGTTCATAGATCAGGCAGTTATGTCCAATATTTCGATCATATCCATAATCCACGGCAAAGGCACGGGACTTCTCCGCGCCGCCGTGCATAAGAGACTGAAAAACCACCCGTCCGTTAAGAGCTTCCGCCTCGGAGTTTACGGCGAGGGCGAGGACGGCGTTACTATAGCGGAATTAAAGTAAACAAAGGCGGTGAGCGCATATGAAAAAGAGGAAGCGGATTGCAGTCCTTGCGGCTGATATCGCAAACGACTATATGAACAGGATATGCGCGGGAATAGAAGCACAGGCAAAAGCACTCGGCTACGATGTTATTGTGCTGCTTATGGCCTTCAATATCAGCAACTCGCCTGCTATCGAAGCGGGCGAGGAAAACGTATACCGCCTGCTAACCTCAGACAACATCGACGGAGTCATATTCCTTACAGGCAACATTTCGAGCAATTCGCTCATACTGTGGCTGACGAAGCACATCGAGAAGCTCGGTGTGCCGACCATAGCTATCGACAACGATTACCGCTCGTTCGAGAGCATATACGCCGACGACACCGACATCTTCGAGAAGATGACGGACCACTTTATCGACTACCACAATTGCAAAAATATCATCTGTCTGACAGGTTTTCAGGGTATGACGCCGTCCGAGACGCGAGCCGCGGGCTATAAGCGCTCAATGGAGAAGCACGGACTGACTGTCGGCTTCGACGATATAATTTACGGCGACTTCTGGAAGGATGCGGCAGACGATCTCGCTGACGAGATAGGAAGCGGAAAGCGTCCCAAGCCCGACGCTGTCGTGTGCGCGAACGACGCAATGGGTATATTCCTCTGTCAGGCTCTCGCGAAGCACAACATCAGAGTACCTGAGGATATAATGATATCGGGCTACGACGGCTCACGCGAGGCTATCGAGAGCATACCTTCACTTACGACTATATTCCCCGAGAACAGCACACTCGGCGCACGCGCAGTACTCAGCCTCCACAAGCTGATAACAGGCGAGGAGGCGGAGCTCGTCAGCTGCGGCGTGAGCTCGCTCGTACTCGCAGGTAGCTGCGGCTGCAACGAGGCGAAGCAGGATCTCATCGACCGCCGCACAGCCTTCAATCAGAATATCGGTCGCTACGAGCTATACTTCAACAACAGCGGTATGGCAGAGGGACTGATGCAGTCCGAAAACCTCGACCACCTGCTTCATCTGCTCTCGCATTATGTCTACATTATTGACAACATCGAAATATTTATGATAAACCTCTGCAACGAGTGGGACAGCTTTGAGAATCTCGACGAGACCGATTATCTCCGCAGGGGCTATTCGGAGGTAATGGACACCAAGCTCATCTACAACAACACTTTATACGATTACGGCGAGCGTCATTTCAATTCGCGGAACATAATCCCCGAGTATATGTACGATATCTCGCCTGAGCCGTCGATGTATATACTGCTCCCGCTCCACTTTATGGACAGGTGCTTTGGCTACACGATATTCAAGTTCTTCGACATCAACACCACAGTGAGCAAGGTCTTCACGCTGTGGAACAGGAATATCAACATCGCGCTTGAGTTCCTGCGTGTAAGGACTAAGCTCACAGCGATAAACCAGCGGATATCACTGAGCTCGCTGCGTGACACTCTAACGGGCGTATACAACCGTGAAGGCTTCAACAAGTTTGCGGAGGCGCTGTTCAAGCGTGCAAAGTCAGAGGAGAAGAACCTGCTCGTTATTATGGCAGACCTCGACCTGCTCAAGCACATCAACGACAACTACGGACACGTCGAGGGCGACAATGCCATTATCGTCGTAGCGAATGGACTCACGACCTGCTGTGCCAACAACGAGATATGCGCACGTATTGGCGGAGACGAATATGCAATAGTCGGCTGCTATGATTACACGGACGAGATAATCGCGTCCTACTCGACATATATCCACGACTTCTTTGACAGGTACAATGCCGCCTCAGACAAGCCGTACAAGGTCGGCGCGAGCATCGGAATGTACTGCGGTATCCCCGATCCCGACAAGGATTTCTTATACTATATGGATATTGCTGATAAGCGGATGTACGACAACAAGATACTCCGCAAAAAACTGCGCAAAGACTAAAAAAGAGGTGCTGCCCATCGGACAGCACCTCTGATTTTTTACTTCTTCTTTTTCTTATTATTGTTGGGCTTTGAGGGAGCAGTCTTCACTGCCTTTACAGCCTTCTCAGCTTCAACAGCAGCCTTGGGCTCGGGTACAGCAGCCTCGAACCACTTGTAGAGGAGTGCCGCAAGAGCTGCACCTGCAAGAGGTCCTACGATGAACACCCAAACGTACTTGAAAGCGTCGCCGCCTGCGAAAACAGCGGGAGCAATGCTTCTTGCGGGGTTCACGGAAGTACCTGTGAGACCGATACCGAAGATATGTACGAGTGTGAGCGTGAAGCCGATGATAAGACCTCCGAACGAGCCGTGCTTGAACTTCTTCGATGTTACGCCGAGGATAGTGAGCACGAAGATGAACGTGAGGATAGCCTCAATGAGCAGACCCGCACAGACGCTCTTTGCAGTTATCTGACCGGGAACCTCTGTGAGGCTTCCGAGACCGTTCGCGCCAAATCCGCCTGTCATATCCTGAATATCGCCGAGGTTGAAGATAGCTCCGAGCATAGCCGAGCCTACAAAAGCACCGAGTACCTGAGCAACAACGTAGCCGCAGAAGTCAGCACCCGTCATACCTCCTGTGATGAGCACACCGAGCGAAACAGCGGGGTTGATGTGACATCCGGAGATATTGCCGATACAGTAAGCCATACCGACGATAACGAGACCGAATGCGAGCGCCGTGAGCAGGTAGCCGCAGCCGCTTGAAGCGTCGCAGCCCACGAGCATAGCCGTACCGCAGCCGAGGAAAACGAGCACGAAGGTGCCGAAGAACTCAGCCACATACTTTCTGAATGAATCCATAATGTTTGCCTCCTTATGATTTTTTAGGTCTGAACCTTTTTAATTATATCATTATAAGAAGACTTTAGTCAACGTCTTTTTGTACAAATTTTGTATTGGTTTTTTAGCTATTTGAATAAATAAAAGTCAACACATTTCAAATCATATCTGCCCCTTGAATTATTTGTCGGTATATGTTAAACTATTCATATATTGATACAAGGAGAAAAAGTATGAAGATACTGATTATAGAAGACGACTCGGCTTTGCGCGACGAGCTTGCGCTTCTGCTAAAAAACGCAGGCTACGAGACTGAATGTGTCACAGACTTCGCCTCAGCTGTCGTGCAGATGAAGAGCTCGTCCGCCGACCTTATCCTGCTCGACATAAACCTTCCCGAAGTCAACGGCGAGACACTGCTTCAGGACTTCCGCAGGCAGAGCTCAACACCCGTAATTATGCTTACAAGCCGCACATCAGAGCTTGATGAGGTGCTGTCTATGAGCTACGGCGCGGACGACTTCATAACAAAGCCCTACAATCCGACGATACTGCTTCTACGTATCTCAGCGGTGCTGAAGCGCTCAGCCAAGACGGGTACTTCGCAGACCTACCACGACGCCGAGGTCAGCACGGTTAAGGGCAGCCTGACGCGCGGCAGCTCGGAGCAGATACTCACCAAGAACGAAATGATAATCTTTCAGCTCCTGCTCGACAGGATAGGGGAGATAGTCACGCGTGACGAGCTGATGACAGCTCTGTGGGACAACGACGAATTCGTGAACGACAACGCGCTGTCCGTCAATATCAGCCGCCTGCGCGGAAAGCTTGCGGAGCTCGGCTATCCTGACGCGATCGAGACGCGAAAGAAGCAGGGGTATGTGCTGAAATGAAACTGACAGAATTCATACGCGACAGGCTGACCGCTTACCTGATTTACGCGATAACGTGGGCACTTGTTCTCGTATTCCTCATCGCATTTCAAGTTCCCGCGGAAGCCATAATCATAGTGAGCATACTTGTGCTGCTCGGTGTGACCGCTGCCGAGCTGTGGGCTTTTCTGCGCAAAAAAGGTTACTACGACAAGCTTACGTCCGACCTTTCACAGCTTGACAAGAAATACCTGCTGTCCGAGATGCTCGACGAACCCGAATTTCTCGACGGACGTATACTTTACAGCACCATATGTGAGGCGGACAAGTCTATGTGCGAGCACATTGCCGAGTACCGCCGCGAGAGCTCTGATTTCCGCGAGTATATCGAGCTGTGGGTGCACGAGATAAAGCTTCCCGTCGCAGGCTTGCAGCTGATGTGTCACAACGACGGCAACACGCGCTACAGCGAGCAGCTCCGACGTATAGACGAGTACATCGAGAACGTCCTCTACTATGCACGCAGCGGAAGTGCCGAGAAGGACTACATAATCAAGCCCGTCCTGCTCAAACGAATATTCGGCGATGTCGCGGTCAGAAACCGCGGGGAGCTTCAGGAGCGCGGCATATCCCTCAGCACGTCTGACCTTGAATACGAAGTTATGACCGACGGCAAATGGCTTTCGTTCATACTGGGACAGCTTATGAGCAACAGCCTGAAATACGAAGCCACAGAGATAACGGTAACAGGGGAGGACTTCGCCGACAGAACAGTCCTGAACTTCCGCGACAACGGCATAGGCATACCCGTGAGCGACCTCCCGCACATCTTCGAAAAATCGTTCACAGGGGAGAACGGGCGCACCCACACAAAGTCCACGGGTATGGGGCTCTATATCGTCAAAAAGCTCTGCGACAGGCTCGGACACGCAGTCGAAGCGAGCTCCGTACAGGGAGAATTCACCGAGATAGCCATAATCTTCGGCAGAAATGAGCTCTACAGATTTGAATAGCTCCGACCTTACAAAAGTGTAAGGTTCTGTAAGATTAAAACAGCGACGCGCACGCGGAAATGCTGTATGATAGTATACAGAAAGGAGCTGTTGACAATGGAATTACTCAAAATACAGCAGATAGAAAAATACTACGGGAGCAAGTCGAGCCTGACCAAGGCTATCGACGACATCTCATTCACGGTCGACAAGGGCGAGTTCGTCGCTATAATGGGAGCCTCTGGAAGCGGCAAGACAACTCTCCTCAACTGCATATCCACCATAGACCGCGTTACAGCGGGACACATCTTCCTTGAAGGCACAGACGTGACCGCGCTCAAGGGCAAGGCACTGAACAAGTTCCGCCGCGACAATCTCGGCTTCATCTTTCAGGACTTCAACCTCCTCGACACACTGACAGCCTACGAGAATATAGCTCTTGCGCTGTCGATACAGAAGAAGTCGGCAAAGGAGACAGACGTCGCAGTAAAGACGGTATCAGAACAGCTTGACATCAAAGATGTGCTGAGCAAGTACCCGTATCAGATGTCGGGCGGACAGAAACAGCGTGTGGCCTCGGCACGTGCGATAGTGACAAATCCGAAGCTCGTTCTCGCAGACGAGCCTACAGGCGCACTCGACTCCAAATCGGCAAAGCTCCTGCTTGAACGCTTACGCTACCTTAACAAAGAGTGCGGAGCCACGATAATGATGGTCACGCACGACAGCTTCACGGCAAGCTACGCGAGCCGCATAATCTTCATCAAGGACGGCAAAATATTCAGCGAGCTCAGCCGCGGAGACAACACCCGCAAGCAGTTCTTCGACAGGATAATCGACGTTGTGACTCTGCTGGGAGGTGACATGAGCGATGCTCTTTAAGCTTTCCCTCAGCAATATCCGCAGGAGTATGCGTGACTATGCGATATACTTCTTTACGCTTATCATCGGCGTATCGGTTTTCTATGTATTCAACGCCATCGGCGGACAGGCGGCAACGCTTGAAATGTCCGATTCTCAGTACGAGATGATACACCTTCTTGAAACGCTTATTTCGGGCACGAGCGTATTTGTTGCGGGAGTGCTCGGGCTGCTGATAGTATACGCGAGCCGCTTCCTTATGAAGCGCCGCAACCGCGAATTTGCGCTGTATATGACACTCGGAATGAGTAAGCGAAAGATATCGGCGATACTTCTGCTTGAAACTCTCATCATAGGCGTAGGCTCGCTTTTTGTGGGACTTGTCATCGGCATCGGACTTTCACAGCTTACGAGCGCACTTGTCGCGAATATGTTCGAGGCGAATATGGCTTCCTACAAGTTCACGGTTTCGGGCGGAGCTATCGTAAAGACCGTAGTTTACTTCGCGGTAATGTACCTCGTGGTAATGCTGTTCAACAGCTTTGTAGTCACACGAATGAAGCTGATAAACCTTATGCAGTCGGGCAAAAAGTCCGAGCAGATAAAGCTGAAGAATCCCGTGCTCTGCGTGATAGTATTCGTACTTGCGGCGGCACTGCTGGGCTTCCTCTACTATCAGGTAGGCTGGAGATCGGTCAGGATAGAGCGCAACAGCGCCCTTGCGATCTTTGCGGCAGGAAGCGCCGCTACCTTCCTTATATTCTGGTCGGTATCGGGAATGCTCCTGCGTGTGCTTATGAGCATGAAGAACACATATTTCAGCGGACTTAACAGCTTCACCTTCCGACAGCTCAGCAGCAAGGTCAACACGATGGTATTCTCGATGACTATCATATGCCTTATGCTGTTCATCACGATATGCACGCTCTCATCGGCGTTCTCGATACGCAATTCGATGAACAAAAACCTCAACGAGCTCTGTCCCGTAGACCACGAGCTCGTAATAAGCTACGATACAGGTATAGAGAGCGAGTACGACGATATTACAGAGCTTTGCAAGGACAACGGCTACGACATCACAGCGGATTTCTCAGACTACGTTAACTTCACGACCTACAGCGATCCCGCGTTCCTGTTCGCCGACTCACTCGGCGACGCATTCGAGGATGCACAGGCAATGTACAGCTTCCTTCAATACGACACTCCCGAGCAGCTTATCCGTCTTAGTGACTACAACGCGCTTATGGAGCTCTATGGCAGGGAAAAGCTCAGTATGGCTGACGACGAATTTATAATGCTGTGCAACTACACTTCAATGATAAATCTCCGCAACAAGGGGCTGTCTGTCGGAGCTGAAAGGACAGTCTTCGGTCAGACTCTGAAATCAAAGTATGCCAGCTGTCAGGACGGCTTTATCGACATCTCGACCGAGCACATCAACGCAGGCTTGATAGTTGTCCCTGACAGCGTAGTAAGCGGCGAAGTCCCCGACACAGAATACTTCATCGGAGATTACAGCTCTGACGACAAGGAAGCAGCCGAAAAGGCAGTACACGACGGCTTTGATACGGCAATGCGCACTCTTTCAGCGAACAGCAGCAACGAGGAAGGTGTTTACGGCAGCTCAAACATCAGCGGCTACGGGTGGACGACAAAGCTTGAAATTAAGGAAGCCGCAGTCGGGCTCGGAGCGATAGTAGCCTTCCTCGGTCTGTACGTCGGACTTGTGTTCCTTATCGCGTGCGGAGCTATCCTCGCGCTGAAGGAGCTCTCGGACAGCGTAGACAGCATCGGAAGATACGAGATGCTCCGCAAGATAGGCGCAGAGGAGAGCGACATCTCACGCTCGCTCTTCCGTCAGACAGGAATATTCTTCCTGCTTCCTCTCGTACTTGCGGCGATACACTCCGTATTCGGGATGAAATTCCTTATATTCTTCCTGCAGGTATTCGGCACGAACAGCATTGCGAGCTCGGTAGGCTTGACGGCATCAATGCTGCTGCTCATATACGGCGGCTATTTCCTCGTGACCTACTTCTGCAGCAAGAGCATAATCAGCGAGAAGAGATAATATACAGATACTAAAAGAGGGAGACCCCGATAGGGGCTCCCTCAGTTTTTCTCCGAATAATTATACAGCAGGCTCAGTTTCCTTGTTGAGTATCTCCATAAACTCCTCGCCCGTGATAGTCTCCTTATCAAGCAGGAAGTGCGCAAGCTCGTGGAGCTTGTCGATATTCTCGCGCAGGATATCCATAGCCTTCTCGTGGGAAGAACGCACAATCGAGTTGACCTCCTCGTCTATGCGAGCCGCAGTCTCGGGCGAGCAGGCGAGAGCCGTATCGCCGCCGAGGTACTGATTGGTAATTGTTTCAAGCGCTATCATATCGAAGCTGTCGCTCATACCGTAGCGCGTCACCATAGCCCTCGCGAGCTTGGTAGCCTGTTCTATATCGTTGGAAGCGCCGCTTGTACAGCTGTTGAAGATAAGCTCCTCCGCAGAGCGACCGCCCGTGAGCGTCGTGATACGTGCAAGAGCCTCCTCCTTGGTGAGCAGGAACTTCTCGCCCTCGTCCACCTGCATGGTATAGCCGAGCGCACCGCTGGTACGCGGGATAATGGTTATCTTATGAACGGGAGCGGCGTCCTTCTGCTTGGCAGCGACAAGCGCGTGACCAATTTCGTGGTAGGCGATAATTTCCTTTTCCTTCTGCGAGATGACCGCATTCTTGCGCTGATAGCCCGCAATAACGACCTCCACGCTCTCCTCAAGGTCGGACTGATTAACAAGACTCCTACCGTTTCTGACGGCTCTGAGCGCCGCCTCATTGATGATATTGGCGAGCTCCGCACCCGAAGCGCCCGCCGTAGCGCGTGCAATGGCGTTGAAGTCGATGTTCTCCTCCATCTTGACCTTCTTTGCGTGCACCTGCAATATAGCCTCACGTCCCGCAAGGTCAGGCAGCTCCGCTGGAATACGCCTGTCAAACCGACCGGGTCTGAGCAGGGCAGGGTCGAGCGACTCGGGACGGTTAGTTGCCGCGAGGATAACAACGCCCTTTTTGCCGTCGAAGCCATCCATCTCGGTGAGCAGCTGATTGAGCGTCTGCTCGCGCTCGTCATTGCCTCCGAGATTGCCATCACGCTTCTTACCGATAGTATCTATCTCGTCGATGAAAACGATACAGGGAGCCTTTTCGGTCGCCTGCTTGAACAGGTCACGCACCTTAGCCGCGCCCATACCGACGAACATCTCCACGAACTCCGAGCCCGAGATCGAGAAGAACGGCACCTCCGCCTCACCCGCGACAGCCTGTGCAAGCAAAGTCTTACCCGTACCGGGAGGTCCCACAAGGAGCGCACCCTTGGGCAGGTCAGCGCCTATATCGGAATATTTGCTCGGATTGTGCAGGAAATCGACGATCTCCTCAAGAGCCTCCTTAGCCTCGTCCTGACCCGCAACATCGTCGAAGGTCTTGCCTGTCTGAGCCTTTACGTAAATCTTGGCATTGCTCTTGCCGAAGGACATAGCGTTTCCGCCGAGGTGCTTAGCCATACCCTTGAAGAGCACATTCCACAGCACAATGAGTATAACGATAGGGAGCACCCAGCTCACGAGGAAGTTCACGAGCAGGCTGTTCTGCTCGAAGCTTTCATTGAAGATTATCTCGCCGTGCTCGTGCAGACGTGAAACGAGGTCGGGGTCGTCCATTTTGCTTGTAGAGTAGAGCTGTCTGTTGCCCTCCTCATCAACGACCTCGAAGCGTATTTCGTTATTTTCAATTTTTACCTGTGTGACACTTCCTTCATCGACCTTATTGAGGAAGAAGCTATAGTTGGTCTCCTTGGTCTGAGCGCGTGTCTGAGCCTTGCTCAGAGCGGGCATAACAAGTGCGTTAAGTATCAGCACACCTATGAGAGAAAAGACAATAAAGCCTATAATACGTTTTATGTAGTTCTTATCATCCTTCATTGAAACAACTCCTTTTCGATGATATGACAAAATTATAACATAAAACCGCGAAAAAAACAACAGGTAATATGTGATAAAAATGAAAACTTCGTGAAACAGCCGCAAGAGGACAAAAAAAGGGCTCTCATGTGCGAGAGTCCCTAACTTTTGTACAAGTTTTTGTTTTTTAAGGTATTTGCTGATTATGAAAAATAATTTCTGATACCGTCACCGTAGAAGCTCAGGTAACCCTGAGTGAACGATTCGGGCTCATTGAAGTAAAGATTTACTGCATTCTTGACGCTATCGGTAACATAAGCTGAGTAAGTACCGAGGTAAACGTAGCTCGAAGAACCGCTGAACTGATAGGGCTGAGTAAGAACGCCTTCGATGGTGTTGGGGAATCTCGAGCTGTATACTCGGTTCATAATAACCTCAACTACCTTAGCCTTGTCGTACTCATCTATCCAGTTGCAGCCTGCCTCGTGAGCAACTGCGTTACATAAGATGATGTATTCAGCGTCAGTGATGGGGAGTGAAGGTGTTTCGTCAACTGTTACGTCAACTACAACATCAGCCTCAGTGGGAGCTTCTGTAACTGCCTCTGTGACAGGCTCGGTTACTTCTTCTTCCGCAGGAGCTTCTGTGATAGCCTCTGTAGTCGGTTCAACGTAAACAACTTCTTCAGTAGTAGGAGCTTCTGTCTCGGGCTCTGTTGCTACAGTTTCAGCTTCTGTAGGAGCTGTCTCAGCCTCTGTATAGGTCTCAACAGCGGGAGCAGGAGCAGGAGCAGGGGTCTCGTTCTTCTCTTCGGTATTCTTGAATACAGAAGCGACCGAAGCAGTCGCAGACCCGATATTTACGTTTTTCTTAGCGGCGTTAGCCTTAGTGGTCGTATTGAACTTTCTGCTTGTTGTGGTGGCGGTTGTTCTGATAGAAGTTACTGCAGCTACATTTGCCAATTCTTCGCTTTTGACTTCATAGATGTTTTCAACATCATGGCTCGGAGCGACTTGACTCACGATGGGTGCTGTTGCATACACACCGAAGAGTCCGCCAAAAATGCAAGTGGATACGCCTCCGACGATGATCGCTGCAACTTTAGCTTTTCTCATAAACTCTTCCTTTCCTCGAAAAGCATTTCGTTATTTTCGTCCGACTTGCGAACTGTGATAATACTACCATATTTGACTGAAAATAGCAACACTTTTGAATTTTTTTCCATTTTAGCCACAAAATAAGCCCTGATATAATGTTGAATCAGGGCAAAATGTCACATATTAAATGAATATAATATGAATACTAATTATATAAACTATGAACAAATCAAATAGGATAACAACAAATATTACAAATCCGTAACATTGAGAGCTTGAATATCGTTTAACGATCTGTATAAATCGAGCTTAAAACTACCATTTGCAACAAAACAGCACTTATACAGTTGTGCAAGTTGCTACAAAAGCTACTCAAACTTTGTACAAAAGGTATTTTGCAATATTGTGTCATTTGTTATCGAAGTGTTACCTTTGGGTTTACAATTACTCATAATTGCAAAGAAAATGCAAAGGAGCAAAAGAGGCATATTTTGTTCATAAAATAGCCTTTTTGACTAATTCATATTTAACAATGTCGGAAAATAGCAATTATGCACATACATTGGTCGATATTCAACGAATTTGTGTTGAAAATCACGTCGCTTGTCCAATCAGCCCGAAATATAGCCTTATATCGTTTTTATATACGCATTTTCGCTCGTGAAAACGGGCGTATCAATATACGCCCGTTTTTTTGACTGTATTCTGATGTTTTTGCTGTAATCTGACGTCCTCGCCGCGGAATTCAAGGCAGGTGTACATAGATGTCAGCCTCGAAACGACCCTCTCGTCATAGCGGTCGGCGATCTGCCTGAAATTCATATTCGTACTTATAATAGTAGGCTTGCCTCGGTTGAGGCGCGTATTTATTATATTATAAATAGTACTGTTGTACATCTTGTTCTCATACTCGGTGCCGAGGTCATCGAGGATAAGCAGCTCCACATCCATAACGGTGTCGAGCATTTCCGTATCCTTATCGTAGCTGAAATTCTCCTTTTGTATCTTGTTGAGGATATTGATAGTGGAGTCATACAGCACGCTGTAGCCCTTTTTCAGTACTTCATTTGCGATAGCGAGGGAGAGGTGAGTCTTCCCGAGTCCTGTCCTGCCGAACATCAGTATGCTTCCCGATGAGGGAGTGAATTCCACTGCATATGTCTTTGCGAAAGAGAGTATCCGCTCCATAGTAGCATAGTCGTCACCGCTGTAATAGCTGAGACGGAAGGTATCGAACGATGAGAGCGTCAGCTGAGCGCTTTCATTGAGCGATTCCGCCATAAGCCTTCCGCAGAGCTGCCTCATACAGTCGCACATCTTCGAGCCGTCGCTGCCCGTATCGCTGCACTTTTTGCAGGTGAACTGCACATCGAGGTAATCGGCGGGATAGCCATTAGCGAAGAGCATTTTTCCGCACAGCTCCTGAGCCCCGAGATTCGACTGCTTTATCTGTTCGATCTTAGCTTCGATGTTATTTTTATCGCCTGCAATAACGGTGCGGATAAGCTCCTTGCCCGTATTGAAGATGGTGTTGTTTATCTCTTTTATCTCGGGAATTTTCGAATTGATCTCCT
The DNA here is from genome assembly GCA_017542475.1 of Ruminococcus sp. Taxonomy (GTDB): domain Bacteria; phylum Bacillota; class Clostridia; order Oscillospirales; family Ruminococcaceae; genus Ruminococcus. The sequence goes on along the minus strand of JAFXXD010000026.1, from coordinate 20,794 downwards.
GTATGCGCATATCGTTCTCGCTGATAGCTCTGCTGCGCCTCTCGGAGAGTATCTTCTGCGCTTTTTCGTAAATCTCGTTTTTCAAGGTCATACCTCATCAGAAATTGTTAATCACAAAGTTATATTTTTCCGCATCGAACGTCTCGTTTGTATCTGTACCCGACTTCTTCCGCTTGCGGAAGTCGGACTCCGCACGCTTCACATCATCGCTGCTGCGGAAACCGCTTTCCTTCCACGAAGCAAGCACCTTGTCCGTGTACGCGAAGGATACCTTACCGGTATTTTCGAGGGTCTTTTCATAGGCGTAGTGAATCATATCCTTAGCATAGCCCGCCGCACGCCATTTCTCGATAATGTCAAGCTGTTTCGTAGTAGGTCTGTTTTTCATCTCGAACATCTTCATAATAGAGCCGACATAGTCATTGGAGCTTGTGAGCCTTTCTATTTCCTCCTGAGCCACACTGAGGGTATTTATGTCCTTCTCAGCCCAGCTCACCGCGATTTTCTCTATGTAGGCAACATTTGTCTTCTCAATATTCGCGCAGTACACAAGGAGCACGAGAATGACCTCTGCTTTGAGCCCGAGGTAGTTCGTCATCCATATGAGCGAGTTCTGCATCGTGTTATTGATGTGCCCGAGAATACTTTCAGCTGCCTTGAAGAGTTCCGCAACAGCAGGGGAGTCCTTCATAATGTCGGTTATCTCTGTAGGACGCAGATTCTCCCTGCGCCTTGTCATAGCGGAGCTGTTCACGAGCAGCGTCTCCTCGACAGAAACGGTATTGGTCTGCTGCGGAGCCCCCTCTGTCATAATACTTTTGGGAACATTTATAGTATTATCCGACGAGAGCACATTGACCTGCTGCCAGAAGAGGACAGCCTCCTCAGCCTGCTGAGCCGTAACGCCGGTATTGAGAGCTATCTCCTCGGCAGAAACACTTCTGCCCGAAGCTCTGAGAAGATACAGGAGCACCTTTATCTGCTCACCTGTAGCGAGCTTGAGAAAATTATCCGCAACGACGCAGGGAACGCCGAACATAGTGCCCCAGACGCCGCAGTTTGCCTTGAATTCCAAGAGTTACGCCTCCTCGCGGGAAATACTTTCGATGTAGTTTCTATTATAACACACAAAAGGTCGTTTGTCACTATGGCATTTTTTACGATTCGCCCGCTGAAAATATATGAAAATTTTTACACGTTCAATCCTTCAGCAGCTTCAACGCGAGCGCATACTTCTCGTCCCAGCGCGCAAGTTTCTCTGCGGGAACGTCACATATCCCAAGGATTCGGCTTCTGTCAAGGTTGTGCTCAAGGTCTGCGAGCTTCACCCGCCGCGCGATATCATTCTCTTTTATTGCGAGTATATAATCGCGGTAGTCGGCGCCCTCTGTGTGAGTGAGAAGTCTCACAGCCTCGGTGACCTCTCTCGGAAATTTCTTTACAAGCTCCGCCAATGTCACATCGGTGTCCTCGACAACATCATGCAGCAGAGCCGCACATACCGCATACTCGTCGGTCATCTGCTCCGCAACGTGAAAAGGGTGGAAGATATAGGGCACACCGCTTATATCGGTCTGCCCGTGATGAGCAGCATATGCGAGCTGCATAGCTCTGACAGTCAGCTTAGTGTATATCATAGCTCCTCCTATACTATTATAATAGGGACAGTTTTTCGTCTGACTTCAAACTGTCCCCATACATTATTTGATAACGATATTGAGCCCCTGAGCACTCTCAGCTGTAAACGGCTTGTCCGTACCCGTCACAGTCACGGTGATAGTATCGCCGTTTCGCTCCGCCTTTATCTCGGCGGCAAGCTCAGGATTTACGTCATAGACCCGAGTCTCAGCGGTCCTTCCGTCCGCAAGCCCATACACGACTATCCTCATATTGTCGGCATAGTCATATTCGACGGTGCACTTGAAGTCGCCATACACTATGATAGAGTTCGGTTTTGCGTACAGCGGCAGACCGAAATAGTCATACTTTTTCGTGTACCAGTTGCCGCCCGCGAGCTCTTCGCCCGTCTGGATATCTGTCCACGTACCGCCCACAGGCAGGTAGAAATCGCAGACACCGTCCTCGCTGAACACAGGAGCAACGAGCAGACTGTCACCGAGCATATACTGCGTATCAACGGTCAGAGCGGCGCGGTCATAGCCGAAATCGACGACCATAGCCCTCATCATCGGGACGCCCGTTTTATGTGTAAATACCGCATTTGCGAACAAGTATGGCATAAGCCTTCCTTTGAGCTTCACGAAATGCCGCGAAACATCACAGCTCTCCTCGTCGAAGTTCCAAGGCACGCGATACGAGCCGTTTCCGTGATAGCGCGAGTGCGTGGACAGCAGACCGAACGCCGTCCAGCGCTTGTAAAGGTCGGGCGAGCCCGTAGCCTCAAATCCCGAGATATCGTGCGAGAAGAATCCGAATCCCGACAGGCATAGCGAAAGCCCGCCGCGGAGCGTCTCCCACATAGACTCATAGTTGGAGAAGCAGTCGCCGCCCCAGTGTACAGGGAATTTCTGCCCGCCAACGGTAGCCGACCTCGCGAACAGACAAGCATTGTTCATACCCTTGACATCGCGCAGTGCCTCAAACACGGTCTTATTGTAAAGGTAGGTGTAGTAGTTGTGCATCTTATACGGGTCAGAGCCGTCATAGTACACGACATCGGTGGGGATACGCTCGCCGAAATCAGTCTTTATCGTGTCAACTCCCATTTCCGCGAGAGCCTTTATCTTCGAGGCAAACCACCTGCACGCCTCGGGATTGGTAAAGTCGATTATCGCAAGCCCGGGCTGCCACATATCGCACTGGAAGACAGAGCCGTCCTTATTCCTGATGAAGTAGCCCTTCTCCGCGCACTCGTCGAAAACAGGCGCGAGCTGGCTGACATAGGAGTTTATCCACACGCAAATCTTCAGCCCCTTCGCCTTCAGACGAGCTATCATAGCCTTCGGGTCGGGGAACATATCCTTATCCCATTCAAAGCCTGTCCACTGGAACTCCTTCATCCAGAAGCAGTCGAAGTGAAAGACCTCAAGCGGTATATCACGGCGCTCCATCTCGTCGATGAAAGAATTTACAGTCTTCTCGTCGTAGCTCGTGGTGAACGAGGTCGAGAGCCATAGTCCGAACGTATAAGCGGGCGGGAGCGCAGGCTTGCCCGTGAGGTCGGTATAGCGGGAGATAACGTCCGCAACGGTATCGCCGCCGAAGATGAAATACTCCATTCGCTGCCCCTGTACCGAGAATGCCACCTTAGAAACGGTCTCGCTCGCGACCTCGAAATTCACGCACTCGGGGTGGTTGACGAAAACTCCGTAGCCGCGCGATGAAACGTAAAAGGGGATAGACTTGTAGCTCTGCTCGGAGCACGTACCGCCGTCATTGTTCCATACGTCAACGGTCTGACCGTTCTTGACGAAGGTCGAGAACTTCTCGCCGAAGCCGTAGATGTACTCGCCGACGCTCAGACCGAGCATTTCACGTATGTAGGTGCTTTCACCGTTGTCGGACTGCGCAAAGAACCGCGTTCCCGACTGCGCTGTATCCTTATTTCTGCGGAGCCAGTCCTCCTCCTCGATAAGAGAGGTCGAGCGCCAGCCCTCCTTTGTGAGGAGCCTGCCGTCGTACCAATAGGAGATGTTCCACCCTGATTTTTCGGCGCCTATCTTAACGCTTGTTTTTCCTGATACAAGCTCATACCCGTCCTCACCGAGCGACCGCACAACAGGCTTAAAGCTGCTGTCCTCGTACAGCTCGAACGAGGGCAATTTTTTCAGCGCACCCTTGAAATGCTCTATCGTGACCTTGATACTGTTTTCAAGTGTGGACGTAAAGCGAACCGTCAGAACGGGACCGCCGAGGGTCATACCGCGGTTGCCTATCCACTGATTTGAAGCGTAAACAGTCACAGAGGTATCGTCCGCCTCGACAGTATACATCTGCGTAGCGTAGTTCACGCTGTAGCCGGGCTGGTTTAGCCAGAATCCGTCAGAAACCTTCATAATAAACTCCTTGTCTGCGGCGAGAGGGCGCCGAATTTGTCGGTAATCAATAAAAACTGTGATACAGTTCTATGCTAAAACTATATAAAAGCACATTGATAATACATACATTAATTATAAAGTATAAGATTATTTTTGTCAATAGAGCAGGGAGCAACTCCGCAATTTTTGCTTTAAGAAACTGATTTTTCGGAGATGAAAGGTACTTGACAAAATGTGAGAATATGAGTATAATAGTAGCATATGATAAAGACGATGACGAAGAGGAGTACCCGCTTCCTTGATTCTCAGAGAGCCGCCATTCGGTGCAAGGTGGTATGAGAGGTGCGGCGAAGTAGCTTCCGAGTCCCGCAGGCGAAAGCGCGAGCGATTAGTCGGCGGCGTGTCCTCACGTTACAGAGGGAGAGGTTTTACGACCTCGCAGAGTGCGGATAGAGATATCCGAATTCAGGTGGTAACACGGACATTAGTTCGCCCTGAACCGTAAAAGGTTCGGGGCGATTTTATTTTGCACGGACCGACATCATCGACGAAAAGGAGAAATCACAATGGCAAAGGAACTTGCTAAGACCTACGACCCCAAGGACTTTGAGGACCGTATCTATGCCGCGTGGAACGACAAGGGCTGCTTCCGCGCAGAGGCAGACCCGAAGAAAACGCCCTACACTATCGTAATCCCGCCCCCGAACATCACGGGACAGCTCCATATGGGACACGCTCTCGACGAGACATTGCAGGACATACTTATCCGCTGGAAGAGAATGAGCGGCTATTCCGCGCTGTGGCTCCCCGGCACAGACCACGCCGCTATTGCAACAGAGGCTAAGATAGTCGAGGCAATGCGCAAGGAAGGTATCACCAAGGAAGACCTCGGACGCGACGGCTTTATGGAGCGTGCATGGGAGTGGAAGCGCCAGTACGGCGGACGCATCGTAGAGCAGCTCAAGAAGCTCGGTTCGTCCTGCGACTGGTCGCGCGAGCGCTTCACTATGGACGAGGGCTGCTCTAAGGCGGTCAAGGAAGTATTCGTAAAATACTACGAAAAAGGACTTATCTACCGCGGCGAGCGAATCATCAACTGGTGCCCGAAATGCAAGACCTCACTCTCGGACGCCGAGGTTACATACGAGGATCAGGCAGGTCACTTCTGGCACCTGCGCTACAAGATAAAGGATACAGACGGCTACCTTGAACTGGCTACAACACGTCCCGAGACACTGCTCGGCGATACCGCTGTAGCCGTAAATCCCGCTGACGAGCGCTACAGGGATTTGGTAGGCAAGACCGTTATCCTCCCGCTCGTACACCGCGAGATCCCTATCGTAGCTGATGACTATGTAGAAATGGATTTCGGAACAGGCGTAGTTAAGATAACTCCCGCCCACGACCCGAACGACTTCGAGGTAGGACTCCGCCACAAGCTTCCCGTTATAAACGTAATGAATGACGACGCCACTATTGTTGACGACTATCCCGCATACGCAGGCATGGACAGATACGAAGCACGCAAGAAGATAGTCGAGGACCTCGAAGCAGAGGGCGCACTCGTAAAGATCGAGGACTACAGCCACAACGTCGGTACGTGCTACCGCTGTGGAACTACAGTAGAGCCCAAGGTCTCTACACAGTGGTTCGTCAAGATGAAGCCCCTTGCTCAGCCCGCAATTGACGCTGTAAAGAATGGCGACACCAAGTTCGTACCCGAGCGCTTCGACAAGATATACTTCCACTGGCTCGATAATATCCGCGACTGGTGCATCTCCCGTCAGATATGGTGGGGACACCAGATACCCGCATTCTACTGCGACGAGTGCGGCGAAATGGTCGTAACCAAGGAGGACAGCGCAGTCTGCCCGAAGTGCGGCAAGCCTATGCGTCAGGACCCCGATACTCTCGATACATGGTTCAGCTCGGCTCTGTGGCCGTTCTCGACTCTCGGCTGGCCCGAGAAGACAGCAGACCTCGACTACTTCTATCCTACGAACACCCTCGTAACCGGCTACGACATCATCTTCTTCTGGGTAATCAGAATGATGTTCAGCGGACTTGAAAATATGGGCAAGGTACCCTTTGACACAGTCCTCATACACGGACTTGTCCGCGACGCTCAGGGACGCAAGATGTCCAAGTCGCTCGGCAACGGTATCGACCCGCTCGAGGTCATCAACGAGTACGGTGCGGACGCTCTCCGCTTTATGCTCGCGACAGGCAACTCGCCCGGAAATGATATGCGCTACATTGACGAGAAGGTCAAGGCAGCGCGTAACTTCGCAAACAAGCTCTGGAACGCTTCACGCTTCATTATGATGAATCTGCCCGAGGACTTCGAGTTCACGGGACTTCCCGCGGAGCTTGAGCTCGAGGACAAGTGGCTCGTCAGCAAGTTCAACAAGCTTGCCAAGGAGGTCAACGAGAACCTTGACAAGTACGAGCTCGGAGTTGCTTCGCAGAAGATATACGACTTCATATGGGACGTTTACTGCGACTGGTACATCGAGCTTACAAAGCCGCGTATACAGGCAGGCGGCGAAGCCAAGGCAAAGGCTCAGGCAGTGCTCGTATGGGCAATGCAGGGTATGCTGAAGCTCCTGCATCCTTTTATGCCGTTCATCACTGAGGAGATATGGCAGGTTCTCAACAACGAGAAGTCAATGATAATCCTCGAAACATACCCGACCTACGACGCTTCCATCGACTTCACAGCCGAGGAGAAAGCGTTCGAGAAGATAATCTCGGCGATAAAGGCAGTCCGCAATGTCCGCACTGAAATGAACGTTCCGCCGTCGATAAAGGCAAAGCTCCTCATCGAGACAGCAAAGCCCGAGCTGTTCAAGTCCTGCGGCGTATTCTTCGAGAAGCTCGCTTCCGCTTCAACAGTAGAAGCAGGCGAGAGCCTTGCTCACGAGAACTGCGCGAACGCAGTAACCGATTCTGCCCGTATCTTCATTCCTATGGACGAGCTCGTTGACAAGGAGAAGGAGATAGCACGTCTCGAGAAGGAGAAGGCAAAGGTACAGAAGGACATCGACTTCCTCAGCAATAAGCTCAACAATCAGGGCTTCGTAGCGAAGGCTCCCGCTCAGCTGATAGAGGCTGAAAAGGCGAAGCTTGCAAAGGCTGAGGAGAAAATGGCTAAGATAGAGCAGTCTATGGCTGCCTTCAAATAAGGTTCTGCGGACGTCCCGCAACACTTTCGATATGAGAAACAGGATATTTTCATACGTCGCCGAGCAGTACGGCACAGAGCCCGAATACCTGTGGGCGAAAACGCCTAATACAGCCGTTATCCGCCACCGCAGCAACCGCAGGTGGTACGGCATAATTATGGATATACCGCGGAAAACGGTCGGGCTCACGGGCGAAGGCATAGTTGACATACTCAATGTCAAATGCGAGCCTTCAGTCAGGGAGATACTCCTCGGCGAGGGGAAGGCTCTGCCCGCCTATCATATGAACAAGCAGCACTGGATAAGCCTGCCGCTTGACGGCTCGCTTGAAATTGAAGTGATACTAAACCTCATAGACGCGAGCTATGAGCTGACGAAATGAGGCGGCTTATGAGCAAATTTGAGATACCGACAATAGAAACAGAAAGGCTTATCCTGCGTCCTCTCACTGTTGAGGACGCAGAAGCAGTATTCCGATGGGCAGGCGATGAGCGTGTCAACACTTATATGCCATATAATACTCACCGTACCCCCGACGATTCAAGGCAATGGCTGATGTCTCTGGAAGCTCTTGAAAATGAGTACCAGTGGGGATTCGTTCGCAAAAGTGACGGTCTGCTCATAGGTTCGGGCGGTATGCGCCTTCATGCCGATACGGGAGAGTGGTCATTCGGCTACAATACCCGCTTTGACTGTTGGGGCAAAGGATATACAACCGAAATAACTAAGTGTATGATAAAATTCATACAGGAGAAATACTCTCCTGAGGTAATCATGGGCGAGTGCGCTATTGAAAATATCGCCTCGGCAAGAGTTATGGAAAAGTGTGGACTTATATTTGTCGGCTACGGAGAATATTCCCGATTCGACGGCAGCATGACTTATAAATCAAAGAGATATGAACTCAGAAAGCAGGTGAAACAATGATAAAACACATAGTAATGTTCAAGCTCAAAGATGCTGACGGGCGCTCGGAATACGAGAACGCACTTGAAGCTCAGAGGAGATTCGAGAACGTCATCAAGAACGTCAAGGAGCTGAAAAGGGGAGAGATAGTCATCAATTCCAAGGATGCTCCCGCAAGCAACTACACGATATCCCTGCTCTGCGACTTTGACACTATCGACGACCTCAACGCATATCAGGTGCACCCCGCACACGTTGAATTCGGCAAATTCATCGGCACAGTCAAGACTGACCGCGCCTGCATAGACTATGAGTATTAATGCGTAATGCTTAATTCGTAATTCGTAATTTGTTGTGTGTCCTTCGGACACGTATTTGAAAATATTTGAATACGTCGGCGCAAGCCGACACATCAATTACGCATTACGCATTATGAATTACGCATTTCTTATGAGGTACATTATGGACATCAATGAAGCAATATCATTCATTAACAGCTACACAAAATCGGGCGGCAGGATCACCGACCTCTCGCGTGCTCAGGAGCTTATGGAGCGTATCGGCAGTCCCGAAAAGAGGCTGAAATTCGTGCATATCGCAGGTACGAACGGCAAGGGCTCGACGCTCGAATACATCTCGAATGCGCTGATAATGTCAGGCTATAAGACGGGACAGTTCACCTCGCCGTTCATTCTCCGCTACAACGACCGCATACGCATAAACGGTCACGATATAGACGACGATTCGCTCGCCGAGATAGCGGAGCAGGTGAGGGGAGCTGTAAACGACCGTCCCTACTCGCAGTTCGAGATAACTATGGCAATAGCCTTCCTGTGGTTCGAGCGCGAGAATTGCGACATCGTTGTGCTTGAAACAGGCATAGGCGGTCTGCTTGACTGCACGAACGTGATACCCGCTCCGCTGCTGTCGGTAATAACGTCGATATCGCTCGACCACACGGCTCTGCTCGGAAATACCGTCGAGGAGATAGCTTCCCATAAAGCAGGAATTATCAAGGCTGGCTCGGCTGTGGTGCTTGCAGACGATAACCCCGACAGCGTTAAAGCTCTCGTTGCGGAGACGGCTGAAAAAGTCGGCGCGGAGCTTATACCGCTCGAACCGTGCAAGCCCTACTCTGACGGCGGACTGTTTGCGCCGTTCATGTACCGCGGCATAAAGCTAACTCCCGCTATGGCAGGGCTTCATCAAAAGTACAACGCTCAGACGGCTATAACAGCCTGCATTTACCTCAGAAGCAAGGGCTTTGAGATAAGCGACGGCAACATCATCAGAGCAGTCGAGATCACGCAGGTTCGCGCCCGTGTGCAGTACATCGACGGCAAGCCGCCCGTCATCGTGGATGGCGGACACAATCCCGCGGGTGTGAATATGCTCTCGCTGATGCTGATGTACCTCAGCACCCGCAACAAGCGTATCTACGCTGTAATGGGCATGGTTGACTCGAAGGATTACGCCGAGTGCGTGAAGATGATAGCACGCCAGTCGGACAAGTTTTTCGCTGTAGACGGTTTTGCTTATAACAGCGTTCCCGCCGAGACCTTGCAGGATATCGCCTCGTTCTACACGGAGGCGGAAACTTCAACTCTCGCAGAAGCGGTAGAGTCAGCGAAACAGCTTGCTCTCGAAAACGACGGTGTTGCAGTAGTATGCGGCTCGCTCTACCTTGCGAGCGAGTACCTCAACTCTATGCCTGAATAAAGCCGCTTCTATAAGAGGGCGGAAAAAGCGCTTTTTTCAATGGGAAACCGTTGATTATCAGAAAAATATTTTTCGTCTTTGTAGAGCTGCACAAAATATCACACCTGATTTGTACAGTCTGCACAAATCGGGCGATTTTGCCATTTAAAGTGAAATGGGTACTTGAAAATGCCTTTTATTAGTGGTATAATTAATTTTGAACTGCGAAAGCAGAATTTTTAAAAGGAGGTTTTTTAACAATGGCGTTAAAAAATCAGTATCTCAAGGAATTATTAGAAAGAGTTGAAAAGAGAAATCCCGGCGAGCCCGAGTTCATCCAGGCTGTAACTGAGGTTCTCGAGACACTTGAGCCCGTTGCAGAGAAGAGACAGGACCTCATCGATGCTGGCGTTTTCGAGCGTATCGTTGAGCCTGAGAGACAGATCATGTTCCGCGTACCGTGGGTTGACGACAACGGCAAGGTACAGGTAAACAGAGGCTTCCGCGTACAGTTCAACTCCGCTATCGGACCTTACAAGGGCGGTATCAGACTCCACCCCTCAGTATACCTTGGAATCATCAAGTTCCTCGGCTTTGAGCAGGTATTCAAGAACAGCCTTACAACACTGCCTATGGGCGGCGGTAAGGGCGGTTCCGACTTCGACCCCAAGGGCAAGTCTGACGCTGAGGTTATGCGTTTCTGCCAGAGCTTTATGACAGAGCTTTCCAAGCACATCGGTGCTGACTGCGACGTTCCCGCAGGTGATATCGGTACAGGTGCTCGTGAGATCGGCTTCATGTTCGGTCAGTACAAGAGACTCCGCAACGAGTTCACAGGCGTTCTTACAGGTAAGGGTCTTACATACGGCGGCTCGCTCGCAAGAACACAGGCTACAGGCTACGGTCTCTGCTACTTCACAAACGAGATGCTCGCTGCTAACGGCAAGAGCTTCGACGGCAAGACAGTTGTTATCTCAGGTTCGGGCAACGTTGCTATCTACGCTTGCGAGAAGGCTACACAGTACGGCGCTAAGGTCGTTACAGTTTCCGACTCCAACGGCTATGTTTACGATCCCGACGGAATCGAGCTCGCACTCGTTCAGCAGATCAAGGAGGTCGAGCGCGGACGTATCAAGGAGTACATCGGCAGAACTGCTCACAAGAATGCTGAGTACCACGAGGGCAGCGTTTGGACTCTCAAGTGCAACGCAGGCGACATCAAGCTCGATATCGCTCTTCCCTGCGCTACACAGAACGAGATCAACGGCGATGGTGCTAAGGCTATCGTAGCTAACGGCGGCTTCGCTGTAGCTGAGGGCGCTAATATGCCTTCAACTCCCGAGGCTATCGAGACATACCTCTCTAACGGCATTCTCTACGGACCTGCTAAGGCTGCTAACGCCGGCGGTGTTGCTACATCCGGTCTCGAGATGAGCCAGAACAGCGAGCGTCTCAGCTGGACATTTGAAGAGGTTGACGAGAAGCTCCACGGCATCATGAAGTCCATCTTCAAGGCTTGCGATGAGGCTGCTAAGGAGTACGGCATGGAGGGCAACTACATGGCCGGTGCTAACATTGCAGGCTTCCTCAAGGTTGCAGAGGCTATGAAGGCTCAGGGCTGCGTTTGATCAAGTCTGAATAGAAAATGTATCATATCGGAAGAGCCACCTGCAATGCGGGTGGCTCTTCCAGTATAAATGAAAAGGACAGGGGAGAAGCCCTGTCCTTTATTATTGATCAGTCGCCGAAGGATACTCCGATGTCGCGTGCTGCGATAACGAGGTGGTCTTCCGTGTTCACGAACTTCGTCTTGCCTGCGATGTCCTCAAGCTTGTTGGAGGTTATCTTGTTGCCTATCTTTGCAACAGTTCTGCCGTACTTCTCCTGCGCTATGAGGTATGCCGCGTGTACGCCGAACTGCGTCGAAAGGATACGGTCATAGGCACTCGGAGCTCCGCCGCGGAGCATATGTCCCGGTACGCAGACTCTCGCCTCTATGCCTGTGTTTTCCTGTATCTGAGCGGCAATTCGTCCCGTAGCCGTGATGATCCCAGCCTCGGCACGCTTCTTCGCACGCTCCTTTTTCTTCATCTTTGCTTCGGTTACGTCAAATGCGCCCTCAGCCACTGCGAGGATAGAGAAGGTCTTGCCCGAAGCGCTTCTTGCCATTACTGCCTCGCAGACCTTGTCGATGTCGTAGGGGATCTCAGGGATAATGATGATGTCAGCTCCGCCTGCGATACCCGCATTCAGCGTGAGCCAGCCAGCCTTATTGCCCATTATCTCGCATACAAGTATACGGCTGTGGCTCGCGGCTGTAGTATGGAGTCGGTCGATGACGTCGGTGGCGATGTCAACTGCCGTATGGAAGCCGAATGTAACGTCCGTGCCGTAGATGTCGTTGTCTATGGTCTTGGGCAGACCGATGACGTTCAGTCCCTCGTCAGAGAGAAGCTTCGAGGTCTTGTGCGTGCCGTTGCCGCCGAGAGTGAGCAGGCAGTCGAGCTTCTGCTTCTTGTAGGTGTCCTTCATATTCTTGACCTTGTCAACGTTGTCCTCGCCGATGACCTGCATCATCTTGAACGGCTGACGCTTGGTACCGAATATCGTTCCGCCCTGAGTGAGTATTCCCGAAAATGCGGAAGGAGCCATATCCTTGCAGAGATTGTTGATAAGTCCGTAGTAGCCGTTGGAAATACCGACTATCTCGACGTTGTCCTCGCCGAAGCGCTCGTAGCAAGCCTTTGCCACGCCGCGTATCGTAGCGTTGAGTCCTGGACAGTCGCCGCCGCTTGTGAGAATTCCGATTCGTCTTTTCATGGTTGATACCTCCGTCTTTTAATTTATTGAAAGTGCGTTATATCAATAGTGTACTTCCGCGTTGCGCTCGAAGAATTCCTCCAGCTTGCTTGCGGGCATTGGCTTTCCGTAGAGGTAGCCCTGACCGTAGTCACAACCTGCCTGTCGGAGGATATCCTCCTGACCCGTGTTCTCGATACCCTCGGCGATAGTCTCGATACGCTTGGATTTCGCGATACGTATTACCGCAGAAACTATCTCATACGCGATGTTGTCGTGCTGGATATCTGTGATGAACGAGCGGTCGAGCTTCAGAAGCGTGATAGGCAGTATCTGAAGGTAGCTCAATGAAGAATAGCCGGTGCCGAAATCGTCCATTGCGAGCTTTACTCCGAGGTCGCGGAGCTTGTTCATCTGCGCGACAGCAAAGTCGATATCGCTGAGGGCGAGAGTCTCGGTCAGCTCTACTTCGAGCCACTGCGGGTCAAGTCCCGACATAGCGAGCGCGTCGAGAACTTTTTCCTTGAGGTCGTTCTGATAGAAGTCGGTCGAGGTGAAGTTGATGGACATTACGATGTTCGGGTAGCCCATCTTCTGCCACAGCTTATTCTGACGGCAGCCCTCGTTGAGTACGAACTCGCTTATCTTGCCGATGAGGTGTGAGCTCTCGGCGATAGGCACGAAGGAATCGGGCTTTATTACGGTGCCGTCGGGCTTTATCCAGCGGATAAGAGCCTCAACGCCAATTATCTTGCCTGTTTTCAGGTCTATCTTCGGCTGGTAGTAGAGCTGGAGCTCGTTGTGGTCGATAGCGAGAGCAAGCGACTTTTCAAGCTCGGTGTTGCCGATGATGGAGTCGTGCATACTCGGCTCATAGCCATAGATGCTGCTGTTGTTGGCATCGCCCGATTTCAGTGCGAACTCCGCGTGCTCCATAACGTCGAGGAAGGAGTTTCCGTCGTCGGGGAGCTTCGAGAAGCCTGCCGAGCAGCTCAGATTTATAGCTGCGAAATCATCGACTGCGAGCTTAGCGAATTCGTCCTGTATGGTCTTGGCGGTGCGTATTGGGAGCTCATCGTCGCCGTAGTCGCGGAGGACGAGTGCGAAGTTGTCGCCGCTTATTCTTGCGGCAAGACCTCCGGGGGTAACGAATTTATAAAGGATATGAGCGAAATTCTTGAGTATATAGTTGCCGTTCGAGTAGCCGCAGGTATCGTTTATGATGTGGAAGCGGTCGATATCGAGGACGATTATCCAGTATGAGTAATTGAGCAGCTGGCTGCACTCGTAGGTCTTCTGACCTATGTCCATAAGCTTGTTGCGGTTGGCGATCTCTGTTACCTCGTCGATGTAAGCGAGACGCTCAATGAGGATATCCTTCTCGTGCTCCTGTGTGATGTCGAGGAGCGCTCCGCCGAAGAGATTCAGCGTATTGCCCGTAGACTGTATCGACTTGTAGCGGAAGGAGTACCAGCGGTAGGCAGAGCCGTTGAGCGACTTGATGCGCAGCTCGACATTCTGTACCTCGGAGTTGTAGGATTCTCCTGATTTGACGGCTCTGTCGAACTGTATGCGGTCATTGGGGTGTATCTGTGTGCGCAGCGTACCGATGTCGATACTGCTCGTCGTAAGACCGAGAGCCTCCATAGCGATAGAGGAGACGATGAACTTCTTGCGGTCTGTGGTCATTATAACGCCGATCTCGGCGAGGTCCATCGCAGTATTGAAGAAGTCGTTTGCGTTGTCGAGGTTGACCTGCATATTCTTTATCTCGGTCAGGTTGAAGCCTGTACTGAGGTATACGCAGTTCTTCTTGCGCTTCTTTATGACGGACGTGCTCCACGCAATGGTTATGAGCTTGTCCTCGTTAGTGAGGAAGTGTGCCTCGTGAGAGCCTGTCTCGGTGATGGTTTTGAAGCTCTCATCGGTCAGGTCGGGAAGCTCAAACGCCTTTTTGAGCATTTCCTTTTCGTCGTATTTGTTGCCTGTAATGCCGAGCAGCTCGCGTATACGCGAGTTCATCGCAACGAAGGAGAAGTCGTCGCACCAGACGATTATCTCGGTATTGAGCGACTCGGTTATCTCGGCGAAGTCCTCGGCGTCGATAGATGTTTTGAGCTTGCCGTACATCTTGCTGATGAAGTATACTATAAAGGAGAGGAAGACGATAGTCGCGAGATAGATGATGATTATCGCAAGAGTCTGTTCGGGGCGCAGAAACGCGTAGAAAACGACCAGTGCGGTCGAAAGCGCGATGACTATCGCCGCCGCAAGAGGGTTGCCTGACTTCATTGACTATCACTCCTTTCCGTAATTTTAGTTTGCACATTATCCCAGTTAAATACATTATAGCAAATTTATACTAAAATGTCAATCATTATTTTGCTATTACGCTACATCTTTTATAAAATTATATCACGCTAACATAAAAATATCACAGTTTAAACACTTTTACGCTTTATAATACAGAAGAAAATGTCTGTACTGTTGCATTTTTCACGGTTATGTGCTATACTAAATATATATGTAAACAAACGGAGGTCAAAGCTATGCCACATATACTGATAGTTGACGACGAAGTGAATATCCGTAAGGTCGTGCGCGAGTACGCCGAATTCGAGGGCTACGAGATAACAGAAGCCGAGAACGGTATGGAGGCTGTAAGCCTCTGCCACGAAAACGACTACGACCTCATCATAATGGACGTTATGATGCCCCGCCTTGACGGCTACTCAGCCTGCAAGGAGATACACAAGACCAAGAATATCCCCGTGATAATGCTTTCCGCAAGGGGAGAGGAATACGACAAGCTCTTCGGCTTCGAGATAGGCGTTGACGATTACGTTGTAAAGCCGTTCTCGCCAAAGGAGCTCATGGCTCGCGTAAAAGTCGTGCTCAAGCGCAATAAGGCGTCGTCCGACCCGAATCAGGCGGACAAGTTCGTATTTGAGGGGCTCGAGGTCGATATCTCGGGACGTGAGGTCTACGTAAACGGCGAAAAGGCTTCGATGACTCCCAAGGAGTATGACCTGTTATTCTACCTTGTGCGCAATAAGAATATCGCGCTCTCACGCGACCAGCTCCTCGAAGAGGTGTGGGGCTACGATTTCTTCGGCGACGACAGAACCGTCGATACCCATATCAAGATGCTCCGCAACAGCCTCGGCGAGTACAGAAAGTTCATCGTCACTCTGAGAGGAATGGGATACAAGTTTGAAGCTGATTAAAAAGGTACGGAGCGTTTTTGGCAGGATACCGCTGAAATTCAGCATATGGCTGTATTTCCTCGGCTTCACGATACTCGTTTTCGTGCTGCTCTGGCTGTTTCAGATACTCTTCCTCGAGAAGTTCTACTCGCAGACCAAGCTGAAGGACGTCGAAAAGGCGTCGAATGCGATAATAGCTTCGTATAACAGCGATACTTCCTCGGAATTCAGCGATAAGCTCACGAAGATAGCCTCTGCAAACGACCTTTGTATCGAGGTGTCAGACCGCTTCGGCAGGTCGCTGTACACGAAGGAATACTCGGTAAGCTGTATCATTCACGGTCGCGAGAACAGTATCTACGTGTACCAGAAGCGCATCTCCGACAACGGAAACAAGCCGATATGGCTGAAGGTCAACAATCCGCGCAACAACTGCTCGACTGTGCTGTACGGGTGCGTGCTCGGCTCGGAGGATAATCCCGAAGGCTACCTGCTCATCAATACGACGCTTGTTCCCGTCGGCTCGACAGTCACCATTATCAAGCGCCAGCTTATGATAATCACGATCATCCTGCTGATATTCGCATTCTTCATATCGCTCTATATGGCGCGGAGGATAGCACGTCCCATAGACAGCATAACCGAAGCAGCCGAGAGCCTTGCAAAGGGCAATTTCGATACAAAGTTCGACGGCAGGGGATACCTCGAGGTCAAAAAGCTCGCGGAGACCCTTACCTATGCGGAAATGGAGATCTCGCGCGTAGATACTATGCAGCGCGACCTCATAGCCAATGTCTCCCACGACCTGCGCACTCCGCTGACTATGCTGAAAGCCTATGCGGAAATGATTCGCGATCTCTCGGGCGATAATCCCGTCAAGCGCAACGAGCACCTCGAAATAATCATCAACGAGACAGACAGGCTCTCGCTTATGGTAAACGATATCCTCGATCTGTCCAAGCTCGAGAGCGGGAAGCAGAAGCTTTCGCCGTCGGAGTTCCGCATACGCGAGAAGCTCGGCGAGATAATCAGCCGATTCAAGGGCATATCCGAGAAGATGGGCTACAATATCCACTTCGAGCCCGACGAGGAAAAGATCGTCAACTGCGACGTCGTGAAGATAGAGCAGGTGATATATAACCTCATCAACAACGCCATAAACTATACAGGCGAGGACAAGCAGGTCTATGTGCGGCAGATAAACAAGCCCGAGGGCATTGTTATCGAGGTGCAGGACACGGGCGACGGTATCGAGGAGGAAAAGATAAGGCTTATTTTCGATAAGTACTACCGCTCCGAGAACCATAAGCGTGAGGTCGTCGGTACGGGACTGGGGCTATCAATAGTAAAGGCTGTGCTGAAGCTCCACAATTACGACTACGGCGTGCGCAGCAAGCTCGGCGAGGGCTCGGTTTTCTGGTTCAGAATAAGCGCACGGGACGTAAGTGATGTTGAAGATGAATAAATAATCAGCTTATCCGTTGAGCTATTTTGGAGTTCATAGGAACACATTAATGTTGATTTGTTCATAATTGTATGATATAATATTATCAATGACAGTTGAGTGTCCGACGAAATATATTTTTGACATCCCCAATAATCCCTATATCATGGCAGATGAGCTTCCGTAACGGAGGCTCATTTGTTTTGTCGTGAAGATGGGTATATATTAATAATTTATGTACAAAGCCGTTGACATCTATTCCTTTATGATGTATAATATTATAAAATAGTGTGAACAAATCTTTGTTGATTTGTTCAGTAAGAGAGGGAAAAGAATGAAAACAAGATTTTTCAGAAGAGCCGCGGCAGCTGTCGTGTCCGCTGTGGTCCTGGGCGTTTCGGGGGTTTCATATGTGCCGACGGGCATATCCTCGCAGGCTGCGCCCGATGAGTACCATGACGACTGGCTTCACGTAAACGAGAACGCTGAAGTTGTCGATATGGACGGCAACCCCGTATGGATGACGGGCTGTAACTGGTTCGGCTACAATGCGGGACGTCAGGTATTCGACGGCGTGTGGTCGAAGAATATGCACAGTATGCTCAATCAGATAGCCGACCACGGCTTCAACCTGCTCCGTGTGCCGATGTCCACGCAGATAATTCTCCAGTGGAAGAAGCACGGACCTGATACGGGCGGCGGTGTCGGCGAGGTTAATATGATGGTCAACCCCTACGAGAACCCCGAGCTCACTGTCGGCGGCGGAGTTGACGGCGAGGGTCAGTATGAGCTGATGTACAGCTTCGATATCTGGAACAAGGCTGTTGAGTGGTGCCGCGAAAACGGTATGAAGATAATGATAGACATTCACAGCGCGACCTCAGCTTCAATGGGACATCAGAAGCCGCTGTGGTATGACGACAACTTCTCCGAGAAGGACTGGCTCGACGCTCTCTCGTGGTTCGCGGAGTATTACAAGGACGACGATACTATCATCGCTATCGACCTCAAGAACGAGCCCCACGGCAAGCCCGAGGAGGGTCAGTTCGCGAAGTGGGACGACTCCAAGGACGCCAACAACTGGAAATATGCAGCAGAAAAAGGCGCAATGGCTTGCCTCGAGCAGAACCCGAACCTCCTCATCATGATTGAGGGTATCGAGTGCTACCCTGATTTTGAAAAAGGCGCTGACTGGACTACTCCCTGCGTTGACTACGCTCACTACGATGAGCCTTCACTGGTGTTCGGCGCATGGTGGGGCGGTAACCTCCGCGGCGTTAAGGATAATCCCGTTGATATCGGCAAGTACAAGTCTCAGATAGTTTACTCGCCGCACGACTACGGTCCGCTCGTATGGAAGCAGAAATGGTTCTATATGGACGACGATTCGAGAAGCTTCGACCGCCAGTCGCTCCTCGACGACTACTGGTACGATACATGGGCTTACCTCATCGAAGAAAAGCAGTATCCGCTTCTTATGGGCGAGTGGGGAGGCTTCATAGACTCCGAGCACGACCCGACAGGCGAGAACAAGCACTGGATGCAGGAGCTCCGTGACTATATGATAGATAAGCATATCCACCATACGTTCTGGTGCTTCAACGAGAACTCTGGCGATACTGGCGGACTTGTCTATGACGACTTCGGCAAGTGGGACGAGGAGAAGTACGCATTCGTTGCTAAGGCTCTTTGGCAGACCGACAGCGGCGTTTTCATCGGTCTCGACCACCAGATACCGCTCGGTACAGCAGGCAACGGTATCTCGCTCAGCGATTACTACAACGGCACGGTGACACCTCCTGTTTCGCGCGAGACTACTACTACCACATCTGCTACGACTACAGCCACAACAACATCTGCTGTAACTACTACTGCAACAGCTTCAGAGACAACGACTTCTTCAGCTGTTACAACATCGACCGTTTCTTCGGCTGTTACCACAACTACGGCTAAGGTCACAACATCGGCTGCTTCAGCTCAAAGCGAAAAGAAGGTCGGCGACGCAAACCTTGACGGAAAGGTCACTGTGGCTGACGCTGTTGCGATATTGCAGCACCTCGGCAACAAGGACAAGTACGGGCTCAAGGCTCAGGGACTTGAAAATGCCGATGTATACAATACAGGCGACGGAATCACTGCGAAGGACGCATATGCTATCCAGCTGTACGACGCTCAGCAGATTACTGAGCTTCCCTATACGGAATAAGTATAAAGCCCGACATTCAGCGCGAATGTCGGGTCTTTTTTTGTGGAAAGCGAGTGAAAATGCGGTCCGCCTCTTGACTTTGCCGATTTAACGTGATATAATTTAGGGGTAAATTTTTATTCAAAGGAATGATGTAAAGTGAAAATCAGCTTTTCGACACTTGCTTGTCCCGACTTCTCATGGACTGACATCTACTCAATGGCTAAGGATTTCGGATTTGACGGAATCGAGATCCGCGGACTCGGAAATGAAATATTCTCCGTGAACGCTCAGCCTTTTAAGGAAGAGAACCTACCTAAGACAATCGAAAAACTAAGATCACTGGGACTTGAAATTCCTTGCCTTACCTCGGGCGCCTGCCTTAAATTCAAGGATAAATCCGACGCCGTTAAGGAAGAAATCACAGCATATGCCGAGCTTGCGGGCAAGCTTGGCGCTTCATATATAAGAGTTCTCGGCGACCTCGAGCCTGCTCCGGGAGGAGAGGTCGATGACGAGTATGTTGCTGACTGCCTCAGACAGCTCGTTCCTGTTGCCGAGCAGAACAACGTTACTCTCCTCGTCGAGACAAACGGCGTGTACAGCGATTCTGCACGTCTTGCAAGCCTCCTCAGAAGCGTCGGGAGCCGCAAGGTCGCCGCTCTGTGGGATATGCACCACCCCTATCGCTACAATGGCGAATCTCCCGAGACTACAGTCGCTAATCTCGGCGAGTTCATCAAGTACATACAGGTCAAGGACTCTATAATGGGTGCGGACGGCAAGGTCGAGTACCGCATTATGGGCACAGGCGATATCCCCGTCAAGGAGATGATAGCCGCTCTATGCCTGTTCCGGGACATGCCAGCCACTCGGGCAAGCACGACCAAGGCTTCTGGCTTCCATTTCGTCCAAGCGATCGAGAATCAAGTCTTCAGCCATCCACACCTGGTCGCCAATCTTGAGCGTCCTATAAGTCTTTCCGGTCTTGTCCATCACGCCGCCTAAACGGTCCTTGCATGCCGCTTCCCAATTCTGGATGCAACGCACAGAATAACCATTCGCCTTACGGCCCTGGAACGCAAACGTTTCGAGATTCTGTCCTCTGAAGCTCATGGCATCAGCGCGGTCACCGCCCTTTTCATCGCCAAGCCAAAAGAATGCACGGTTACCAAGGTCGATATAGCGTTCGCCATCGACATAGTAACCGCCGTCAACGACTCTAAAGCCGTTCAGATTGAAGTCCTGATAGTTGAGATCATCGCCCATCGGCAAGCTCCATCCATCCGGGCAAGCCTTCTTTGCAGCGTTCCACGTATAAAGTCTACCGTAGTTTTCGCAAGTTTGGGTACTGTTATCGTAGCAGTAGCTTT
>JAFXXD010000025.1 GCA_017542475.1 Ruminococcus sp. | reverse complement strand
TCAATCCTGTTCAATAACGCTTGCGTTATTACTGCGCATTTTTTACTCTTTGCTTGAGTTCATTCTTCTGATCCCTCAAAAGAATCTCAAGGGTCGTTACTTTTTCTTAGCATTGTTCAATTTTCAAGATGCTGTGCCGTCGCTCTCTCGCGGCGACTTAATTATTATAGCACGGATAAACAGAGTTGTCAACTCAAATTTTACCGTGATTTTTGTCTGCGTTTTAGCAATTTTCAACAATCAGCATATAGACGTATATAATTGTTTAAAACTTGCCCTCAGGCTGCCGTTTTCTTTCTAAAAGCCCTCACAAGAACAGCCATAGCAGCCATGATAAAAGCGGCGGCAGCCAAAGAGAGCGCGCATCCGGTATTATTCTCCATTTTCAGTTCCTTTCCTCACCCACAAAGTACACAGTGTTATTCTTTATTTTAAACTCGGGCAGGTTTTCAACAAACTTGCTGAACTTAGAATAACCGTAGGTCTTGACGTCGAAATCGGGCAGCTTCGCGCAGAGCTGCTTTTTCAGCTCGCCGAGGTTGTAGCCCTTCGTGCCGTTCGTGCGGACAACAGCCGCCAGCGCGCTCTCCACCCTCTCGAGGTCGGTCGCCTTCGTTTTGAGCGAAACAAGTATACTGCTGCCCACCTGACGGAAGCTGAGGCAGTCGAAATCCTTCAGGAACTGCGAAAACTTCGAGTAACCGTAGTTTCTGACGTCGAAATCGGGATAGCGTCCCTGCAGGCGGCTGCCGAGCTCGCCGATGTTTATCTCGTCCTCGAGGTTGGCATTTTCCGCGATGATTCGGATAATAGCGGGCTCGAGCATCTTCATCTCGACTATCTCGTTCTCGGCGGTAGGCTGAATCTCCTCCTCCGCGAGGACTTCGAGGTACTTGAAGGCATTGCACGCGGTGCTGAAAGGCTTCGGAGTCTTCTTCTCGCCCATGCCGATGACGTGCTTGCCCGACTCCCTGAGACGTATCGCAAGGCGCGTAAAATCGCTGTCGCTCGACACAATGCAGAAGCCGTCCACGTTGTTCGAGTAGAGGATATCCATCGCGTCGATTATCATTGCGGAGTCGGTCGCGTTCTTGCCCGTGGTGTAGCTGTACTGCTGAACGGGCGTGATAGCGTTGTCGAGAGCCATATTCTTCCAGCCCGCAAGATTCGGGCGCGTCCAGTCGCCGTAAACGCGCTTGTAGGTGACGATACCGTAGTTTGACAGCTCGTCGAGGATATTTTTCGTGTACTTTGCCGCGACATTATCGGCGTCGATAAGCACGGCGTATCTCATTTCGTTAGCCATTTTCCACCTCTGCGTTAATTTTGTTCATCGTATCTTCAAGGATCGCCTTTCTCAGCTCGGTAAGCCACTCCGAAAAAGCGACCGTATCAAATGCGTAGGTCTTATTCAGCTCAAATTCGTTTTCTGACCACGTATCAAGAGGCGATTCATTGTGCTGTATCAGCGCCTCGAGCTTATCGAGCGCCTTGTATATTTTGGATTCAACCGTTTTTTGAGCTTCCATTTCGTCATACAGCGCAGAAAGGTATTCCGACAATTCCTTCGGCATTAAGCCGCCCCATTCCCGCAAAAGGGAATCCTCTGTTTCCCTCTGTGAATCCGTTTTCAGAAAGGTCGGGATATCGCCCGTAAAGCATTCCCCGAGGTCGTGGATAAGGCACATATCCACGACTTTATCAATATCTGCATCGTGAAACTCGTTCCGCAGAAGAAGCGCCATAAGGGATATCCTCCAGCTGTGCTCTGCAACGCTTTCAGTCCTGCCGCGCGAGGTCGTACAATGCCGCGGAGTGTCCTTCAGCCTTTCGGCGATATGTAATATATTCAGGTATTCCCGAACTTCCATTTTCCACCTCTGTTCAATTTTTCGCTAAATCATTATCTGCCTTATATAAATCAGGATTAAACGAAGTTCACTTTCTCGTCTTCCTGTAAAAAACAAAACCGTCCTCTTTTTTTACGATTTGATACCCTAATTTTTCGTAAAAGGCTTTTGTCCGCACATTCCAGCTTGGAGTGTCCAGATCAAACTCTTCAGCAAATGGGTAGTTCTTTTCTATGCACTCCATTAAACGAATTCCATAGCCTTTTCTATGATAGACGCTGTCAATAAAGATCCTGCCAATGTACACGGTATTTTTTGTTTCATCCGAAAATATGACGGCTGCTCCCACAATGTCTTTCCCTGTCATCGCTTGGTACAAATGTCCCGCCCGAGCCATCTGTTTATGCCATTCTGCCGAATCATATCCGGGCGGACAGTCACCTTTTGTTCCGCCGACACTTACGTCTGTTTCAAATGCTCTGACAGACATACCTACAATCGTTTTTACCTGTTTTTCTTCTGCTTTGACAATGTACATTCTATTTCCCCAAGCGTCTGATATATCTTAATTCTCCAAATATCAATGTATAAGAAAAAATCCCGATGCTGAAAGCTTCGGGATTTGTTAATGCCAAGGTTATTACCCCAGCACTATGGAGCGGATTACGAGGCTCGAACTCGCTACCTCCACCTTGGCAAGGTGGCGCTCTACCAGATGAGCTAAATCCGCATTGTGGTGCTTCCGGTCGGAATCGAACCAACGACACGGGGATTTTCAGTCCCCTGCTCTACCGACTGAGCTACAGAAGCACAGATGGCGACCCGGATGAGGCTCGAACTCACGACCTCTAGCGTGACAGGCTAGCGTTCTAACCAACTGAACTACCGGGCCAAAAATTGGTGGGGACTATAGGGCTCGAACCTATGACCCTCTGCTTGTAAGGCAGATGCTCTCCCAGCTGAGCTAAACCCCCACTAATGCCTTTTATTCCGTCAGCCGAACGCTGTCTGTTGACTATCAGTCCCCTGACGACAAAATTAATTATAACACAGCTTCACGGATTTGTCAAGCACTTTTTTCAAAAAAATCCAAAAAATTTTTTTGTCCCGATATTACGCCGTTTTGTAGCCCGCCGACAGCCGTTAGCCGTTAGCTCAAGGTGTCCGCTGACGCGGACGTATCTGAATAGCTATGTAGGGGCGAGTTCCGCTCGCCCGCAAATCCACCGCCCGACTGCCTGACACAACAATTACGAATTACGAATTACGAATTGAAAAGGGCGGATGATATCCGCCCCTACAGAATTATCCTTTCAGCTCTACACGTCTTATCTTGCCGCTGATAGTCTTGGGGAGCTCGTCGCGGAACTCGACTATTCGCGGGTACTTGTAAGGCGCGGTGTGCTTCTTGACGTAGTCCTGGATCTCCTTCTTGAGCTCGTCGGTGCCCTCAGTGCCCTTGACGAGCACTATCGAAGCCTTCACCACCTGACCTCTTACAGGGTCGGGAGCAGCGCTGACACCGCATTCGAGCACGTAGGGAAGCTCCATGATGACGCTCTCTATCTCGAACGGTCCTATGCGGTAGCCCGACGACTTGATAACGTCGTCAACACGTCCGACGTACCAGAAGTAGCCGTCCTCGTCCTTCCACGCGGTATCGCCCGTGTGGTACATACCGTCGTGCCATACCTCCTTGGTCTTTTCGTCGTCGTTGTAGTAGCCGAGGAAAAGTCCCGCGGGAGTTCCCTTGTCGAGGCGGATAACTATCTCGCCCGTCTCACCCGTCTTGCAGGGCTTGCCGTCAGGGTCAACGATGTCAACGTCGTACATAACGCTCGGCTTGCCCATAGAACCGGGACGGCAGGTCATGCCGACGAAATTGCCGATAGACAGCGTGGTTTCGGTCTGTCCGAAGCCCTCCATGAGCTTCACGCCCGTAGCGTTGAGGAACTGGTTGTAGACCTCGGGGTTGAGAGCCTCGCCCGCGACCGTGGCATACTTTATACTGCTGAGGTCGTACTTGCTGAGGTCCTCCTTTATAAAGAAGCGGTACATCGTAGGCGGTGCGCAGAACGTCGTGATGTTATACTTCTTGAACATCGGTAGTATCTTGTTCGCGTCGAAGCGGTCGAAGTCGTAGACGAAAACGCAGGTCTCGCTGAGCCACTGTCCGTAGAGCTTGCCCCACAGAGCCTTGCCCCAGCCTGTATCGGATATAGTGAAATGTATGCCGTTCGGATCAACGTTGTGCCAGTAGCGCGCAGTGATGAAGTGTCCGAGCGCGTAGAGGTGGCAGTGCGTGGCTATCTTCGGGTAGCCTGTCGTGCCCGAGGTAAAGAACATAAGGTTGGGCTCTCTGCCGCAGGAGAGGAGCTCGGGGTCGGTCGGGCGCTCGAATACGTCGCTCTGAGCGGCAATGCCCTTGTCGAAGCCGTCCCAGCCCTCGCGCTCGCCGTGAACCATCATCTTAGTGATATCCATACCGCACTCGTCAATGGCGAGGTCTACCTGATGCGCAACATCGCCGTCGCCGGTGCAGACGATAGCCTTCACGCCCGCCGCCTTAAAGCGGTAGGTGAAATCGTGCTGGACGAGCTGATTTGTCGCGGGTATAACGATAGCGCCGAGCTTGTGGAGCGCGATTATCGAGAACCAGAACTGGTAGTGTCTCTTCAGGACAAGCATTACCCTGTCGCCCTTCTTTATGCCCTTGGACTTGAAGTAATTCGCGGTCATATTGGAGTATTTCCTGATATCGGCGAATGTGAAACGGCGCTCCTCCATCTCGTTGGAGACGTAGATAAGAGCGGTCTTGTCGGGACATTTCGCCGCCAGAGCGTCAACAACGTCGAAGCCGAAGTTGAAGGTCGCCTCGTTTTTGAACTTTATGCTCGTGAGCGCGCCGTTCTCGTCGGTCTCGCACTCGACGAATTTATCGGCGACAGGCTCCTTGATATTGGCGAGGTCGAAGTTGGTAACGCCCGGGAGTATTACAGGCTCAAGGTTCGAGATAGCGTGTGTGGGCTTCTCGTTCTGACCGAACACAACAGCGTAGAATCGGCACTCGTGACCGCCTACCGCCCACTCGTCGTGAGGCTCGGAGCTGTCATAGTAGATGGAGTCTCCCTCGCCGAGCACCTCAACGTTGTCGCCGACCTGTACCTTAAGCTGTCCGCTGATGATGATGTCGAGCTCCTGACCCTCGTGGGTGTGCGGGTGCGGCACGCGGAACTTCTCGTCAACGTAGGGAATGGTAACGAGGAAGGGCTCGCCTATCTTATTGCGGAATTTCGGAGCAAGACGGAGGTAGCTCAGACCCTTTCTTCTTGCGATGGGAAGTCCCTCGCCCGCTCTCGTGATATCGAAGCTGTTGATACGCGGAGATTCACCCTCCATAAGATCTGCGATCTCGACGCCGCATACGTTCGCGAATTTGTAGATGAATGTGAAGCTGAAATCCTTCGCTCCGCCCTCGTAGGCGAGGTACTCATAGGTGGAAATACCGACCTTTTCAGCCATTTCCTCGGGAGTCAGACCCACCGATTCGCGCGTGAGCCTGATTCGCTCCGCGACCTCTCTTATTTTAAACTCGGGATTCATTGTACTGCTCACTGCAAGCCTGCTCCTTTCTCAGATAAAGCCCGTTCTTCGGGACTTAAAGCCTATTTGATATTCAGCGCTTTAAAGCGGTTTCCGTTTGTGCTTAGATACAAATAATTATACCACTGTTGCGGCTTTGTGTCAACCGCTGCCGCTATATTACGTACTGTATTATGCCGCTGAAATATTCTCTTTTGTATTCTCACGGGCATTTTACTGAAAGTAGCATTTCTTTTAATTATCCTCATTTTTTCATAATACAGAGCTGATAATCCACGCAAAATACTACGCAATGTAATAAAATCCGTTGTACAAAACGTAGATTTTTGTTGTGTAAAACGCCAAACTTTGCCATTTGCCCTTTTAAATATATTGTATGTGTGATAGAATAAGCTTAAGAAGCGGCAGGCTCAGACGCGTGGAAGGAGGTGCGGTACAATGCTTGGAATAAAGCGATTTTTCAAGAAAACTTATTCACTTGCTCTGGCACTGTCCATCGTGTGCTGTGTATCCCCTCTGGCATTTCTGACATCCTCCGTCAACGGCGATAATTCCCCGATGGTGACTGAGGAAGACCTCCGACAGCTCGAACGCGAAATAGCCGTTATGGTCAACGAGGCAAGAGTCGAGAACGGCTTGAAGCCGCTCTATATCGTCCCCCACCTCTCCGACTACTCGCACGTCCGCGTGAGAGAATCCATTCGCAAATTCAGCCACAACCGCCCGACAGCCGAGGAGCTTTCAACGGGCATAATCGACAAGGAATCGGGCGATAACTTCGACCAGTACCTGATGGACGAGAATTACCCCTATCTATCCGCAAAGGAGAACCTCGCGGCTGCCGAGGACCCGTGTACAGCCTATGACGCATTCAGTCAGTGGCGCAACTCCGAAGAGGGGCACTGGGAGGCTATCCTCGACCCCGATATGACTCATATGGGCGTCGCTGTGACATTCGAGCACAAGGACCACGATTCCGAAGAATTCAGGGAAGACCCGTACGAGTGGTACTGGGAGCTGCTGATGATACAGGTCGAGAAGGATCCCGACCACGCACTGCTGGTCGATAATCCCGACGAGCCTGGCAAGAAGATGAGAGTCTACACCACAGACCTTGAGCTCGACGGACAGTATCTGCCGACGCTGTATGAGATAGTCCCCGAATCCACGGGTGACCTCTCGGGCGACGGAGTCGTCGATTCGTTCGATTACATCACGATACTCCAGTACATCGAGTATCAGGACGCTCTAAATAAGATGAGGGCAGGCAAGGAATACGACGAGGCACTGATAAACCGCCCCATAAGCTTCAACGCGCTCCAGATAGAGGCGGCGGACTGCTTCAAGGACGGCGTCATCAATATCAACGACGCAAAGGTATTGCAGAAGTTCATACTCGGTGAGGTAAAGACTCTGCCATACGAATTCTCATAGGAAACTAATTGAAAAGGTGTGTTCATAGAAGAGCCGCAGACCCGATTGCCACTTCAGTCGGGTCTGCGGTTCTTTCGGTTCACGCGGACGCTCGTAAACTCGCTCACCTGTACAGACCGCAAGTTTGTCTCCGCGTGCCTTACCGCTCCATATTTGTTACCCGCCGAAAGCAGACTGAGCCGTTTGTACAGAGTGAGCGAGCTTGCGAGCGTCCTCGTAGTTGGATTCCAAAGGGCTGCGCCCTTTGGCAGGGTCTGGGACAGAGTCCCGGCAGGATCCAAGGACAGAGTCCTTGGCGGGTCAAGGGCAGAGCCCTTGCCAAAGACATTGTATAAATTTATAAAAAAGTAGTGACATATCCATAAATGTGTGCTATAATATATGTGTATACCCATTTTGGCAAAATTTAGGTAAAGGACGTGCCAGCTAT
This sequence comes from Ruminococcus sp., assembly GCA_017542475.1. Lineage (GTDB taxonomy): Bacteria > Bacillota > Clostridia > Oscillospirales > Ruminococcaceae > Ruminococcus. Next base: position 33,922 of record JAFXXD010000025.1, on the reverse strand, counting down.
GTCTGTAAACTATGACGTTATAATCGCAGGCTGCGGTGCTGCGGGACTCTACGCAGCCATCAACCTGCCCTCGGAGCTCAATATCCTCATCCTCTGCAAGCGCGAGCTGCCGCTGTGCAACTCCATGCTCGCTCAGGGCGGTATCGCGGGCGTTTACAACTCGCCCACCGACAACATACAGTACCACCAGAACGACACGATGATAGCAGGCGGCTTCAAGAACAACGTTGACGCCGTACACACCCTCGTCAGCGAAGCAGCTGAGGACATCGAGCGCATCATCGAGCTCGGCGTTGACTTCGACAAGAACCCCGACGGCACCTACCACCGCACGCTTGAGGGCGGTCACAGCCACCACCGTATCTTCCACCATGCCGACTCAACGGGCAAGGCTATCACGACCACCCTGCTTGACACCGTGAAGAAGCTCCCGAACGTGACCATTATGGAGAATACCATTATGTGCGCGGTCAAGCAGACCTCCACGGGCTATTCGGCTTTCCTCAAGACCATTGACGACGAGTACATCACCGCCAACTGCCACTATATGATACTCGCGACAGGCGGTATCGGCAGAGTGTACCAGTTCACGACCAACTCTGCCATAGCCACAGGCGACGGTATCACCTTCGCCTACGAAATGGGCGCGAAGATAAAGAACCTCAGCTACGTGCAGTTCCACCCGACAGCCTTCAACAACCGCGCCACACGCGAGTGCTTCCTCATCTCCGAGGCTGTCCGCGGCGAGGGAGCTTACCTCCTCAACTGCAACAAGGAGCGCTTTATGCACAACTACGACGAGCGCCTCGAGCTCGCTCCGCGTGATGTCGTATCGCACTCGATAATCCTTGAATCGCGCAAGCAGAAGTCCACCGACTTCTACCTCGACATCAGCTACAAGGACAGCGAATTCCTCAAAAAGCGCTTCCCGATGATATACAAGAACCTGCTCGATCAGGGCTGGGACCTCACAAAGGGACCCGTACCGATATTCCCCTGCCAGCACTATCTTATGGGCGGTATCGACGTTGACAAGAACTCCGAGACAACGCTCCCGAATCTGTACGCGTGCGGCGAGTGCTCGCACACGGGCGTACACGGCGGCAACCGTCTCGCCAGCAACTCGCTTCTGGAGGCTCTCGTGTTCTCGCGCCACGCCGCGCTGGATATAGCCTCAAAGATGGCGAATGCTCCCAAGGAATTCGAGGAGGCGCAGTTCGACGCTCACCTCGGCGCTGACCGCATACCCAAGGGTATCCGCACCGAGACCCGCAGGATAATGCAGGAGAGCCACTTCGTTATCCCCGACAAGAAGGCAGCAGCGGCAGGCTTCAAGCGCGTGAAGGAGATACGCGAGGACCTGCTGAGCGGCGGCTATCTCGTGGACGCGGACTTCGTGCTCGCGAAGTCGATAGTGACTGTCGCTTATATAATCCTCGGCGAGGTTATGCAATAATCGGGACGTCGAGGACGCCGTCCCCTACAAACTAACGTCCGCGGAGATCGCTTCCGTTTTGAACAGACTGCCGCGCGAAGCTGAAAGTTTCGCTCAAGCCTTTTCAAAGGCTTGCGGATTCCAAAGGCAGAGCCTTTGGCAGGGCGTGGGGCAGAGCCCCACAAAAACCGAAGGGCGCTCTGAGAGGGGATGAATTCAAAAACAGTCCAGTGGACTGTTTTTGAAGAGGGGAGGCTCTGCAAGAGAGAGCCTCCCCTGCTACCGCTCCGCATTTATATGCCCGCGGAATTATTCCGCGTAATACATCAATGCCGTTTGTTGGCGGGCGGATAATATCCGCCCCTACATTTCGTTGAATCGAATCGATTTCGCAAGACACGGGACGCCAATGGCGGTGTCCCCTACGAAAAAGAAAGGCAAAAGGGATGAAATTACTGAAAATTGCGGCAGCAGCTGCTCTTGCTGCGGCTGTGCTGCCGACCTCACCGCTGCACACGGCGGCGGCTGACACCGATGATATGCCCGTCCTGAAGGCGGACGTCAACGGCGACTACATCATCAACTCGCAGGATATGGTGCTGCTGAACAAGTTCCTGCTCGGTTCGGGAGAGCTCACCGCCGAGCAAGCCGAACGCGCCGACTTCGACAGCGACGGCGTCATCGACACCTTCGACCTGCTCGGTATGCGGCGGTCATTCGTGCGCAATGCCACGACAGTCCCGCAGGGAACGTGGATAGGCGAGAGCTCTGAGGGAATGCGCTTCTGCTGGTTCAACAAGGGCAGAGAGGGCTCCTTCGCCGACCTCGCGGAGAACACCTCCGCCGCCTTCTCTATGAGCAAATGGGGCGACAGTATCGACTTCACGCTCTCCTCGGGAGACGAGCTCTCCTCCACGATAGCGTGGCTCGATGACGAGCACTTCTACCTGAAATGGAGCGATTCAGCGCCCGAGCTGTTCACCCACAAGAGCGACGTGCCCTACTACAACGGACCGTCTGTTGCGGGCGAATACGTCTCCGACGCGGGCAAAACCTACAAGCTCAGCGGCTATACGGGCACAAGCGGCGGCGAGGACTTCCTCGTGCTGCCGATGGGCACGCAGGCGCAGTTCATCTACTCAGACGGCACGGCTAAAACGGGAGATTTCTCGCGCACGGACAAGTACCACTTCACCCTCAGATGGGAGGACGGCACGGCCGAGAGCTTCACCCGCCGCGAGATAACCGTAAAGGACGGCATAACCTACGTGAACGGCATACTCATCGCGAACAAGACCTACGCTCTGCCCTCGACCTATGCTCCGGGCGGACTGACAGCCGAGTTCAACACGGCGTTCGCGAAAATGCAGGCTGCCGCGAAGGCTGACGGCAGAAAGCTCGAAATATGCTCGGGCTACCGCTCATACAGCTACCAGTCGCAGCTCTACAACAACTACGTCGCACGCGACGGCAAGGCTGCCGCCGATACCTACTCCGCACGCCCCGGACACTCCGAGCACCAGACGGGTCTTGCGGCTGATATCAACTACGCAAGCGATTATTTCAACACCACTCCCGAGGCGAAATGGCTCGCGGAGAACTGCTATAAGTACGGCTTCATTATCCGCTACCCCAAGGGCAAGGAGGACATCACGGGCTACAAGTACGAGGGCTGGCACGTCCGCTATCTCGGCGAGGAGCTCGCAAAGCTCGTCTACGATTCGGGGCTGACGCTGGAGGAGTACCTCTGCATAGATTCCAAGTATTCGTACTAACATAAAATGGGACGAATGTAGGGGCGCATTCCGTGCGCCCGCCGATATTTCGTTTTTTCACGGGCGAGCGGAACTCGCCCCTACATATTTAAAGAAAGGTAACTGCTATGAAATTATTACAGTGCTACATTGACAATATCATCACCACGGCTCTGATGGAGGACATCAACTACATCGACGCCGCAGCCGATAACCTCATCCCCCCCGAGCACCGCAGCTCCGCGTACTACGTGGCAAAGGACAGCGGCGTCGTGTGCGGCATAGAGGTCGCAAAGCGCGTGTTCGACCTCGCGGGCGGAGAAGTTGACTTCCGCATACTCCTTCAGGACGGCACGAAGGTCAGCAAGGGCGACATCATCGCCGAGCTCGAGGGCAGCACCCTCACCCTGCTCAAGGGCGAGAGAACGGCTCTGAACCTGCTCCAGCATATGTCGGGCATTGCTACCGCTACGAACAAGTGCGTGGAGCTCGTCGCGGGCACTAAAGCCGCAGTCACCGACACGAGAAAGACTCTCCCAGGACTTCGCGCAATACAGAAGTACGCGGTGACGGTCGGCGGCGGAAAGAACCACCGCTTCAACCTCTCTGATGCGGCTATGCTCAAGGACAACCACATCGACGCTTACGGCGGCATAACCGCGGCTGTAACGGCTCTGCGCGAGAAGATAGGTCACACGGTGAAGATAGAGGTAGAGGTGCGCACGCTCGACGAGCTCCGCGAGGCGCTCGCCAACAAGGTAGAGATAATAATGCTCGACAATATGAGCTGCGACGAGATGAAGCAGGCTGTGGAGATTACAGCGGGAGCTGCTCTGCTCGAGGCTTCGGGCAATGTCACTGCCGAGAATATCCGCTCCGTTGCGGAAACGGGCGTGGACATCATATCCCTCGGAGCACTCACCCACTCCGTAAAGTGCTTCGACATCTCGATGAAAATTCGCAAATGAGAGCTTGACGAGAGCTCAGAATGTAGGGGTGGCGTTCCCCGCCCGAACAATGCGTAATTCGTAATTCGTAATGCGTAATTATTGTAGGGGACGGCGTCCTCGACGTCCCACGGACGCCCAATGGGCGCCCCTACATTTGCTCTTTGATTAGCACTCTTTTTCGGCAAGTGTTAGCACTCGTACGCAGAGAGTGCTAAATTTCATCTTTCTTTCACATAATCATAATAATCCCAACACATAACGGCTGTATCATACAGTCAATGAAACGAAAGGAGCTCACTCCCCTATGTTTGAACAGGATTACATTATGCGCCAGATAAAGGAATGTCTCGACGCGGCGATGAGGCTTTTGTTTCACGTGAATGTCGAATCTCCCGCAATGCTGGTGCTGAAGGACCAGCAGAAGGAGGAGCTTGTCCTTAAGCTGACCGATATGCTCGACCGCGGCAAGGTCAGGGACGCAATATCCGAGCTGGACTGCGCAGCGGCTGACGGGTCGCAGGACGACCTCATCGTCGGCTACAGATTCTACACTCACCTCTGTCAGAAGGACGACGATTACCTTGAGCAGTACGGGCTGAAGTACTCCGAGATCGAAGGCGAGATGAAGCGCTTCTTTTCGCGTTACATCTCCCCCGAGGTAGTTGACCTTGTGACACATTCAAAGGATTGAAAGACAAGTCAGTGAAAGGACTGATCCCGATGGAACACGTATATCCGACCGAATGACGCACACACTATGAGCACAGGTCTGAATCAGACCGCAAAGAATTTGGAGGTATGAATTATGATGTACGGAATGACACCCTTTGGAAGAAACGCTTTTGACCTTTTCAATATCTGGAACGATCTCGATAAAAACTACGACAGTATGCCTGTCAACGCCTGCAAGACCGATATCATAGACGCGGGTGACAAGTACGTGATGGAGTCCGAGCTCCCCGGCTTCGAGAAGGAGGACATCAAGCTCGACATCAACGGCGAGTTCCTCGTTATCTCTGCCGAGCACACAGCCGAGTCCGAGGAGAAGGACGACAAGACCAATTATATCCGCCGCGAGAGAAGGTTCGGCTCGTATAAGAGGAGCTTCGACATCTCCGATGTGGACGCAGAGGCTATCTCTGCCGAGTACAGGAACGGTATCCTCACGATAGAGCTTCCCAAGAAGAAGCCCGCCGAGCCCGTTGCAAAGAGGCTTGAAATAAAATAATACGAAAGGCTGCAAGGTCAAACTTGCAGCCTTTTTTGTTCTCATACAGGACATTTGTAGGGGCGCACCCGTGTGTGCGCCCGCCAATATCCGCCAACAAAAGGCATTGCAATCACGTGACGGAAGCTTTTTCCCGCAATTGTTACCCGCCGAAAGCAGGCTATGCCTTACGTGCAAACTGAGCGAGCTTGCGAGCGGCAACGTAGTTGGAAAGGGGCTATGCCCCTTTGCAGGGTCTGGGACAGAGTCCCAGCGGGTCAAGGGCAGAGCCCTTGCGTCATCACAATATCATCGAATTTACCTCGTATCGCCTTTACGAGCTCTGCGGGCGAGAGGCGTATCTGCGTGCCTATGCGTCCGCCGCTGATGTAGAAGAGCTCCATAGCCTCGGCGGTGGAGTGCACCACGGTCATAAACTGCTTCTTCATACCGATGGGCGTACAGCCTCCGCGGACGTAGCCCGTCACTGCGGTGATGTCCTTCACGTGCAGCAGCTCCACCGACTTCTCGCCCACGCTCTTCGCGGCTTTTTTGAGATCGAGCTCCTCGGCTACGGGCAGAAGGAAGCAGTAATAGCTCCCCGACTTTCCGTGTGCGACAAGTGTCTTGAAGGTCTCCTCCGCGGGCTGACCAAGAGCCTCCGCCGTATGTATGCCGTCGATGAACTCCTCGCACTCGTAGGTCTGCACGGTATAGGCAATTTTGCTCCTGTCGAGGAAGCGCATCGCGTTAGTCTTCGGTTCCTTGGGCATTCTTCATATTCTCCATTATCTTGTTGTACTCCTCGTCGCCGAGCACTTCCCTGTAAACATCGGGCATAAGGGTTATTTCCTCGTCGAGGATTATCGGGTAGGGATGATTTCCCAGCATATCCGTCTTGTAGTTATTGTCAAGTATGAAGTCCTTGACCTCCTGCTGTGTGAGCGGAGGTGTCGCCTCGTCGCCGAATTTTATGTCCTCATACAACCTTTCCATCGTCAGAGTATCGTCTATATCGTAGATCCTGTAAACAAGGCACAGACCCGTTTCGGCGTCGAGCTCCCAGTAGTATTTCCTGTAGAAGCTTGCATTGTCCTTATTCGTTTCAAAGCTAAGGCAAATTATCTTTTTACCATCCACGGTCTTGACATCGACTATCGTGCAGTCGTCGAAAACCGTGATATTGCGCTCGCAGGCGCTCTCCTGAAAGACGTCGTACAAAAGCTGGACCGGCACAACGTCGTAGCAATAGGCGGCGAAGTGGTCATAGGCGGCACAGGTCTTCCTTGGCTCGTCCAGCGGCGACCACGTCTTCGTTTCGCGGTCATAAGCGGCGTAGCTTCCCCCGCCCTCGATGAAGTAGATGCTCTTCTCGAAGTCGAAATCCTCCCTCACGACCTCGCCGTCCTCGTTGAGGCTCTGACCGAAGTACCAGCCTGCCTGCAGATCGTCGTCAATGGCGAACTCGTACCGCGTTGTGAGGTAGGTGCTCGTGTCGCCGTACCTCTCGGTCAGCACGCACACACCCGACCTTCTGCGCGAATCGGGGCAGAGCTCGTTGACGTCGAGGGCGAGCACGTCGTCTATCTTGACGTCGAAGCTCTTGGGCTTGGTCGTGGTGGTGACAGTGGTCGTGACCTTGGCAGTCGTGACGGGCTTAGCCGTGGTAGTCTGCACAGGCTCGGTAGTCATTGGCGCGTATGTGACGGGCGGGTCGGGCTTGATTATGCTCTCCTGCGGCTCTGCTCCGCACGCGCACAGTGCCATCGCCGCCACCGCTGACAGGACTAATACTGCATATCTTGCTTTGATGTTGATACTGAATCTCTTGGACATATTTACCTCCTTTGTATGTTGCGCGGAGAGAACTTCCGTATCGGATAAACTACAGCGCGAAGCTGAAAGTTTCGCTCAAGCCTTTTCAAAGGCTTGCAGGGTGCAGGGACAGCGTCCCTGCAATCCGAAGGGCGCTCTGCAAGGGGATGAATTTCAAAACAGTCCGGTGGACTGTTTTGAAAGAGGGGAGGCTCTGCAAGAGAGAGCCTCCCCTACTACCGCTCCGGAATTGCCTGCCTGCGGAGTTATCTCCGCACGCGACAACAATGCCGTTTGCTTCGGGCGGCGGAACGCCGCCCCTACAATCTGAGTTCTTAGCTCTGAGCTCTATCCGCGGCTCGCCGCGAATAAACGCACCCGCAGTAATTCTGACGATAGAGCCCGTACTGCCGCGAGAGCTCTATCGAGTGCTTGTAGCCGTCATGCTTCTTGAAGTCGGAGTACAGATATGCCACGCCGCACTCCTCGGCTATCGCGCCGCCGCATTCGTTGATGAATGCGCAGTCCTTATGCGGGCTTATCGTCAGCGTGGTCGTGAAGTAGTCGCACCCGAGCTCCCGCGCCTTTTCGCCTGTTCTGCGCAGGCGGTAGGCTATGCACTTCTGACAGCGCTCGCCGCGCTCGGGCAGGTCCTCAAGCCCCCTTGCCAGCTCATAGAACGGCGCGGGGTCGTAGTCCTCGTCTATCACCGCGACATCGAGCCCGAGCTCCGCTATCAGCCGTTTGAGCTCGCTCTTGCGGTAAAGGTACTCCTCCTCGGGAGCTATATTCGGGTTGCAGAAGTACACCGTTATCCCGAAGTGCCCGTACAGGTACAGCAAGGTATGGCTGCTGCACGGAGCACAGCACGCGTGGAGCATAAGCCGCGGCTTTTCGCCGTTTTTCTCCAGCTCCGCGAGCCTGTCGTCGAGCATTTTCCCATAATTCGGCTTCTGCATTACTTATCCTCGAGGTTTTTCAGAGCCTTCAGCTCCTCCTTGCTGAGCTTGACCTCAACGTCCTTGAGGAGCTTCACCTCGCTCCTGTCGAGGGTCACGGGCATTTCGGACTTCTCGGTCTTGACCCTGAGCTTGCCCGTGATGAGGTTGGCGTCCTCTACTCTGCCCTTGTCTCCGTCGGGAGTTACCACGATAGCGCCCACCTTCGGCGTTATCTTCAGCAGCGAGTCATACGCTGCCTGCTCGTTTTTGAGGCAGCACATCAGTCTGCCGCAGGTGCCCGATATCTTTGTCGGGTTCAGCGAGAGCCCCTGCTCCTTTGCCATTTTTATGGATACGGGGTTGAAGTCGCCCATATGCGCCTTGCAGCAGAACTCCCTGCCGCATATGCCCAGTCCGCCGAGTATCTTCGCCTCGTCGCGGACGCCTATCTGGCGCAGCTCTATACGTGTGCGGAACACCGCCGCGAGGTCTTTTACCAGCTCACGGAAGTCAACGCGGTTCTCGGCTGTGAAGTAGAACAGCATCTTGTTGTTGTCAAAGGTGCACTCGACGTCCACAAGGCTCATTTTCAGCTTGCGGAGAGCTATCTTCTCCTCGCATATGCGGAAGGCCTCCTTCTCGCGCTGCTTGTTCTTCTCGACGGTCTTGAGGTCGTTTGCGTCCGCGAGCCTGATTATCGGCTTCAGCGGCGAATTTATAGCGTTGTCGTCTATCTGCCTGTTGGCGATGACTACCTCTCCGCACTCGACGCCCCTCACGGTCTCGACTATGGCGCGGTCGCCCACATTTGCCCTGATATCGCCCGGCGAGAAGTAATACACCTTCCCGACGCTCTTGAAGCGGATACCCACTATCTCTTTCATAAAAAGCTCCTTGCCCGTCCGTTTCAGCGGACTATTTCTATCATCTCCGCGCTCAGAGCCGCAAGCACGAGCGGCGGAGTAACATTTGCCTCCATAGCTCCCCACGCCTTTTCGATACTCTTATGGATATGCACAGCCTGATAAGGCGTGACCATTCCTGCGAGCCTTTCTGCTCCCTCCCGGTAGCAGCCTATCAAAGCAGAGTCGGAGCTGCGGTTGAGTACGGCACAGTCGCGCACGAGCTTGTCCGTCATGGAAAGCACCTCGCGTATATCGTTCCTGCTGCTGCCCAGTGAGAACAGCGCCTGATTCAGACCGTACTCGTCCTTACCTATTATACTATCGGCGAGCCTTTTTGTCAAATCGACGCGTTTGCGGAGCTCGGGGTCAACGATGTAGCTTGTGCACATACCGATATTCCCGTGGAAGCATCTCACCGCCGCCTTTACCTCGCTGCCCGCGTGACCGCTCTCTATGAGCGACTGCTCGGCTTCCTCCTCGGTGCAGGGAGAGACTCCGAAGCACACACAGCGCGAGATTATGGTCGGCAGGAACTCGTACTTCGACTCCGCCGTGAATATGAAGTAGGCGTGGTCGGGCGGCTCCTCGATGAGCTTGAGGAGCATATTCTGCGTCACGGTGCTCATTTTGCGGCAGTCGCGGAAGATGTAGACCTTGCGCCCTGTGGCGTTGTTCGGCATTACGGCGGCGTCCCTTATCACGGAGCGCGCTATCTTGACGGTATAGCCCTCGAGCTTGCCCTCGGTCGGGACGTATATCACGTCGGGGTGGGACATCGTGCTCACGTTCCTGCACGCCGCGCACTTGCCGCAGGGCTCGCCGCCGACGGGAGCCTCGCACATAAGCTGAGCCGCGTAGTGGTCGGCAATAAGCTTCCTGCCGCTTCCCTTTTCACCGTAGAATATCAGCGAGTGAGCGGTGCGTCCGCTCTCGCGCATACCCGCCAGTGTGGCGAGCAGCTGTCTGTTTCCGTATATTTTTTTCATAGTCTTCACCCTATCAAGTTCAGTCATTTACCAGTATATCACATCGCAGCGAAAATAGCAAGATGCGGAGTCGAGCTATTAGCCTTTAGCCGTTAGCCGTTAGCTCGCGGTGTCCGCTGACGCGGACGAATCTGAAAGCATTGTAGGGGCTGACGCCCACATCAGCCCGTGATATTTTGTGCGACCCGACGGGGCGATGTAGGCATCGCCCCCTACAAATCGTTTCAGGTGGTCGTTCTGTTATGGTGCGGGCGCACGGAATGCGCCCCTACATTCAATTACGTATTACGCTAACGGCTTACGACATTCACCGTCGCTATACCGTACCTCTTGAAGATGTCTATGCAGTCGCGGTCTATGACCTCGCCGCTTGCCGCTATCGGCACTGCGGGCGGACACGGCACCTTCACAGCCGCGCAGATACGTCCCTCAGCCGCTTCGACGGGTATCTCCTCGCTCGGCGAGAAAGCCGCCCCGCGTATGCTCATTACGCGCCGCGGGAGCGCGAGGTCTATGAAGTCCTTATGCGGCTCGTGTTTTTTCGACGCCGCAAGCGCTCCGCCGAGCGCCGCCGTCAGCCTTGCATAATCATCGGGCGTATTCATCGGCGACATCAGCAGTATCACAAGCGAGCTGTCCGCGTACTCGCACTCAACTCCGCCGCGCCGCAGGAGCTCCGCAAGCTCGCTGCCGTCATAGCCGCTCTCCGCAGCCTTCACCGTGATGTGGAGCGGGTCGCCCTCCGCGAAAATGAGCCTGCCCGCGAATGTGCGGCGGAGCCTGTCAGCCTCCGTGATGTTCAGCGCTAAATCGCCGCGTATGCGCTCGGCTATATACGGGCGGCAGAGGTCGAGCGACGCCATTATCAGGTAGGACGGGCTCGTTGACGCGAAGAGGCTCATACACTGCCTCAGCACGCCCGCGTAGTGCTCCGAAGAGGTGTGCAGCATAGCCGCGCCCGTCAGTGCGGGGAGCATCTTATGCGCGGAATCACAGCAGATATCAGCCCCGAGAGCTATCGGGTGGTGACTGACTGGCAGGAAGTGCAGGTGAGCTCCGTGGGCGTTATCCACGAGGAGGGGCGCTCCGTACCTGCGGCATATAGCTGCTATGCCCTGTATATCAGCCATTCTGCCCGTGTAGTCGGGCGAGGTGATGTACACGCAGGCGTTGGGTATCGCCGCGAGCCTTGCCTCTATGTCGGCGGGGTCTGTCTCGCCCGAGAGTATGCCGTCGGTGTAGTCGGGCATCACCCATTCCACGTCGAGGTCGAGCAGAGCCGCCGCATTAAGGAAGGCGCGGTGCACGCTGCGGACGGCGATGACAGTCCTGCCCTCCTGCGCCATAGCGGTGAGCATAGCCTGTATGCACAGGGTAGAGCCGCCCGCCGAGTAGAAGGTATCGGCGGTGCCGTAGAGTGCGGACATCCCGCGCTCGCTATCGCGTATAATGCCGCCTGCCTCGAAAAGGCTGTCGGCGCCGCATATCTCGGTGATGTCGAGGGCGGAGCTCAGGGCGTCGGGGAATATCTCCCTGCCCTTATGCCCCGGCATATGACAGCGCAGGGCTCCCGAAGCGGCGTAGTTTTTCAGAAAATCATATATCGGTGTATCCATATCATACCTCAATCAAATAACTTTTTATGCGTTCGTCAGTTTATGGGCGTTTGCGTAATTGCCCCCAAATCACAAACACGGATTCTGTCAAGACCGCCATTTATGGCGCTTGTTTTAGTCTTGACTGAATTTGTGTTTGTGATATAATAAGCAATTGCGAACGCCTTGACCGCAAAAAACTCAGTTCTCCTTTGCCTCACAAATAGTATCGCAGTATCCTCGCGAGCCTCAGCCTTGCCCTTGCGCGGGCTGCGCTGACAGCCTGCGGACTGACCCCGAGGAGCTCCGCTATCTCGGTGGTATCCTTATCCTTAAAATAGTATAGCATAATTATCTCCTTTTGTCTCGGAGTAAGCTCATTATTTATAACTTTTAACAGCACTCCTCTCAGCCGCACACGGTCATCATTGCCGCCGCAGAGTATGCCGCGTATTTCCTTGTCGGCTTCGCCTGTAAATGTATCGCTGTAGCTTTCACGTCTCGGCACTCTGCTCGCGCCTCCTTGCGTAACCTCTCAGAGCGAAGAGCACCTCCTGCATCTGACCGTACTCGCAGTAAAGCAGCTTTATCCTTCTGTCGAGGTCGAGCTCCTTTATCGTGCAGGTATCACCCTGCCGCTCGAGCGAGCTCCTTTGCAGCGTAAGCTCGCCTATACGAGCCTTCACGAGCGCACAGCTTTCCACATAGCCGTTTATCATATTATCCATATATCATAGCCTCCTGTCTCTTAGGGAGATTTTTTCGACCCGCCGCTTCTTCACTGGGGCAATGGAAGCGTTTTACAGCGTTAGGAACATTTGTTCTCTTTCCTTGTAAGCTTATTATAGAACATCCGTTTCCAAAAGTCAAGAGCCTGCTGATATATTTCACATTTTTAACAGTTCGACAGACGCCATGTAGTGAATATAATCTTGTGCATATGTAATATAGTCTCCGAGTTCATAGAATCGTTACGATTTATTCGTAAAAATCTCCAAAAACTCCATTGACAAACAGGGCAAATGATGATAATATATACTTGCAGGAAAACATGAAGAACATATAACATTAAGTTAATATGTTTGACGACCCATATAGGCAAACGGGTCAGAATCCAAATGGAGGGAAATTTTATGCATTTATTCAAGAAAACTCTTGCAGGCGTCTGTGCTTTAGGCATCACAGCTGCCTGCGCGGCTCAGGCGAGCTACTCGGGCGGCACCGACAAGGCTTACGCCGCCACCAAGGACATCTCCTCAGGCTACGAATGGGACACGCTCAGAATGGGCGGAGCGGGCTTCGTTTCGGGCATTGTTACGGGCAAGGAGGAAATGTATCTCCGTACCGACGTAGGCGGAGCCTACAGATACGACTACGACCAGAGCAGATGGGTACAGCTCTTCGGCTTCATCAATGAGGACGACAGAGGTCTCCTCAGCTGCAAGGGCATCGCTATCGACCCCACCGACGATATGACAGCCTACTTCCTCTGCGGCTGTGCTTACTTCTCTGACGCAAAGACCGTCATCTTCAAGACCACCGACGGCGGTAAGACCTTCACCTCTGTGGATGTTACAGAGCATATACAGGTACACGGAAACGGCGACGGACGTGAGTGCATCGAGCCCATTGCCGTTGACCCCGACAACCCCGATACCATATACGCGGGCGGCGACGTTACAGGCGGCAAGTCCGCTCTCATCAAGTCCACCGACGGCGGCAAGTCGTGGAAGCCCGTTGAGGGCTATGACGAGCTCGGTCTCTTCAGCGGCGAGCTCAAGTACCCCTCGTGGACCAACCATATGGTACGCGGCACCGAGCCCAGCAAGCTCTACAACGAGCAGAACGGTATCGGCTGCGTATACATCGAGGGCGGCAAGGTGTACGTCGGCACATCTGTAACGGGACAGGCAAATATCCACGTTGCAAGCGTCAAGGACGACAAGTTCGAGCCCATCAAGGCTCTCCCCAATGAAAATTATCCGCTCTCCATCACCAGCGACCACAACGGCAGCCTCTTCTTCACTTACATAGGCGGACTCGCCTTCGCAGGCGGCAAGGGCGGCGCATACAAGTACGATATCGCTTCGGGCAAGGCTGAGAAGCTCTCCGTTGCCGACAACGCCATCGGTATGATAGAGGCTGACAGGAACGACCCGAACAAGCTGTTCGCACGTACCTGCGGCGTATGGTCGGCTCAGTGGTGCGGCGACGAGTGGGTGCAGGACGACCCCTCAACTCCCGAAAATGAGGGCACTATCGCGTGGGGCGACTACTTCTACCGCTCGGCTGACGGCGGCAAGACTTGGGAGAATATCACCCCCGGCGAGGGTCCGACCGACTACTCGACAGGCACGGGCGTGAAGAAGTTCAAGTCACTGCCGCTCGATACCAACGGCTATGACTGGATATACGGCAAAGCCTGCCACTGGGGAAGCGGTATCCTCATCGACCCGCGTGACCCCGAGGGCGACCGTATCCTCCTCACATCGGGCAACGGCGTTTTCGCCTGCGATAACGCGTGGGACGAAACAGGCATACAGTTCTACTTCCAGCCCGACGGCGTGGAGGAGTGCGTAAGCCTCGACTTCTACAGCACCGCCGACGGTCTCGACCTCTCGGCTATCGGCGACTACGACGGCTTCATCCACGAGAACACCTACACTATCCCCGAGCAGTACAAGCCCAATATGGGCTCTACCTCCGCTATCACAGTCTGCCCCCAGAATACCGACGTCTGGGCAAGAACAGCTAACGGCGACGGCAATAACACAGGCAGCGGCTACTATACCCTCGACCGCGGCAAGACGTGGAAAACCTTCAAGCCCGCGTGCACAGGCGGCAAGCTCTCGATAACCAAGACTGCCAAGGGCTACAGAGTCATAAATACAAGCGCCAAGGGCGCTGCCTCCTACTCCGACGACTGGGGCGAGACGTGGAACAAGTGCAGCGGCATTCAGGCTACCAAGGGCGTTTATACCCTCGTTGACCCCGATGACGCCAAGACCGTATACGCTGTAGGCGCTCAGTACAACGAGTACTGGTCGTCAGATATGTCCAAGAAGGAGCCTACCTACGACGAGGCGCATTACTCCTTCTACATCAGCGAGGACTACGGCGCTACCTTCACAGAAACACGCATCTGCCCCTATAACTGGGAGCTCACGTGGAAATTCGAGGAGACGGGCGACCCCGCTTACCTCGGAAACGGCACCATCGCTTTCGCAGGCGCTAATCAGGGTATGTTCATCATCTCCGACAAGGGCAAGACCGTTACCAAGCTCGACAGCGTCGCTTATGCGAAGTGCGTGGGCTACGGCGCTCCCGAGAAGTCGGGCAGCCCCAATACGCTCTATATGTACGGCAAGCCCGAGGAGAGCGACCCCGAGGGCATCTACCGCTCAACTGACGCGGGCAAGACGTGGGTCTGCATAAACACCGACCACCTCTACGGCGGTACGGGCAACGGCAACTACCTCGTAGGTGATATGGACGAGTTCGGCAAGGTGTATATGTCCACGGTAGGCTGCGGTATCGTCTACGGACAGATAGCGGGCAGCACTCCGAGCGTGACCACTACCAAGACCACAACTACTGCCACTAAGACTGCCACGACCACAAAGACTGCGACTGCCGCCACAACTACAGTCACTCAAAGCGGCACGGCTGCTTCTCTCCCCGCTGTTACACTCCTCGGCGACGCCAACGTTGACGGAAAGGTGACTGTTGCGGACGCTGTGGCTATCCTCCAGTCCATCGCAAACAAGGACAAGTACGCGCTCAAGCCGCAGGGAGCAGCCAACGCTGACTGCTGCGACGTCGGCGACGGCATTACCGCCAAGGACGCCCTCGCAATACAGAAGCTCGACGCGCACGAGATAGACAGTCTCCCCGAAACAACCAAGTAAAACGAGAAGAGCACCCTTCGGGGTGCTCTTTCTTGTATGCGGGACGCCGGGTGACTCCCCACAGTGTGGGGAGATGTCAGCGAAGCTGACAAAGGGGACGGGCAGCCGTTAGCTGCGGCGTCCCCTACATTTCCTGTATGACCTCCCACAGCTGACGGGCTGTATCGAGGCTTACGCCCGCTGTCGCGGCAAGCTCCTCGGGAGTCGCTTTCAGCAGGTTCGCCTTCGTCTTGTAGCGTATCATTATCTTCGCCGCTTTCTTCTCGCCCACGCCCTTCACGGTCAGGAGCTCCGAGCTGTACGTTTTCTTCTTGTGCTTCTGGTGCATAAAGCTCACGGAATAGCGGTGCACCTCGTCCTGTATGCGCGTCACGAGGTCGAAGACCGCTCTCAGCTCGTTTATCTGTATCTCACGTCCGCCCTCGGCTATGGCACGGGTGCGGTGCCTGTCGTCCTTGACCATTCCGAACAGAGGTATATCGAGCCCGAGCTCCCGCAGGAGGGGCTCCACCGCGTGCACGTGACCCGTACCTCCGTCAAGGAGAATGAGGTCGGGCTTGCGGTTGAAGTATTCGTCGCCGTCCTGATTCACGAGATGGGTCAGGCGGCGTTTCAGCACCTCGCGCATACTGCCGTAGTCGTTCTGGTACTCCTGCTCCTTGATGTTGAAGCGCTTGTACGCCTTTTTGAGCGGTCTGCCGTCCTCGAATACGACCATTCCCGCCACCATTGATTCCGACGACAGGTTCGAGATGTCGTATGCCTCGATATAGCGCGGCGGGCGCTCCAGCCCGAGGCTTTTCGCGAGCTGCTCCAGCGCGATGACCTCTTTGCCCGTGCGGTCATTCCTCAGTGCGGCGTACTCCGCGGAATTGCTCTTGGCGAGCCTCATCAGCTCGGGCAGCCTTCCCCTCTGCGGCTGGTGGAGCTTCACGTTCCTGCCCGCCTGCTTGGTGAGCATTTCCTCTACGAGAGCGCCGTCCTCGGGGATATGGTCAACGGTGACGGTCTTGGGGACATCGCTCCGCCCGTGGTAGAACTGCGCAAGGAAGAGGCTGAGGATATCCTCGCCGTCATCGGGCTTGTCAAACTCGAAGACTGCCTTGTCGTAGAGCCTGTTCTCGCGGTACATCAGCACGGAAACGAATATGCCGTCGTGAGCCTCGGCAATGCCTATCACGTCGGTGGAATCGACGCCGCTGTTGATTATCTTCTGCTTCTCGGCGGCTTTTTTCACGGCAGCTATCCTGTCGCGGAGCATTGCCGCCTTCTCGAAGTCGAGAGCCTCCGCCGCCTCGTTCATCTCCTGAGCCATACGCTCGACGGACTGTGCGCTGCCTGACTTGATGAACTCCACCGCCTCGTCCACAGCCGAGCGGTAGGTCTCCCTGTCAATTTTTCCGCGGCAGACGCCCATACAGAGCTTGATGTGGTAGTTGAGGCAGGGGCGCTCCCTGCCGAAATCCTGCGGGAAACGCCGTCTGCACGTCGGGAGCATAAACACGCGGTTAGCCTCGTTGACTGCCTCCTTCGTGACCGAGCCGCTCGTATACGGTCCGAGGTAGGTCCCGCCCGCCTTGGTGTTCTTGACGTTGGTTATGCGGGGGTAGTCCTCGTCGGAAATGCGGATATAGTGGTAGCCCTTGTCGTCCTTGAGCAGGATATTGTACTTGGGCTTGTGCTGCTTTATCAGCGAGCACTCCAGCAGCAGAGCCTCGTATTCGCTGTCCACGACGATGTAGTCGTAGTCATGCACGTTCGCTACCATTGCCGCGACCTTCGGCGTGTGGTCTGGGTTCTCGCGGAAGTAGCTCGTCACGCGGTTTTTTAGGTTCTTAGCCTTGCCGATGTAGATGATGGCGCCCTCCCTGTTCTTCATCAGGTAGACGCCCGCCGACGAGGTCAGCTTCGAGGTCTTTTCGCGGAGGTACGGAAGTCTCGGGTTCATTGTTCACCTCAATCTTCAATGGGACCGTCTTCCGCCCGCACCGCGCCGACCTGAGCGTCGATGTAGGCTTCGTCGGGATAATTGTTCCTGTCCAGCTTCACGTCCCACGTAAGATAAATGCCGTCCCTGCCCGTCTCGATGATAATGAGCTCGGGCTCGTCCCTCGTGTCGCAGCTGTACTTGTTCTTCGCGAGCTTCACCGCGTCCTCTGCGGACAGCTTGGGCTCGGTCGCGATGTTTACGTTCTTGATGAAGCAGTTGTGCAGGCGTGTGGTATTGCCGTCCGCGTCAGCCGCTATGGATACATAGCCTCTCCTCACGGGAATATCCCTGTAATACTGCTCAAACACGTAGTTGAAGCCGCCGTCCATCAGATTCATCTCGCTGTATTTCAGCTCGTTGAGCGGGTCGTGACAGCCGATGATGTCCGCGAGCTCCCTTATCACGGTGAGCGCGTCGTCCTTGTTTTTTACAAGGGTGCTGCTGACCCTGCCGTCTATCTCGCGTATGCGGTCGGAATCGTAATAATACGATGTGGGCGGCATATCTCCGCCGTTGAGCTTTGCGATGTCGAGCTCGGACAGAGTATTGACGCGCGGAACAGGCGCACTGCTGTCCGTGCCGCCCGACGAGCACCCAACAGACACCGTGCATACCGCGGCAGCCGCCGCAAGCAGAGCTGTCAGCCTTTTCATAGCACTCCTCCTTATTGCTTGTCGTAGTACTTCTTGCCCGAATCGGGGCGGAAATACGTCCTTATATAGCCGTCCGTGGACAGCACCACGAACTCGTTGGTCGCCTCGATGTAGTAGATGCCGTCGCCGTCCTCCTTCTCGGTCTTGTGGAGAGCGTCGGGGTTGTTGATGACGTCGCTCGCGCCCTGCTCGTACTCCGAGGCATCCTTGTAGCCGAAATCCTTCGTGAACTCGCCGCCGTGCTTCTCGAAGTGCTGATTCAGGAGCTTCTTGCTGCGGAAGTGATACTCAACATAGCTGTCGCTTGAGGTCGCAGTCGTGGGAGCGGCAGTAGTAGCCGCCGTTGTCTTTACCGTAGTCTTGGCGGACTTGGTCGTGGTCTTCGCAGTCGTCTTCGCGGACTTGGTGGTCTGCTTCGCTGTAGTCGCCTTTACCGTGGTCTGCTTGGCTGTAGTCGCCGTGGTAGCAGTAGTTGTCGGCTGAGTGGTGACGGGGTCGGTGAATATCTGCAATGTCGAATATGTGGGCTCCTGCGGTCTTTCTATCGTCTCCTCATAGGCTCCGCAGCCCGCGAGTATGGTAACGGCGGTCAGAGACAGCGCCGCAAGCTTTCTGAATATGCCTTTCATATATCCTCCTTAGTCCCTGTCGGGCTTGTAGGTGCCATTGGTGAATGTTACGCCATTTCCGTAGGCTTCTATATCGAGCAGAGCAGCTCCGTGCGCGACGGAATAGTCATACTGCCTGTTCTTCTCCTTATCGACCTGATACGTATCTCCGCACTCGCTGCCGTTGAGGTCTACAGTGACCGTGCCTCCCGAGCAGAGTATCTGAATGGTGTCAGCTTTGGAGCGTCCCGTCAGGTCGGCAGGCTCGGGCAGGACGCAGACGATGTCGCCGTCCCGCGACATAATGAGTGCATCCGCACGCTTCCCCTTATAGCGCGCGGTACTGATGATGACGCCCTTTTCCCCGACAGCCATATTTTCGTCGTCAGCATTGAAGGCGATATTCTCAGCCGTGAGGGTGTCGTAGGTATAGAGCTCGACGTGTCCGCAGAGCTCCTTCGCGGCGATGTCGCCGCCGTAGTTGCTGATATTGAAGCTGTCGAAGCTCCGCGGCAGTGTCATCTCCACGCAGGAGTCCGCGTGGCTGAACAGCACGCCGCTGAACTCCTGCTTCATCGGGTTGTAGGACGACTTCGCGGACTGCCCCGTGGTCTTGTCCTTGAAGTCTATCACGAGCAAGCCCTCGTCATTGAGCTCGTGTGTTACGGTGAGGCTGTCCCGCTCGAGCTTGCGCCTTTCCGCCTTGCGGCTGCCCTTCGTACCTCCGCCGAAGTCCACCCTCACGCGTATCTCGGGCTCTTCAACGTCATCGCAGGTGACGACCACAGTGCCGTTTATGTCACTGCTGAACGAAATTCCGTGACAGCTCCCGTCTGTGAAGTCGATGTCATCGAGAGGGACTGTTATGTTAATGTTGTATGTTTCCGTTGTGAGCCCGCAGGACGTCATCGCGGCAGACAATATCCCCGCCGCGGTCACTGCCGCCGCAAGCCTTTTCACGATGTTCATTCTGCCGCACCTCCTTGGCTGAATGCGTGATTATTAATTCGGAATGCGGAATTCGGAATTATTGTAGGGGACGGCGTCCCATAGCATAAATCAACATTGTGTAGGGGCGAGTTCCGCTCGCCCGTCATTTGGCGTTTGTCTTCGGGCGCACGGAATGCGCCCCTACGATTCCTATAACAACATTATACATTAAATCCGTCAATTAATCAATACAAACATTAAAGTCGTAACATTTACAGCCGAAATGTAACGCTTTTGTGCTCGGATAAGGGCAATGTGCAAAAAAGAAAAGGTCGGTATTTGTGGAAATTGCCCTGTTTGTGAAAATAATTGCCGAAGAAGCACGAAAAATATTCCCGCGGCTATTGCTTTTTCCGAGTTTGTGTGTTATAATGTCTTTGTATATGGATTTCGACAGTCAGTCGGACAGATATATCCGTATTATGAGGAATTTTACTAAATGAGAGTTATTACAGGTATTGCACGAGGTCACAGGCTCGCCGCTCCCGAGGGGCTCGACACCCGCCCCACGAGCGATAAGGTCAAGGAGGGCGTTTTCTCCTCGATACAGTTCGAGATAGAGGGCGCGTATGTGCTCGACCTCTTCGCGGGAAGCGGTCAGATGGGCATTGAGGCTCTCAGCCGCGGCGCGGCTCACGCCGTTTTCGTGGACAGCTCCGCAAAGGCGGTAAAGTGCGTGAACGAGAACCTGAAGGGCACCAAGCTGGACAAGCTCGCCGAGGTCATCACCCGCGACAGCTACGACTACATCAGGCTCACCTCGCAGAGCTTCGACATCATCGTCCTCGACCCGCCCTACAGGTGCGGACATATCCCCAAGCTCCTGCCAATGGCGGCGGCTAAGCTCAGGGACGGCGGCTCCATCATATGCGAGTATGAGAAGGAAGCAGGCACGCCCGAGGCTCCCGAGGGTATGGCGCTGAAAAAGGTATACAGCTACGGCAAGATAAACGTCGCCGTTTTCACCAAGCCCTCAGAGGAGGATGAAGAATGAGAAGGATAGCTGTTTGTCCCGGAAGCTTCGACCCCGTTACGCTGGGTCACCTCGATATCATCACGAGAGCTTCAAAGCTGTTTGATAAGGTCATCGTGCTTATATCCCGAAATGCGGGCAAGGCTCAGCCGAGCTTCACCGCTACCGAGCGTATGCTGATGATACAAGCCGTCACGAAGGACCTCGACAACGTGGTCATAGACATCCTCGACGGACTGCTCGCGGATTACGTCCGCAACGTAGGGGCAGTCGCTATCGTGAAGGGTCTGCGCGCCGTCAGCGACTTCGAGTACGAGTTCCAGATGGCGCTCGCGAACAAGAAGCTCTACGCAAACGCGGAGACGGTGTTCCTCACCACGGCGGCGGAGAATATGTACCTCAGCTCGAGCGTGGTAAAGCAGATAGCCTACTTCGGCGGCGATATAAGCCATTTTGTTCCCAACGAAATTCTTGACGATATACAGTCACGACTAATAAAGGAGAGGTAAAGTATTATGAGTATTGATGAGATCCTTGAGGAAATGGACGAGCTGCTGGACAAGTCCACCTCCGTCCCCTTCGTTTCACACAAGAAGATAGTTGACGGCGAGCGTATGCGCGAGCTTATCAACGATATCCGCCTGAATATGCCTCACGAGCTCAAGGAGGCTAAGAAGATAGAGTTCGACTGCCAGCGTATCCTCAACGAGGCTAAGCTCAACGCAGAGGGCATTATCCGCAAGGCAGAGGAAAGAGCTCAGCAGATAGTTTCGCAGGAGGCTATCGTCACCGAGGCTAAGAAGAAGGCTGTGGATATCCTCCAGAAGGCTCAGACATCTTCCGTTACACTCCAGAAGAATGCGGCTCTGTCGGTGGCTCAGATGCTCAACGACGCAGAGGCTACTCACAACAAGTCTCTCCTCGACATCAAGCGCACAAAGGAGAAGCTCCAGCACACGCTCAAGAACTCTCCCGCTCTCACCCAGAACCCGACATCTGTTCAGCAGTCCGTATTGCAGGACACTCCCGCTGCAACTACAAAGAGAAAGTAATATTCAACAGCAAAGCCCGAAAGCATATGCTTTCGGGCTTTTTATTGTTTACAGCAGACTTGACAGCAGCAGATACGTGCCGTACATAGCCGCGAAGGTCAGCGCCAGCGACAGCACCATAACAAGCACGGTGTTGAGTATCCTCACTCCGCCCGCCGCGAGTATCTCCTCGCGCCTGAGCTCGCCCGAGGCGTGTGCCTTCAGGCGTTTCAGCGACCTCAGCACGAAGCGGTAGTAAAGCTTGTTGCTGAACAGACAGAACGTTATGCGTATGAACATATCCGCCACGTTGCACACGTCCACAAGCATCGAGAGAGTGTGGCGGTTGTCGTAGAGCTTCTGTATCAGCTCTTCGGGGAAGATGGTGTAGCTGCTCTCGAGCCCGTCCGCGATGAGGTAGCTCACCGCCAGCGGCATAGAAAGTATAACGAATGCTACGAGCGACAGCAGCGCCCAGAACCACATTCTCCTGTTCGCGAAGTAGACGGGCGGGAATATGAAGCTTATCAGGTTGAAGGAAATGCTTCTGCCCGTGTCCTTCATACGCTTGAATATGGGGATATAATAAATGGTGTTCGTCCGCACGAAGTCCGCGACGTCCCTCAGCGGAGAGCCGCCCATATCCTCGTCGGGATTGAAGCCGAGATACGGTCTCGGCACGCCGAATGAAGCCTCGCTGTCCTCGTCACAGCCGTCATCCGAGGTCAGGTCGGCGCCGCACCTTACACAGGTCTCGGCTTCGAGGCTGTTCGGGAAGTGGCAGGCAGAGCATATCACGAACTTTTTCTCCTCGGCTTCTGTCTCCTGCTTTTCCTCAGCGGAGCTGTGCCAGCTCTCGTCCGTGCCGTGGAGCGCCGAGTTCGCGCATTTGTTCTCAGCCCTGTAGCAGGCTCTGTGGTGCGGAGAACCGCACTCGGGGCAGACCACGATATCGTCGCCGTCCTTGAAGGCCTCACCGCAGGCGACACATTTTTCACCGATATAGTTCATATTTCCTCCCTTCCGCCCGAAACGGCTTTTGTATTCAAAGCTATTATACCACATATTTTTCAGAATATCAAGCCTTCAGCTATCAGAGCTCAGGACTCAGATGTAGTGGCGGCGGTCCGTCAATTACGTAACCTTCACCGTGTTCAGATTCTGCGGACGCCCAAAGGGCGCCCCTACACGGTGATGATTCACATTGTATCGGAATGTCGGGTCGATGTGGGCATCGACCCCTACACTGAGTTCTCACGTCTTTCCCGTGTTCTCCATATAATGTACAGAGATCGCCGCTTCCTCCGCATGAGGGCGGCAGTTCTGATTCAATTGCCGTCATTCGGCAGAACGGAGAACAATATGAGAAATGATATAAATATACTTATCGCGGGCGGCGATATGCGGCAGGTTTACTGCGCCGCGCGGCTCG
Source organism: Ruminococcus sp. (assembly GCA_017542475.1). GTDB lineage: Bacteria > Bacillota > Clostridia > Oscillospirales > Ruminococcaceae > Ruminococcus. The sequence continues at coordinate 10,749 of JAFXXD010000025.1, read as the reverse complement.
CGCAGAGATACGGTACGGCGATAACAGGCTTCGACAGCAGTGCTCTCCCCTCCGCTGTAAGAGCACTCGCAGATCCGCTCCCAGCGGCGGACAGCTATGACTGCGCGGTACTGCCTGTGCTTGCACTCGATGAGAACGGGGACATCTCCGCGTCCTTTTACAGCGGCTCTCTCTCCGCGGAGACAGTCGCCTCGGCGGTCAGGGACGGCGGCATCATCTTCACGGGACGCGGCGACTCACGCCTCGCGGAGCTCTTCCCGCAGCACAGACTGATAAGCTATCTTGGGCGCGAGGAGCTGCAGCTGAGAAACGCCGTCCTCACCGCAGAGGGAGCGGTACAGCTCGCGCTCGAAAGGCTCGACGTAGCGCTGAACGGGCTGCCCGTGCTGATAGTCGGGCTCGGCAGGATAGGCACGGCTCTCGCGCTGATACTGCGCGGCTTCGGAGCGGACATCACCGCCGCTGTGCGCAGTTCGCAGGCTGAGGCTAAGGCGCGAATGCTCGGCGTGAAGTCGGTGCGCACGGACGCTCTCGGCGGGGACTATACCCTCGTTTTCAACACGGCTCCCGCGGAGGTGTTCACTCCTGATAATATCGGCAGATTCCGCGATGATACATTGTTTATCGAGCTTGCTTCGGACGCGGGCGGCTTCAGCACGGAAGCCGCGGAAGCACTCGGAGCTCGGCTGATACGCGCGAACGGGCTCCCCGGCAAGACTGCTCCCGTGACCGCGGGCGAGATTATCGCCGACGCGGTCGCAGCTATTATTGAGGAAGGAGGCGGCGGCTATGAAAACTAACTTCATCGGTATCAGGATAGGCTACGTGATGACGGGCTCGTTCTGCACGTTCGGGCGGAGCTTCGCGCAGGCAGTGAAGCTGCGGGAAATGGGTGCGGAGCTCGTCCCCGTGATGTCGGAGCACGCCGCCTCGTTCTCGACGCGGTTCGGCACAAGTGAGGAAAACATCGCACGCCTCGCGGAGATATGCGGGCGGGAGGTCATCACGGACATATCCGCCGCCGAGCCCATAGGTCCGAAGGATATGACGGATATTATGGTGGTCGCGCCGTGCACGTCGAATACGGCGGCGAAGCTCGCGGCGGGCATCACCGACGGAGCCGCTACAATGGCGGTGAAGTCGCACCTTCGGAGCGGCAAGCCCGTAGTGCTCGCGATAGCCTCGAACGACTCGCTGCTCGGCTCGGCGAAGAATATCGGCGAGCTCTTCAACCGCAAAAACTACTACTTCGTGCCGATGTTACAGGACGACATCGAGCGCAAGCCTGCCTCGCTGGTGGCGGAGTTCGAGCTCCTGCCCGACGCCGTTGACGCGGCTCTGCGCGGCGTGCAGCTCAGACCGATTATCTACCACCGCACGGAAGGAACCGGCTGACACACAACCAAAAGTTTCGCTCAAGCCTTTTCAAAGGCTTGCGGGTCGAGGGCAGAGCCCCGCGGTTCAAGGGCGGCGCCCTTGCGGGTTCCAAGGGCAGAGCCCTTGGTCGCCTCCTATGGAGGCGAAACAGACGCTTTAAAACAAAAGCCGCCCTTCGCAAACAATCCAGTGAATTGTTTGCGAACAAGTCAGCTCCCGTTTTTTGCGGGCGCACGGAATGCGCCCCTACAAATAAGCACCAACACGTTATCAACTATATTGCTATATTTTTGTACACATTCACAGTTTTGACGCGTATGTCTTGATTTATTAGAAAAAGGTGGTAAAATATAATTAGCACTCAGAGAAAGAGAGTGCTAAACCGTTGCATATAATTATTTCAGGAGGTATATATTATGACTATCAAACCTTTACAGGACAGAGTTGTTGTCAAGATGGTCGAGGCTGAGGAGACCACCAAGAGCGGTATCATTCTTTCGGGCTCGGCTAAGGAAAAGCCCGAGGTCGCCGAGGTCGTTGAGGTAGGTCCCGGTACTGCGGACGTTAAAATGGAAGTCAAGAAGGGCGACAAGGTGCTCATCTCCAAGTATTCTGGCACGAACGTAAAGCTCGAGGGCGAGGAGTTCATCATCGTCAAGATGGAAGACATTCTTGCTACTGTTAAGTAAGAACTCAGTTTGTAGGGGCGAGTTCCGCTCGCCCGTCAGTTCGATTATTGCTTTCGGGCGCACGGAATGCGCCCCTACAGCATTGAAATTATGATTTAAAGGAGTAATCAATATGGCAAAGGATATCAAGTACGGCGAGGACGCAAGAAAGGCTCTTCAGGCAGGCATCGACAAGCTCGCCGACACAGTAAGGATAACAATGGGACCCAAGGGCAGAAACGTCGTTCTCGACAAGAAGTTCGGCGCTCCCCTCATCACCAACGACGGCGTTACTATCGCCAAGGACATCGAGCTCGAGGACGCCTTCGAGAATATGGGCGCTCAGCTCGTGAAGGAAGTTGCTACCAAGACCAACGACGCAGCAGGCGACGGTACTACAACAGCTACCCTCCTCGCTCAGACTATCGTCCGCGAGGGTATGAAGAACATCGCAGCAGGCGCTAATCCGATGGTCCTCAAGAAGGGTATCGCAAAGGCTGTTGACACGGCTGTTAAGTCTATCGTTGACAATTCCAAGGCTGTTGCAGGCAGCGAGGACATCGCAAGAGTAGGTACAGTTTCGTCCGCTGACGAGGCAGTCGGCAAGCTCATCGCCGAGGCTATGGAGAAGGTGACCTCAGACGGCGTTATCACTATCGAGGAGAGCAAGACCGCCGAGACCTACAGCGAGGTCGTTGAGGGTATGCAGTTCGACCGCGGCTACATCTCGCCCTATATGATAACAGACGCCGACAAGATGGAGGCTGTTTACGACGACGCTTACGTCCTCATCACAGACAAGAAGATAAGCTCCATTCAGGAGATACTCCCCCTCCTCGAGCAGATAGTTAAAATGGGCAAGAAGCTCGTTATCATCGCTGAGGACGTAGAGGGCGAGGCTCTCACGACCATTATCCTCAACAACCTCCGCGGCACATTCAAGGTTGCCGCTGTCAAGGCTCCCGGCTTCGGTGACAGACGCAAGGAAATGCTCAAGGACATCGCTACTCTCACGGGCGGCGAGGTCATCACAGCAGACCTCGGTCTCGAGCTCAGCGAGACTACTATAGAGCAGCTCGGTCAGGCTAAGCAGATAGTTATCCAGAAGGAGAACACCATCATCGTTGACGGCGCAGGCGACAAGAAGGCTATCAAGGCTCGTGTTGCACAGATCCGCGCTGCTATCGAGACTACAACTTCCGATTTCGACCGTGAGAAGCTTCAGGAGCGCCTTGCTAAGCTCGCAGGCGGCGTAGCTGTTATCAAGGTCGGTGCTGCTACTGAGATAGAGATGAAGGAGAAGAAGCTCCGCATCGAGGACGCTCTCGCAGCTACAAAGGCAGCTGTTGAGGAGGGTATCGTTGCAGGCGGCGGCACAGCCTACATCAACGCTATCCCCGCAGTTGAGAAGCTCGTTCCCACTCTTGACGGCGACGAGAAGACAGGTGCTAAGATAATCCTCAAGGCTCTTGAGGCTCCCGTTCGTCAGATAGCTGAGAACGCAGGTCTCGAGGGAAGCGTTATCGTTGACAAGATCAGACGCTCGCGCAAGCTCGGCTACGGCTTCGACGCTTACAACGAGGTATACACAGATATGATACCCGCAGGTATCGTTGACCCGACAAAGGTAACACGTTCTGCTCTCCAGAACGCGGCTTCCGTAGCTTCGATGGTGCTCACCACAGAGAGCCTCGTTGCTGACATCAAGGAGGAGAATCCCGCTCCTGCAATGCCCGCAGGCGGTATGGGCGGAATGTATTGATTTGCTGCGCAAATCTATAATGAAAAGGCGAACCGTTTGGTTCGCCTTTCTTTTTTGTTATTCATTATTTGTAACGTCCGCGAAAGCAGACTGCCGTCTTGTAGAAGGTGAGCGAGTTTACGAGCGTCCCCGCGAATCGGCGGCGCGGACACCGCGCAAAGGCGAACCCATTTATTCGGGTTCGCCTTTTTGCATTTGTAGTGGCGCATTACAGCATAGCTGCATATAGCATCACAAATCAAATCAAATCAAAGATTTGGTGTGCTGCTTATCCGTGCGCCCGCAGTAGGTTTGGGAATTCGCGGGCGGCGGAACGCCGTCCCTACAGCGGGACGTCGAGGACGCCGTCCCCTACACCCCGCTTATTCGTTATCCGCGCGCTTCTTGAACTTCGACTTCTGCCCGAAGTTGAGCGACGCTGTGAGTATCTTGTCCGAGTTGAACAGCCTCAGTGCGAAGAACATACATATCGCGAACACGATGAACTGGTAGATGAGTCCGCCGACAAATATCGTGTAATTGCCGAACATCAGGTTGTTCACCGCCGAGAATGTATGCGTGAAGGGTATCGCGTACACGATGAGCTTTATCGCCGTGGGGAGGGTGTTGATGTCCGCCATCATCGAGATGAGGTACGGCACCATTGCCATTATCATCATCGGCATCATCATCGTCTGCGACTGCTTGGAATCGCTGACCAGTGCGCCGAGCATAAGCGATACGGACAGGCATATCATTATCGTCAGGAAGAGCTGAGCTCCGATGAGGATGTAGTCGGTCACGCCGAGGGTAAGCCCGAGCCTTTCAAGAGCCTCGTCCACGGAAATATACTGCGTTACGAGCTGTGTGCCCATTTCCTCGGTGACGCTGTCGGTCGCTCCCGTCATAAACGACGAGAAGCCGAACATATAAACCACCGCATTGAGCAGTGCGATTATCGCCGCCGCAAGCATTTTCGCGCCCAGTATAGCCGTTCTCGACACAGGTGCGGAGAGAAGCGTTTCGAGGGTCTTGTCTATCTTTTCGTTGCTGATGGCACTCATAAGCATATTCGACGTGAACATTATGAGTATGAACACGATAATGGGAAGTATCATATTCTTCATCATCAGACTGCTCATCACGCTCGATGTGCTGACGGGAGCGTTCTTGTCCTTGACTACTGTCTGCTCGGTGACATCCACGGGGAGCTGTAAGAGCTCGACCTGCTCGGTGGTAAGTCCCGCCTTTTCGGCGAAGGTAGCGGATATGCAGTCGGATATGAGCCCGATAGCGCCGCTGTTGCTGTTCATCACGTTCGACATCGCCGCCGCGGACTTCATTCCCGCAACGCTGATTATCTCGGGACGCTCGCCGTTTTCGAGCTTCTCGGTGAAGCCCTCGGGTATGATGACGAGGGCTTCAGCGTCCGCCTCCTTCAGTATCGCGGAGTAGTCGTCGCCCGTGGTATCGACTGTTTTCAGCTTGGCACCGCTCGCTTCGAGAGCCTTCGCGAGCTTGTGGGTGAATTCGGTGTCGTCGCGGTCGCTGAGGGTTATGCTGTACTCGTTCTCGACCGCCTCCTTTATCGTGCTCTTCATAAGGTTGCCCATAAGCATCAGCATCGCGGAGATAGCGACAAGACTGATGATGGTCTGCGGCGTGATGAGCTCGCCGAGCTCCTTTTTCAGCAGATTAAAGAATTTCATTGCCGTTCACCACCCTTTCAAATACTTCCTCAAGGTTCTGCGCACTGTAGCGCTGCTTCAGCTCGTCAGCCCTGCCCGTAACGAGGAGGTGACCCTTGGAGATGATACCCACGCGGTCGGAGACGAACTCAATCTCGAGCATATTGTGCGACGACAGCAGGAAGGACATACCCTCCTCCGCGGCGAGCTGCTTTATCATCTTGCGTATCTCTATGGCGTTCAGCACGTCGAGACCGCTCGTGGGCTCGTCGAGAATGGCGAGCTTGGGCTCGGTCATGACAGCACGCGCGAGCAGGAGCTTTCTTATCATACCGCGGCTGTACGTGCCTATCTTGTCCTTTAGTCTGTCCCCGAGCCCGCAGATACGCTCCGCGCGCTCGACGTAGCGGTTTATCGTGTCGATGTCGGTGGAGAAGAGCCCCGCCATGAAGCGCAGGTAGCTCTTGCCCGTCATATTCTTGTATGCGCCCGCCTCATCGGGGAGGTAGGTTATGCACTCGCGCACCTTTGCCGCGTCCCTGACAATGCTGTTGCCCGCGACCACCGCGTCGCCCGAGGTGGGCTTGAGCAGGGTCGATATCATACGGATAGTGGTGGTCTTGCCCGCACCGTTGGGACCGATGAGCGCGAATATCTCGCCCTTTTCGATATCGAAGCTGACCTTGTCCGCCGCGAGCACCTTAGTGTACTGCTTGGACAGCTCCTTGACTTCCAGTACCTTTTCCATAGTTTTATCCCTCCAAGTAAAAAGATGTAAATATTGTAGCATATATCGCCGTAAAAATCAATAGTTTGAGCCGTTAGCTGTTAGCCTTTAGCCGTTAGCTCGCGGTGTCCGCTGACTCGGACATATTAAAATATTGTCGCCGCAAGGCGACACCATTAGCTAATGGCTAACGGCTAATGGCTAAAAAATCAGAAATAGAACAGCTCCTCGAACTTCTTGTCGAGGGCAATGCAGATTATCAGCGCGAGCTTCGCCGTCGGCTGATACTGTCCCGTCTCTATCGAGCTGATGGTATTGCGCGACACGCCGACCATCTCCGCGAGCTGTGCCTGCGAGAGCTTCGCCTCGGTACGCGCCTCCTTCAGCCTGTTGCGCAGTATGAGCTTATCGTCCATAGGCTCACCTGCTTATCAGGTCTGTAACGTAGCCGTACGTCATCACAGCGGCTACTCCGACGAAACAGAGAGCGCTGAATAGGTGCAGCTTTGACTTTGTCCGCAAGAAGATGTAGCCGTCGTGTATCAGCTGCATAACGCAGAAAATCAGGTAGTAGCCGCAGTTGAAGTGCCCCGTGATGAACTGTTCGGCGATCAGGAGCAGCGCGCAAAGCATACCGCCGACGATACGTGCGATGCTTCCCGCGAGCTTGTAGGTATTCTGCTCGTATTCGGAATTGTTTTCCTTTCGGCTTTTAGCGAGTATCTCTTCCTTGTTCATAGCTGCCCCTCCTTTATTTACCGAGGAGATACGCCGCTGTCATCGTAACAGCGAGCGCAGCTATCATTCTCACGGGACGCGAGAGGAGTATGCTCAGCAGGCTGAGATCAGTGAAATTGTTTGCTTCATAATTTTTCATATACAGCACCTCACTTATCGTTCGGGAGATGTATGCCAAGTGAACTTGTCACATCTCTATGCTTGCATTATAGCACTGCCAAGTTCACTTGTCAAGAGCCCGCCAAGCAAACTTTGCAAATTCGGCACTTTGCACAATGGAAGAGTGCACTTTCGTCCACATATGTCTCATTGATGTGCACTATAGCATTGTACCTATTATATATAGCAATTTGTCTTGACAATTCTTTATAATTTAGTTATAATTATTTGTAAGGTTTTATGCAGTTTTCGCAATTCTGCTTCGTATATCAGCAGACTTTGGGCAGTCTGCCACACATCTCACTAAACGGCTTGCCTGCGCCCTCTTTGCAGGTCTGCCGCTCCCCCTCAGTTCACGAAAGGTGGATAGAATTGAAGATAAGAACCCTCTGCCGAAGGCTCTCCTTCGGCGTATTATCCTGTCTGACAGCAGTATGGAGCCTCTCGGGCGTTATGACCGCCGCCGCAGCTGACACTCCCTCCGCAGTCTCCGGCGACGGCTACTTCGCCATCGAGCCCGTAGATACGGACATTCCCTCGTACAGTGACTACTACGATATGTACAGCGGCGAAAAGCGTCCCGACAGGGAGATACCGATAAATGTGACGGCGTACAAGTCCGCGAAGGGCGACATATCCCCGACGGGAAGCTACGGCGCTGACGACGACTTCCGCAATAACGTCCTCGTATGGGAGAGCGCCGACGGCGAGCTCTCCTACGACATCGACGTCGAGGAAACGGGAATATACTGCCTCGGGATAAGCTATTTCCCCATCGAATCGAACAGCTCGCAGATAGAGCTGTCAATGCAGATAGACGGCAGGTCGCCGTATGATACCGCGACCCGCCTCACGCTCAACCGCGTGTGGGTCAACGAGACGGATATCCACACCGATTCCCGCGGGAATCAGGTGCGCCCCTCGCAGGTACAGAAGGGTATGTGGCAGGAGTGCACCTTCGGCGACATCGACGGGCTCTTCGGTGAGCCGCTGTTCTTCTACCTCGAAAAGGGCAGGCACGAGATAAGCTTCACCTCCGAGCGCGCACAGCTCGTGATAGAGAGCCTGCGCTTCTTCAACCCCGAGGAGCTCCCCACGTACGAGGAGTACAGGGCTTCCGTTGACGCCTCCGCCTCCTCCGAGCCCAACATCTTCCGCATTGAGGGCGAGAACGCGGAGCTCAAGTCCGACTCCACGCTCTACCCGACCTACGACAATACCAATTACCTCGTATCGCCCTCCGACCCGCGCAAGGTCGTGTACAACACCCTCGGCTCGGGCAACTGGAAGAAGGCTCTCCAGTCCGTGACGTGGACTATCCCCGCAGACGAGATAGGCGCGGACGGCTGGTACAGGATAGGCATAAAGTCGCGCCAGAACCAGATGCGCGGCTTCTACTCCAACAGGCGCATATACATCGACGGCGAGGTGCCGTGCGCGGAGCTCGACCAGGTCAAATTCTTCTACGATACCGACTGGAGCGTCGTCACTCCCAAGGCTGAGGACGGCGGGGACGTTTACGTCTACCTCACAGCCGACCGCGACCACTCGATAACTATGGAGTGCGTACCGGGCGAGATAGGCAACTCGCTCCGCAGGCTCGACGAGTGCGTTACCGACCTCAACACCTACTACCGCAAGATACTGATGATAACGGGTCCGTCGCCCGACAAGTACACCGACTACTACGTGCACGAGAAGATACCCGACCTCGTCAGCAATTTCTCGCGCATCTCGCAGGAGCTCAAGGATATACAGGGCGAGATAGAAGGGCTTTCGGGCACAGCGGGCTCGGAGGCGGCTTCCCTCGAAACAATGGCGGTCATACTCGACAAGTGCGTAGAAAAGCCGCTGAGGATACCCAATTACCTCTCGCAGATAAAGGACAGCATAGCTTCAATCTCCGCGTGGGAGCGCGACTACCGCGACCAGCCGCTTGAGGTCGATTACATCGAGTTCGCGACCGAGGGCAAGCAGTTCACGAGCGCCAAGGAAAAGCTCGGCAAGTCGATAACCTTCAGCGTGAAGTCCTTCGTGGGCTCGTTCTTCGAGGACTACACCACCCTCTCCGATGTCACGGGCGAGGACGCTATCAACGTGTGGGTATCGCTCGGACGCGATCAGGCTCAGGTAGTCAAGGAGATGACCGAGAACGAGTTTATGCAGGAGTACGATATCCCTATCGCTGTCAACCTCGTTGTCGGCGGCGTAGTTGAGGCTACGCTCGCGGGAAAGGGTCCCGATGTGGCGCTCTTCCTCGGCGGAGAGTTCCCCGTGAACCTCGCCGCGCGCGACCTCCTCGTAGACCTGTCGGAATTCTCCGATTTCGGTGATGTACAGGGCAGATTCCAGCAGAACGCGATGACGCCCTATCAGTACAACGGCGGCACATACGGTCTGCCGATAAGCCAGACCTTCCCGATGATGTTCTACCGCACGGACGTCCTCACGGAGCTCGGCTACGACTCGCCGCCCGAAACGTGGACGGAGCTGATAGATATGCTCCCCGCGCTCCAGCGCAAGTATATGAACGTGGGACTTGTGCTCCCGCCGACGAATATATCTCCCGCGACCGAGACAGGTCACACCTTCGCGATGCTTCTGCTGCAAAAGGGCATCAACTACTACAACGACGAGCAGACCGCGTCTACGTTCAACTCCATCGAGGCTGTGCAGTCCTTCGAGGAGTGGACGGACTTCTACACCAAGTACAGCTTCGTACAGCAGTACGACGCCTTCAGCCGCTTCAGGACGGGCGAGTACCCGATAGTCATCAACAACTACACCTTCTTCAATCAGCTGACAGTTGCCTCCCCCGAGATAAAGGGGCTGTGGGACTTCTGCCCCGTGCCCGGCACTCTCCGCGAGGACGGCACGGTATCTCACGCTGCCAACTCCAACGGCGCGGGAGCTGTCATCTTCAAGAAGGTCAGCAACAAGGAGAACGCGTGGGAATTCATCAAGTGGTTCACCGACACCGACACGCAGGTGCGCTACGGCACGCAGATAGAGGGACTTCTCGGAACTATGGGCAGATTCGACACCGCCAACACCGAGGCTCTCGCACAGCTGTCGTGGTCGCACGGAGAATACGACAGGCTCGCCGCTCAGCAGGCGGAGCTCGTCGAGATACCCGTGATACCCTCGTCGTATGCGGTAACGCGCAACATTATGAACGCCTTCAGAGAGACGGTCAATGAGCTCGGCAACCCGCGCGACACGCTCATCTGGTACAACCGCGACATCAACGACGAAATTACCCGCAAGCGAAAGAATCTCGGTCTGAGTACCGACGAAAAATAACGGAAGGAGGAACGTCTCTTGGCTCAGATATCAGCGGAGGATATCGGTAAGAGGACAAAGCGTGAGGAACGCGCCATGCTGTGGCGGTCGTTCAGGCAGAACAAGTCTGCCTACCTCATGCTCGCGCCCTTTATGATATTCTTCTTCGTATTCACGATAGTGCCTGTTGTGATGTCCCTCCCTATGGGCTTCACCGACTTCAATATGGCGCAGGCTCCGAAATTTGTCGGGCTCTCGAACTACACGACTCTCTTCCTCTCGGACAAGATATTCGTCAAGTCCATACGCGTGACGATAGTTTTCGCGCTCTTCACGGGACCTGTCAGCTACATACTATGCTTCCTGCTG
>JAFXXD010000024.1 GCA_017542475.1 Ruminococcus sp. | reverse complement strand
GCGAGTCCGGCGTAGGTAAGACCGCCATCGCCGAGGGTATCGCCCAGCGCATAAACGAGGGCGATGTTCCGCTGAATCTCGCCGATAAGAAGCTGTATCTGCTCGACCTCACCGCTCTCGTCGCGGGAACTCAGTTCCGCGGACAGTTCGAGAGCCGCGTGAAGGGTCTCGTTGACGAGGTCAGGAGCGAGGGCAACATCATCCTCTTCATCGACGAGGTGCACAACCTCGTGGGTGCAGGCGACTCCGAGGGCTCGATGAACGCCGCTAACATTCTTAAGCCCGCACTTTCGCGCGGCGAGGTGCAGGTCATCGGAGCCACCACCTTCGGCGAGTACCGCAAGTACATCGAGAAGGATTCGGCTTTAGAGCGCCGCTTCCAGCCCGTTACAGTAACAGAGCCCACCGTCGAGGACACCGTGAACGTCCTCCTCGGCATCAAGAAATACTACGAGGACTACCACAAGGTGCACATCTCCGACTACCTTATCAGGGTGTGCGCGGTGCTGTCCGAGAGATATATTACCGACCGCTTCCTCCCCGACAAGGCTATAGACCTCATGGACGAGGGCTGTGCTCACGCGAATATACGCTCGCCCGAAATTGCCGAGTATGCTAAGGCTCAGAAGGAGATAGGCGTGCTCGAGGGTATGGAGACTACCCTCTCCGAGCAGAGCGAGCCCGATTATCAGGCGCTCGCGGAGGTCAAGAGCAAGCTCATACACGCCCGCGACAACGCCGCAAAGCTTAAAGAAAAAGCCGAGAACGTGCAGGTCACGGAGGAGGACATCACCAAGGTGGTCGAGCTGTGGACGGGTATCCCCGCAAGCAAGATAGCCGAGACGGAATTCCTCAAGATAGCCAAGCTCGAGGAGGCTCTGAAAAAGCGCGTCCTCGGACAGGACGAGGCTGTCGGAGTGCTCACCCGCGCGATAAAGCGCACGAGAGTGCAGCTCAGCAAGCGCCGCAGACCTGCCTCCTTCATATTTGTCGGACCTACGGGCGTCGGCAAGACCGAGCTCGTAAAGGCGCTCTCCGAGGAGCTCTTCGACTCCACCGAGCCGCTTATCCGCCTCGATATGACCGAGTATATGGAGAAGCACTCCGTTGCACGTATGATAGGCTCGCCTCCGGGCTACGTCGGCTATGACGAGGCGGGACAGCTCACCGAGAAGGTGCGCCGCAAGCCCTACTCCGTCATTCTCTTCGACGAGATAGAGAAGGCTCACCCCGACGTTATGAATATCCTTATGCAGATACTCGACGAGGGTCACATCGACGACGCTCAGGGACGCAATATCAACTTCGAGAACACCATAATATGTATGACCTCGAATGCGGGCTCGACCGACAAGAGCGTCGGCGTGGGCTTCAACCGCACTGTTGACGAGATATCCAAGGATAAGGCGATGAAGGGTCTGCGCGAGTTCCTGCGCCCCGAGTTCATCAGCCGTATCGACGAGGTGGTCGTGTTCAGACAGCTCACCAAGGAGGATTTCGCGCGTATCGCCGCACTGATGATAGACGAGATGAAGGAGCCGCTCGCGGAGAAGGACATCACCGTCTCCTACGACGAGGAGGCTCTGGCGCTCATCGCGGAGAAGTCCTTCGGCAAGCCCTACGGAGCGCGTGACATACGCCGCGTTATCCGTCAGGAGGTCGAGGACAAGATAGCGGAAATGATAATCACCGAGCAGTCGGATATCAGCGGGATACACATCTCCGCCGACGGCGGCGCGATAACCGTAACAGGAAAGAAAAAGGAGCAGACGGAAGAATGAATATAAGGAAAATCACAGCTATAGCCGCTGCCGCGGCGGTACTGGCTCTGTCGGCAGCCTGCGGCGAGCCCGAGAAGTCGCCGAATTCGGTACCGACGGCTGAAAATGCAACGATGCCCACCTACAGCAGCGACGTCACCGCGGCAGCGGACGGTCCGAAGCTGATGTTCTCGAACGTGGAGGCTGCTGCGGGCGAGACGGCAGAGGTGTCGCTGATAGTCAGCGGAGCCGCCAAGAACTGGACGATGTGCGGTCTGCATATAACCTTCGGCGAGGACCTCGAATGTGTAATGGACGACCCCGCTGAGGGCTTCATAGAGTACGACCTCGGTCCCGCTTCAAAGCGTGCGACCATTTCCGTGGGTATGCTCTGGAGGCAGAACCTCCCCGAGGAGCTTACAAAGAACCACCTCGGCTGCCTGTTCTTCACCGAGACCTTCGACGGCGACGACGGCGGAGACGGCGAAATTGTCAAGTTCTACTTCAAGGTGCCCGAGAAGGCTAAGTCGGGTACGGTATACCCTATAGGTATCTACTATATGCCGCCCGATGATATCAGGTCGGATATGTTCAGAAATTCCGCGGACGACCTCTCGCTCGAGAAGTACGCCTTCGAGAACTGGGTCGGCGGAAGCATCACGGTAAAGTGACAGAACAGCTCCGCACGGCGGGAAATCAGCGCGGAAAAGCGCAATTTTTCCGCGATATGTGACGGATTTGTGAAAAAGCCTATTGACTTTGTCGTTTTAATATGTTATCATATTATCATACTTATTTCATATAGGAGGAAACTACAATGGAAGAAAATAAGCTTAATCCCACAGGCGCTCCCGAGGAGGGCGCTGATACATTAGCAGACAAGATAGCAGACAAGGTCGAGGCGATCGGTGATACCGCAGAGGACATCGGCGGCAAGGTAGCTGACACCGTTACAGACGTCGTTGAAGCCGCAGGCGAGACAGCTGACGAGTTCGGCGACAAGGTCGCTGACGTTGTCAAGGGCACTGAGGACGCTGCCGCAGGTGCTGTTGAGGGCGCTGCTGACGCAGCCGCTTCAGAGAGCGCTTCCTTCGGCGACAAGGTAGCAGGCGTTGTAAATGCCGCAGGCGAGGCTGCTGACAGCTTCGGTGACAAGGTCGCTGATACAGTAAGCGAGACATTCGGCGGCGGTGCTGACAAGGCTATCACTCCCGATGCTATCTACGGCGGTACACCCGCTCCCGAGGGCAAGAACACTCTCGCACTCGTATCGCTCATTCTCGGTATCGTTTCTCTCGTTGTTACTCTTATCAATATCCCGCTTTCCTTCCTCGGTATCGGCTGCTGCTGTATGCCTGTCGGAGGTATTCTGACTCTTGCTGCTATCATAACAGGTATCATAGCACTCGTAAAGAAGCTGCCCGGCAAGAAGATGGCAATCGCAGGTATAATCCTCGGCGTTCTTCCCGCTGTTATCACCGTCATTCTTACGATACTCCTTACAATCGGCGCTATCGGATCGTCTGCTGCAAGCACACTGAGCAACTATTGATATAATCCCCGTTAGTAATGGATAAAACCAAACGGCTAAAGGTCGCGGTGCTTATCGGCGTGCCCGTATTACTGCTTCTCGCCTTCATTTTCAGGGACTTTCTGCTGCGTATGGCAAGCGTATGGGGTCCGTGTATGTTCCACGAGGTGACGGGCTATCATTGCCCCGGCTGCGGGAACACAAGGGCGGTGAAGGCTCTGCTTCATCTGCACCCGATAATATCATTCAGAAACAATCCCATAATCCTGATGCTGACGCTGACAGGGCTCGGCTTCTATACGGAGCTCGTGTTCGACGTGTGCGGCAAGAAGGTCAGCTTTATGCCGAAGAACTGGGTGTTCTGGGTGGTGCTGCTCTGTCTGCTGCTGGTATTCTATGTGCTGAGGAACATTTTCCCCGTACTTGCGCCAATTTCATAAGAATAAAGGGTACACCGCGGGTGTACCCTTTCTACAAATCCACCAAAGGAGGAGACCAATGGACAACGGATACAACCAGAACTACTACCAGCAGCCGTACAACGGCTACAGCTACGGAGCATATCCGCCTCCGCAGAGGACGAACCCGCTCGGTATCGTCTCGATGATACTCGGCATTGTATCGCTCGTGTTCGCGATAGTGTTCTGCTGCTGTGCTCCGGGCTCGAATATGCCGTTCGCGATAGCGGCTATCATAACGGGAATACTTCAACTGAAGTCCAAGACCAATCAGAACGGACGCGGAATGGGTATGGCTGGACTGATAACGGGCACGGTATCCGCCGTCATTTTCGTAGTAATTATCGTCATATACATCGTGATGTACGCGACGGGCACAGTCCTCGAAAGCGACCCGTCCATACTCTACGACCTCTTAGAGCAATGAAGCTGAGCAGACGCACTGAAATAATAATAGCGGCGGGAGTACCCCTTTTAGCGCTGACGGTGTTTCTCCTGCGCGACTATATTATGCCCGTCGGACACTATTTCCCGTGTATGTTCCACAAGCTGACGGGTCTGCTGTGTCCGGGGTGCGGAAATACCCGCGCCGTGAACCACCTCGTCCACGGAAGGCTGTGGCTCGCGCTGAGAAGCAACCCCGACCTGCCCTTCCTCATATTGGTGCCGCTCGGATTCTACGCCGAGCTGATAGCCGACATCTTCGGAAAGAAGCTGAGGATAGTCCCGCGCTCGCTGTGGTTCTGGTGCCCGATATTTGCGATCTATGTTGTTTTTTTCGTGCTTAGAAACATATTTCCCGTGCTCGCACCGCCATAACCGCAATTTTTGCTTGATATTCTATTGACAAATCGGAAATAATATGATAACATAATAATGTAATTTTTTGTTATTGGAGGAACTCTTTATGGAAGACAATTTCAACACAGGTATGCCTGAGGCTACCGACAGCACAGGCTACACAGACACAACATCCACATCCTACAGCGATACATCCGCAACAGGCTACAGCTCGTACACTCCCGAGCCCGAGCAGAAGCAGACACTTTCCATCGTGTCACTGGTTCTCGGTATTGTAGGTCTGCTCTTCAGCTGCTGCTGCTGTGCAGGTATCCCCTTTGATATCGCAGCTATCGTTGTTGGTATACTCGCAAAGAAGAAGAATGTTCCCGGTCAGGGCATGGCTCTTGCAGGTATAATCCTTGGTGCAGTAGGTATCGTTATCTACATCATCACTGTTATCATCAACCTTGCAACAGGCAGCGGCGAGGCTTTCACAAACAGCTTCATGGAGGGCTTCCAGGAAGGTCTCAACAGCGGCGCACTGTTCTTCTTCGCTTAATCAGCAGGAAAACACACACAGAAAAAGGGTACACGAGAGTGTACCCTTTTTGTTGTTTGATTGGCGTTTTGTGCGGGCGGATAATATCCGCCCCTACAGCATTGTATATGTAGTTGCGCGTCCGCAAATCCTGCGTATACCCGCGGACGACCGTTGGTCGTCCCTACATTTTGTGACCGTCGGTTTTGCGGTATCGGCAGGCGGCAGGACGCCGCCCCTACAAAAATGTAGGGGCTGATGCCCACATCAGCCCGCCGCTCTTTTGCGGGTCGATGTAGGCATCGACCCCTACAGATGCTTAGAAATCGAATTTTTCCTTTATCTTCTCGAAGAAGCTCTGGCGCTTCGAGTAGTTCTTGTCGGTGAGCGACGCCTCATACGCGCGGAGGAGGTCCTTCTGCTTTTTGGAGAGGTTTTTCGGCACCTCGACGTATATCTTCACGTACTGGTTGCCTCGCTCGGCACGGTTGACCTTCTTCACGCCCTTGCCCTTGAGGCGGAACACAGTGCCGTTCTGAGTGCCCTCGCCGATGTTGTATCTCACGTCGCCGTCGATGGTGGGCACGGTGATGTCCGCACCGAGAACGGCTTCCATATAAGTAACGGGGATATCGCAGTGTATATCATAGCCCTCGCGGGTAAATATCGGGTGGTTCCTTACGTTGATACCGAGGAGGAGATCACCTGCGGGTCCTCCGTTGATACCGCAGTCGCCCTGACCGCTGAGGCGTATGGTCTGTCCGTCGTCGATACCTGCGGGGATATCAACGGTGACGGTCTTCTGCACTCTCAGTCTGCCGACGCCGCGGCACTTTGCGCAGGGATTCTTGACTATCTTGCCCTTGCCGCCGCAGTGAGGACATGGCTTGGTCGAAGAGATAGCACCGAACGGCGTGCGCTGAGTGGTCTTGACGCTTCCTCTGCCCTGACAGTCGGGGCATATCTCGGCAGTCGTGCCCGAATCCGCGCCCGTACCGTGGCAGGACTCGCAGACAGCCATGCGGAAGAGCTTGATCTCCTGCTTCTTGCCGTTGCAGGCGTCCATAAAGTTGATAGTCACCGACTCCTGTATATCCGAGCCGCGTCTCGGAGCATTCGCGTTCGAGCGCGATGTTCCGCCGAAGCCGCCTATGCCGCCGAATATGCTCTCGAGGATATCGCTCATATCGCCGAAGCCGCCCATACCGCCGAAGCCGTCGGCTCCGCCGTAGTTGGGATCAACGCCCGCGTGACCGAACTGGTCGTACTTCGCGCGCTTTTCGGGGTCGGAAAGCACCTCGTTCGCCTCGTTTATCTCCTGAAACTTCTCAACATATGAGGGGTCATCGGGGTGGAGGTCGGGGTGATTCTCTCGTGCCTTCTTACGGAAGGCTTTTTTTATCTCCTCCTCCGAGGCACCCTTCTGAATGCCGAGGACTTCGTAATAATCTCTTTTTTCAGCCATATCTATTCTCCGTTCTGATTTTTAGCGGGGCTGTCACTTGACAGTGTATATCTCGCGCCAGTCGAAGCCGTCTTCGATGAAGTAGTAGCAGTTGCCCGTGAAGCCTTCCTCGCTGACGAATTTCTCGTAGGAGCTCTTGCTGTCGGCGGCGAGGACTGTTACCTGTGTCGCCGAAAACTTCCTGAAAATGGGCTCGAGCTCCGCATAAGCCTTATCGAATTCCGTCTTGACCGTGCCCTCGGGAAGTATGAGGTTGACCGTCCAGTCGCCTGCCATAGGCTCATTGCCTATGTTCATAAGGTTGTAGGTCTGCTCGCCGTTCTCTATCGGCAGGAAGTCGGTGTCGGCTTGCAGAGTGAAGGTGCTGAAGTGGTAGGACGGGTACTTGTCATTGACCTCATCGGCGAGCGTTTCCGTCCACTTCCTCGAATACGCAAATCCCGCGAGGTTGCCCTTGATGTGCGAGCCCGTAGTGTCGCAGAACAGCGAAACTACGGCGTTTTCGTGGTCGCCTGTATTCTCGTAGCCCTCGGGCACTATCTTGAGCATATAGCCCGACAGCTCGCCGTCCTTTTCGGTCGCGTAGATGTCATAGACGCAGAAGCTCTTGTCGCGCAGATAGTTTGAAGCGTACCTTATGAGGTTGTTGTACGCGACGGCTGCCTCCTCGGATAGGTCATCGCCGCCTCTGCTGCCGAGGAATTCCGAATGCATGGGGCTGTTCTCAGCCATTTCGAGGAGCTCCGCGGCGGTATAGCTGCTCAGCTTGCCGTTATCGGAGGTGATAACGGGAGAGGGCGGAGCGGCGCTGTCCTTACCGTCCGCAGCCGAATTGCTGCATCCTGCCAGCGTCAGAGCCGCAGCGAACAGCAATGGGATATAAACATTTTTCATATTCATCTTACCTTTTTGCGGCACAGCTGCTGCGAAACAGCACTATTTTCCCGCGCCTGTAAATACACCATTAGGGCAGGTGGTTTTCCTGCCCTAAAAAGCTTTATTTAACCGTTCAGCTGATCGTCAACTATCTCCTCGGCTTTGCCCTTTCCGCCGTCGTAGTCGCCGTAGTTGTCGTTGGCAACTCCGCCGAACCATTTAAGACCGAACCATATTGCTGCACCGAGTCCCACGATAAGAGCCGCCGTGATGATAAAGCTCCTGAAACGGCTGCTCATTGCTTAAACCTCAGTGAAGTCAGCGTCAACAACACCGTCGTCGTTGCTGGAGCTTGTATCAGCCTCGCCGCCCATATTAGCGAACTGCGAGGGGGCGATACCGCCGCCGTTGGGGTTGGCCTGCTGGTATATCTTAGCCGAGAGGTCGTAGAACGACTTCTGGAGGTCTTCCTTGAGCGACTTTATCTCGTCGTTGTTGTCGGCAGCGATAGCCGAGCGGAGAGCCGAAGCCTTAGCCTCGATGTCAGCCTTCTCGTCGGGAGATACCTTATCGCCGAAGTCTGCAAGAGCCTTCTCGCACTGGAATACGAGGTTCTCAGCCTCATTCTTGGTATCAACAGCCTCACGGCGCTTCTTGTCCTCAGCCGCGTACTGCTCAGCTTCCTTGACAGCCTTGTCGATGTCGTCCTTGGACATATTGGTCGAGGAGGTGATGGTGATGTTCTGCTCCTTGCCTGTGCCGAGGTCCTTAGCGGAAACGTGAACGATACCGTTCTGGTCGATATCGAAGGTTACCTCGATCTGGGGGATTCCTCTCGGAGCGGGAGCGATACCGTCGAGACGGAAGGTACCGAGCTGCTTGTTGTCGCGTGCGAACTCACGCTCACCCTGAAGCACGTTGATATCAACGGCGGGCTGGTTGTCGGAGTAGGTCGAGAATATCTGCGACTTCTTGGTCGGGATAGTAGTGTTTCTCTCTATCATTCTCGTGCATACGCCGCCTGCTGTCTCGATACCGAGCGAAAGCGGAGTTACATCGAGGAGGAGCAGACCGTTCTTGACGTCGCCGCCGAGAACACCGCCCTGATATGCAGCACCGAGAGCTACGCACTCGTCGGGGTTGATGCCCTTGAAGGGGTCCTTGCCGATGAGCTTCTTAACAGCCTCCTGAACAGCGGGGATTCTCGAAGAACCGCCGACCATGAGCACCTTGTTTATCTCGCCGATGCTGAGTCCGCTGTCGCTGAGAGCCTGACGAACAGGTCCCATTGTGGACTCTACGAGGTCAGCTGTGAGCTCGTTGAACTTAGCCTGTGTGAGTGTGAGGTCGAGGTGCTTGGGAGTACCTGTCGCGTCAACAGTGATGAACGGGATATTGATGTTTGAAGTTGTAGTAGAGGAGAGCTCTATCTTAGCCTTCTCAGCTGCGTCCTTGAGTCTCTGAGCAGCCATCTTGTCCTGCGAGAGGTCAACTCCGTCGGACTTCTTGAACTCCTCAACTATCCAGTTGATGATACGCTGGTCGAAGTCATCGCCGCCGAGGCGGTTGTTACCTGCTGTAGCAAGTACCTGCTGAACGTCCTCGCCCATCTCGATGATGGAAACATCGAAGGTACCGCCGCCGAGGTCGTAGACCATAACGGTCTGCTCCTCTTCCTTGTCGATACCGTATGAGAGAGCCGCAGCTGTAGGCTCGTTGATGATACGTCTTACGTTGAGACCTGCTATCTGACCTGCGTCCTTTGTAGCCTGTCTCTGTGAGTCAGTGAAGTAAGCGGGAACTGTGATAACAGCCTCTGTAACTGTCTCGCCGAGGTAAGCCTCAGCGTCAGCCTTGAGCTTCTGGAGTATCATCGCGGAGATCTCCTGAGGAGTGTAGTTCTTGCCGTCGATAGACACCTTGTAGTTGGAGCCCATATGTCTCTTTATCGAAGAAACTGTTCTGTCGTGGTTTGTGATAGCCTGTCTCTTAGCCACCTGACCTACGAGACGCTCGCCGTTGTTTGTGAAAGCGACAACGGAAGGTGTAGTTCTTGCGCCCTCGCTGTTGGGGATAACTACAGCGTTACCGCCCTCCATAACAGCTACGCAAGAGTTTGTTGTACCAAGGTCAATACCGATGATCTTTCCCATGATTATTTCCTCCTAAATTATAAGCTATTAGCCTTTAGCCGTTAGCCATTAGCTAAATGGAGTCCGCTTTGCGGACGGATTTGAATGATTATCCGGAACGCCGAGAGCGGCGTTCCCTACAAGCTGTTCACTATACCGCGACCGCTACCATAGCAGGTCTGATGAGCTTGTCGCCGAGCATATAGCCCTTCTGGAACACCTGACATACGTGATTGCTCGCGTAGTCGGTGCCGTCGAGCTGCTGAATGGCATTGTGGAAATTCGGGTCGAATTCAGCCCCGAGAGCTTCTATCTCGGTGACGTTCATCTTCGTGAGGAAGTCCTTCATCTGCCCGAAAATCATACTCATACCGTTCTTGAAGTTATCGTCGCTGCACTCCGCTTCGAGCGAGCGCTCAAAGCTGTCGATGACGGGCAGCAGGTTTTCGATGCACTTTGCGGCGGCGTTCGAGTAGGTGTCCGCCTTTTCCCTTGCGGTGCGCTTGCGGTAGTTGTCGTACTCCGCAAACAGCCTCAGGTATTTATCGTTTGCCTCCGCGAGCGCGTCCTCAAGCTCTGCGTACTGTGCGGCGCTGTCGTTGTATTCGCTTGCTGCGTCGTCCTCGTCCTCGAGCGCGAAGTCCTCATCGCTGCCGAGCTCCTCATCGAGCTCAGCGTCCGTGAGCTCCTCGTCAAGCTCGTCCTCGGGAAGCACATTTTCAATGTTCTTATCTTCCAACGGTGTCTGCTCCTTTCTACGTCTGCGGCGGTATTTCGCCGAAGTCCGTAACTGTATTGTCTTCATCGCCTGACATCAGGTCGGAAATCTTACCCGTCAGGTATTCGATGTAGGGGATTATCTTTTTGTAGTCGAGCCTCATAGGTCCGATTATTCCGAGCGAGCCCGCCTCCTCGCCGTTTCTGCGGTACTTCGAGACTATCATGCTCGAATTGCCGATGGCGAAGCTGCCGCCCGCACCGAACTTTACCTGTATGCCGCTGAAGGAATCCTCCAGCAGGTCGGTGAGCTCGTGCTTGTGCTCAATGAAGCGGACGACCTCCATTTTGTCGAGGTCATCGCAGGAGAGGAGCTTCTCTCCGCCGCTGACGGTCAGCTCCTGCTGGCGCAGGTCTGCCGAGAGCTCGCATATGCCCTTGACGAGCGGCGAGAGCGTCACCATATAGGCTGAAACTGCCGCTATCATCTTGTCGAGCATTTCCTCCGAGAGCTCGTCAACGGAAATACCGCTGAGGTTCTCGTCTATATATTTGGTAAAGAATTCGAGCTGCTCGTGGCTGAGGTCGAATTCAAGTCTGCAAGCCTTGTTCTTGATGTTTCCGCTCGAGGTTATCAGCAGGATAACGTAGAGCCGCTTTCCCGTGGGTATTACCTCGACCTTCGATATCACCGAGAACCGCGGAGCCGAGTTAGTGACCACCGCCGCGCACTGTGTGAGCTCCGTGAGCGCCGCCGCCGCATTCTGCACCAGCAGCTCCTCGGGGGTATCCTCGCCGCCGAGCCTTTCGTCGAGCATCTGCTTTTCCTCGTCCGACAGCTCGGGGAGCGTCATAAGCTCGTCGATATACAGTCTGTATCCGAGATACGTAGGTATCCTTCCCGCCGAGGTGTGCGGCTGCTCGAGGTAGCCGAGCTGCTCCAGCAGCGCCATATCGTTGCGGATAGTCGCCGACGAGGCTTTTATATGTTCAAGCTGAGATATGGTCTTTGACCCGACAGGCTCGCCTGTCCTGATGTATTCGTCAACCACAGCAGCGAGGACTTTCAGCTTTCTGTCGTCCACGAAAAACACAACCTTTCTCTGTATCGGAGACCGCTCCGATACTGTTTAGCACTCTCTGCCTCTGAGTGCTAATATAAATTTACCACTATTGTCTCCCATTGTCAAGGCTTTTATTCATTTTCGTCATTTCGCACAACTGCCCTCGGCATAATCTTCCGATTTTATACAAGACCGCGCTTGTAGGGGCGCATTACAGCAGAGCTGCATATAGCATCACAATCCAAATCAAAGATTTGGTGTGCTGCTTATCCGTGCGCCCGCCAATACTCGTCACCCCCACGGCAACCACCTGTAGGGACGCGCATTGCGCGTCCGCAAATCCCACAAACACCCGCGGACGACCAATGGTCGTCCCTACAATTTGGGTCAGGTGGTCGTTCTGTAAGGCACAGGCGGATAATATCCGCCCCTACATCTGAGCTCTGAGTTCTATCATAAATCTTGACTTTCATATTTAATAGTGCTATACTGATAATTGTGTAAATATATTGAAAGAAGTCGGTCATCGTATGGAGAAGATACGCAGACATATCGTGTTCTACGGCTCGGTGCAGGGCGTGGGGTTCAGATACCGCGCATATTACGCAGCACAGACCTACGGGGTCTCGGGCTGGGTCAGGAACAGCTTTGACGGCTCGGTGGAAATGGAAGCCGAGGGCACCGAAAAGGCTATCGACGATATGATACTCGCAATCGAAAAGGGCACCTTCGTGCGCATAGAAAATATGAGCGTGAAGAGCCTCCCCGTGCACGGTGACAGCGGCTTCGAGATACGCTGAAAGTCCGCAATTATCAGTAAGAAAGCGGCGATTTTCAGCAACAAATGATATTGACTGCACTTTTTTTGTGTGCTATAATCAAGGTGTCCTTGACAGGATAACAGCAGAGCAGTGCAGCAGTATCGGAAAATATCGTATTCATAAGGAGACAATTATGGGTAAGTATTTCGGTACAGACGGATTCAGAGGCACAGCAAACGAGAACCTCACTGCTGACCACGCTTTCAAGGTGGGACGCTTCATAGGCTGGTACTATGGCGAGCTCAAGCGCCGCAGCGGCGACGACACTCCCGCACGTATAGTCATCGGCAAGGACACCCGCCTTTCGAGCTATATGTTCGAGTATTCACTCGTCGGCGGACTCACCGCCTCGGGTGCTGACGCCTACCTCCTCCACGTTACGACCACCCCCTCGGTCGCATACATATCGCGCGTTGACAGCTTTGACTGCGCTGTTATGATATCAGCCAGCCACAACCCCTACCACGATAACGGTCTGAAGCTCATCAACGGCAGAGGCGAGAAAATGGAGGACGAGGTCATCGAGCTCGTTGAGGCTTACCTCGACGGGAACCTCAATGCCTTCGGTCAGGAGTGGAAGGAGCTTCCCTTCGCCACAGGCGATAAGATAGGCAGGTCCGTTGACTATGTGGCGGGCAGGAACCGCTACATCGGCTACCTTATCTCCCTCGGAATGTACTCGTTCAGAGGCGTGAAGGTAGCTCTCGACTGCGCCAACGGCGCGTCGTGGAACATAGCAAAGGCTGTATTTGACGCTCTCGGAGCCGATACGCACGTCATAAATGCCGCGCCCAACGGCACTAACATCAACGACAATGCGGGCTCCACACATATAGAGGTCCTTCAGAAGTACGTGGTGGAGAACGGCTGCGACGTGGGCTTTGCCTACGACGGCGACGCCGACCGCTGCCTCTGCGTGGACGAAAAGGGCGGTCTTATCTCGGGCGACCATATCCTCTATATCTACGGCAGATATATGAAGGAGCGCGGAAAGCTCGTGAACAATACCGTTGTCGCGACGGTTATGTCCAACTTCGGTCTCTTCAAGGCGTTTGACGAGATAGGTATCGGCTACGCGAAGACCGCTGTAGGCGACAAGTACGTTTACGAATATATGAAGGAGCACGGCTGCTGCCTCGGCGGCGAGCAGTCGGGACACATCATCTTCTCGAAGTATGCTTCAACAGGCGACGGCATACTCACGAGCCTCAAGATGATGCAGGTGATAATGTCGCGCGAGAAGAAGCTCAGCGAGCTCGCGGCTCCGTTCGTTGTATATCCGCAGGTGCTTGAAAATGTCCGCGTGAAGGACAAGAAGGCTGCTCAGAACGACCCCGACGTACAGGCTGTCGTCGCGAAGGTAGGCGAGGAGCTCGGCTCAACGGGACGCATACTCGTCCGCGAGAGCGGTACAGAGCCGCTCGTGCGCGTAATGGTCGAGGCTGAGGACGAGGCTACCTGCCGCAGGTATGTGAACAGCGTTGTGGACGTTATCAAGGCTAACGGTCACACGGTCTGACATAATTTAATGATAATATTGGGCGGGAACAAGGGATGACCTCTTTCCGCCCTTTTCTGCAATCCATTCTTGGATGCGCGTCCCGCGGGGCAAGGCGGGACTGATATGAAGGACTATATATGAAGATAGAGATACGCAAAGAAATGTACGACGATAAGCATTACGGCGTCTATTTTCTGAAAGGCGACGAAAAAGCAGGCTTTTCATTCATCGTGACCGGATTTGACGAAGAGCTGGAGTCTCTGCTCTACCATTTCGAGATAAAGTCAGTAAACGGCAACGTATGGTTCGTCTTTCCTAATTCGACCAATTATGATTCTATCGTCATTGCCGCAGAGCGGCATATAATGAAATATGGTCTCGAGCAGGAGTATTTAGAATATCGTATGCACACGGCTGACCTCTCCGAGTACTGGGACACCGCCAAAATAGAAAATTATCTCAG
This sequence comes from Ruminococcus sp., assembly GCA_017542475.1. GTDB lineage: Bacteria > Bacillota > Clostridia > Oscillospirales > Ruminococcaceae > Ruminococcus. The sequence goes on along the minus strand of JAFXXD010000024.1, from coordinate 72,399 downwards.
CCGCTTCCGCTATCTGAGGAATTCGGCTCATAAATTCTCTATGACAAAGCCGTATCTGGTTGTATGGTGCAGAAAAGCAACAAGCAGAGCTCTTCAAGACATATATAACAGCGAACAGACTAATGTCATATATATTTATACAGACACGGAAAGTATCGGACATAAACGAGTTAAGGCAGTATTGAACGGCTTGGAAGAGCTGCTTCAAACCAAAATAGAAGAAAAAACATATAACTAAACAAGCGACAAAGGAGTAACACATGAAAAAGCAGGTATTTAACCCCTTCCTGCCGCAGGACGCCTATATCCCCGACGGTGAACCTCACATCTTCGGCGACAGAGTATATCTCTACGGCTCCCACGACCTCGAAGGCGGAAGAACATTCTGTATGGGCGACTACACCGTATATTCCGCGCCCGTTGACGACCTCTCGGACTGGCGCTGTGAGGGCGTCATCTACAGGGCTGAGCAGGACCCCGATCACAGGGAAAGACCGTATATGTACGCGCCCGACGTCGTAAAAGGCAACGACGGCAGGTACTATTTATACTACTGTATGTCAGGCGATTTTGGTCACGGCGGCTACTACGGACCTATCAGCGTGGCGGTCTGTGACGAGCCCGCGGGAAGCTATGAATATTTAGGCTATGTTCATTATCCCGACGGCACTCCGATGAAGAAGTACGTGTGCTTCGACCCCTGCGCCTTCAACGACAACGGCACTATCCGTATCTACTACGGCACGCAGTATATGGACGAGAGCAACGACGAGCTCGCCTCCGATGACGAGAAAATGGCGGAGGTCATAGTCCGCTTCGGCAAGACCCGCGACGAGATACTCTCAACTCCCGACAACGTGAACGGTCCCGCAGTGGTGACGCTCGAGGACGATATGCTCACAGTCAGGGGCGAGCCGAGACATATCATCCCCTATGAGTCCGACTTCGGCGGACACGAGTTCTTCGAGGCAAGCTCCATGCGCAAGGTCGGCGATAAGTATTACTTCATCTACTCCTCGCAGAAGAACCACGAGCTCTGCTACGCCGTCAGCGACTGCCCCGACAGGGACTTCACCTTCGGCGGGACTATCGTCTCGAACGGCGACGTCGGCGTGAACGGCGTCAGCGACGATACAAGAATGAATATGACAGGTACTACCCACGGCAGTATCATCGAGATAAACGGTCAGTGGTACGTATTCTACCACAGGCTCACGCACAAGTCCGACTACAGCAGACAGGCTTGTGCAGAGCCGATCACCATTGCTCCCGACGGGAGCATAAAGCAGGTCGAGATCTCGAGCTGTGGGCTCAACGGAAGCCCGCTCAGGGCTGAGGGTCGCTACCCTGCGACTATTGCCTGTCATATCACCAACGGTCATATGCCGCACGGCTCGAACAAGATATTCACCGAGAGCTTCCCGAACGTCAACCACCGTACCCTCGGCTGTGCCGACAAGTCAGTCAGCGCCGAGGAAAGAGGAATCGAGCACTACACCGAGCGCTTCATCAGCGAGGTCGCGGACGGCACGCTCATACGCTTCCGCTACTTCACGGGCAATGCGGGACGCATCGGTATCTGCTACCGCGGAAACGGCGCGGGTCAGGTCGAGATAAACGGGCAGACCGCCGCTATCTCGCCCTCCGATATATGGACGGATATCTCCGTTCCCGCCTCCGCCGACAAGGACAGGTTCGACGTCACGATACGCTTCAAAGGTACTGACAACATCGAGATTAAGGAATTATTCTTTGCATAAACACACACTTTCGCAAAAACCGCCGATTTTCGGCGGTTTTTTGTTCGGTGTAGGGGCGCGCACTGCGCGTCCGCGATTTTTCTGAATCAGTGGACGTTTGCGTAATTGCGGACGACCAATGGTCGTCCTTACAGTGGCTGCCGTTGGTTTGTTCGGGGTTCGGCGGGACGCCGAGGGCGGCGCCCCCTACAGTAGGTCTCCGTAGGATTGGCGTAATATTGCGGGCGGCGTTACGCCGCCCCTACAGTTTTTGTCGGTTTTTTATAGTTTTTCGGCGATTTACGGGTCGGATTTTCGTCAGCGAAAGTCCGGAATGAAACACGAGAATGCGAGAGATTAAGAGAAAAACAGAGAGAATCAAAGAGAAACTGCATTATAGATTGAAAAAAATCCGCAAAAGCCCTTGACAACTCCCCCGCTATCAGGTATAATAATTCTTGCACTGTCGGGGACATTGTGATTTTCCCCCGACCAAAATTCTAAAAACGGAGGAAAATATTATGTCAACTACACTGGCTAAACCCGCTGAAGTAAGCCGTACTTGGTATATCCTCGACGCTGAGGGTCAGTCCCTCGGTCGTGTTGCTGCCAAGGCTGCTCACATCCTCAGAGGCAAGCACAAGCCCACCTACACTCCCAACGTAGACTGCGGCGACCACGTTATCGTTATCAACTGCGACAAGGCTGTTCTCACAGGCAGAAAGCTCGAGCAGAAGAAGTACTACTGGCACACAGGCTGGATCGGCGGTCTCAAGTCCATCTCCTACAAGGATATGATGGCTGAGCAGGCTGACAGAGCTATGACTATCGCTGTAAACGGTATGCTCCCCAACAACTCGCTCGGCAGAGCTCAGCTCAAGAGACTGAGAACCTACAAGGGTGCAGAGCATAAGCAGGCGGCTCAGAAGCCCGTTGCTTACGAATTATAATAAGGAGGCGCTTTGAAATGTACGAATCAAAAGTAAAATACTACTACGGAACAGGCAGAAGAAAGCACTCCGTTGCAAGAGTAAGAATCATCCCCGGCTCGGGTAATGTAACAATAAACGGCAGAGGCATCGACGATTACTTCGGTCTTGAGACACTCAAGCTCATCGTTCGTCAGCCCCTCGCTCTCACTGACAACCTCGACAAGTTCGACATCGTCTGCACAGTTGCAGGCGGCGGCGTAACAGGTCAGGCAGGTGCTATCAGACACGGCGTTTCACGCGCTCTCCTCGAGTTCGACGCTGAGCTCCGCCCCACTCTCAAGAAGGCCGGATTCCTCACTCGTGACCCCAGAATGAAGGAGAGAAAGAAGTACGGTCTCAAGGCCGCTCGTCGTGCTCCTCAGTTCAGCAAACGATAATCACATTATCGCTATCAAGTACCTTTGCTTTGCAGAGGTACTTTTCTTTTCTCAGGCTGCGGAGTCCTCGCAGCACAGCTGCTGCGGTCGCCGCTGAAAACAGTCCACAGGACTGTTTTCTTAACGCGCCGACAGTTCAGCAAGAGATAATTTTATCCCAACTGGGACTATACGAAAAATCGCCTCGCAGGTATCTCCTGCGGGGCTTTTGTTTTTTCACAGTCCTCACCCATACTCCAACAGCTTTCTCACAAACTTTCATTTATTTTTCATCTATTTTACGCGGTTTTCACTTTGGTTTAAGTTTTAATTAAGATAAAGGCTGTATAATACGCTCATAGCGCAAACGCATACTTCCTATAAAGAGAGGTGATAAAATGGAGCTCAGACACGAGATAAAGCACGAGATAAACTATTCCGACCTTCTCATCATCAGACAAAGGCTCAGTGCAGTTGCTTATCCCGACTCCCACGCCATAAACGGCAGATACCTTATCCGCAGTCTTTACTTCGACAACCTCGCCGACAAGGCGCTGATGGAAAAGGTCAACGGCGTGAGCAGGCGCGAGAAGTTCCGCATCAGGTACTACAACGGCGACACGTCGGTGATACATCTTGAGAAGAAGAGCAAGTTCGACCATCTCGGCAACAAGCAGAGCGCACCGCTGACCGCCGATCAGGCTCAGAGCATAGTTGACGGCGACATCGCGTGGATGCTCGGCTCGGAGCACGCCCTCGTCAGGGAGCTTTACTCGAAGATGACGACGGAGGGTATCGCTCCGAAGACGATAGTCGATTACACCCGCGAGCCCTTCATCTATCCCGCGGGAAATGTCCGCGTGACGCTTGATTACGACGTGCGGAGCGGTATGAGATGCACCGATTTCCTCCGCAACGACTGCATAACAGTCCCCGTATCGGACTCGATAATCCTCGAGGTCAAGTGGGACGCATTCCTCCCCGACATCATCAGAGACGCAGTTGCCCTCTCGGACAGGCGCGAGGAAGCATTCTCGAAATACGCCGCCTGCCGCATTTACGGATAAAATAAAAAGGAGTTTTTAACAATGAGTTTCAATGATATTTTCAAGTCCAATTTCTTAGAAAACGTGACAAGCGTGAGCATACTCGATATGGCTGTTGCGCTGATACTCGCTTTCGGTCTCGGCATTTTCATCTTCCTCGTATACAAGAAGACCTACTCGGGAGTAATGTACTCGGCAAGCTTCGGCACAACTCTCGTGGCACTCACAATGATAACCACAGTCGTTATCCTCGCGGTAACGAGCAACGTCGTACTCTCGCTCGGTATGGTCGGCGCGCTGTCTATCGTCCGCTTCCGTACCGCTATCAAGGAGCCGCTCGACATCGCTTTCCTGTTCTGGTCTATCGCAGTGGGAATCGTGCTCGCGGCGGGAATGATACCCCTCGCAGTCATCGGCAGCGTTATCATCGGCGTTATCCTCCTTGTCTTCGTTAACCGCAAGGCTCACAAGAACCCCTACATCGTTGTTATCCGCTGTGACGGTCACGATGCAGAGGAGAAGGCAAAGAAATTCCTCGGTGAGAAGGCTGAGAGATGCGTAGTCAAGAGCAAGTCCGCACAGAAGGGTGCAGTCGAGCTCAATATGGAGGTACGCCTCAAGGACGACAACACCGATTTCGTGAACGCTCTCGCCGATATGGAAGGTGTACAGAGCGCAGTCCTCGTAAGCTACAACGGCGACTATATGGGATAAGGGTGATAGGATGTCAGCACATAAGAGCATTGACAAAATATGCGCGGTGATAGTCGCACTGACGCTCGTCATAGCCGTTGTGTTCTGCTGCGGAAAGTCGCTCGGTATCGAGACGACCGCCAAGGCTATCGGCTATGAGAACAGGCTGTTCGACAGGTCGAAGGTGCACACTCTCGATATCGTCATCAACGACTGGGACAGCTTCATCGGGACGTGCGAGAACGAGGAGTACACCTCGTGCAGCGTCATCATCGACGGCGAGGCTGTACGCGATGTGGGTATCCGCGCAAAGGGCAACACCTCGCTGAGCTCCGTAAAGAATATGGACAGCGACCGCTACAGCTTCAAGATAGAATTCGACCAGTACGACGATACCAAGAGCTACCACGGACTCGACAAGCTCTGCCTGAACAACATCATTCAGGACAACACATATATGAAGGACTACCTCGCCTACACGATGATGTACGACTTCGGCGCGGACGCTCCGCTTTGCAGCTATGCCTACATCACCGTCAACGGTGAGGACTGGGGACTCTACCTCGCGGTCGAGGCTATCGAGGAGTCCTTCCTCCGCCGCAACTACGGCACAGGCTACGGCGACCTCTACAAGCCCGATGCAATGAGCTTCGGCGGCGGCAGAGGCAACGGCAAGGACTTCAGTATGACCGACTTCATCGACGAGAATTCCGACGAGGACACCGACGGTGAGCAGTCCGCCGACAGCGACAATGAAAAGCAGTCGGGCAGCGGCTTCGACCCGTCACAGGGCTTCGGCGGCGGCAATATGCCTGACTTCGGCGGCGGAGATATGCCCGAGGACTTCGATTTCTCCGATTTCGACCCGTCCGAGATGTTCGGCGGCAGTATGCCTGACTTCGGCGGTGAAATGCCGTCCGACTTCGACTCCGAGAATATGCCCGAGGGCTTCGACCCGTCAAATATGGGCGGCGGCAAGGGCGGCTTTGGCGGCGGCTTCGGTATGGGCAGCGACGACGTAAAGCTCAAATACACCGACGACGACTTCGACAGCTACTCCAATATCTTCAACAACGCAAAGACTGCCGTGAATACAGCCGACAAGAAGCGCCTGATAAGCTCGCTGAGGGCTCTCTCCGAGCAGACTGACCTCGAAAGCACGCTCGATGTCGAGGAAGTTATCCGCTACTTTGTAGTGCACAATTTCCTCTGCAACGGCGACAGCTACACAGGTCAGATGATACACAACTACTACCTCTACGAGGAGGACGGTCAGCTCTCGATGATACCGTGGGACTACAACCTTGCCTACGGCTCGTTTATGGGCGGAAATGCGTCCTCGTCGGTCAATGACCCGATAGATACTCCCGTTTCGGGCGATATGAGCGACAGACCTATGGTCGCGTGGATATTCTCCGACGACGAGTACACCGAGCTCTACCACGAGCTCTTCGGCGAGTTCCTCGACAGCGTGGACTTCGCGGCTCTCGTTGAGGAAACAGCCGCTCTCATCGACGAGTACGTCGAGAAAGACCCGACAAAGTTCTGCACCTATGAGGAGTTCAAGACAGGCGTAGAGGCTATCAGCAAGTTCTGCACTCTCCGCGAGGAGAGCGTGAGAGGACAGCTCGACGGCTCTATCCCGTCTACCTCCGAGGGACAGTCAGCGGACAGCTCCGCACTCGTGGACGCCTCCGACCTCAACACGTCGGATATGGGCTCTATGGGCGGCGGAATGGGCGGAGGCGGCTTCGGCGGCGGCAAGGGCGGCTTCGGCGGCAGGTCCGAAAGCTCCGATAATGCCGACAAGTCTGACAAGTCCGCAAGGAGAAGCAAGCCCGAGAGCGGCACCTCCGATGACAGGCTCACGCTCGACAAGTCGGGAGTATCGGCAAAGACGCTCAGCAGCTTTACACTCACAGACACACAGGACAGCAACTCCGAACCCCCGAGCGGCAGGGCTCCACAGGGAGGCGACGGCTTCGGCGGCGGACAGATGCCCGACTTCGACCCCGATAATATGCCCGGGGGTATGGAGCCTCCGCAGGGCTTTGACGGCGAGATGCCGAGCGGCTTCGACCCCGACAATATGCCCGACGGCTTTGACCCGTCACAGGGCTTCGGCGGACAGATGCCGAGCGATTTTGATCCCGAGAATATACCCGACGGAACAGCTCCCGCCGTAACGACCTCGTCCGAGGACAAGGCGGCTTCATCAACGACAGCGAGAGTGTCTGCTCCGAATAACGGACAGAGCACAACTGCCGCAGTTCAGGACACAACAAGGCAGACCCGTCCGCAGATGGGCTCGTTCCCCGATATGGGCGGCACTCAGCAGCAGAAGGACCCGATGGTGCTCGTACTGCTCGGAGTATCCGTACTTGCGCTGATCGCAGGTCTTGGATTCGCCTTCATCTATAAGAGAAGGTAAGCGGCGTGCTCCGCAGGCAGGTATTCTAACTGAAAGCATAAAAAAGACCGCGGAAAGGAACATTTCTTCAGAAAATGTCCTTTCCGCGGTTATTTTTCGTATTTTCGCAGCGAAAGCATTACGCGCTCTTTTCGCCCGCCTCTACGAGCTTCCTGCGCATCAGTATCATATCGAACATATCCACGGACTTGTCGCCGTTCATATCCGCAGCATTGAACTGCTGCTCGGTGAATTTGCCCGCGCCGAGCAGATAATTCTGGAGCAGTACCGCGTCGGAAATAGTGATCTTCGTATCGGAGTTGAGGTCGCCTGTGGTGACTGCTGCCTTGACTACGGTGAATTCCGAGTTGATGAGCGTATACTTGCCGCCGCTTGTATCCTCGGCTTCAATCTTGTATATGTAGACCTCCTCGGCGAGCTTGCTGATATCTATCTTGCCGCCGAATCCGCTCGAAAGGTCGTACCTGACCGAATTCGGAGCAGCCTCAGTGACCTGCACCTCGCTCATATCAGCCTTCTTGTACACGCCGCCGCGAACCTTCGCAATGGTGAGATTCGACGTGATAACGCCCTTTATCTCGAACTTTGAGCCGACCGTTACAGAGGCGGCGGGAGCAGTCTGGTCTGCGATAGTCATTTTCGATTCGACCGTCTCGACCTTCTGGATGTAATCCATGGAAACGCAGCCGCTTACACCGTTATATGCGACGTGCGCCCACTTGCCGTCTGCCTTGGAGACCTCGAATCTGGCATCGGGGGGTATCTGTCCGACTGCGGCGGTGTCCGCGCTGTGACCCTCTCTTATGTTGAGGTAGGTGGTAACGCCCTTGGTAGTGTATGTGCCCGCATAGCTCTCAGAGCAGTCACAGCCCGCAGGAGCGCTCTCCACCTTCTGGATGTACTCCATAGAAACACAGCCGCTTACGCCGTTGTACTCAACGTGAGCCCACTTGCCGTCCGCCTTGGTGACGGTGAACTGCGCGTTTGCGGGTATCTGTCCGCGGGCAGCGGTATCAGCACCGTGTCCCGCTCTTATGTTGAGGTAGGTGGTGACGCCCTTGGTGGTGTATGTTCCCGCATATTCCGCGGTACAGCTGCACGCAGGAGCCGCCTCTGCGGGTGTAGCGTTCGGATTCGCGATAGCTACGCTGTCATACGTGAAGTAGGTGAGCGGGTCGTAATAAGTCCTGCACGGCCAGCCGCTGAGGAGCTTGTCGCATATGCCGAAGTGGAGATGATTGCCGCTTGACTGACCCGTACTGCCGACGTGACCTATGATGTCGCCGCCCGAAACAGCCTGTCCCGCGGATACCTCCACGGACGAGCAGTGCGCGTAGAAGGTGTAGACGCCCAATTCCTCGTGATAGAGGATCACCATATTGCCGTAGGCATCCATCCAGTCCGAGGAAATGCACTTTCCGGGATAAGCCGCGAACACATTTGTGCCGTAGGCGGCTTCGATGTCGATGGCGTTGTGGTAGCCCGAGGCGTCGCTTTCGTTTCTCAGCGGGTCGAAATAGGTGGTGATCTTCTGATACGACTTATCGACGGGCCATACCGCCGATACAGCTCCCTCCGCACTTGACGTGCGGGGCTTTACGCAGCTCGGGACTGCAGCTATCATAACCGCGGCAAGCAGCATAGCCGCCGCTTTTTTTATTATCCTGTTCATTATATATAACTCCTGACAGTAGGTATTTTCCCCTTTGTCGGTGACTGACAGCCTGTTTTATGTGTATCCGCGTCAGTCACTACAAGTAGTATGATACCATATTTCGCCCCGAATGTCAAACCGCGAACAAAAAAAGAGTTCGCCTGACTGCGAAAATCCCGCAATTACACAAAAATAGAACGGGTGTTTTGGCGATAATAGCGAATGAGAGCTCGGCACTCTGATGCGGGGGGCGGAATTCCGCCGCCCGCAGTATTCCGCCAATTCCGCGACGTTTAGCAAAAAGGGGCGGATTTAGGTTGCTTCCCTTAGCGGAAAATGCGGGCTACCGTGCCGTAAACTAACGGCACATAATCGGTAACCTGCGAATCCGCCAAAGGGGGCTCCCCTTAATCCACCCCTTTAATGTTATTTATACAAGAATATTATTTTATTTGATGAAAGCAGACTGCTATCAAATTCTATTTCAACATTTCCCGCATTTGCAGGTACCTCGTAATAAACCTTTCCTTTTGCTTTTCTTCCTGCTGAAATTGTGGCGCTCAGATTATCATTCGCCCAGATGTATTCATCACAGCTGTTATCGTCTGCAAAACAGTTAAAATCAAAGGAGCTTACAAATTTGTCTGAATTCGAAGTGTTTTCAAACTCAAATTCACAGTAAATGATTTTATTCCCGTCTTTTGGAGCAGTGAATTGGTCATAGCCCGAATATACACCGCATGATAAATAGGATATTCTCAGGCTCTTTGTTTCGATTACATCACCTGCAACATATTGAGTTTTGGTATTTGCCTCAGCAGAAGAATCGGATTTTGAAGAACCCGAAACCTCGCCGACCTTGCTTGCCGTATCGGAGCTTGTTCCGCTTCCGACAGCCATAGCAAAGAAAGTAGAAGCAACGAATACTGTTGCGATTATGTTTATTATCTTATTGTTTTTCATCTTTTTCCCTCCATATCAGATTTATAATAATAATTGCAAAGACTGTTCCTGTCGTGTAAGCCGCTATGTCAAAGGGGTCAAAAGTTCCGTCAACAACATTGACCATTTGCAGGATTTCATAACCTATCCCCAATAGGGTACAAAGCAGCAAACGGTATGTTTTATTGCTTTTGAAACAATAAATTGCTTGGATAGCGAAGCAGAACGAAGCCGCCCAAGATATATCCGCGCCATAACAGACGGTCAAACGCCCCAAAAAGCTGTCAGAAGACATTAAGGGAAAATTGATTCCCAAGAACAGGAGCGCGTTAATGAAATAGGGCTTATGATTGAACAGTAAATAAACGCTTATTCCGAGTATCAGAAAAAATCAGAGAATGCGGCGCAAATAAGTCTATTCTTCATAACACATCTCCTCCTTCCAGTAATTGCTTTAACCATATTATAACATATATTAATGCAATATGCAAGTAAAATTTACTTGCATATTTAAGTGTATTATTCACAAAGAATATAATGTAATATGTAATTATACAGATATTACAGGAGTGAATAGTAAAATGTTTGAAATAAAGAAACCCTCCGCCTCGAATAAGACCATCCGAATGCCTGATGAGTTAATTGACCGTCTGGAGAAGCTTGCCGCACAAAATGACATTTCGTTCAATCAGCTTGTGATACAGTGCTGTGAGTATGCACTGAAAGACCTCAAACTCGACAAAAAAAGCGACCAAAAGGGATAGGAGTAATATTCTCAAAAGCGGGCGCATATACTTTACCAATGAGTTCTCATTATTCTCTGACAGATCTATTTATGGGCGGCACAAGCCGCCCGCTTTTCTTTTTTGCAAAAGAACGTATGTTTCACGTGGAACAATAAAAAATCAGCTGCCAAGGCTCTTCCCTGACAGCTGCTTACCGACTTATTTTTCGTCCACCTTGTGCTGGGCGATTATCAGCTTTATCGTATCATACAGATAAGGCTTTAGCTCCGCGAGCGTGCACGGGTCTTTATAAAGTATCGCCGAGTAGCACGTCGAGGACACGAGCTCGATTATCATAAACACCATTATCTCGGGGTCACGGAGCTTGTACGGAGCCTCCGCGAGCATAAGGTCATACACGCGGTTGAAGTCAACATCGTTCTCGGAGGCTGGCGACGTCAGCGCCGACTTGAACACGCCCCAGCTGAGATTCTTGGAGATGAACGTCAGCAGAGACTGGTTGTCGTTGAGCTGATTGATGATATTATCGACTATGCGTATCATCTTCTCCTCGAAGGTGGCGTTTTTCAGCTCGGGACCGAGCTCCTTCATAGCATTCATAAAAAGCTGGCTCGACTTATGCGCCACGAGCCTGTTGCGTATATCGTATTTATCTTTAAAGTAGAGGTAGAACGTCCCCTTTGCCACGCCTGCTTTTCCTGCGATGTCGGAGATAGAGGTCTTGCTGAACCCCTTCGTTGTGAAGAACTCAAAAGCTGTCTTTAGCAGGGAAGATTCCTTCTGTTGTTTGTTGACATCAACTTTTCCCATTTTAACCTCCCGCATACCGAGCGCGATTTTATGTGTCACACTCATTATATCGCATATTTCCCACAGTGTCAAGCTTGTAAAATTGACCATTAGTCATAATGGAGACGAGCTGTATTTGTGCAAGTCTACAAAATTATGACCGCAAGTCAATTTTCTCACGCCTCGATATTGACTTTCGGTCAGTTTTGGAATATACTATCTACAGAAAGCGATCCACAGCCGCTTGCGGCACATTCTGTATTAGGGGGACGATAATATGCTAAGGTTCGGTGAATTCATCGCAAAGCACCGAGTGCTGATACTGGCGGCAGGCATACTGCTTCTGATACCGTCGGCTTTCGGCTATATCAACACACGCGTCAACTACGACATACTCTCATACCTGCCAAAGGACATAAACACAATGGTCGGTCAGGACATACTGATAGACGAGTTCGGGCAGGGCGGCTTCTCGTTCGTGATGGTGGACGGTATGACCGAAAAGGAAATTGCCGACACCGCCGATAAGATATCGGAGGTGGACGGCGTATCCAATGTGGTCTGCTACGAGACGCTCACAGATTTAAACGTCCCGAAGGAGATACTCCCCTCTAAGGTGCGCGACTTCTTCAACAAGGGCGACACCACATTAATGGCGGTATTCTTCGAGGAGTCTACCTCCGCGGACAGGACGCTCAATGCTGTCGACGAGATGAGGGAGATAACCTCCGAGCAGTGCTTCATCAGCGGTATGAGCGCTGTTACAGCCGATATGAAGCACCTCTCCGACAGCGAGTCGGTAATCTACGCGATAATCGCGGTAATACTCACGAGCGCGGTACTCGTGCTGACTATGGACAGCTTCCTCATACCGATATTCTTTATGCTCAGTATCGGTATCGCAATAGCGTGGAACCTCGGTACAAACTTCGCGATGGGCGAGATATCCTTCATCACTCAGGCGCTGGCGCTGGTGCTCCAGCTCGGCGTGACTATGGACTACTCCATCTTCCTGTGGCACAGCTACAAGGAGCAGCAGGAGCTCTTCCCCGACAGCAAGGTCGAGGCTATGGCTCACGCGATAGCTAACACGGTAACAGCCGTTGTCAGCAGCTCGTTCACGACGGTCGCGGGCTTCCTCGCGATGTGCTTTATGAGCTTCACGCTCGGACTTGACCTCGGCATAGTAATGGCAAAGGGCGTTATCTGCGGCGTTATCGCCTGCATAACGGTGCTCCCCGCGATGATACTCATATTCGACAAGGCGATAGCAAAGACCTCGCACCGCGACTTTATGCCGAGCTTTTCAAGGACATCGTCATTCATCGTCAAGCATTCGGGAGCCTTCCTCACGCTTGCGGTGGTGCTGGTGATACCCGCGGTGTTCGGATATCTCCACTATGATGTTTACTACAAGCTCGACAGCACCCTCCCCAAGGAGCTCGCAAGCATAACGGCGAACACGAAGCTCGAGGAAGAGTACCATATGAACAGCACGCATATCCTCCTCGTTGACTCCGATATGGACGCCAAGACAGCAACGGCAATGCTCAATGAGATGGACGGCGTTGACGGCGTGCAGTTCACCCTCGGCTACAATACACTGATAGGACCCGCCATTCCCGACGAGGTCGTACCCGATTCGATAAGGAGCAAGCTCAAGAGCGAGAACAAGCAGCTTATGCTGATAGGCTCCGAGTACGAGGTAGCCTCCGACGATGTCAACGCTCAGGTGGCACAGCTCAACGACATCGTACAGAAGTACGACGCGAGCGGTATGCTCATCGGCGAAGCTCCCGCGACAAAGGACCTCATTGACATCACCAACCGCGACTTCAAGGTGGTCAGCGTGCTCTCGATAGCGGCGATATTCCTCATCATTGCCTTCACCTTCAAGTCGGTATCGCTCCCCGTGATACTGGTAGCGGTGATAGAGCTCGCGATAATGATAAACCTCGGTATCTCCTACTACACGAACACCTCGCTCCCGTTCATAGCCTCGGTCGTTATCGGAACGATACAGCTCGGCGCGACGGTCGATTACGCGATACTTATGACGACGAGATACCGCACGGAGCGTTCGGGCGGCAGGGACAAGAAGGAAGCGGTCGGAATAGCGCTCGCGACCTCGATACGCTCGGTCATCACCTCGGCGCTCGGATTCTTCGCGGCTACGGTAGGAGTGGCGCTCTACTCGAAGATAGGAATGATATCCTCACTGTGCGTACTGCTCTCGCGCGGAGCTCTCATCTCGATGGTGGTCGTAGTAACGGTGCTGCCGTCGATGTTCATAGTATTCGACAGCGTGATATGCAAGACGAGCGCGGGCTTCCTGCCCAAGGACAGCGGGCACACCTCGCGCAAGCACCTGCACGTATTCAGTCACTAACCAGAGGCGCTGCCTCTGGACTCCGCAGGGGAACACAGTTCCCCTGACCCCTAACTACGTTGCCGCTCGCAAGCTCGCTCAGTCTGTACAAAAGACACAGTCTGCTTTCGGCGGGTAACAATGAGAATATAACATCGTTCATTTAGAAAGGATGACCTATATGAGAAATTACAAGAGGATAATAGCTGCGGTACTGGCAGTGGCAGTATCGGCGGCGGCTACAGGCTCTATCGCTTATGCAAAGAGCGGAAGCAAGTCCGAGGAGACGAGCGCGGCTGAGTCCAAGAGCACGAGCGGGGATAAGTCGGCAAGAGCGGCTTCCGACAGCGCGGCTTACAAGGACGAGACAGTGTACGTTCTCTGCAACACCGACTCGTCAGTGAAGAATGTCGTTGTCAGCGACTGGCTGAAGAATGCTCCCGCGCTGAGCAGTATCAGCGACATCTCCGACCTTGAGGACATCGTCAATGTCAAGGGCAATGAGGAGTTCGCGCAGAACGGCGAGTCCCTCGACTGGACAGCCAACGGCAGCGACATCTACTACAAGGGCACTACCAATAAGGAGCTGCCTGTGGATGTAAACATCACCTACTACCTCGACGGCAGGGAGATAGCTCCCGCTGACCTCGCAGGCAAAAGCGGTCACGTCACTATCCGCTGGGACTATAAGAACAAGCAGAAGGTAACCAAGGAAATAAACGGCAAAAAGACAGAGATATACGTACCCTTTATGGCGGCGAGCGCTGCTGTCCTCGACACGGGCAGGTTCCTGAATGTTGAGGTCACCAACGGCAAGGTCATCTCCGACGGCAACAGGCTCATCGTGGTCGGAGCAGCATTCCCCGGTCTCACCGAGAGCCTTGCGCTCGACGAGATAAAGGCTATGGATATCGAGCTACCCGAGAGCTTCGAGCTCTCTGCGGACGTCAGGGATTTCGAGATGAACACCTCCGTTACGGTCGTATCGAACGAGATATTCTCGCAGCTCGACCTCGACGACAGCTTCGATATGGGTGACCTCGAAGAGAAGCTCCGTGAGCTCAGCGACGGTGCGGCACAGCTCACGGACGGCACAGCCAAGCTCTATGACGGTATCTGCGAGCTCTCCGACAAGTCAGGCGACCTCACGAGCGGTATCGACAAGCTCTACGACGGTTCGCAGGCACTTCAGAAGGGTACAGGCGACCTCGCAAGCGGTGCAAAGCAGCTCGCAGACGGTACCAAGACCCTCTCGGATTCGACGGCTAAGTTCGGCGAGGGCGTGAGCTCCGCGAAGGACGGCTCGGGCAAGCTCGTGAGCGGTCTCGGACAGGTGAAGGACGGCTCGGGCGAACTCGTCAGCGGAGCTGAAAAGGTGAATAACGGTGCCGAAGCACTGGAAAAAGGTCTCTCTGAGGCAAAAACAGGCTCTGATGAGCTGGTAAAAGGTTTCGCAGAGGTGAATAAGGGTTCGGCGGCTCTCTCGGAGGGAGCGGCACAGCTCGGCGGCGGTATCGGCACTCTGAGCGACGGAAGCTCCAAGCTCAGGGACGGCTCGGCTCAGGTAACAGCGGGCGCGGACGCTCTCTCGGAGGGCGCGGCAACTCTCAGCAGCTCCGCGGGACAGCTCTCAGAGGGCATAAGCTCGGCTAAGACGGGCGCGGATTCCCTCACAGCGGGCATAAGCTCCGCTAAATCGGGTGCTGACACTCTCAGCGCGGGAGCTTCGCAGCTCACAGCAGGCGCGGATTCTCTCGCGGCTGGAGCTTCACAGCTCACACAGGGCGCAGACCAGCTCGCCGCAGGAATAACCACGGCAGGCACAGGACTTGACACCACTATCGCTGCAAATGAACAGGCTCTCGCGGCATTGCAGGCACTGTATCAGGCTTCGCCCTCGCAGGAGCTCGCGGTCGCGGTCGGCACATTGCAGCAGACCATAGACTCTCAGAAGCAGATAGCCGCCTCGATGAAGGACGGCGGACAGCTCGCGGCGGGCGCGGCGGCAGTCTCCGCAGGCGCGGGAGAGCTCAACGCAGGCGCGGGACAGCTCTCAGCGGGCGCAAAGGAGATAGGCGGCGGACTTGACAAGCTCTCCGCAGGTCTCGGCACAGCTGAGACAGGCTCAGCACAGCTCCGGCAGGGTATGGCGCAGCTCGACGAGGGCGGCAAGGCTCTCGCGGCGGGCGCAGACAAGCTCTCGGGCTCGTCGGCACAGCTTGCGGCAGGCGCTAAGTCGGTATCAGACGGCGCGGCTCAGCTCGACGGCGGCATCTCGCAGCTCTCTGCGGGCAGCGGCAGTCTAACGGGCGGACTTGAACAGCTCATCGCGGGCATTGCACAGCTCTCTGCGGGCAATACCTCCCTCAACAGCGGACTTGCGCAGCTCTCAGCGGGCGCATACGACTTAAAGGGCGGCACAGCGCAGCTCTACACAGGCGCGGGAGCTCTCAACGAGGGTATCGGTCAGGCTTACGCGGGCTCTTATGCCCTCGACAGCGGGCTCGGACAGCTCGTGACGGCGAGCGGTCAGCTCGGAAGCGGCGCTGATACGATATATCAGAATATGCTCAAGCTCAGCAGCGGTGCAGACCAGCTCAACAGCGGCGCGGGAGCTCTCTATACAGGCATAGGCACTCTCCACGACAGCGTCCCCGCTCTCACAAGCGGTATCGGGCAGCTGAAATCGGGTGCAAAGGAGCTCAGCGACGGTATGAACAGGTTCGACAAGGAGGGCATCAGCAAGCTGAGCGAGGTCATCGACGAGGCTCTGCCCGACATCACCGAGCGGTTCAGGGCTGTACGCGACGCGGCTAAGGAATACGGCACATTCTCGGGCAAGTCCGACGATATGGACGGAAGCGTCAAGTTCATCTACGTATTCGACGGCACTGACAAATAAGCAGTTTTCTTCCATAATAGTTCCTCATATAGAAAAGAAACGGGACAGACTTCGGTCTGTCCCGTTTCTTGTTATATCGATATTATTCATTGATTTGTAGGGGGCGATGCCCACATCGCCCCGCAAAAAACAACTGTACGCAAAAAACGGGACAGTTTTACCTGTCCCGTTTTGCGGTGTTATGCTGTTCTGAATGCGGTTATATCGATAACGCCCGCGTCGTACTTCTGTATGACCAGAGCGTCATTCGCGGTAACGCCCGCCTCGCCGTCAACGTCGGCGTTCTTCTTTGCCTGTGCGCTGAGCGCGTACTTGTCCTGATTTGCTATGGACTGGAGTATCGCAACCGCGTCCGCTATCGTTACCCTGCCGTCGCAGTTGGCGTCGCCGAGATTCGACTTGTCGGGCTCGGTGGCGGTAGTTGTCGTGGTAGTCGTCTCCTCCTCCGTCGATGTTACGGGAGGTGATACGTAGTACGTAGTAATTGTGGTAGTCGTGGTCGTTGTTGTGGTCGTGATAGTTGTGGTCGTAGTCTCGGGAGGAGCGGAAGCCGCTGCGTAGTCCTCCACGATGCCCGCCCAGAACTTGCCTATCTTCTCGTAGCCCTTATCTGTCGGGTGGAGCTGATCGGAGTCCATATCGTTCATACCGTCGAGGCAGCCGTGAACGTCAGCGAACTGCACGTTCTTGCCCGAGCTCTGGTAATCGGAAGCTACCTTCTTGACGGTGTTGTTGTAGTTTGCGACTCTCTGAGCGTTGCCGCCGTAAGCCGTGAACTCGGGGATAGACGCGAGGAATACCATTCCGTCGGAGGGCATATCCGCGAGGATGTAGTCGAGCAGTGAGTGGAGGTCAGTCTCGCACTCGCTCAGGTCGCGGTTAGCCGTCATATCGTTCGTACCTATCATAAGGAGCACGATATCGGGCTGAGCGCTCTTGATAGCGTTCTTTGCCTTGAGCTTTTCGAGCAGACCGTTCTCGCCCCAGCTGGGTATCGGGTACTTCTGCACGATAGTGTAGCCGCTGTAGCCTGCGTGGTTGTCGTCGTACTGTACGTTCTGCCCGTTGAAGCTGAAGCTCGCGCTGCCGCTTCCCTCGGGACCTACCATATCCACCTTGGAGAAGCCCTTCTCCTTGAGGTAGTAGTCGAGGTACTTTCTGTAGCCGCCCGTGTGACCGTAGCCGAAGGTTATCGAATCGCCGATGGGCATTATCTTTATGGGGTCGTTCTTGCCTGCGGTGCTGCCTGAGCCCGAGCTCGGGGTGGTAGCCGCCGCGGAAACTGTGCCCTGTCCCGTAACGACGGGTGAAGCCTTGCCTGACTTGGACACCTGTACTGCGTCGATGTAGAAGTCGCAGAGGTCGCCCGAGCCGTCTACCGTCTCGATGTAGAGCACGAGGTCGCTGCCGTCATTGGGGATAGTGTACTCTGCGTTCTCGAGCTTTGTCCACACGCCGCTCTCGGCTGTGCAGGTAGCTATCTTGTTGTAGCTCGTATTGCTGCCGTCGCTCTGCTGGAGCGAGAGCTGCATCGAAGCGCTGCTGCCCGACTTCTGGAGCACGCCCAGCGAGAAGCTGTAGGTGCCGCCCTGCACGAAGGCATCAGGGTCGAGCTTGATAGCTGCACCGTTCCACTCCTTGCTTCTGTCGGAGATGAGAATGGACTTGCTGCCGTCGTAGTAGTTGGCGGAATCGGTGGATATAGTCGCACCGCCGCGGGTCTCCCAGCCGTCGGAGCCTGTCTCGAACGAGCAGGTGAAGTAGTCGCCGCTGCTGTCGGGCTGAACTGTCGGATTTGCGGGAGTTGTCTGCTGAGGCTGGGTAGTTGTCACAGGAGCCTGAGTTGTGGGAGCCTGCTTGCCAGCCCAGAGGATAGAGTCGTCGTTGATAACGGACATCATCGTGTTGAGCACGGGCTCGGAAGCCGAGTACCACGAATTAGCCGACCTGTTGAGGTAGCCGTGCGACTCGCCGCCGTTGCCGCCCTCTACGTTGTTGTCCCATAGTATGCAGGGTATGCCAGCCTTCTTGGCTGCGGTGATGTAGTCCTTAGCCCACGCCTGACGTGCGCTGAGGTTGTTGAAGTTCGAGGCGCTGAATTCGCCGATAACAACGGGGATATTCTTCTGGTCCTCAAGCTGCTTGAGGTTGCTGAAGAAGCTGTTGATAGCTCCCGTATAGTCCTCGCCCCAGCCGCTCTTGCCGGGATAGTTGTGATTTGCGTAGCTGTCATCCGCCATTGTGAAGTAGTACGGCAGATAGGCGTGTACCGAATAAGCCATATTTCCGCCGCCCGACGGGAAGGTCACAGCCTTGATGGCGTCCATATCGGACGAAGCGCAGTAGCCGGGGAGCATGAGGAGGCGCTCCTTGTTAGCGGCAGAGCCCTGTCCGCGGACCGTCTCAACGAACTTGGCGTTGAGCTTGTTGATGTAGTTCCATGTATAACCGTTATCGCCGCTGCCGTTGCCCCACTCGCTCACGGACGGGTTGTTTGTCTGGCGCGGCTCGTTCATGCCCTCGAAAACGAGGTGCTGGTCGTAGTCCTTGAACGTCGTCGCAACCTGCTTCCATATCGCAGTTAGCTTAGTCTCGGCGTTCTGGTAGGTGCTGTCATTGAACTGGCTGACGTTCACCCACTCCTCGTGGTGGACGTTGAGGATAACGTACATATCATTCTTGATGCAGTAGTCAACGACCTCCTTTACGCGTGACATCCACGCGCTGTCGATGTTGTTGCTGCCGTCGAGGTGAGGATACCATGTGGTAGGTATTCTTACCGTGTTGAAGCCCTTTTTCTTTACTGTGTCGATCATTGCCTGCGTGGTCTTGGGGTTGCCCCAGCTTATCTCGGTATTGAGACCGTAGTTGCCGTTGCCGCCTGTTGCGTCGAGGCTGTTGCCTATATTCCAGCCTATCTTCATTTCACGCGTGATGTCGAAGGCGCTCATGCCGCTTGCTGCGTCCGCCTCTGTCACGTCAGTGATGAACGTGAAGCGGAAGCTCGTCAGCAGGCACGCTGCCGCTGCGGCGGTACTTACCGCCCTTCTGATGAATGACTTCATCGTGATCTACCTCCTTTTTCGGATTCGATGGTGTGTGGTAAAATCTCCCTGTTACAGTGTCTGCACACACTGCGCTGATTATATTCTAACACAATGTCAAAATCAAGTCAACAACATTTGTGCATTTTGTATATGCCTGAACGTAGAATTAATCCCGCGATTTTTAGAGAAATTCACCAATCGCGGGACTTAAACACTGTTGATTTAACTGTCGGCATAACAAAAAACGGGCAATATGCCCGTTTTTTTTATTTAGTCTTGGTCTTGTACATCAGCCAGATGAACTCCAGTACGCCGATACCGATGAATATGAACATCGTCTTCATACTCGGCTTCTTGACCTTCACGCGCGTGATGAACGCGATGGCGATTATCAGCATAGCCGAGCCGTACACCGCGGGGAAGCACCGCTCGCCGATGTCCTTGTGGAAGCTGTACAGCAGCGGCAGTATCAGCGACACGCTCGTCACGGGCAGACCCTCATAGACCTTGCGCACCTCGGCGGTCTTCTTCTGTCGGGACTCCTCGGTGACGTTGAAGTACGCGAGCCTTATCACCGCGCACAGCGGGAACAGAGCCAGCACAGGCACGTCCACCCAGCTGTCAAGTCCCACAGAATAGCCGATAACGGCAGGCAGTACACCGAAGCAAATCGCGTCGCAGAGCGAATCTATCTGTATGCCGAATTTCTTTTCGTCGTCGGTACGGTCCTTCTTGGTGCGGGCAATTTTGCCGTCGAACATATCGCAGAGTCCCGATATCATAAGGCAGATTATCGCATAGGTGGGACGCGGCTCGCCGCCGCAGAGCCCGCACGCGAGCATAATGCCGATTATGGACGAGACGAGGCTGAGATACGTCAGAATGACCGTATAGTTGTAAAAACCTATCATTATTTCATCCTCTAAAAGGTCAGTTTATCCGTTCGGTATAAAGTGTGATACCGATATAGATACTATTATAACATATCTTCGGCAAAACTGCAAGCTTTTTCGACTTATTTTTTCGGTAAATTCTGTGACGCGTCACGAATCCTTTTTCTTCGGGCGCGAGGTCGTCCTCTTTGCCGCAGTGGTCTTCTTCGCCGCCGCGGATCTCTTCACACCTGCCGACTTCTTGGGAGCCGCGGCTTTTTTCGCTGTAGTCTCAGCCTTCGCGGGAGCAGACTTCTTCGCCGCGGACTTTGCCGCTGTCTTAGCCGAAGCTATGTGCTCGCGGGCGTTCTTCATACGTGCCTGCTTCGCGCTCTTCTCTTCAAGGCGCTTATATGCCTCAGCGTAGAAATATTCCTGCGAGTTTACAGCCTCCTCGCCGTCCCTGCGCTCGGCACGGACGTATGAGCCGTCGCTCTGCATCTCGCGGGCTTTTACGTTGTCGCTCATCAGCACGCGGAACATATCCCTGATACGCTTTTTCAGGCGCTCGTCCTCCACGGGAGCCGCCACCTCTACGCGCTTTACGGTATTCCTGCTCATCCAGTCGGCGCTGCCGAGGTATATCTTCTGCTCCCTGTTCTCGCTGCCGAAGATGAATATGCGGCTGTGCTCAAGGAAGCGTCCCACGATACTGCGCACCTTCACATTCTCGGTGAAGCCGGGTACTCCCGCGATGATACAGCATATGCCTCTCACCACGAGCTCTATCCTTACGCCCGCACGTGAAGCCTCAATGAGCTTCTCGATGATGGCGCTGTCGTTGAGGGAGTTGACCTTCGCGGCTATGTAGCCGTCGCCGCCGCTTCTTGCGATGCCTATCTGCTCGTCCATCATCGCGAGCACCTGCGGTCTGAGCGCGAGAGGCGACACGAGGAGCTTCCTCGGAGCCTCAACGAATGTGCCGTTTATGAGCGAATCGAACACTGCCTCCGCGTCCGCGGCGATGTCCCTGTCAGCTGTAAGGAGCATCATATCCGTGTACAGAGCGGCAGTTTTTTCGTTGTAGTTGCCTGTTCCGACCTGCGTAACGTAGTCGAAGCCGCCGCCCACAGCCTTCCTCGTGATGAGAAGGAGCTTCGAGTGCGCCTTGAACTCCTTCGGTCCGTAGTAGACCTTTATGCCCGCCTTTTGCAGCACCTTCGACCACTCGATGTTGTTCGCCTCGTCGAAGCGTGCACGGAGCTCTATCATCACCGTGACGTCCTTGCCGTTCTCGGCGGCGGCGCACAGAGCGCTTATCACCTTGCTGTTGCGGGCGACGCGGTAGAGCGTTATCTTTATGGATACGACCTTCGGGTCTGCCGCGGATTCCTCAAGCAGACGGATAAACGAGGTCGTCATAGCCTCGAAGGGGTAGCTGAGGAGTATGTCCTTAGCCTTTACCTGTGCGAAGACAGGGCGGTTATCCGCAAGCATAGCCGCCTTGCGCGGCGAGAGCTTGTGGTAGTGGTGCTTGGGGTCCTCGTCGAGGTCCTGAAGCTGATAGAGGTACGAGAGGTCGAGCGGGATATGCGAGTTGAACACGCGCCCGTTCTTCAGCTTCAGCTTTTTGCATATGTAGTCGAGACCGTCGCGGCTGAATTCATCGGTTATTTCAAGGCGCACGGGAGCGAGCTTTGTGCGCTTGAACACGAGCTCCTCCATACGGTCGCGGAAGTCCGCGCCCTTGTTATCGACCATTATATCGGCGCTTCTCGTCACGCGCATAACGGCTCTGTCCTGAACCTTATAGCCCTTGAACATCAGGTGCGCGAAGTGGAGAATGACCTCCTCCTCAAGGATGAAGCGTCTGCCGCCGTTTCCGAGAGGTATCATACGCTCCCTCTCCTTGCTGGTGGCAGGTATCATACCAATGGTCATACCCTTTTTCGCGCCGAGCAGTACCGCCACGTAGAGCTCCTTATTGCGAAGGAACGGGAACGGCAGGGCGTCGTTGATGACAAGTCCCGATATGAAGGGCTTTATCTCGCGCTTGAAGTAGAGCTCGAGGAAATTGAGCTCCTCGGGCGAGGCTGTCTCGAAGCTGACGTGCTCGAAGCCGAAGGGCGCGAGCTCCGCCATATTCCTGCGGTAAGCCTCCTCGACCGAGGGCTGTAATCTGCGGACTGCGGTGAATACGGCGTCGAGCTGCTCGGAAGCCGACATACCCGAGTTCTTGTCAGCCTTGCTCTTTTTCTTTTTCTTCTCCTTCTCGTCCTTTTCGTCCTCGGAGATAGAGCCTACGCGGACCATAAAGAATTCGTCGAGGTTGCTCTGATATATAGCCGAGAAGGAAATACGCTCGAGCACGGGTGTCTCGGGACATACCGCCTCCTCAAGCACGCGCTTGTTGAATTTAAGCCATGAGAGCTCTCTGTTTTCGAGATATTCCATAACTGTCTCCATTCTGCTGATAGCATAATTTATGAAATAACGCACAACGGCGTCAACAATCTGTACACAATTATTATATAACTTTATAGGTGAGATGTCAAGGAATAATTCAACGGCGGAAAGAGAACTAAGAGCTAAGAACTAAGAGCTCAGACAAGGGCTCTGCCCTTGAAAAAAATCAAAAAAGTACTTGACAAATGCGGCGGCATAGTGTATAATGTGTAAAGTGATTTTAGGTTACACCCTTTGCGGGAGATAGAAAATGGCTAAGGAACTTAAATTCGTGATGCTCCTCGACTGCTACGGCGACCTCCTCACCGAGCACCAGCGCAGCGTGATGGAGCTCTACTACTGCGAGGATCTCTCGCTCGCCGAGATAGGCGCTCCCCTCGGGATAACGCGTCAGGCAGTGAGAAGCCTCATAAAGCGCACCGAGAGCATACTGCTCGGGTACGAGGAGCGGCTCGGATTCGCCGAGAGGCTCGGGAAAATGCGCGAGTGCTTCGCCGCTATCGCCGACGAGGCAGAGCAGATACCCGACGAGGAGCTCAGAAACGCGATACTTTCACACGTCAGACGGAGCGAGGAGCTCCTCTGACATAAACATAGAATGAAGGAGGCTTGTCCCCATGGCATTTGAAGGACTTTCCGAGAAACTGAATAACGTGTTCAAAAAGCTGAAATCAAGGGGAAAGCTCTCAGAGAGCGACGTCAACGAGGCTATGCGCGAGGTAAAGCTCGCACTCCTCGAGGCTGACGTAAGCTACAAGGTCGTGAAGGACTTCGTCAAAAAGGTCTCGGAGAGAGCCGTCGGCGAGGAGGTCCTTTCGAGCCTCACTCCTGCTCAGCAGGTAATAAAAATAGTTAACGACGAGCTCGTTGCCCTTATGGGTAACAGCAACGCAAGGATAAATTTCGCGTCGAAGCCGCCCACGGTAATTATGATGTGCGGACTTCAGGGCTCGGGTAAGACCACCCACGCCGCAAAGCTCGCGAAAATGCTGAAGAAGGAGGGTCACCGCCCCCTGCTCGCAGCCTGCGATATCTACCGTCCTGCGGCTATAAACCAGCTACAGATAGTAGGTCAGAAGGCTGACGTAAAGGTATTTGAAATGGGTCAGACAGACCCCGTCATCATCGCGCAGGAAGCTCTCAAGCACGCCAAGGACTACGGTCACGACGTGCTCATCATAGACACAGCGGGACGTCTCCACGTTGATGAGGCGCTTATGGACGAGCTCAAGAAGATAAAGGAGCTCACTGCTCCCGACGAGATAATGCTCGTTGTCGATGCTATGACAGGTCAGGACGCCGTAAACGTTGCCAAGGCTTTCGATGAAGCCGTAGGCATAACGAGCGTGCTGATGTCGAAGCTCGATTCCGATACAAGAGGCGGTGCGGCGCTGTCCGTACTCGCGGTAACAGGTAAGCCTATCAAGTACGTCGGTATGGGCGAGAAGCTCGACGACTTCGAGCAGTTCCACCCCGAGCGTATGGCTTCGCGTATCCTCGGCATGGGCGATGTCCTCACCCTCATCGAGAAGGCTGAGAACGTTATGTCCCAGAAGGACGCGGAAAAGCTCACCCAGAAATTCAAGGAAAACAAGTTCGATATGGACGACCTGCTCGACCAGATGAAGCAGATAAAGAAAATGGGCTCGATGAAGTCCATAATCGGTATGCTCCCCGGCGTAGGCGACAAGCTCAAGGACGTCGATGTGGACGACAGCCAGCTCGACCGCATCGAGGCTATGATAACATCAATGACCAAGGCTGAAAGAGCCAAGCCCTCTATCATAAATCCGTCCCGCAAGAGGCGTATCGCCGCGGGCTCGGGCAATAAGGTAGAGGACGTCAACCGCCTGCTCAAGCAGTTCGAGCAGATGCAGAAGATGATGAAGCAGTTCACAGGCAAAAACAGCAAGATGAACCTCCGCAAAGCCCGCAAGCAGCTCGCAGGTATGAACTTCGACAAGATGACGGGCAAGGGCGGCGGAGACCTTCCGTTCTGATGGGTGCGCAGTATTTCACCGCGCTCGCGGCAAGGTCGAGATATCACCATAAGACGCTCGTCGGCAACATACTGTTCTATGTGCCGCTGGTCGTACTTATCATTTTGGGCTTCGTGCTCAAGGACGCAAACAAGCAGACACGCAATATCATACGCGCAATAGCCGTGGTGTGCGTGCTCCTGTCCTATGTTGCGGAATTTGTTTTCTCAAAATAGCTTTCAATGCGACGTCTCCCGCCGCTTGAATATACATTAACCATACGGAGGTGAATATACAATGGCAGTAAAGATCAGACTCAGAAGAATGGGCGCTAAGAAGGCTCCTTTCTATCGCGTAGTCGTAGCTGATTCCAGATACCCCAGAGACGGTCGTTTCGTTGAGGAGATCGGTTACTATGATCCCACTAAGGAGCCCTCGGTTGTCAAGATCGACGCTGATAAGGCTAAGGAGTGGATCGCAAAGGGTGCTCAGCCTACAGACACTGTAAAGGTCATCCTTAAGAAGGAAGGCATTCTTTAATGCAATAGCTGCGGAGGAGGTGAGACTATCCGTCTCAGCCTCTGTTCCGGGAGCTTTCGGAGGTTACTATGAAAGATTTACTGTATGCGATCGCGGCAGGTCTCGTTGAGGACAAGTCGGCTATAAAGATCGTCGAGGACGAGCCCGATGCGGAAGGCGTTATCGTTTTCCACCTTTCCGTTGCTCCCGATGATATGGGACGTGTTATCGGAAAGCAGGGCAGAATAGCCAAGGCTCTCAGGACCATTATGAGAGCAGGCGCCGCAAAGAGCGACCTCAAGGTCTCTGTTACAATCGAATGATACAACTATCCGCCCGAGTGGTGCCCCGCCGAAAAGTGCAGGCTCCCTGCCGAGGCGGATTTTTGCGGAAAGAGGTTTTTTCGGGACAATTTCTACATCGAAGCCGCGATAACGCATATCATTCTTGTGAGAGTTTACAAATTGTTGAAATTACATAAATAATTACTTGAATATAAGTTTTATATATGATATAATATAAGTCGAATATATCATAAGTGAGGGCAGAAATATGAAACTCCAGCAACTGGAATATGTCATCGCTATCGCACAGGAGGGCAGTATCACTGCCGCTGCGAAAAAGCTCTATCAGGCTCAGCCTAATATAAGTATCGCGCTCAAGGAGCTCGAATCCGAGATAGGTATGCAGATATTCTGGCGTACCCCCAACGGTATGGTGCTCACCCCCGAGGGCGAGGACTTTCTCCTCAGAGCAAAGGAGATAGTTGAGAGTATGCACAGCCTCGAGGAGGACTACTCCAACAGAGCCGACGATACCGTTTCACTCAGGATAGAATCTACTATGTCAGGCTATATCGCGCCCGCTGTAGGATTATGGATAAACTCCTTCCCCGACACGGATAAGATAGGTATACACCTCGCGGAGACAGTTACAAATAAAATCATAGAGGACGTCAGCGGAGGACGCGCCGACATCGGCGTTATCCGTATCCCGTCGAGCCAGCTCGGCGTGTATGCGGAGCAGCTCAAGAGCCGCAAGCTCAGCTGCCGCACCATTACGGAGTACACGATGAAGCTCCTTATGCGTGACACCCACCCGCTCGCCCAGTACGACGACGTGCCGTTCGAGGAGCTCAAGAACTACGTGCAGATAATCCACGGCGACGACGAGCTGAGCGTCTTCGGAAAGAACTGCGTAAATCCCGAGTACCCCGACGATATGCAGAACCGCCTCCTCTACGTCTACGACCGCGGAAGCAAGATGAGCCTTATGAACACGGTAAAGAACACATTTATGTGGGTCTCGCCGATGCCGAAGCAGGCATTCGTGACAGGCGGCATAGTCCTGAAGAAGTGCTCGTATGCGAATATACGTATGCGCGACCTTGTTGTCTGTAAGAAGAGCAACGAAAACAACCGCCTGATAAAGGAGTTCATCGAGTTCCTCGCGAACTTCGTTGAGCAGTCTATCGGTACGGAGGAAGAATGATAATTACGGGCGGACACGTGTGTCCGCCTTTTTTGTTGCATATTTTCAGATAAAAGTGTAGGGGGCGATGCCCACATCGCCCCGTCGAATTTCGGTCAGCTATGCGGGCTGATGTGAGCATCAGCCCCTACAAACACCGCTGTTTTCCGAATTTTAAGACAAAAAAGAACGAGAAACTCTTGGGGGACAGTTTCTCGTTCTTTTTTATAAAGGATGAAATTAGAGAAAAACTTTAAAGAAAGCGTGTGTTATGATGTATCCGCTCTTTCTATGCTTTTATTATAGCACACGATAGACAGAGAATCAAATATATAATTTTTATCAGCATATATGATTGGCATATTTATTGTTTATATCAATTAATCAAATACCACGGATATATTTATCATATGCAAGGCGCAGAAAAAACCGCAGGAGGGTCGCCCGTTCCTGCGGTATATCTCAAAGAGCTTCTTTGATAGCCGATTTAGCCTTGGTAACTATGGTCTTATCGTTTTCGTAGGAGAGGATATTCGACGCGTATGAGATATCGACCCAGCGTACCTCCGCTATCTCGTCCTCCTGCGGGTGGTAGTCAACATTCCGCGCCCTTGCGAGGAAGTATACGACCACCTTCATAGTATCCTTCTTCGGCGAGTAGGTGACAGTCTCGCGGAAGGTGGGGTCGATGATGACGTCGATGTCGGTCTCTTCCTTTATCTCGCGCATAGCCGTCTCGACCTCGGTCTCGCCTGCTTCGACGTGACCCTTCGGGAACGACCAGTGTCCGCTGTTGATATGCTTTATCAGCAGTATCTCGGTGTTGCCGTGGTATTTACGATAAACAATAGCTCCGCATGATTTTTCGTGAAGCATATTCTGTCCTTTCTTGCCTCGCGGGAGGCAGATTTCGGAGCCGTCAGCCGCGCTCCTGTTAGTGTCACATACATTATACCACATAATTGTGAAAAAAGCAACAGGCGCGGGAATAAATTTCCGTTTTGTTCATTTATGCCGCGATATCGGCGGCGTGGAGCTCCGCCGTCGGCTCGTGCTGTAATGCATTTGGAACGGAAACTGTCTACGTACCGCAAAGCTGTGTTGATTTTCGCGGAGCTTTGTGTTATAATTGTTACATTAATTCAGGCAGGTGATATTATGAACGCAAGGATAGCAATAGTCGAGGACGAGCCCGATATACGCCGTATCCTCGCCGACTTCCTCACGAAGAACGGGTGCGCGGTCAGCGAAGCCGCCGACGGTCTTGCCGCGTCGAAGCTCCTCGCGCAGGAGCAGTTCGACCTGATACTGATGGACCTTATGCTCCCTAATATAAGCGGCGAACGCCTCATCGCGGAGCTCCGCACACACTCTGATACGCCCGTCATCGTCATATCGGCGCGCTCAATGCTCGAAACGCGGCTGGAGGTGCTCCGTCTCGGCGCTGACGACTACATATTGAAGCCGTTCGACCTCAACGAGGTGCTCGTGCGAATGGAGGTCGTGCTGCGCAGGACGGGCGCGGCGGAGCTCCCCGATACCCTGTCCTTCGGCGGTCTGACGGTATATCCCGCCGAGAACCGAGCCTGCTTCGGCGACACGCCTCTCTCGCTGACGGCGAAGGAGTTCCGTCTGCTGCTCCTTTTCATCGAGCACCCGCAGAAGGTCTACTCGAAGGCAAACCTCTACGAATCCGTGTGGAACGAGGAATACTGCTACGAAGACAACACCGTCAGCGTCCACGTGAGCAATCTCCGCTCGAAGCTGAAAAAAGCCTCGGGACAGGACCTCATCGAGACAGTGTGGGGTATCGGCTACAGGATGAAGGGGGAGCAGTAATGGAGCGGTATGTATTCATAGCCCTCGCGGTGATTTGCGCGGCTCTGCTCGGCTATATCATCGCGCTGAAGGTGCAGATGCGAAGTGTCCGCCGAGAGCTTCACCTCAACCTCGACCCGTCATACGACCGCCAGCTGTCGTTATCGCTGTTCGACCCGAGCCTCAACTCGCTTGCCGCGGAGATAAACCGCTCGCTCGACCACCAGCGCCGCCTGAAGCGCGACGCCGTCCGCGCGGAGAACAATCTCAGGCAGTCGGTATCCGACATCGCACACGACCTCCGCACGCCGATGACCGTGATAAACGGCAATTTACAGCTTCTCTCGCAGGAGAAAAACCTCTCGTCACAGGGGAGCGAATACCTCGCGACCTGCCGCGAAAAGGCTGACAAGCTCAAGGATATGGCGGACACATTCTTCGAGCTGTCCGTCCTCGAGAGCGACGACACCGCCGCGGAGATAAGACAGGTCAACCTCGCGAAGGTGCTGATGCAGTTCCTCGCCGACAGCGAAGCCGCGATACGTCTGCACGGGCTCGAGCCGCAGATAGTTTTCCCCGAAAAGACGGTGTTCATCAGAGCTGACGAGCAGATGCTCACGCGAATGCTCGGGAACGTGCTCAACAATATCATCAAGTACGCGCGCGACAGCTTCCGCCTTGAAATAGCGGAAAGCGCGGAGCAGTGCACGATATCGTTCTCGAATCCTGTACGGGCGGGCGAAATGCCCGACACGGAGCTGATGTTCGAGCGGAGCTACCGCGCGGACGCTTCACGCAGCGGCGGCAGCGCGGGGCTGGGGCTGTTCATCGTGCGGCTGCTTGCCGAGAAGCAGGGAGCGCGGGTCGCTGCCTCCGCGGAGGAGAACGCGCTCACGCTGACTATGACATTCCCTACGAAGAAGGCGGATATGTAGGCGCGGTGTGACGCCGCCCGCCATTATAACGATAAACCTGCGGCAGTCAATGTAGGGACGCCCATTGGGCGTCCGTGTCTTGTGTAACGGACACGGATCAACGAATTGTAGGGGATGCCGCTCTCGGCGTCCCACAAAAAAACGGACGACCTTTTTGGTCGTCCGTTTCATTGTTTTACAGCTTTGTGAAGAAGCGCTGGTGCGACTTGAACGTCTCGCCCGGCTTTATCTCGCGGTAACCCGTAACATCTGCAGGCAGGCTGAGATTCGGCGCGTCTATCATCGCCGTCATCGGCTCGGGACAGAAGTAATGATTGAAGCCGCGGTCGTTCCAGATTATCCAGAACCTGTACTCGTCCGATACCTCGTAGCAGAGCTTCTTGCCGCTCGCGATGTCCTCGGCGATGACACCGTGGAACTTCTCGTGGTCGAGCTCGGCATACTCGCCGAAGTACATATCGTTGTCAACTACCTGCAATACGGGACACTTGTTGCCCGTCTTGTACTCGAGATCCCACATCGTCAGGGATTTAAGCTGCTCGGTCGGGAGACAGCGCTCGTTGAGCTCGCACTTCTTGCCTATCGGCACTGTCAGGCGGATATCCGCCTCCTTTGCGCCGTCAACGAACGGAGCATTTATCGCCGTATGCGAGGCTATGGAAATAGGCATTACAACGTTTGAATTGTTGGTGAAGCTGATATTCTGCTCAAGACCGTTCTCCGAGAGCGTGAAGGTGTACTCGGCGACGAAGCGTATCGGCAGATACTTGAAGAACTCGTCGTTTTCGTCGTAGACGTAGCGGGTCTTGACCCATGCGCAGTTGTCGTCAGCCTTGTGCTCGACTACCTCGTGCACGCGCTTGTGGATAAAGCCGTGAATGTGGTTGTTGTAGGGAGCCTTCTCATTCACGGGGAGCTGATATACAGCGTCGGAGGTCTTGAGCACGCCGTCCGCGAAACGGTTCGGCAGATAGAGGGTGGGAAGTCCCCATACCTCTGCGGACTGCCTTATAACGTCGGCGTCGTTGTCGTCGGACCAGCGGAAGAATTCGAGACCGTTTTTGTTATCGCGCAGACGGATAACATTCGAGCCTATCTCATACGCGATAAGCGCCTCATAGCCGCCTGCTGAAAGCTTCACGCAGGTCATGCCCCCCCAGTTGATGAGCTGTGTAGAATTTGCCATATACATCATTCCTTTCTCTTTGGATTCGTTTTTGCAAGATGATACGCACAGCCCTTCGGCAAATTTCACCGATGACTGCGTTGAACAGCCTTGGAATACACCAAGTATTTCTGCGGCTCTTCGCCTTGTCCTCGATAAAATTATGCTCGAAGTCCCGTACATATCCCTTACAAAAACCGAATCCTTTAAAATCTGTCCGCGGGAAATATCAAGGGACAGGAAAATAAACATTTTCAGCCGACCGCAGACAATATGCGGTCGAAGACCTCGCCCGCTTGCGTGCCTTCCTCGGCGAGCCTTTCGAGCTCCCCTGCCGCGTAGAGCTCACGTGCGGCGGCGACCGCCTGCGGCATATACGCTTCAAACTTATCGAGCACCTTCGGGCTCGCGCCGCTGTCAACATATTTCAGCTCGCGGTAGCTCTGAACCGTCATCTGCACGAGCTCGACCTCGCCGCCCTCGAAGGTGTAATCGAGGCGCTTTTCCGCGTAATAAGGCTCGCTCTCGGCGAGGTGCACCATACCGCAGTAAGGGTCGCGCGAGGCGGAGCGCAGATGCCTTATCCCCGCCATAACTGCCGTTCCCATACACATCGGGCACGGCTCCATTGTTGTATAGAGCGTGAGGCTGTAGAGGTCGCCGACCGTCGTGTCGAGCCGTCTCAGCAGGTTCGCCTCAGCGTGCGATATGCGGCGGTTCACCGTAGCCGCCTCGTTCGAGCGGTTGCGGTCGCGGAGCAATATTTCGCCGCTTGCGTCGCAGAGCGCCGCTCCAATGGGAACGCTTCCCGCGCGGAATGCCTCCCACGCCTCCTCAAAAGCCGCTCTCCACGGAACGGAAATATCCTTCCACATATCAGTACCTCGGCTCTCTGCCGTATTTATTCGGCTTGGTCTCACTGTCGAAGCAGCATACCACAATTTGCCATACGTACAGCCCGAACGGTACGATACCGAAGGCGGAAGCCCCGATAAGTGTCAGGTAAAAGAGATTATCGTTAAAATCAGTGCCGTAGGTAACTCCAAAGGCATACATAAGCAGCATTATCATAAGAGCGCCCATAACCATCTTCCACACAAGAGAGACGATGGTTCTTACCAGCGGAAGTATACCTGTTTTGCCCGCGTCGTGGAAGCGTCTGAACGCAATTGCAAGCGACGGTACGAAGAATACCAATTCTGCTATCACGGAAATACCCGGGACAACAAAGCCGATGAACCAGCAGCAGAGCATTATCAGCTCCACAAAGAGGAAGGCGAACCAGTATTCGCTTCTTGTCGAGCGTCCGCGGAAGTTGACAAAATTCTTGAAATAAAGCGCTATCGCACCGCCGAAGCCGACGAATTTGGGCGAGTCCGTGACGCTCTCATTCTGCGGCGGATAGCCGTACATCTGAGGAGGAGGTGGTGCGGAAGCTCCACATCCCTCGGGAATGTCCTGCTTCCCGCCGCATATCGGGCAGAACTTCGCCCCGTCGGGTATATCGTAATTGCAGTGTTTACATTTCATCTTTGTGCCTTTCTGTGTGTTTACTTTGTAGGGACGCGCATTGCGCGTCCGTTGAATCATTCATATCGCTGCGGACGACCAATGGTCGTCCCTACACATTGTGTCGGGTGGTTTGTCCGTATATTGGCGGGCGGCGGAACGCCGCCCCTACATTTTTGTGTAGGGGGCGATGCCCACATCGCCCCTCATACAACAGGCGGGCTGATGTAGGCATCAGCCCCTACAATCTGAGTTCTGTTTAATCCATTCGGTTTTCCATATCGGTATATTTCCTCATCGGAGATATCGCCTTGTACGCGGGACGTATTATCTTGTTCGAGTTGATGAGCTCCTCAATGCGGTGCGCCGACCAGCCTGCTATGCGCGATACCGCAAATATAGGCGTGAATAGCTCGTCGGGTATGCCGAGCATACGGTATACGAAGCCGCTGTAGAAGTCCACGTTCGCGCACACACCCTTGTATATGCGGCGCTCCTCGGCGATGACCTCGGGAGCGAGCTTCTCAACGAGCGAATACAGCGCAAATTCGTCGTGTCTGCCCTTCTCGGAGCTGAGGCTCTCAACAAAGCCCTTGAACACCTTTGCACGCGGGTCGGACTGCGAATATACCGCGTGACCCATACCGTAGATAAGTCCCGCGTGGTCGAACGCCTCCTTATGCAGGAGCTTCCGCAGATATGCGCGTACCTGCTCCTCGTCCGTCCAGTCGCTGACCGCCTGCTTCATATCGTCGAACATCATAGCCACCTTGATATTCGCGCCGCCGTGCTTCGGACCCTTCAGCGAGCCGAGAGCCGCCGCTATCGCGGAGTAGGTGTCGGTGCCCGACGAGGAAACAACGTGCACCGTGAAGGAGGAGTTGTTGCCGCCGCCGTGCTCGGCGTGGAGCACGAGCGCGAGGTCGAGGATGCGTGCTTCGAGCTCGGTGAAGCTCTTGTCGGGGCGGAGCATATACAGCAGATTCTCCGCTATCGAGAGCTCGGGGCGGGGGTCGTGGATAAAGAGGCTTCCGCCCTCACTGCTGTACTTGTATGCGTTGTAGCCGTACACCGCGAGCACTGGGAAGAGCGTTATCAGCTCTATGCACTGGCGGAGCACGTTCGGGATAGATATATCATTCGCCATATCATCGTAGGAATACAGCGCGAGCACGCTCTTTGCGAGGGTATTCATCATATTGTCGCTCGGAGCCTTCATAATGACGTCGCGGGTGAAGGTCGGCGGAAGCGAGCGGAAATCCGCGAGGAGCTGCCTGAACTCCGCGAGCTCGTGCTCGCTGGGCATAGTGCCGAAGAGGAGGAGGTATACTGTCTCCTCGTAGCCGAAGCGCTTCTCCTTGATGAAGCCCTCGACGATGTCCTCGACGTCGATACCGCGGTAGTAGAGCTTTCCGTCGCCGTGATTGGGCATACCGTCGCCCATATCGAGGACCTTTATCGTGCTTATATTTGTAAGACCTGCGACAACACCGTTGCCGTTGATGTCGCGCAGACCGCGCTTGACGTCGTACTGCGTGTACAGCTCGGGGTCAATTTTGTAGCTTTCTATTGAACGTTCTGCAAGCTTTGTAATTTCGGGAGTGATGTTGGAAAATCTGTAATCCATTTTTGTCGCCGTCCTTTCTGTTTGTGTATGCGGATACCTAAACACTCTATCATTATAATGCATTTCGCCAAAAAAGTCAAGGCGGAGTGAGACGGTAAGTGCATTTTGTATAAAATCAACAGAGTCGGTCTGTGTAATTGTTTGCTGAATTAGCACGCAGGAAGCAAAATGTAGGGACGACCATTGGTCGTCCGCGCGGTGTGCGGAAAACCAGCGGACGCGCAATGCGCGTCCCTACAGATAATAACGTGTTGTTCAGACGCGCTTCGACGTCTGCCGCGGAAGATTTGTGTGCTATACACTTGACATTAAAAAAAGTATATGATAAAATGCGTTAGGACAGTTATTTTAGAGCCGTTAGCTGTTAGCCTTTAGCCATTAGCTTGCGGTGTCCGCTTACGCGGACATTATTTGAAATATATCGCCGTCAGGCGATACCATTAGCTAACGGCTAAAGGCTAAAGGCTAATGGCTTTAACATTGAGACACAGAAAGGAGAACCTGATGTTCACAAAGATACTCTCACACGTCGGCAAATACTGGAAGCAGTCGGTGCTCTCGCCGATAACCATTATGGGCGAGGTCGCGATGGAGGTGCTCATCCCCTATGTAATGGCGGCGATTATCAACAAGGGCATCAACAACGGCGACATCGGCTACGTCGCGAAAATGGGCGGAGTTATGGTCTGCATGGCGCTCGTCTCGCTCTTCTTCGGAGCTGTTGCGGGACGCTTCAGCGCGGTCGCGGCAGTGGGCTTCGCGAAGAACCTCCGCGGCGCACTGTTCAGGAAGGTGCAGTCCTTCTCGTTCGCGAACGTGGATAGGTTCTCGACGGCGTCGCTGACTACCCGTCTCACCACCGACGTCACCAACGTGCAGAACGCGTATATGATGTTCATACGTATGGCGTTCCGCGCACCGATAATGCTCATATTCGCGCTCGTTATGGCGCTGAAGATGAACCTCCGCCTCTCGACAGTGTTCTTCTGCGCGATACCCGTGATAATCATCGGAGCCGCCCTCATACTCACGAACGCCCACCCGCGCTTCAAGGCAATGCTCACGAAGTACGACGATATGAACGCAAGCGTGCAGGAAAACCTCATCGGTATCCGCACAGTCAAGGCTTTCGTGCGCGAGGACTACGAGAAGAAGAAGTTCACCGACAACACCGAAGCCGTCCGTGCGGCACAGGTACGCGCCGAGAAGCTGATTATCCTCTCCATGCCGCTGATGCAGATGGTGATGTATGCGAGCATAGTCGCGATACTGTGGTTCGGAAGCCATATGATAGTCGGCGAAACCATGGAGATAGGCGACCTCACCAGCTTCATCACCTACGTCAGCCAGATACTGATGTCGCTGCTTATGCTGTCGTTCCTGTTTATGATGTTCGTCATCTCGCGAGCTTCGATTCAGCGTATATACGAGGTGCTCACCGAGGAGCCCGACATTCTGTCGCCGAAGGAGGCAGTGACCGAGGTGGCTGACGGCTCTGTCAGCTTCCGCAATGTGAGCTTCAGCTACTTCAGGGATATGAACAACCTCGCCCTCGACCACATCGACCTTGACATAAAGTCGGGCGAGACTATCGGCATCATCGGCGGTACGGGCTCGTCGAAGACCTCGCTCGTACAGCTCATTCCCCGCCTCTATGACACCACCGAGGGCGATGTGCTCGTCGGCGGAGTGAACGTCCGCGAATACGACGTCACCGTACTCCGCGACAGCGTAGCTATGGTATTGCAGAAGAACGTGCTCTTCTCGGGCACTATCCGCGACAACCTCAGATGGGGCGACTCTGACGCCACCGACGAGGAGATACAGGACGCGTGCCGCTCGGCGTGCGCCCACGACTTCATTATGGGCTTCCCCGACGGCTACGACACCGACCTCGGACAGGGCGGCGTCAATGTCTCGGGCGGACAGAAGCAGAGGCTCTGTATCGCGAGAGCTCTGCTGAAAAAGCCCAAGATAATCATTCTCGACGACTCCACCAGTGCCGTTGATACAGCGACCGACAGCAATATACGCAAGGCTTTCCGCGAGAAGCTCGCCGATACGACGACCTTCATCATCGCTCAGCGTATCTCCTCAGTGCAGGACGCCGACCGCATAATCGTTATGGACGACGGTAAGATAACCGATATCGGCACGCATGACGAGCTGCTCGTCAGCAGCTCGGTATACCGCGAGGTATACGAGTCACAGCAGAAAGGAGCTGATGAATAATGCCGCCCAAGAAAAGTATGAAGCCCGCTCAGAAGCCCGCAAACACAGGCAAGACGGTCAAGCGCATATTCAGCTATATGTACGGCTTCAAGCTCCATTTCCTGATAGTGGTGCTCGGAGTTGCTCTCAGCTCGGCAGCCGCAGTCGCGGGCAACGCCCTGCTCAGCCCGATAATCGACAACCTCAAGGAAGCCCTCAAGGGCGGACACTGGGACAAGCACAAATTCATTCTCACGCTCGGCGTGATGATAGCGATATACGCGGCAGGAGCTCTCGCCACGTTCACCTATCAGCGCATAATGCTGAAAATATCCACAACCACCCTCAAGCGTATCCGCGACGACCTCTTCACCAAGATGGAATCGCTCCCGATAAGCTATTTCGACAAGCATACCCACGGCGAGCTGATGTCGCTCTACACCAACGACACCGATACTCTCCGCGAAATGCTCAGCAACAGCATCGCCAACTGTATCAGCTCCGCAATCACTATCATCGGCGTATTTGCAATGATGATATGGTACAGCTGGATACTCACCATCATAGTTGTGGTTATGCTCGTGCTGATAATTATGGTCATCGGAGTGGTCGGCAAGCACAGCAGCAAGGGCTTCATTGCCCAGCAGAAGGCTCTCGGAGCGGCAAACGGCTACATCGAGGAGTTCATCGACGGACAGAAGGTGGTCAAGGTCTTCTGCCACGAGGACGCCGCAAATGCCGAATTTGACAAGCTCAACGAGGAGCTCTGCGCCGCCTCCACGAAGGCGCACACCTTCGCGAATATCCTTATGCCGATAATGAACAACCTCTCCTACCTCCACTACGCCGCAACGGCTATAGTCGGCGGTATAATGACGGTGAACGGCTTCGGCGGAATGACTATCGGACGGCTGGTGTCCTATCTCCAGTTCACGCGCCAGTTCGCACAGCCGATAACACAGGTGTCGCAGCAGATGAACGCCATTCTCACGGCTCTTGCGGGCGCTGAGAGGATATTCAATGTCATCGATGAAAAGCCCGAGGCTGACGAGGGCTACGTTACCCTCGTACCCGCCGAGATAGGCGCGGACGGCTCTGTCACCGAGGCAGACACGCGCACGGGCAAGTGGGCTTGGAGACACCCGCACAAGGCTGACGGCACCGTCACCTACACCGAGGTGCGCGGCAACGTTGAGCTCGACGACGTATACTTCGGCTACGAGCCGAACAAGACCGTCCTCAACGGCATAAGCCTCTACGCTAAGGCGGGACAGAAGATAGCGTTCGTCGGCTCGACGGGCGCGGGCAAGACCACGATAACGAACCTGATAAACCGCTTCTACGACGTGCCCGACGGCAAGATACGCTACGACGGCATCAACATCAACAAGATAAAGAAGAGCGATCTGCGCCGCTCGCAGTCGATAGTCCTTCAGGACACCCACCTCTTCACAGGCACGGTAATGGAGAATATCCGCTACGGCAAGCTCGACGCGACCGACGAGGAGGTCTACGCAGCGGCGAAGCTCGCGAATGCCGACTACTTCATCACCCATCTTGAAAACGGCTATCAGACCATGCTCACCGCTGACGGCGCGAACCTCTCGCAGGGACAGCGCCAGCTCCTCGCGATAGCGCGCGCGGCAGTCGCAGACCCGCCCGTGCTGATACTCGACGAGGCGACGAGCTCCATCGATACCCGCACGGAGGCTCACATCGAAAAGGGTATGGACTCGCTCATGGAGGGCAGAACGGTATTCGTAATCGCGCACCGCCTGTCCACGGTAAGGAACGCGAAAGCGATAATGGTGCTCGAAAACGGAAAGATAATCGAGCGCGGCGACCACAACGCCCTCATCGCAATGCACGGCAAATACTACCAGCTCTACACGGGAATGTTCGAGCTCTCTTAATGGGCAATACTCACAATCCCGCGGGCTCATATTTGTGGATATAGCACATTGCAATTTCACCCGCAATTGTGTATCATTATAATGACCGCAGGCGGCGTCACCCTCTGTATCGGCGTCTGCCCGCGAAAAATCCGAAATGAAAGAGGTAATCACTATGAAGAAGTTTATCGCTTGTATGCTTCTCTCGGCTATGGTCTGCGGAGCTCTCGCTTCCTGCGGAGACAAGGAAGGCTCCAAGGAGGAGGCTACCACCCAGCCCACGACCGAGGCGACCACCGAGGCAACGACTGCGGGTGAGGCAGTTGAGGCTCCCTCCGCTATCAGCGCCGAGGACATCGACTTCGAGGATAAGTCCGTTGCTCAGTCGGGCGACGCCTATCTCGCTATCGTTGACGGTCAGTGGTGGATACAGAACTGGGGCGGCGACGACCCGACTCAGAACTTTATGGCATACAATGCAGGCATACCCACTATCACAGGCAACGGTGACTACACAGTAAGCGTCACGGCTGACACGGTCGGCTTCCGCTACGACACCACGGGCTCGCCCGACGACCAGTACACCCCCAGCGGCTTGCAGTTTATGGCTGTTATAATAAAGGACGGCGAGAGCAAATTCCCCGGAGCTGTCATCACGGTCAATTCCGTAACAGTTGACGGCAGGGAGCTCACGCTCGACGGCAAGCCCTACACCTCCTCCGACGACGGACAGGAGACAAGAGCTAACCTCTACAACCAGTGGGTATCCAAGGACAATATCCCCAAGGACGCACGCTCGGCTGACGGCAAGCTCTACGAGGGCGAGGGCGACGAGGCTTCTCCCGCAGGCTTCATCGGCGACTACTCGCCGCAGTCGGTAAATCCCGACGACTTTGCCGACGGCTGGACAACGGTCGAGGTCAACTTCACAATCTCGGGCATTGCCGAATAATGTAAAAGTGGACGGGGCGATGAGGGCATCGCCCCCTACACAACGATTGCGACCACGTAAGATGTAGGGGCTGATGCCCACATCAGCCCGCCATTCTGAAAATGTGAATATGTAAAAAACGGCTCTGCAAAATGCAGAGCCGTTTTGTTCTCATTCAGCAGCTGTTGTAGTGGTTGCTGTGGTGGTTGTGTCCGTCTCGGAGCCCGTCTCCGTACCCGTTGCGTCGGTCGTTTCGGTGGAATCGCCTGTAGATGTCGTATCCGTGGACATCCCCTCGGGAGCCTTCCTCGTGTAGGTCCTGAGCAGGTCAACTATATTCGGGTTGCTCGACTCATAGGTGATGATGTGCATCTCGGTCTGCTCCTCATTGCCGATGAGCAGGGTGTATCTCAGCTTGTTGATATCGTTGTACTTGAATTCGATGAATACAGCCTCTCTGCCGTCAACCTCGGGATACTCGTAAGCGACCTCTGTCACGCGCTGGTCGGACTCAGCCTCGCGGAGAATGCTCTCGACCTCGGAATGTGCAAAATCGGCGTCGCACTTATCCATTATCATCGAGTCCATAGCGTAGTCGCCGTTGAGGATATACATATCGTTCTCGTAGGTAAGGATATCGTCCGTGAGAGCCGCAACGTCCTCGTCGAGGAACCAGTCCTCGGGTATCTCGATGTAGCCGAACTCGTCATTTCCGACTATCTGCGTCTTTATCTCGGATTTGTCATACTTCCATGTCACAGGGCTGAGCTTGTCAACTACCCTCTCCTCGAGCGACTTGTTCTTGTTCTCTGTGGTGGGCTCGGTAGGCTCTGTTGTTGCCGCGGTCTCGGGCTGAGTGTAGAGCACGGGAGGCTCGGGCTTGCTGAGCTTTTCGTCGTTGAGCTCGGAGCTTCCGCAGGCAGTTGTCAAAGCGGCAGAAAGCACGAGTACAGCCGCTATTAAAGCGTTTTTCTTCATTTCATATAACCCCTTATTTTTAAAGATTTACATTTCTGCCCTAAAACTATAGCACATATTTCCGCTTTTGTCAATAGCCAAGCACCGAAAACAGCAGATTCACGGCAATGCACAGCGCCGCTCCGACCGCAGTCGGCAGCGCGAAGCTCAGAGCCGTCCACCGCAGACTGCCCGTCTCCTTCCGTATCGTCATACAGGTGGTCGCGCACGGGAAGTGGAACAGCGTGAATATCAGCATACAGACGGCAGTCTTGAGCGTCCAGCCGTTCTCGGCGAGCAGACCGCGGAGCTCCGCGGTATCGCTGATATCGACGAGGCTGCCGTTCGCGAGGTACGCCATAAGGATTATCGGCACGACTATCTCATTCGCAGGGAAGCCGAGCACGAACGCGAGCAGTATCACCCCGTCAAGTCCCATAAGTCTGCCGACGGGGTCGAGAGCTCCCGAGACGAGGGCGAGCAGAGTTTCACCCGATATGCGGACGTTTGCCATCAGCCATATCAGCAGTCCGCACGGAGCGGCGGCTGTGCACGCTCTGCCGAGGACGAACACAGTGCGGTCAAGCAGCGAGCGCACGAGCACCTTCCCGACCTGCGGGCGGCGGTACGGCGGGAGCTCCAGCGTGTAGGACGACGGCGCACCGCGGAGAACCGTCGCGGAGAGGAGCTTCGACATCAGCAGGGTCATAGCCGCACCGAGCAGCAGCACCGCTCCGAGCACACTGCCCTGCAATACGGGCGAGGCGGCTATGAACATCGTGATAACGGCGATAATGGTCGGGAATCTGCCGTTGCACGGGACAAAGCTGTTCGTGATGACGGCGATGAGGCGCTCCCGCGGCGAGTCTATGATACGGCAGCCCGTAACTCCGCACGCATTGCAGCCAAGCCCCATAGACATCGTTATCGCCTGCTTGCCGCACGCTCCCGCGCACCTGAAGCAGCCGTCGAGGTTGAAGGCGATACGCGGCAGATAGCCCATATCCTCCATAAGCGTGAACAGCGGGAAGAATATCGCCATCGGCGGCAGCATCACCGACACCACCCACGCGAGAGTGCGGTATATGCCGTCCACGAGCACGCCCTCCAGCCACGCGGGAGCTCCCGCCCTGTGCATACCTGCGCTGATAAAGTCACCGCCCCTGCCGAAGAGCGCGGACAAAAGCTCCGACGGGTAGTTCGCGCCCGCGACGGTCAGCCACATTATCAGCAGAAACAGCGCGAGCATAACGGGTATGCCCGTAGTGCGGCTGAGGAAAATGCGGTCGAGGAAGCGGTCGCGCCTGTAGGGCTCGGCGGAGGAAGACGTCACCACCTCCGCGGCAATATCGGCAGCAAGCTGCGAACACGCCGCAATGACCGTATCCGCGATGTGCTCGCCGCTGTAGCCCGCAGCCTCCAGCCGAGCCATTATCTCCGCGAGCCTGTCGCCGTCCTGTATGCTGATAGCGCCGTGCTTTTCGGCTTCGGAAATAAAGCCAGTGTCGCCCTCCATAAGGCGCAGAGCCGCCGCTTTCCCCATATCCGTGCCCATAAGTCCCGCCAGCTCTGCCGCCGCGGACTCTATCTCAGGGGGCAGAGCCACACGCACGGGAGAGGGCGGTATCTCGGCTTCCGTGACCTGTTTCAAAGCCTCTTTCAGCTCCGCGAGCCCGATGCCGCTCCGAGCCGCCGCCGCCACGACGGGAACTCCCAGCCGCTCGGCGAGCTTCGCGGTATCGACGGTGATACCTTTGCCCGCGGCTTCGTCGATGAGGTTGACGCACACGACAGTCCGCGGGATAACGGACATCACCTGCAATGCGAGGTTGAGGTTGCGCTCAAGACACGACGCGTCGCAGACCACCACCGCCGCCTCCGCACCGCCGAAGCAGATGAAGTCGCGGGCAGTCGTCTCCTCGGCAGAGCCTGCCCTCAGCGAGTACGTCCCCGGGATATCGGCGAGTGTGTACCTCCGCCCCTCGAAGGTGCAGCTGCCCTCCGCGCAGCCGACGGTCTTGCCCGCCCAGTTGCCAGTGTGCTGCTTCGAGCCCGTCAGCGCGTTGAAGACGGTGGATTTCCCGACATTCGGATTCCCCGCCAGCGCGACGAGCACTCCTTTTTCTTCCATAGTATCACTCCATTCCCTCTATTCTATGAGAAAATGGAGAATATAAGAACTCTTCTTTAGTGGAATGCTGGTCAAGGCTCTGCCTTGACAATCCGCTGGGGCGCCGCCCCAGACCCTGCAGGGGAACACGTTCCCCTGACCCCTAACTACGAGCCCGCTCGCAAGCTCGCTCACTCTGTACAAACGGCGCAGTCTGCTTTCGGCGGGTAGCAATTACAAAAACATCGCCGTCCGCCGAAACCCGCAAAAAAAGGACTGCCAAAGGCAGCCCTTATCATATCAGTCGGGAAGTGTAAATGCACCAGCGCGCCATGTGCCGTCTGCGTCGATGACCGCCGAAAATGTCCTGTCCTCGGTGTAGGGACCGTCGCCCCACGCCGAAGCGTCGTAGTAGTCGCGGACGGTGAAATACAGCTCATCGTCGGTCTTGCCGTCGAGGCTTATCACCTCGGACTTGATATATTCGATGTTAGTTCCGCGCTCGCCGCACAGGCAGTACACCCTGCCGTCATTGTCGACGTAGGTCAGGTCGAGAGAGTCGGGGTATTTATCGCTGAACACGCGGTGGTAGTCAGCCTTGACGTCGGCAACGGAGTTGATACCGCTCTGTGTTACGAGGTAATACTGCCAGCCGTAGCTGCCCTCCACGTAGGTATCGGTGTCAACGGAATAGGGACAGCCGATAGAGAAGCTGAGGCTCGTCGCGTGGGCGGACTCATACAGAGCCTGAGCTGCCGCTATCAGCGTCGCCTCGGACTGGTCGCCCGCGGGAGCGTCAAACACGATAGCTCCGCTTCCGTTGTTGTGGAAGACGCCGAGATCAGCGCCCTCGGGAGCAGACGCGGGCTGAACAGCCGTAGTTGTGGCAGCCTCGGTAGTAGCCTCCGCAGTCGATACTGCCTCCGCGTCTGTAGCGGCTTCCGTGGTGAGAGCGGCTTCGGTCGAAGACTCGGTGGGCTTCTGACCCGCGCTCTCCGACGTCACCTTGTCTCCGCAGGAGCAGAGCCCGCAGAGCATAGCCGCTGAAATAGCAGTTAAAATGTACTTTTTCATTGTGTATCACCTTTCTTGTGTTGAAATATATGCTTAGTAGGGAAGAGTGTATTTGCCTACGCGCCATACGCCGTCGTCGCCGAGAACCATAGTGAATTCGTTGTTTTTTGTGTAAGCCTCGCCGCCGAGCTGCGTTGCGTCGTAGTTATCGTGAACGGTGAAATGCATCTCGTTTCCGTCTCTGCCGTCGTAGCTTGCTATCTCCGAATCGTCGTAGTCGATGTTGGAGCCGCGCTGTCCCGCATACACGGAAAAATACATTCTTCCGTTATATTCGGTATAATAGAATTCGTCGTCAAGGCGGGAATCGTATGGGTACTTGTCGCTGAACAGCCTGTGATAGCCTGCTATCACGTCATCAATGGACTTTACATTTTCGTCCTTCACCAATGCGTATATCGAATCGTTTGCCTCTATGAAGCGCTCGCTGTCCACGTCGTCGGGCAGCGTGCAGCCGTCGTCCAATGTAGTCTCATACAGTCTGCACGCCCAAGCTATCCTTGCCGCGTTTGCCCACAGAGTCTTTGCCGCCGCTTTGAGCGTGGCTTCGCTCTGCTCCTCGACGGGCTTATCGAATACGACAGCGCCGTACTCGTCGGTGTGGAAGGCGGTGAGGTCAGCGCCCTCGGGAGCAGACGCGGGCTGAACAGCCGTAGTTGTGGCAGCCTCGGTAGTAGCCTCCGCAGTCGATACCACCTCCGCGTCTGTAGCGGCTTCCGTGGTAAGAGCGGCTTCGGTCGAAGACTCGGTGGGCTTCTGACCCGCGCTCTCGGACGTCACCTTGTCTCCGCACGAGCAGAGCCCGCAGAGCATAGCCGCCGCGATTACAGTGAGAATGTACTTTTTCATATTTATCGTCCTTTCCTGTGTTGATTTGTATGCTTAGTACGGAAGGGTATATTTGCCGATGCGCCATACGCCGTCATCGCCCATAACTGCCGTGAACTCGCGGTCTTCGTCGTGACCGTCGTAGTGGTCGCGGACGGTAAAGCGGAACTCGTCGCCGTCCCTGCCGTCGAAGCTGATCATTTCTGAGCCCTCGTAGCCCTCAGCCTCGGATCTTTCAATGCCGCCGTTCTTGCCGTAGAGCCTGCCGTCATATTCCTTCATCAGCCTGTCAAGCTTTTCGGGATAC
This sequence comes from Ruminococcus sp., assembly GCA_017542475.1. Lineage (GTDB taxonomy): Bacteria > Bacillota > Clostridia > Oscillospirales > Ruminococcaceae > Ruminococcus. The sequence continues at coordinate 28,024 of JAFXXD010000024.1, read as the reverse complement.
GGGTATTTATCGCTGAACGTCTTGTAATACTCGGCAATGGCTTCTTCCTTTGTGTTTACGTTCGTGATAAGGTAGAAGCCGGGCGGGTCGTCCTCATATATCGACTTCGGATAATCGGAGACATTATATTCCGATTCGGGAAGTCTGGTATCATAGTCCATATATGCCACCCACGGGTACCACCCTGCGTCTATAGCATAGCCAACGCCGCAGGCGATATAATGAAGAGGCTTCGCCGCCGTCATAAGCGTGACATCGGACAGCTCATCTACGGGCTTATCGAACACGACATTGGCGTTGTCGTAATCAATGTGCATAGCGGTGAGGTCAGCGTCGTCAGGGATATCGTCAAAAAATTCTTCAAAATCGCTTCTTGTGGGAGCTTCATAGTCCTCCTCGTCAATGTCAGCCTCCTCGACGTGGTCTATCTTCCATTTTCCGTCTTCCTTCACGCACGACACGTCCGCGCACTGACTGCTGAATTCTCCCAGACGTCTGAATGTGAAGTGGCTTTCGTCTGCACTCAGTATAGTATATCCGTCAAAAAAACCGTCGCCGTACCAGCTTTCGTCGCGTGAACTGTGATAATAAAGCTTTCCGTCCTGCTCATGGAACAGCAGCGACTCATACCTGTCTTCTTCATCAAGCAGGTCGATATCCTCAAACACATTCTCGGTGAAATACTCCCTGAAATGCGCCCTGAGATCTTCGACGGAATCATACCTCAACACACGCTCAAATTCCAGCTCTCCGAACTCCGTATCTACTGTGATGACCGAATCCTCATCGGTCAGAAGCTTTCCGCATTGCATATCAATGTAATCGCTGTACACTGCGAAGAGCTTTTTCGCAGCCGCGATGAGCTCCTCATTCGTCGGGACGGCTTCCGTTGTGACCTCAGCCTCTGTCGTTGTCGCAGCCGAAGTCTGCTCCGTACTCTCGGACGCCGCATCCTGTCCGCACGAGCACAGCCCGCAGAGCATAGCCGCCGCGACTGCTGTTAGAATGAACTTCTTCATAGCGGTGATCCTTTCTATTCCTCGTCGTCGAGATTGAAGTCTATCGTGCCGTCGCTGACATTGACAGCGGCGCATATCACCTGTACCGTGTCGCCAAGCCTGTAGGACACGCCGCTGAACTTCTCGGTGAGCGCGACGGGCTCGGTGTAGTCGTACTCGCCCTCGGGCAGGGTACGTATATGTACAAGACCCTCGACCGTGTTCGGCAGCTCGGCATAGAAGCCGAATTCCGTCACGCCCGATATCTTCGCGGTAAAGCTCTCGCCGATGTGCTGCTTCATATATTCCGCCTTGTAGCAGTCCTCGCACTCGCGCTCTATCGCAACGGCACGGAGCTCGGCGCTCGTGGCTGTATCAGCCGCCTTGACTGCAAAGCCGCTGTAGCGCTTGCTGAGCCACTCCTCGTTGTAGCCCGCGAGTATGTCCGTGATAATGCGGTGTATCGCGAGGTCGGGATAGCGGCGTATCGGCGAGGTGAAGTGCGCATAGTCGTCGAGCACGAGCCCGAAGTGACCGAGCGGCTCCTCGGAATACTTAGCCTTTGCCATCGAGCGGAGCACCATCATATTGACGGCTTCAAACTTGTCCGTGCCCCGCACGTTATCAAGGATAGCGGCGGCATGAGCGGGCTTGAACTCCTGAAAATGCGGGTACTCTATCCCCGCCTTCGTCAGCGCCTCGCAGAGCGCGGCAGTCTTCTCCTCGGGCGGAGTCTCGTGCACGCGGTACACGAACGGCACGTGCTTTTCCTTTGCGAGCTTCGCTGCGGACTCGTTCGCCGTAAGCATAAATTCCTCGATAATTCGCTCGGACTTGCCCCTCTCCCGCGGCTGGACATCGCAGCAGACGCCGTCCTCGCCGATGATGAGCTTGCTCTCGGTCGTTTCGAGCTCGGGAGCGTGCCTCCTCTGCTTCTTCGCGATGAGGATATCCGCGAGCTCGTTCATCAGCGGGAGCTCCTCCGCAACGGCACTGTATTTCTCGGCGAGGGAGCTGTCGGCAGTCCCCGCGAGAATGGCGTTAATCTCCGAATATACGCCCTTTACGCGCGAGCGGATAACGCTCTTGCAGAAGCGGTAGCCGAGGATATTTCCCTCCTTGTCGAGCTCTGTGAAGGCGGTCAGCGCGAGCCTGTCCTCGTCGGGATTGAGCGAGCATATGCCGTTCGAGAGCTCCTTCGGGAGCATCGGTATGACCTTGTCCGCATAGTAAATGCTTGTACCGCGGCGCATTGCCTCCTTGTCGAGCTCGCTGTTAGCCTTGACATAGTGCGAAACGTCGGCGATATGCACTCCGAGCAGGTAGCCCTTCTCCGTCCGCGAGACTGACACAGCGTCGTCGAGGTCCTTCGATTCCGCGCTGTCTATGGTAAATATCGGCAGTCCGCGCAGGTCCTCACGATTGTTGAGGCTGAACTCCTGCACGCCGCCCTCCGAGATCTTCTTTGCCTCCCTGAGCGCCTCCGCGGGGAACTCCTCGGGAGCGCCGTGGGTACTGAGGATCGCCTGCGCGCACGACGCGGCGAGCTCGCTGCTGCCGAAAACGGAGACTATCTTCACCTTATGCTCGGCATGGCGTCTGCCGCGGAAGACTATCTCCGCGAGCACCTTTTCGCCCTCGGCGAACGGGACAGAGCCGTCCCTGACTATCACCATATGGTTGCGCTGAGCGATATCGGGCACGAGGTAGAGCTCGCCGTCCTCGCGGACTATCCTGCCCGTGAGCGTGGAGCTCCCGAAGCTGAGGATATCTACGACCTCGCCCTCAGGCTCTCCCGTGCGCGAGGCGATATCGGCGATGAGCACGCGGTCGTGCGGCATAGCACCGAGCATACACTTTCCCGGGATAAAGTATTCGACGCCGTCGTCGGTCATAGCGAAGCCGAAGGTGCGGCTGAGGCGCGTCACCTCGCCGACGTGGAGGTTGAGGTCCTCGCAGAGAGCGGCTTTCACGCCCTTGCGGACGGTGACAACGCCCTCGTCGCGGAGCTCCGCGAACGCAGTGACGAAGTTTTCCCTGTTATTCTTCTTGGTGCGGCATTTGGTCTCGAGCTGCGACACGGGCATAGTTTTCTTGTCATTCTGCCGCAGGAAGGTGACGATCTTGTTCTTATAGCTCTCGACGCTTACCGCCGCGCCCTTTTTTTCAGGCGCTTTTTTCTTTGTTTTTCCTGACATTTTTTCTCCTTGTCTTTGTCTTTTTCCTGTGGGACTCCGTCCCACACCCTGCCAGAGACTCTGTCTCTGGACTCTGGTCAAGGCTCTGCCTTGACAATCCGTCGGGGAGCGCACTCCCCGAACCCCTAACTACGAGTCCGCTCGCAAGCTCGCTCACTCTGTACAAACGGCACAGTCTGCTTTCGGCGGGTAACAATGCGTAGGGGACGATATCCCGTTTTAGAATCATCGCCGAAGGCGATACATTCAATTACGCATTGAACGGGCGCACGGAATGCGCCCCTACATCTGAGCTCTCTAATTCCGAATTCCGATTTCCGCATTCTGAATTCAATATAATAAAATCGCCCCGTGACTGCGGGTCACAGGGCGGAATGATCATTTAACGAAGATCGGCACGATGTTGAGTGCGAGGGTGATGATGAATATCAGTATTCCGAGCACTCTTGTTATCTTAGCGAGGATAGCCTCGCGCGATCTGCCCTCATTCTTGGTGTAGAACGAATCGGTGCTTGCACCTGTGAGTGCGGCAGTCATGCTGTCCTGCGACTTCTGCTCCTGAGCGAGACAGATAATGATCGTGATAGCTGCGATAGCGAGGAGCACTGCCCCGCCGATGATCTCCCATATTTCCATATTTGTTGACCTCCGAATATTCTTGGTATAAAACGGCATCTGCCGAATATTTCGATTAGCTTTAACATTATACCACAATTATGCGTCGTTTGCAATTGCCAAATCCCAAAAACGCAAAGGCTGAACCGCAGCTGTTTTTGGTGATTTTTCACAACAGGCATAATCCCGCCGTCTGCCGAATACACTTGCATTATCAAGGCAGGGAGGCAGACTATGCAGGACAAGACCATCAAAAAAGACCACAATATCATCATCGAGAACCGCAAAAGTATGAGCGTATCGGGCATTACGGATGTTGACAGCTTCGACGAGAAGGCGATATGCCTGTTCACGCAGCTGGGCGAGCTGACCGTGCAGGGGCGCGAGCTCCACATCGACGCGATGAGCGTCGAGACGGGCGAAATGACGATAACAGGCGACATATGGGCGGTAGTCTACGGCGACCGCGACCGCAAAGGACCGCTCTCCGCCCTCGGGAGGCTCTTCCGATGAACGTACCCGAGACGTTCTTCTCCGTCCGCGAGGAGCTGACGCTGTTCGGGCTGTCGTGCCTCGCGGGAGCCGTGATAGGGCTGTGCTACGACGTTCTGCGGGCGTTCCGACTGGTATTCCGCCACGGGATATGGCTGACGGCTCTCGAGGACGTCGCCTTTCTCGCGCTGTACGCGGTCTACCTGTCGGCATTTGCCTCGGCGGCAGCCCGCGGCGAGCTCCGCTTCTACCACGTCGTCGGCAACGCGCTCGGCTTCACGCTCTACTTTTTCACCCTCGGGAGCATAGTCATACGCCTGCTGAACAAAATTTTCGGAGCTCTCGCCGCCGTTTTCCGAGCTGTCACCGCTCCGATAAGGCGGCTCTATGTACTTTTATGTAAAAAAGCGGGTGTTAAATTTGTGGGAAGTTCCAAAAATTTAATAAAATCTATTAAAAAGATAAATTTACTATTGCCAAACCGACGGCAGTTGCGCTATAATATAATGGAAAATAAAAAGAGAAAGAACGTGAATAACGTTGCCAAAAAAAATTAGAACAAAAATCAAAAAGAAAGGCTTGTTCAACCGCGGACTGTTCAATCTTGCAGCAGCAGTTGTCATAACAGTCTGTGCCGCGCTTATAATAACTACCGAAAGAGACTGCAGCGAAAAGGAAAAAGAACTTGCTCGTATACAGGCTAAGATAGACGCTTATAAGATCGAGAACGAGGATATGCGAAGAACGCTCGAAAGCGACGACCTCTCCGCATATATGGAAAAGATAGCCCTCGAGGAGAGAGGCTACGCTTACCCCAACGAACGCCGTTTCTACGACACATCGAGAGACTGATGAAGCGTCGGGTCGGTTATCCCATTAAATGAGCAAGGAGCTTTGAAGCAGTATGCAGCTTGAGATTGGTAAGATATACACAGGCAAGGTCAAGGGTATCACCCAGTACGGCGCTTTCGTCGATATAGACGGCGGCGGCAACGGTATGGTGCATATTTCCGAGATCGCAAACACCTTCGTAAACGAGATACGCGACCACCTCACGGAGGGACAGGACGTCCGCGTGAAGGTCATAGGCATAAACGAAGCGGGAAAGGTCAGCCTTTCGATAAAGAAGGCTGTCGATGAGGGAGCACCTCAGGATAAGCCGTCCCGCCCCGCTCCGCCCAAGGAGCGCAGGAGCAAGCCCAATGTCTGGGAGCCGAAGAAGGTAGTACCTCAGTCGGAGATGACATTTGAGGATATGATGTCGCACTTCAAGCAGTCGAGCGAGGAGCGCATCAGCGACCTCAAGCGCTGCACCGACAGAAAGAACGGTACAAGAAGAAAATAACGTACATAAGCCGCCCTATCGGGCGGCTTTCTAATTGGAGAGCGTTGTAGGGGCTGATGCCCACATCAGCCCGTTTGTTATCTGCGGGTCGATGCGGGCATCGCCCCCCTACAAATTGGGTCAGGTAGTTTGTCGGTTTATTGCGGGCGGCGGAACGCCGCCCCTACAGTCTGAGCTCTGAGTTCTGAGTTCTGAGCTCTCAAAAAAGTGTTGACATTTTGGGGAAAAAGTGATATTATTTTAACGTACATTTATTTTTGCACGCCAAAGAAGGGAAGATTATGGAAAATAAAGAAAAAGACACCGAAAAAGTAAAGGAAAGCTCCGAAAAATCGGAAAATCCCGAAAAAAAGCCTCAGCAGCACAAGAGCTCGGGCAAGCAGTCGGGCAGCGGCAAAAAGCCCGCTCAGCACAAGAGCGGCAAGAGCGGCTCTGACGGCGGGAAGAAGACTTCACAGCCCAAGGCGGCTGACAAGAAGCCCGCGCAGTCCAAGAGCAGCGAGCACACCGAGAAAAAGCCCGCTCACACCGAAACGGCAAAGGCTGAAACAGCAGCGGAAAAGGCTGCCGAAGCCGAGCCCGCAAAGAAAAAGAAGAAGAGATTCACGAAGAAGCGCGAGCTGGCGATAATCGCGCTCAGCCTCGCACTGGCATTCACGGTATGCTTCTTCGTCCCCGCAGATACATTCATCGCGAATCAGAACGACTTCATCATATCCGCCCCGCGTGTGCTCCTGCCTATCCTCGGCGTGGCACTGGGAGCCTCCGCGGCACTGATACTCATTCTCAACGCCTGCCTCGCGATAAACGTGAAGCTGTGGAAAATAGTCGAGTCTCTGCTCGGCGGCGTGCTCATCGCAGGCTACTGGCAGGTGATGTTCGCAAACGGCAAAATGGTACAGATAACAGGCGACCCCACCACCTACTCCGAGAGGAGCTCCGCGAACAACCTCAATCTCCTGCTGTTCTTCGCGATAATGCTCCTGCCGCTGATAGTGCTCATAATCTCGGGCGAGCTGAAAAAGGGCAAGCGCAAGCGCTACCTCTTCACGGCACTGACCTATATATCCGCCATCATATTCCTTATGCAGTGCGTAGGTCTCGGCTCGAGAGTTATCAAGACAGGCATCCTCAGAAAGGACGACTCGGGTCTCGATAACTACCTCTCGATGGAGGATACCATGAACCTCAGCAAGGACAACAATGTCGTGGTATTCCTCACTGACCGTCTTGACGCGCACTGGATGGAGATGGAGCTCGATTACTACCCCGAGATAGCCGACGAGCTCGAAGGCTTCACCTTCTACTCCAACAACGTCGGACGCTTCACTAACACCTTCCCGTCAGTCTGCAATATGCTCACCAACTATGAGTACAGCGGACAGGACTGGGCTGATTACTTCGATGCCGCATGGCAGGGAGAGACCCTTCCCAAGCGTCTCCACGACAACGGCTACAAGGTAAACCTCCTCATCGACAGCCTCGTCACCTACTCTGATTTTGACGATATCAGGAACCAGTGCGACAATATCCACTCGTCCGTGGACCTCGTTGACTTCAACTACTTCGGCTCGGGCGGTATCCTCAGAACTATCGGCAAATTCTCGCTCGGAAAGCTCGCGCCCTATCTGCTCAAGAACAACTTCCTCGGCGATATGACCTCCGACTTCTCAAGCAATTTCTACACCGCCACGGGTCAGGACGCCGCTGCCTTCAAGGGCATTGTCGGCAACGACACGGATATGGACTTCTGCAACTACGTGCGCACACATCAGATGAAATCTGACTGCGACCAGAAGACCTTCACCTTCATACACCTCAACTTCGCTCACGACTACAGCGAAGACCTCGCAGCTCTCGACCCTGATTACGACGGCAATATCGACCGCGAGAAGAATATGCGCGGAGGCTTCATACTCCTCAACTACTACCTCGACAAGATGAAGGAAGCTGGAGTTTACGACAACTCCACGATAATCTTCATCGGCGACCACGGCAGACCGCCCGCAGAGATAGAGTACGCAGAGGACGACGAGCTCCCCACGATAGAGCTTGACGGCGAGATAAGAACGACAGTCCTCATCAAGCCCGCAGGCGCAGAGCGCAAGCCCCTCGTTATCGACCACGACGCGGAGCTTTCGAGCTCCGAATTCGCAGCAACAGTGCTCGAATACGCAGACGTTGACAAGAGCGGCTTCGGACCTTCGTTCATGGACGTAAAGGAAATGGACGAGGACGATATCCCCGAGCGTATCCTTCACGTATACTTCTGGAAGGGCATTGGACGTGTTGACGATATCCTCAAATACGAGGTAACGGGCGACGCCTCCGATTTCAACAACTGGAAGGTCATCGAGCGTTTCGGTGTACCGACTGATAACTAATACCAAAAGAGGCGGATATCCCGCCTCTTTTTTGTTGCTGTACTGTAGGGGCGGCGTTCCGCCGCCTGCTAATTGCCGAAACGGTATGAATCGACGGAATATCGTAGGGACCGCCTTTGGCGGTCCGTCAATTACGAAACCGCCGCTGCGTTCGTATGCAACAGACGCCCAAAGGGCGCCCCTACACCGCCTCTCCTCGAATTTTTGTGAAAATCGACGGATTATGCCCCGTTTTTTGCTATTATACCCGCTTTCTATTGACAGCCTTTGTGCAGTTTGGTATAATACTTTATATAATGTATTGTGGGACAGCTTCGCTTTCCCGCAGAAAAGAGAAACAAAAAGAGACAACGGCGGCGAAAAATATGGTTAGTAAAAGAGACAGATACAAAAGGCTCATTTCCGTTTGTTCTGCGACCGTGCTGGTAGTGATACTGACGGCTGTTTTCGCGTATGTGTGGTACACGTACTACAGCACGCAGATAATCCTGCCCTACTACAGGCGCGGAAACTGGGCACTGATAGGAATATACGCGCTTCTGGTGTGGCTGTTTTTCAGGGTTTACGGCGGGTTCAAGCTCGGCTACCTCAAAAAGACGGATATGCTGTACTCACAGCTCATATCCATCGCGGCGGTGGACTTGGTGTCCTACCTCGTGATAAGCCTTATCGGACGCGATTTCATGCGGATAATGCCGATGCTTGCGCTGATGTTCGTCGATTTCGGCTTCATCGCCCTGTGGACGCTCATCTTCGGAAAGATATATTTTATGATATATCCCCCGCGCAAGCTGATAATACTGTACGGCAGCCATCAGGCGGCGGCTCTCGTGCTGAAAATGAGCAGACGCGTGGACAAGTATATGATATGCGAGTCTGTGAGCATCACCGAGCCCGAGGACAAGATACGCGAGCTGATACTCAAGTACGAGGGCGTGATAATCTGCGATATCCCCGCGGAGCAGCGCAACGACTACCTGAAGTTCTGCTATGAAAAGTCGGTGAGGGCGTATATCGCGCCGAAAATTTCCGATATTATTGTCAGGGGCGCAGACGACATACGCCTCTTCGATACGCCCCTGCTCCTGTGCAGGAACTACGGGCTCGACGTCGAGCAGAGGACGTTCAAGCGCCTGTTCGACATCGTATTCTCGCTTTTTGCGCTGGCGTTCTTCTCGCCGCTTATGTTATTCTCGGCGATAGCGATAAAGCTCCACGACGGCGGCCCCGTTCTGTTCAGACAGAAGCGCCTCACCATCGACGGCAGGGTCTTCGATGTGCTGAAATTCCGCAGCATGGTAGTTGACGCAGAAAAGCTCAGCGGACCCGTGCTCGCCTCCGAGGACGACCCGCGCATAACGCCGATAGGCAGATTCCTGCGCAAGGTAAGGCTCGATGAGCTGCCGCAGCTCTTCAACATACTGAAGGGCGATATGTCGGTAGTCGGACCGCGTCCCGAGCGCCCCGAGCTCTCCGAGGAATACAAGAAGGAGATGCCCGAGTTCGAGTACAGATTAAAGGTAAAAGCGGGTCTTACGGGCTATGCGCAGGTGACGGGCGTCTACGACACCGTGCCCTACGACAAGCTCAAAATGGACCTTATGTACATAGAGAATTACTCGTTCCGTATGGACCTGCAGATAATTCTTATGACAATAAAAACGATGCTCTTCCCGCCGAAGTCCAACGCCGAATCAGGCGGAGCGCTTATACAGGCGGAGAGCAGGAGAGAAGAGGATAATAAATGAAGACAACAGCGGTGATAATGGCAGGCGGAAGAGGCGAGCGTTTCTGGCCGAAGAGCCGTAACAGCTGCCCCAAGCAGTTCCTGTCGCTCACCTCGGATGGCGAGACGATGATACAGAAGACGGTAAGGAGACTGCTCCCGCTCGTGGATATGAGCGATATCTACATCGTCACGAATGCGGCATACGGCTCGCTCGTAGCCGAGCAGCTGCCCGATATACCCAAGGAGAACATACTCTCCGAGCCCGCGGCAAGGAATACCGCGCCGTGCATAGCCTTTGCGGCGGCTGTCATCAACAGGAAGTACGACGACGCGATAATGATGGTGCTTCCCTCCGACCACCTAATCGGTCTTGAGGACATCTACATCAACACGCTGAAAAAGGCGGCAAGGGTAGCCGAGCAGAACGGCAACCTCGTCACCATAGGAATAACGCCCGAATATCCCGAAACGGGCTACGGCTACATCAACTTCGGCTCTGAGGACGACAACGGCGCATACAGGGTAAAGCGCTTCGTCGAGAAGCCCGACCTCGCGACCGCCGAGATGTACTTCACATCGGGCAAATACCTCTGGAACAGCGGTATGTTCGTGTGGAAGCTCTCGACGATACTCGACAACATCAAGCGCCTTATGCCCGACATCTACGAGGGCGCGGTAAAGATAGGCGAGGCTTACGGCACGGACAGCTTCAATGAGGTGCTCGTGCGCGAATTCACCGCCTTCCGCAGCGAATCCGTGGACTTCGGCATAATGGAAAAGGCGGAGAACATCTACACTATCCCAGGCAGCTTCGGCTGGGACGACGTCGGCAGCTGGCTGGCTGTCGAGCGCATAAACAAGACCGACTCCGACAAGAACTACATCACAGGCGACGTTATATCCGTCGCGAGCAGACATACCACGGTATGCGGCGGCAAGCGCCTTATCGCGGCTGTCGGGCTTGAGGACGTGATAATCGTCGATACCGACGACGCTGTGCTGGTATGCTCGAAGAACAGCACTCAGGACGTGAAAAAGGTCATTGCCCAGCTCAGAGAGCAGGGCAGGAATGAACTGGTATAAAAGGAGAATACAAAATGAAGAACGCACTTATCACAGGCATCACAGGACAGGACGGCTCGTATCTTGCCGAGCTCCTGCTTGAAAAGGGCTACAACGTATACGGCATATGGAGAAGAAAGGCGACCGCCGACTACGGCAACATCGCCCACCTCAAGGACAAGGTGACCCTCATCTACGCCGATATGACAGACCCCATATCCCTCATCTCGGCTATGAAGATATCGCGGGCTGACGAGGTATACAACCTCGCGGCGCAGTCCTTCGTCGCAACGAGCTGGGACACCCCCCTCGGCACGGCTGACATCGACGCTGTGGGCGTAACGAATATGCTCGAGGCGATACGCACAGTCAAGCCCGAGTGCCGCTTCTATCAGGCTTCCACCTCCGAGATGTTCGGTCTGGTGCAGGAGATACCGCAGAAGGAGACAACTCCCTTCTACCCGAGAAGCCCTTACGGCGTGGCAAAGCTGTACGGTCACTGGATAACCAAGAATTACCGCGAGAGCTACGGTATGTTCGCGTGCTCGGGAATACTCTTCAACCACGAGTCCGAGAGACGCGGCATCGAGTTCGTCACCCGCAAGATAACCGACGCTGTTGCGCGTATCAAGCTCGGTGTGCAGGACTGCGTGGAGCTTGGAAATATGGACTCCAAGCGCGACTGGGGACACTCCAAGGACTATGTCCGCGCTATGTGGCTGATGCTCCAGCAGGACAAGCCCGACGACTACGTTATCGCGACCAATGAGACAAGAACTGTCCGCGAGTTCGTCGAGACGGCGTTCAGACACGTCGGAATCGACGTTCAGTGGCAGGGCGAGGGCGTAGACGAGGTCGGCATCGACAAGGCTACGGGCAGGACCATTGTCAAGGTCAACAAGAAGTTCTTCCGCCCCGCAGAGGTGGATATTCTCCTCGGCGACCCCGCAAAGGCTGAGAAGGTGCTCGGCTGGAAGCGCGAGATAAGCTTCTCCGAGCTCGTTGAGAGAATGGTCAGGAACGACCTTGCCCGCGTGGAGAAGGAGATAAAGGTCAAGAGCATTGCAGGCTGATATGGGTAATGACATACTTCGTTCCGCGGCGTTCGGCGGCTACGAGAAGGCAGATGTCATCGAGACGCTCGACGCGCTGAATCTCGCCAAGCTCTCCTATGAGGAGGGCGCTGTCCCGCTCGCAGAGCTGAAACGCACAGCTGACAAGATCGCGGGACATAAATTCAAAAAGGTAGTCACGGGCGGCTTCAACAAGCAGGACGTCGAGAACTACTTCCGCAGTCTCTGCGACGAGATACGGAATATGACCGAATAAAGCCACATACGCCGCCGCAGACGCGGCGGCGCTACATTTACGAAAGCAGGAAATTGATTGAATATCGCATTTGACGCATTACCGCTCATCAGCGACCGTATCACGGGCATAGGCTGGTGCGAGGCGGGACAGACAATGGCTATGGCGCGTCTCCACCCCGAGAACACCTACACCTACAACTTCTTCTCGCGCACGGACGACCACATAAAGCTCGAGCGCATCGCTCCCTTCACGGGCGATAACATCGGCACCAAGCTCGTACACTTCTCGGGCTATATGTACCGCGCGGCTTCGACTCTCGCGCCGTTCCCCTACAGCTTCTTCTTCGGCAGGGACGCCGATGTTTCGCACTTTTTCAACTACATCGTCCCGCCGGGAGTCCACGGGCGCACGGTAGTCACCGTGCACGATATGGTCTACAAGGCTTTCCCCGAGACAGTGCGCGGACGCACAAAGATAATGCTGAATACGGGACTGAAGCAGTCGATGAAGCGGGCTGATATGATAGTCACGGACTCGGAGTTCTCGAAGAGCGAGATAATCAAGTATTTCCCCATGCACGAGGGAAAGATACGCGTGGTGCCGTGCGGCGTTGACCTTGAAAAGTTCAAGCCCTGCACCGAGCCCGAGCGTATCCCGCAGGTGAAGGGATCGCTCGGCATAGAGGGCGAATACTTCCTCTACGTCGGCACGATAGAGCCCCGCAAGAACCTCGAAAGGCTCATCTCCGCGTACCACATCTTCTGTCAGCACCACAAGGACGCGCCCAAGCTCGTCCTCGCGGGCGGCAAGGGCTGGCTGTACGACGGCATATTCGCGCGCGTCACCGAGCTCGGACTGACGGCGCAGGTCATTTTCACGAAATACGTCCCCGCCGAGGATATGAACCCGCTCATGTGCGGAGCGCTCGCATTCGTGTTTCCGTCGATATACGAGGGCTTCGGTATGCCGCCGCTTGAAGCTATGGCGAGCGGAGTACCCGTGCTCGCGTCCGATGCGGCTTCACTCCCCGAGGTAACGGGCGACTGCGCTGTCATATGCGACGCATACTCCGAGGAGAGCATAGCTGACGGGCTCGAAAGGCTCTACAGCGATGAGGAGCTCCGCCGCGAGCTCAGCGTCCGCGGACTTGAACGCGCAAAGCAGTTCACATGGGACGCTTCGGCAGAAATGCTTTACGATATTTACAAGGAGCTGATATAAATGAGCGAAGAGATAAAGAACAACGAGGCTGAGAAGCCGAAGGAGCAGGACTTCACGTGCTTCCTCACGGCTGAGGACGAGTTCCGAATGGAGATGGAGAGCTATATCCCCGAATTCATACAGCGCCTCGCTGCAGACACCCTCGAATCCGATCAGGACTTCATCGACCGCACGCTTGAGCTGATGGATCTCGGCAAGGCGGCAGGCATAGATATGCAGAAGTTCATTATGGACTACTGCCGCGAAAACGGGATAGTCAAGTAATGGGAAGACAGTTCAGGGTACTGGAGGTCAACAAGGCTTATTACCCGCATATCGGCGGCATTGAGAGCCTTGTCAGACAGTATTCGGAGGAGCTCGGACAGTTCGGCGCACAGGTGAGGACCCTCGTCTGCCGCGACGACACAGGCACGACCATTCACGAGAAAATGAACGGCGTCGGGCTCACACGCGCAGGCAGCTTCGGGACGCTTATGTCCTGCCCGATATCGCTGTCGTTCGTGCACCTGTTCAGGAAGATGGCAAAGCGCTCCGACGCGGTGCACATCAACGTGCCCTTCCCTCTTGCGGACGCGGCTCTGCTGGTGTCGGGCTACAGGGGAAAGGTCGCGGTGTCGTGGCACAGCGACATCGTCAAGCAGAAGAAGCTCATGCTCTTCTACAAGCCCTTTATGATGTACCTGCTCCGCCGCGCAGACATTATATTCGTGGCTACGCAGGGACACATCGACGGCTCGGACGTGCTGCCGCAGTTCCGCGAAAAGTGCCGCATACTCCCTTACGGTATCGACCCTGCACAGTACCTGAGCATAGAGCGCAAGCCCTTCCTCACGGAAAAGCTCACCGACAAGAGCGCCGTGAAGGTATTCTTCACGGGCAGGCTGGTCTACTACAAGGGCGTGGACGTGCTCCTGCGTGCATTCCGCAACGTGCGCGGCTGCGAGCTCTTCATCGCGGGAACGGGACAGCTTGAGGCGGGTCTCAGGCGCTACGCCGACACGCACGGGCTCTCGGACAAGGTGCATTTTCTCGGCTTCCTGCCCGACGACGAGCTGAAGCAGGCGTATGCGGACTGCGACATCTTCGTGCTGCCGTCCGTCGTGAAGAGCGAGGCATTCGGTATCGTACAGCTTGAAGCTATGGTCTACGGCAAGCCCGTCATAAATACGTCGCTCCCGTCGGGAGTACCGCACGTCAGCCTGCACGGCGTGACGGGACTGACAGTCCCGCCCTCGTCCCCGAAGGCGCTGGCGGCGGCGATAAACAGGCTCGCGGAGGACAAGCCCCTGCGCGATAAGCTCGGCAAGAACGCCGCCTACCGCGTAAAGCACGACTTCAACGAAAAGGATATAATCAGGAAGCTCTATGACTTCCTGTCAGAATAAGCGAGGACACAATATGAAAGCTTTGATAATCGGCGGAGCGGGCTTCGTGGGAGGCTACCTTATCCGCGAGCTGACATCGGCGGGCGCGGAGGTACATGCCACCTGTCTGCCGTCCGAGAAGATAACAGCGGACTGCACGCCGCACACCCTCGATATACTGCGAATCGAGGACATCTCCGCGCTGATAGCGGAGGTCGCTCCCGACGTGATATTCCACCTCGCGGCGCAGAGCTCGGTAGCGGTGTCGTGGAAGAAGCCCCAGCTCACCGCGGAGATAAACGTCATCGGCTCGATAAACGTGCTCGAAGCCGTCAGAGCCGCCGAGAAGAAGGATATCCGCCTGATAATGATAGGCACGGGCGAGGAATACGGCTTCATTCGCGAGGGAGCGTGCCCCCTCAGCGAGGACGAGCCCCTCAACCCCGGCAATATCTACGCCGCGACGAAGGCTTGTCAGGAGATGATAAGCCGCATATATGTCCGCGCGTACAAAATGGACATCGTAATGGTCCGCGCCTTCAACCACTCGGGACCCGCGCAGAGCGACATCTTCGTTATCTCCGACTTCTGCCGACAGATCGCGGAGATAGAGAAGGGTATGCGTCCGCCCGAGATGAAGGTGGGCAACCTCTCGGCAATGCGCGATTTCACGGACGTCCGCGACGTCGTGCGGGCATACCGCCTGCTCGCGGAAAAGGGCATAGGCGGCAGGGTCTACAATATCGGGCGCGGAAAAGCCGTGGAGATACAGTACATCCTCGACACGGCGCTCGGCTTCTCGGACGCCGACATCACCGTCACACAGGACCCCGCCCGTATGAGAGCCTCGGACATACCGATAATCGAGCCCGATGTCTCGCAGATACACGCCGACACGGGCTGGCAGGCAGCGATAACAATGGAGCAAACTATCTCCGACACGCTCGGCTGGTGGAGACAGAAGCTCAGCAACTACGGAACATCATTGGGCGTGTAAACACCCGCAGAAGAGGGAGTGAACAAAATGTCTGATATGAAGCTTACAAACGAGAAAATGCACACCTTCGACGGACACGAAAAGGTCGGGGTGTTCAAGTCGGGCGAGAAGCTGACCGACTTCGGCGAGAAGCAGAACGCCGCAAACGAAGCTCTCGCGGCGAATATCAACGACCTCATCGTGAGAGTGTGCGCTCTCGAGGAGAAGCAGATACAGAACGCCGAGGTGATGCGTAAGCTCGCAGGCGAGCTCGCCGCCTTCAAAAAGGAGCTCGACCGCCTGAGGCTGTCGGACAAGCTCAACACGAGCGCAGTTGAACGCCTCAACAAGGCCATCAGCCTTGCGCAGGGAGATACCGAGGGCTAAAATTTCCACAAAGGTATTGACTTTGTTAAAGTTTTGTTATATTATATAAGTATCGGAATATGCGGTCCGATACAGACTTTGCATACCGCTATTGCTGACTTATCAACGGAGATATGCACGCACGCAGTCTCCGTTTATTATTTTTAAGGATGAAAGAGGGTGTTATAATGGCAGAAGAGCTGATGGAAGGGCTCGAAAACCATACCGCCTTTACGCTGCATCTGTTCGGTCTGGACATACCCATCGCCGAATCGTGTGTGGTAACGTGGATAATAATGGCAGTGGTCGTACTGCTGTCGATAATATTCACCCACGGGCTGAAAAAGGTGCCCACGGGCAAGCAGTGCATAATCGAGGGTATCGTCGGCTGGCTGGATAAGCTCTTCCTCGACATACTCGGAGAAAAGGGCAGGAAATACCTTTCCTTCCTCGAAACGCTGATAATCTACATAGCCTTTGCGAACCTTATGGGCTTGTTCGGCTTCGTACCGCCGACGAAGGACATCAACGTCACGGCGGCGCTTGCGGGGATAGCCATCATATTCGTGCAGCTGTCATTCATCATAGAGAAGGGACCGCTGAAATGGCTGAAGAGCTTCCTCAACCCGATAAACGTGCTCGACCTTGTCACGCGTCCGCTGTCGCTGTGTATGCGACTTTTCGGAAACGTCCTCGGCGCATTCGTAGTAATGGAGCTGATAAAGCTCGCCTTCACGACAGTCATCGGAGTCCCCGCTATCGGAGTACCCGTTATATTCAGCGCCTACTTCGACATATTTGACGGACTTCTCCAAGCTTATATATTCGTATTCCTCACCACACTGTATATGACAGAGGCAATGGAGGAAGAGGAACACGGCGGAAAAAAACTGAAAAAGGCTAAAAAAGCCGCAACTTCACGGAGGTAAATACATATGGGAATCATCGCACTGGGCGCCGCTGTTGCCGTACTTACGGGCATAGGCGCAGGAATAGGTATAGGTATCGCAACGGCAAAGGCTACAGAGTCCATTGCCCGCCAGCCCGAGGCTAAGGGCGACATAAGAACATCGCTCATCATCGGCTGTGCGCTCGCGGAGGCTACCGCTGTATACGGCTTCGTTATAGCGCTCCTCATCATCATAATGCTCGGAAGCAAGTAACAACTCGGAGGTAAAGTAATATGGGAATCATCGCACTGGGCGCCGCTGTAGCCGTACTCACGGGCATAGGCGCAGGTATAGGCATAGGAATCGCGACGGCAAAGGCTACAGAGTCCATTGCCCGCCAGCCCGAGGCTAAGGGCGACATAAGAACATCGCTCATCATCGGCTGTGCGCTCGCAGAGGCTACCGCTGTATACGGCTTCGTTATAGCGCTCCTTATCATCATTATGCTCGGAAGCAAGTAAGGACCCGCAGCAAAACTCACATAAGGAGGGCATACAATGCTTAAATTTGAATTCTGGAGCATTTTTGAGGCGGTCGCAAACGTCCTCATACTCTTCATACTGCTCAGGATATTCCTCTTCAAGCCCGTCAGAAAGGCGATGAACGAGAGGACGCAGTCGATCCAGAAGGACATCGACGACGCCGAAAAGGCAAAGCAGGAGGCAGAGGCGCTCCGCCAGCAGTATTCGGACACTATCAGCGAGGCGAAGGAGGAGGCGAGCCGCATCATAATGAAGGCTCACGACGACGCCGAGACCGAGCGCTCGAATATCATACAGAAGTCGCACGAGGAGGCTGACGAGATAGTCAGCGCCGCGAGCGAGACCATCGAGAACGAGCGCAGACGTGTGCTCCAGCAGGCACAGTCGCAGATAGCAGACCTCGCTATCGAGGCGGCTTCAAAGGTGGTCGGCGCGAACCTCGACGACGAAAAGAACAGGAAGCTTGTCGATGAGTTCCTTTCCGAGAGGGAGGGTGACAAGTGATGAAGGATACAGATAAGGCTCTTGTGAAGGAGCTTGTCCGCCTCGACATACAGCGCGAGGACATCAATGCCGCAAGAACGGTCATCGAGACCTGTCCCGACGTGGCGGATACGCTCTCGAATCCCCTCGTTACATACGACGAGAAGCACAATATCATCAAGCAGCTCTTCCCCGCGAGCCTCGAACGCTTTATGTCTACGGCAGTAAGGGACGGCGCGATAGGCGAGCTCGGCGAGATATTTGAGGAATACGAGGAGATACTCCTCGAAAAGCAGGGCAGCATAAAGGCGGTAGTGCGCTATGTGACGCCGCTTACCGAGTCTCAGCAGGCTGACCTGCGCAAGTTCATAATGGAGAAATTCATTAAGGACGACGTTGACATAGAATACCGCAAAGACCCCGACATCATCGGCGGCTTTATCCTCAATGCGGGCGACGTCGAGTACGACCGCAGCTACCGCACGAGCCTCCGCGCAATGCGCGACCTTATGCAGACCAAGGCGGCAGAGGTCGCCGAGAGCGGCAAGGAGAAGCTCACCTCGGGCGACATCATATCCGTGCTCAAGACCGAGGTCAGGGACTTCGAGGTCAAGAACGGTGCGACCGAGACGGGCTACGTAACAAGGCTCGGCGACGGTATCGCCACTGTATACGGCATGAGCGGCGTTATGTACGGCGAGCTCGTGGAGTTCGAGACGGGCATACGCGGCATAGTTCAGAACCTTGAGGAAAAGTCGGTCGGAGTCGTACTTCTCGGCGACGATTCGGGACTTTCCGAGGGCTCGACGGTAGTCCGCACAGGCAAGAGAGCAGGCATAGGTGTGAGCGACGAGCTCCTCGGCAGAGTAGTTGACGCGCTCGGGGCACCTATCGACGGTCTCGGACCTATCCGCGCTGACGATTACTTCCCGATAGAGCGCGAGGCTCCGGGCGTTATCGAGCGCAAGCCCGTAAGCGTGCCGCTCCAGACGGGTATCCTCGCTATCGACTCGATGTTCCCAATAGGCAGAGGACAGCGTGAGCTCATAATCGGCGACAGACAGACGGGCAAGACCTCTATCGCCATTGATACCATTATAAATCAGAAGGGCAAGGACGTCATCTGCGTCTATGTCGCTATCGGACAGAAGTCCTCGACAGTGGCGCAGGTAGTGAATATGCTCAAGAAGTTCGGAGCTATGCCCTATACGGTCGTAGTCTGCGCCTCTGCGAGCGATCAGGCTCCCTTCCAGTATATCGCCCCCTATTCGGGCACGGCGATGGCTGAATACTTTATGTCGAAGGGCAAGGACGTCCTCATCGTGTACGATGACCTCTCCAAGCACGCCGTAGCCTACCGCGCGATGTCGCTGCTGCTGCACCGTCCCCCGGGACGTGAAGCCTACCCCGGCGACGTATTCTACCTCCATTCGAGACTGCTCGAGCGCTCGAGCCGCCTCGACGACGAGCACGGCGGCGGCTCGCTGACCGCGCTCCCGATAATCGAGACACTTGCGGGCGATATTTCGGCATATATCCCGACAAACGTGATCTCCATAACCGACGGACAGATATTCCTCGAAAGCGAGCTGTTCAATTCGGGACAGCGCCCCGCCGTAAACTACGGACTTTCCGTATCGCGTGTCGGCGGTGCAGCTCAGACCAAGGCTATGAAGAAGGCGGCGGGAAATCTCCGTATCGACCTTGCCCAGTTCAAGGAAATGGAGATATTCACGCAGTTCTCGTCCGAGCTCGACCAGTCCACGGCAGAGCTCCTCGCTCACGGACGTATGCTCACGGAGCTGCTCAAGCAGCCGCTCTACAACCCGATGCCCCACTATAAGCAGGTAATACTGCTGTACGCGGCACAGCACGGGCTGTTCGAGTACACGCCGCTCTCAGAGCTGAGGGAGTACGTGAACGACCTTATGACGTACATCGAGTCCTACGGACAGGACATCATCTCCGAAATTGAGGAGAACAAGGTCATGACCGACGACCTCGGCGAGCGTATCGAGCGCATCGTTACCGCGTTCGAGGAGTAAGGGGTGAGTCTATGCCCAATATCAGAGAGATACGCGAGAGGATAGCGAGCATACAGCAGATACTGAAGATAACCAACGCGATGTATCTCATATCCTCGTCAAAGCTGAAAAAGGCGAGAACGGCGCTCGATTCCACCGAGCCCTACTTCTATAAATTACAGGAGACCATCGAGAACGTCCTCGAGCACACTCCGCACACGCGCCAGCTCTTCTTCGACAGGCGCTCCGACATACCCGACGAGAAGCGCAAGAAGGGCTATATCGTCATAACGGCGGACAAGGGACTGTGCGGAAGCTACAACCACAATATCCTCAAATACACTGAGCAGACCCTCGCGGAGGCTCCCGATATAGACAACTGCTACCTCTTCGTCATCGGACAGGTAGGACGTATGTATTTCCAGCGCCGTATGAATTCGGGCGGAAATGCGGCAGTTGACGGCGAGTTCCTGTACACCACGCAGAACCCGACTCTCTACCGCGCCAAGGAGATAGCCGAGCGCGTGATAGCAAAGTTCGAGCAGCACGAGCTCGACGAGGTATATGTGCTCTACACGGATATGATAAACTCGAACCTTCAGGAGACCCGCACGGTTCGCCTGCTGCCGTTCGAGAGAAGGCATTTCGGCAAGGCTCCCGACGGCACGATGAAGAAGCTGCCGAAGGCGGCATTCCTGCCGTCGCCCGAGAAGGTAATGGAGTACCTTATCCCGAACTATGCAAAGGGCATAATCTACGGCGCAATGGTCGAGGCGTTCTGCTGCGAGCAGCAGTCGCGAATGACGGCAATGGACGCCGCCACGAACAGCGCCAAGGAAATGATACACGACCTCTCACTGATGTACAACCGCGCACGTCAGGCGGCAATAACTCAGGAGATAACGGAGGTCTGCGGCGGCGCGGCTTCGCTTAACAAATGACCCTGTAGGGGCGGATATCATCCGCCCGCCAATATACAAAATGTGTCCCACGGACGCGCAATGCGCGTCCCTACAAAAACACATTCAACATCTTCTCTTACAAAGGAGAAAAAAATGGAAAAAGGCAAGATAACACAGGTCATCGGACCTGTTATAGACGTTGAGTTCCCCGCGGGAAAGCTCCCGATGATAAGGGACGCTCTCACCGTCGAGGTGGACGGCAGGCGCCGCGTAATGGAGGTCGCCCAGCATATGGGCAACCACACCGTGCGCTGCATAATGCTCGCCACGAGTGAGGGACTCAGCAAGAATATGGAGGTCACAGCCACAGGCTCGTGCATACAGGTGCCCGTCGGCGAGGAGACCCTCGGACGTATGTTCAACGTCCTCGGCGAGCCCATCGACAAGCAGGGCGAGGTCAAGACCGAGGAGATGTGGGGCATACACCGCAAGGCTCCGTCGTTTCAGGAGCAGAGCCCCGTTGTCGAGATACTCGAAACGGGCATAAAGGTCATCGACCTCATCGCGCCCTACGCCAAGGGCGGTAAAATAGGACTTTTCGGCGGCGCAGGCGTCGGCAAGACAGTCCTCATACAGGAGCTTATCCGCAACATCGCGACCGAGCACGGCGGCTACTCGATATTCACGGGCGTCGGCGAGCGTTCGCGTGAGGGCAACGACCTGTGGAACGAGATGCAGGAATCGGGCGTTATCAGCAAGACCACGCTCGTTTTCGGTCAGATGAACGAGCCCCCCGGCTCGCGTATGAGAGTGGCTCAGACGGGTCTGACCATGGCGGAGTATTTCCGCGATCGCGAGCACAAGGACGTCCTGCTCTTCATCGACAACATCTTCCGCTACGTACAGGCAGGCTCGGAGGTATCGGCTCTGCTCGGACGTATGCCGTCAGCCGTTGGCTACCAGCCGACGCTTGCTACCGAGGTAGGCGAGCTTCAGGAGCGTATCACCTCCACGAAGAACGGCTCTATCACGTCGGTACAGGCAGTATACGTGCCCGCTGACGACCTCACCGACCCCGCACCTGCCATCACCTTCGCCCACCTCGACGCTACGACGGTTCTCTCGCGTAAGATAGTCGAGCAGGGCATATATCCCGCAGTAGACCCGCTGGAATCGAACTCGCGTATCCTCGAGCCCGAGATAGTCGGCGAGGACCACTACTACGTCGCAAGACGCACGCAGGAGCTGCTCCAGAAGTACAAGGAATTACAGGACATCATCGCTATCCTCGGTATGGAGGAGCTCAGCGAGGAGGACAAGCAGACCGTATACCGCGCAAGAAAGATACAGAAGTTCCTATCGCAGCCGTTCAACGTAGCCGAGAACTTCACGGGTCTGAAGGGCAAGTACGTGCCGCTCAAGGACACGATAGAGGGCTTCCGCGCGATAATCGAGGGCGAAATGGACAAATACCCCGAAGCTGCCTTCCTTATGGCGGGAACACTGGACGACGTGCTTGCTAAAGCCAAGCAGATAGGAGACGGAGAGTGAGCCTATGGCAAAGACCTTCTACCTTGAGATAATCGCCACGGACAGAGTATTCTTCAAGGGCGATGTTGAGCACCTTGTCATAACCGCGATAGACGGACTTCTCGGAATACTTCCCGGACACGAGCCGCTTGTAACGTCGCTCCCGACAGGCGAGCTGAAATATATGATAGACGGCGAGTGGCACTATGCCGCGATATCCGAGGGCTTCATACAGATAATGCCCGACAGGGCGGTAATACTGGCAGATTCGTGCGAGCTGCCCGAGGAGATAGACATCAAGCGCGCCGAGGAGGCCCGCGAGCGTGCGGAGGAGCAGATGCGCCAGAAGCAGAGCATACGCGAGTATTACGAGACGCAGGCAGCACTGAACCGTGCGATGAACCGTCTGAAAATATCACAGAAGCACTTCAAATAACCAAAGGCTCTGCCTTTGGAATCCGCCAAGGACGCTGTCCTTGGATTCTGCAAGGGCTCTGCCCCGAACCCTGCAAAGGGACACAGTCCCTTTGAACCCGAATTTCGTTGCCGCTCGTAAACTCGCTCACTTCTTACAAAAGGTGCAGTCTGCTTTCGGCGGGCAGCTTATGTAGGGGACGGCGTCCTCGACGTCCCGCCAATAAACAAATTGATTTCATTCAGCCATTGCAGGGGCGCCCTTTGGGCGCCCGCATTGCGTATTTAGCACGACGGGCGGCGCAACGCCGCCCCTGCAAGCTAAAGTCTAACAGCTCTTAATTATGCATAATGCATTACAGAGAGCGGCTCAACTTGTGCATATTTAAGAATTATGGGCATTTATATTGCAATGTACTTGACTTTTTTCTTGAAATATAGTACAATAATTGTAATTGTCGCGGAGACTCGCACCGAGGTCACAGGCTGCCCCCGAAAAGTTGTTTCCGTGTAAATATCAAGGCGTCGGACGCTGTGAAACAGTGTCAGGACGTTCATAAGTAATAGGAGGCACATGACCGTGAAAAAGACAGGTAAATCCACTTTCTTCATCGTCGTTGCTTTGATCGCGCTGTTCGCCGTTTCGGCTGTCACAGGATTTGATTATCTCTATGCTGACAACAAGACAACGGTGATAAAGGGCGTGGACGATATCCGTCTCGGTATCGACATCAAGGGCGGCGTTGACGTTACCTTCGCTCCTGCGGGCGACTACGACGCTACCGATGAGCAGCTCGACGCAGCTACCGAGGTAATCAAGACTCGTCTCGCATCGCTCGGAATCAACGATAACGAGCTCTACAGCGACGGCAAGAGCGACAGAATCATAGTACGTTTCCCGTGGCAGGCGGGCGAGAGCAATTTCGACCCCGAAGCCGCTGTTAAGGAGCTCGGTGAAATGGCAGAGCTCACATTCAGAAAGGGCACAGATACCACTACCGACGAGGACGGCAACGCTGTTCCTTCGGGCGAGCTCGTAATAAGCGGTTCCGATATCGAGTCCGCAGGATACACTCAGCAGCCCGATTCTACAGGCAACTACGAGTGGGTAGTTACCCTCAAGCTCAACAGCGAGGGCAAGGACAAGTTCGCAGCAGCTACTCTCGAGCTTGCAGGCTCGTCCACACCTATCTCGATATGGATGGACAGCACGATGATATCCGCTCCTACGGTAAGCTCCGCTATCTCGGACGGAAACGCTGTCATCACAGGCAATTTCACCAGCGAGAGCGCAAAGAAGCTCGCCGACCAGATCAATTCAGGTGCGCTTCCCTTCAAGATAGAGACCAAGAGCTTCAAGACCATCTCGCCTACAATGGGTGAGGGCTCGCTCGACGCTATCCTGCTTGCGGCTTACATAGCATTCGCACTCATCGCAGTATATATGATAGTTCTCTACCGTATCCCCGGCTTCGTAGCTGTTATAGCTCTTATCGGACAGGTAGCAGGCTCTATCGCGGCTGTAACAGGCTGGTTCGGATTCCAGCCCGGCTCGACGCTGACTATTCCCGGTATCGCAGGTATCATCCTCGCCGTAGGTATGGGCGTTGACGCCAACATCATCACAGGCGAGCGCATCAAGGAAGAGCTCCGCTCGGGCAAGTCGCTCGACTCCGCTATCAGCGTAGCCTATAAGAGAGCGTTCACAGCTATCCTCGACGGCAACATCACAAACGTTATCATCGCGATAATCCTTATGGGCGCGTTCGGCGTACCTTCGAGCTTCTTCTCGAAGATACTCAACAGAACGATATTCTTTATGTTCGGCGCAACAGCCGAGGGCGTTGTTTACTCATTCGGCTTCACGCTCCTCGCAGGCGTTATCTGCAACTTCATCTTCGGAGTATTCGCTTCGAGACTTATGGTCACATCACTTTCCAAGCTCGTGACAAACAGAAAGCTTTACGGAGGTGATCAGAAGTGAGCAAGAAAAAGACAAACACAGCTCCTGTAGTGACAGGAAAGGTATACGACTTCTGTTCAAAGAAGAAAATGATACTCATCATCGCGGTATGCGTAGTAGTCGCACTCATCGCGGGAGCACTCATCAGAGGCGTAAAGTTCGCTATCGAATTCAAGGGCGGCACAATGCTGACCTACTCCTACACGGGCGACCTCAGCACCGACGATGTCGATGCAGAGGTAGAGAAGCTCGTTAACTCAAACGTAAGCGTAAGACGCGGCGAGAGCCTCGATTCCGACGGCTACCAGATAACCGTCTCGTTCACATCGAATGAGGGTCTCAACGCAGACGGACAGCACGAGCTGACCGAAAAGCTCCGCGAGGCATTCCCCGACAACGAGCTCGAGCTCTTCGACTCGAACGATGTCAGCCCTTCATCGGGACGTGAGTTCCTGCTGAAGTGCCTGCTTGCAATGGTATTTGCGGCTGTCATCATAATCATCTACATCGCTATCAGATTCAGCAAGATAGGCGGCTGGTCGGCGGGTGTATGCTCGATATTCGCACTCTGCCACGATATACTGGTTGCCCTTGCGGTATCAATTATATGCGGCTTCGAGTTCAACTCTAACATCGTAGCGGTAATCCTCACGATACTCGGTTACTCGATCAACAACACTATCGTAATCTACGACAGAATCCGTGAGAACAGAACGCTCATGCCCAAGGCTTCGCTCAGCGAGCTCATCAATACGGGCTGCTCGCAGTCTCTCACACGTTCGATAAGAACATCTATCACGACTATCGGCACAATGCTGGTAGTAACGATAGTAGTTCTCGTAAGCGGCTACAATTCGCTTCTCAGCTTCTCTGTACCGCTTATGGCAGGTCTTATCTCGGGTACTTACTCATCGCTCTTCGTAGCACCTGTAACATGGTCATGGTGGAAGGGCAGCGAGAGCAAAGACAAGAAAGACAAGAAGGAAAAGAAGAACGAAGAATAAGCAAAAAAAAGCAGGCTTCAAAAGCCTGCTTTTCTTTGTAGTGGCGGATATTATCCGCCCGCCAATATGTGAAAAACCACCTGACACGATTTGTAGGGGCGCCCTTTGGGCGTCCGCGAACGTGCAGTTAATCAACGGACGACCAATGGTCGTCCCTACACATACAAGAATATGTAGGGGCGCATTCCGTGCGCCCGAACGACCTCGGAAACAGACGGGCGAGCGGAACTCGCCCCTACGGTTAGATTGGTGTAGGGGCTGATGCCCACATCAGCCCTTGTCGTTTTGACGGGTCGATATAGGCATCGACCCCTACACATTTTTCTACGACCAAAAAAGGACGGCAGCGCCGTCCTTTTTTATGTAGTTCAAACGCCCATAAGCGCCTTTTCAACAGCCTTGTTCCTCTTGTCGGAATTCTTGATACCGCGTCTTATGCGCTTGAAGATGAATCCGAGCAGCAGCTCGACCGCGCCCACACCGAGTGCAAGAACACCGAACGGCAGGAGCAGAGCCGCGCAGAGGTAGAAGATGAACCAGCCTGTAACTATGTGAGCGATAGCCGTACCTGCGACAGCCGCAAGTCCGACAACAAAGACGATACCGCCGCTGCACGAGAATACACTGCCGTACATACCGACGATGTGCTTGCCTCTGCCGTCAACGATGACCGCTATCCAGACGAGCAGCACTATGACGAGACCAAGGATAATGCCGAGCGTCACATACGAGAACACGAAGTTGAGGTTAGCGAGGTCGAAGTGTGCCTTCTTGCTCCACTTCTCGATGGAGAAGTTGTCAGCAGTGTCCTTGAGCTCAAGTGTGGTGCGTATCTTATTGTAATCTGACGTTCTGAGCTGATAGTCGAAGCTCTCGTCAGCAACATCGGAGTTCTGAATGAAGAACTCAGCCATATCGTTCGCATTCACGGACGGATCTGCGATATCGCCCTCGATGAAGTAGTCGGCGTAGCCCTTGACGAAAGAGCCCGTATACTCAAGAAGATTCGTCTTTGCGAGGTAAGCCCTGAAATCCGACTGGCTGACCTGCCAGTCCGTAGCAGTGCCGATCCCCGACTCGTTATAGATAGTATCGGAGAGCGAGCGCTTGCCGAGGTCGGCGTCGAGGACGGTATTGATGTTCATATTCTCGGTGCGCTTCCTGAGCACATCGCCCGAGCCTCCGAGCCTCAGACAGAAGAGCAGGCTCACGAGCGTGAGGAAGATTATCGTGATGATAGCGATGAAGCCCGCGAACGAGATACGCAGAGCGCCCACCTTTGCGGGAGCCTCGGGCTCTGTCTCCTCGGCAGCGGGAGCCGCATACTGCTCATTATAGGGAGCATACTGCTGCTGCGAATACTGCGGAGCAATCCCCTGCTGCGGAGCATCGCCGCCTATCGCGCTCTGAGTGTAGAGCGGAGCAGCGGAAGCAGCCGCGACGTTCTCAACCGGAGCCTCATACTGCGGCTTCTCGAGCTTTTTGAGCGGCTTTACCTCGGGAACAGGCTCGGGAGCTATCTCCTCCTTTACCTCTTCGACCTTGTCCTTCGCGTCGGAAACGACCTCATCAGCCTTTTCCTTCACGTCGGAAACGGCTTCTTCAGCCTTATCCTTAACATTATCGGTGAAGCTCTCCGCCTTGTCCTTTATATCCTCGGCGGCAGTCTCGACCGCATTCTCCGCAGCCTCGGGCTGGGAGTTGAGAGCCTCGAGCACCTCGTCGATAGCGGCGACGGTGTCGTTAGAGTCATTGAAAACGGCGTCGGAAACGGGCTTGTCCGCGAAGCTGTCCCTGATACCGTCAACCACAGCCTCTATCTTATCCTCAGCCTTGTCTGCTATATTTTCAACAGCTTCAACAGGCTCGGACACGACCTCCGCGAAGTCCTCCTTCACGTCGGAAACAACCTCCGAGACGGTATCGGCAGCCTCCTTGACGGGCAGCTCAATTTTCTTGCCGCACTGACTGCAAAAAACGGCGTCATCGTCGAGCTCAAAGCCGCATGATAAACATTTCATATTATGAACCTCCTTATGTACCGTCAAAACACGGTTATTGGATACAATCTAATTAATGTCTGCTCAACAACTCAAAAATACCTATATACAGCTTTTAAAAGGCATTTTTGAGTTGTCAAAGTGCAAGAATAATAATAGCTTTTATGATTTTTCTTGCGCTTTGTTTTGCCCTTTAGGGCAAAATGAGCTT
>JAFXXD010000023.1 GCA_017542475.1 Ruminococcus sp. | reverse complement strand
CAGTACAGGAGCTATTATCCCGAGCCCGGAATGACTCCGCGGCAGATAGAGAGGGAAGTCAACAAAATGGCGGTGCTGTTTGAGGAAGAGTGCATGAGGGGACAGATAACCTCGGCGATAAAGTTCCAGCGATTTGCGGAGCAGTGGTTCGAGGAGTATGCGAAGATCAACCTCAGACCGACTTCCTACGCAAGAATGAAACAGCTCACCAAGCGTGTATATCCTGCACTGGGACACAAGCGTATGGACAAGTTGACTGCGCGCGACATTCAGCGTTTCATCACCGACATGATGATAAACGGCAGGAATGAGACCACAGGCAAACCGCTCTCGCGCAAGACAGCGGTCCACCACCTGAGCTTCATCAGCGACGTGTTTACATACGCGATACGAATGGGTATGCTGAGCGACAATCCGTGCAGACGAGTGTTCGTACCGAAGCAGGAGCAGCTCGAAAAGGAGATATTCACGCTGGACGAGGTGAGGACGCTGTTCGCCAATCTGGACAATGAGCCGATGAAGTATCAGCTGTACCTTATGCTTGCGATATACAGCGGATTCCGTCGAAGCGAAATGCTGGGACTGGAATGGAAGGACATCGACTTTGAAAATGACCTCATCCATGTCAGACGCACCTCGCAGTACACCGCAGAGAAGGGTATCTACACTGACACTACCAAGACGCGGAGCTCCAAGCGTGTATCGAAGATGCCCGAGATAATAATGGACCTGCTGAGGCGGTTCAGAACGGAGCAGACCATCGAGGCACGACGACTCGGGACAAAGTGGGTGGAGAACGACAGACTGTTCACGAAGTGGAACGGCGAGCCTATGAATCCGCAGACGCCGTTCGAGTGGCTGAAGGGCTACTGCGGACGTGTGGGAGTGCCCTTCAAGAATATCCACTCCCTGCGGCATCTTCACGCGAGTCTGCTTATATTCGAGGGAGTGGACGTGGTTGCGGTCTCGGCTGATATGGGCCACAGCGTCGTAGGAACAACTCTGAACCTGTATTCCCATATGTTCCAAGAGGCGAGGGCTCGCAACTGCGAGGCAATCACCAACGCTCTGAAGTTCGCTCATCAGCCTGCGGAGTGTGTGAAATATGACGTTCAGAACCGCGGCGGTGAGCAGTTCGGGACATAAAAATGACCGCAGAGCCAAAACTCTGCGGCACACCTGAAAATAGTTAAAAGTGGTAATAAGTGGTCAGTAAGTGGTTACGGGTAGTTGGTTAAAATAATAAAAAACTGCAAATGGCTTAAATCAGCCATTTGCAGTAACCAATTAATGGTGACCCGTACGGGAATTGAACCCATGATTCCGCCGTGAAAGGGCGATGTCTTAACCTCTTGACCAACGGGCCGATAAAAGCGTTATCTTGGAGATAACGCTTTTTCTGGTAGCGGCAGTAGGATTTGAACCAACGACCAATCGGGTATGAACCGAGTACTCTAGCCAACTGAGCTATGCCGCCATTTTATTCGCGGGAGAGACCTGCGACTAATTTATTATACTATAATGTGTACCAAAAGTCAAGAAAAAATTATTTGGGGAGTCATTTTCGTCATAACTGCCAAATGGAAGCTCATATACATCATCAAATATGACAAATGAGCAATATCAAAGCTCGGCAAATATGCAGTCTCGGCAGAAAGCCTCTATCTCCTCCCTGTGCGGGAGCACGTCGTCCCTGCACTCGACGGAGCACAGCCCCAGATGTCCGCGGCACTCGATTTCGAGGTGACCGTAGAAGTGCTCGATGGAGCTGATGACCCGCTCGCACTCCTTCATGCTCGGACCCGTGCGCTGTGCGATGACGAAGCCTTTCTTTCCGCGGCTTATGGAGGCGTGAGGCTCGTGGGTATTGCACCACGGAGTAAACCTGTCGATGAAAGCCTTGAACTGTCCGGGGATATCTGCCCAGTAGGACGGCGAGACCGCGACGATGATGTCCGCACGCTCGAATTCGGCTATAATGCGCGGGATATCGTCGTTCATCACGCAGACCGCTGTGCTGTGGCAGCTCCGACAGCCCTTACAGAAGGCGAAGCTGTAATCGTCGATGCAAATCGTTTTCACGTCGGAGCTTTTCGCGAGCTCCGCGGCTGTGATACGTACAATTTCGGCAGTAGCGCCGTCTCGGACGGGACTGCAATTCATTACGAGTGCGTTCATTCTGACCTCCTTGTATCACTGCTTGTAGGGGCGCATTCCGTGCGCCCGTCGGATTGTTCATATGATTACGGGCGGATAATATCCGCCCCTACAATTTGTTTCAGCAAGTTGTTATAAATGGCATGGACGACTAATGGTCGTCCCTACAGACTGAGCTCTGAGTTCTGAGTTCTCGTCACGTCATTTTTGAAAGCCTTTTCAGCGCCTCCGCCGCACCTGCGTTCTTGCCGTCGGCGGCACGCTTGTACCACGCCTTTGCGGTCGAGAGGTTGGCGGTCACTCCGTAGCCCTTCTCGTAGCACACCCCGAGGTTGTACTGCGCCGAGGCATAGCCCTTATCCGCTGCCCTGCGGTAATACTCCGCCGCCTTCGACACGTTCTTTTCCGTGCCCGTGCCGTAGAAGTAGCAGTTGCCCATCGCGTTGAGCGCGGCGCTGTTGCCCTTTGCCGAGGCGAGGGAGTAGCAGTCGAAAGCCTGCGAAAAATCGCGCTTTGTGCCTATGCCGTTCTCACAGCAGAAGCCCATATTGTACTGCGCGGCGGCAATTCCCGCGGAAGCGGCAGCCGAATAGAAGCTGAACGCCGTGAAGTAGTTCTGCTCGACGCCCTTGCCATAGTAGTAGCACGTGCCGAGCAGGTACTTCGCCTGAGCGTGCCCGCGCGCGGACGCCATAGCGAGGTACTTTACCGCGAGCTCGTTGTTGACCTCCGTGCCGTGTCCGTAGAGGTAGCAGCACGCGAGGTTGTACTGCGCCTTCGAGTACCCGCGGGCGGCGGCACGCTGAAAGTAGCCGAACGCGGCGGAGAGGTCGCGCTCCACGCACTTGCCGCTGTAGAGACAGCTACCGTACTCATTTTCCGCGGGAGCATAGCCCTTTTCCGCGGCGGCGAGGAAGTTCTGCACCGCGAGTGACTCATCGCCCGCCTCACGAGCGGCGAGCCCGTCCTTGTAATGCTGCTCGGGAGTGGCTTCGACGGTGAATTTCATATCCCTCACCGCGTCGCAGACCATACAGGTCTCGTCACTGTCGTCGTTTGCTGTCGAGCACATCGGACAAATCCAGCTCATACCGATGTATCATACCTTTCTTGCAAGTTTCTGTATCACAGCCATTTCAGGGCGTATGAACCTGCACGCGCCGTCGGCTGTGTAGAAGTTGTAGCCGTTCACGCCGCCGAGGGCAGCCCTCTCGGAGCGCACGTAGCCCTTTGCCTTTATCGCGTCCTCGTCGAAGGCGATAGCGTGCTCTTCCCACGGTGCGGCGAATGAGCCTGCGGGAGCAGTCTCTGCGGGCTTATCCTCGGCAACAGCAGGAGCCTCCGCGGGCTTGACCTCTGCCATTGTCGGTGCGGGAGCAGGTGCCTCCGCCGCAGGAGCGGGAGCAGCTGTACCGTCTGCCTTGTTTGCGTACTTCATCGCGAGAAGGGTCTCGGGCTTGAAGAACATCGAGTTCGAGTCGCTGCGGTAGAACTGATAGCCCTTGATGCCCGCCATTATCTTCTGCTCGCAGGAAATGAAGCCGCGGCTCTTTATCTTGTCGATGTCGAACACGAGCCCGTGCTCGTCCCACGGCGTACAGAAGCCCTTGGGAGCAGTGACCTTGAGCAGTCCCATTGAGTAGAGCTCGTCCTTGGTGACGGGCTTTTTCGTGCCGTCGCAGTATATGAGCTCGTAAGCCTTTTCGCCGTCGGCTGTGACCTTTTTCAGTCCCGCGATGTCAGCCGCCTCAAGCTTGTCCCTGTCGAGGACAATGCTGTGCTCGGGCCACGGCTCCTCGATGACGGGCTCAGCCTCGCGCAGACGCTTCAGCACGTCGGAGGAGGAGGGTCTGAGGGCGGGGTCTTTCTGGAGCATATCGCGTATCAGCGAGGCGTACTTCGGGCTCTTTATCAGCGGGCTGAGCTTGAGCTCGCAGCCGCTGTTGAGTGCTATCCAGCAGTAGATGACCTTGCCCTTTTCCTGACGCTTTTTAAGCTTGTCCGTGAGGTTTATCGGCTCGGGGAGAGCTCCCGCGAGGTAGTAGTGGAATATGAGACCGAGGGAGAAAATGTCCGATTTTTCGGTTATCTTCTTGCCTATCTCCTCGCGGTCGTCCTCGCTGTCGGCGTACTCGCCGAGCTCGGGGGAGTAGTAGTCTATCGTGCCGACTATCTCGTCTGGCTTCTCGTCAACGAAGTAGCTGCTGTCGAAGTCGATGAGCTTGGCTACGTAATTTCCCGTGGTATTGCGGACGAGCAGCACGTTTTTGAGCTTGAGGTCGCTGTGGATTATGCCCTTGCTGTGCACGCTGAAGAGAGCTCCCGCGGCGGTCTGCATAAGGAGCTTCTTTACGTCTACGGACAGGCTCGCGAGGACGCCCTCCGTTTCGTCGTCGTCGATAGCGCCGTTCACGAACTCGGCTGCCTCGACATACTGGTTGCCCTCGATGAACTCGTCACAGGGGATAACGATGTTTCCGCCCGAGCCCGCAATGGTGCGTATCGCCTGATTCACGCGCTTTCGGGTGTCAACGAAGTCGTTGAAGAGCTTCTCGTTGTGCGCGAAGGTCTTGGCGTCGAGAGTGCCGTTATTTATCGGCGCAACGGGAGTCTGGTACTTTTTGAGGAAGTATTTCTTGCCTGCCCTTGTAGCGGCTGCCGTCTGACCGCACTGGCTGTTCTTCCAGTCGGTGACGAGCTCGTATCCGTGGAACTTCATTCGTCCTCACCTCCGAGGTATTTCGTGTATGTCGCATCATAGCTGTCAAAGAGCGCCTTCTGCTTCTCGGCATTGCTGCCGAGATTTGCGAGCTTCTCGCTGAGGGCGTCGGCGGCGGACTTTATCTCAGCCGCAAGAGCCGCGGGAAGGGTGCTCCTGCCCTCTTTTATGTCGGTTATCAGAGCGGCGGCGTTGTCAGACCAGTAGCGGTCGGCGGCGGATTTGAGGTTTGCCGCGAACTTCTCCGCGCGCATTGACTCATACGTCTCCTTTGCTGCATTGAAGCCGTTCACCGCCTCGACCATTCCGCCGAGGTCGCCGCTGTCGGACTCGTCCGCAGCTATATCCGCCGCGAGCCTCTTCACCTCGCTGCGTGCCGAGGCGCAGAGCCCCGCGGCATTTCTGACGCCGCTGTCGCTCTCGGTGAGCTCCTCTGCCTCGTCCTTTACCGTGTTCTCGCAGTAGGCGCGGACGTTTTCATTGCTTTTAAGCTCAGCCGTGAGCAGCGACAGCTCGTCGGGAGCCCCGCCCATACTGCGCTCGTACTCGCCGATGTAGTCCTCGTCGAGCAGACCCGTCAGCTGCGAGGTGTAGAGCCTGTCCGTCTCGGCGAGGCGGCGCTCTGCGGCGCGCTTGAACTCGTCAAAGCCCGAATATCCAGAGAGCTTCATCGCTATCGTGGAGCTGTCGTCGTGTCTGCCGTTCTCGGCGAAGAAATCGTGCAGACGTGCGCCCATATCCTCGGGTGAATCAGCTTCGAGAGCGGTCGTGAGCAGCGTCCTCTCAAACGCGAGCGGCGAGAGGAACCTGCCCGAATCGAAGCAGCCGTCGGACGCCGCGAATATCACGCACGGGCGCGGGAACTTCATATATCGGCTGTTTATCGTGAACTCCTCGTCGTCGCTGACCTTGATGTAGTTGGTCATACCGCCGTCGGGACGCTCCTCGTCGCGGGTGAGCTGGCACAGACCGTCCTTCTCCGTCCATACATAGGGGCGCGAATCGCCTGCCGTGAGGAGTATCACTTCCGTATCGCTGCCGAGCTCGCGGTAGAGCATGGCGGTGAGGGTCGTGCCGAGCAGGGACAGTCCCGCATATGACGACTCGTAGAAGATGTT
Organism: Ruminococcus sp.; assembly: GCA_017542475.1. Lineage (GTDB taxonomy): Bacteria > Bacillota > Clostridia > Oscillospirales > Ruminococcaceae > Ruminococcus. Next base: position 37,613 of record JAFXXD010000023.1, on the reverse strand, counting down.
GGCGTTTTTGGCTATCTCGCGGAGCTTCTCCGCTATCAGCGAAGTGAAGTGCTTACCCAGCTTCGCGACGAGCTCATCGCGCTTTTCCTGCGAGCACTCGCGCTCAAGGGCGGGGAAGATGCTCTTAGCGGCAACGCTTTCGTTGTAAAGGAGCTCGCGCAGGACTATCGCCGTCACGATACGTGACGCGAAATAGCCGCTTTTCTTGATGTTGTTGACGTTGTCGGTGTAGCAGTCCTTTACCGAGCGCAGCTCAGCAAACGACTTCTTTACATAGTCGAGCAGGGCGGGGGAGGAATAGTCGTCGAACACGCCCCCGAACAGTGTATCGGCGAGCCTGTCCTCGTCGAAGAGCTCGGGCTTTATCGAGCTGTGGCGTATCGCGGCAGCTCCGCCGAGACCGTCCGCGACCATCACGAGCTGACCGTCAGCATAGGGGAGTGCGTCCTCGCCTTTATATACTATCGTCCCGTCGGGACGCTCCTTTGAAGCCTGTCTGTAAACAGTCAAAACCATATTGTTCACCTCGTTGTTACCATAGTGTGTATTTCAGTGCGAGCAGAGCCGCGCAGACAGCGGCAATCATAAAAACGATACCGCCGTATCTTACCTGAGCAACAGCCTTGGGGTCGTCACGCTTATCGGCTCTTGTGCATTTTTCGGGGACGAAGAACATCACCGCTCCGAGGAGTGCGAACACGGCCAACGCAGCAATAAATATCATATCCATTTCTGTCTCCTTTGACCTGCGGACAGCTCCTGCACGATGCCGGATCAGTCCTTATCGAGGAACTCGCTCCTGAGGATAGCGTAAACGTAGAAATCGCTGAACACATTCTCGTCGTCCTTGCGGGGGAATATCTCCCTGTGTGTAGCCTCGCGGCGCATACCCACTCTCTCGGCGAGGCTGAACGACCTCACGTTGCGGGTGTCGATGCTGGCGATGATACGGCGCACATCGAGCTTGCTGAATGCATAGCCGAAGAATGCGCGTATGCTCTCGGTGGCGTAGCCCTTGCGCTGGTAAGCCTTTGCGAAGGTGTAGCCTATCTCATACGTGCCCGCGCCCTTGCGGGAGAAGTATATCTTGCCGATGACCTTGTCCCTGAGCACTACAGCGTAGAACTCCTCGCTCTCGGAGAGCTTCACAGCCTCGTCGGCGCAGTCCTCGCGGCGGAAGGTCGGGTAGGGCTCGAAGTAGGTGACCTCGGGGTCGGAGAGTATATCCGCGAGGTCGGCGCTGTCATCGGGGGTGAATCTTCTTACGGAAAGGCGGTCGGTGGTGAAAATAGCGTTATTCATAGTTATACCTCCTAAATAAATGAGCGGAGCAGAAATGCTCTGCACCGCTCGTATATGGTTTTGTTGTTCAGAATGAGCCTACAACGAGGTCGATAGCCGACTGAATGTCTACGTCGGGCAGACCTGTTCCCGCGGGCGAGAATGCAGGCCAGTACCTGTTCCACGCCTGAAGCTCTGTCCACGGCTCTGCATTGGGCACGAACGCAACGAGACGTCCTGCCTTAGCCTGATAGTTGCTGCCGAGGGTCTGGTCGGTAGCCTCCCACCATGCGCCGAGCTGAGCGATATCAGCGGGCATACCCGAGGGATAGCCCGACGAGCCTGCTCTTGCACCGAGCGGAAGAGCGGGAGCGTCCGAGAACACGAGTATAACGTGGCGGCGCTTCGAGCCGTCTGTTGTCCAGTCGGACTTGAGTGCGAGAGCGATAGCCTCGAGAGCGTTCTCGGGGATATCTCCGCCGCCCTTAGCCTCTATATTGTCAACGAATCTGCGGAAGTCGTCGTTCTGGTCGGGAAGCTTGAAGAAATCGGACTCTACCATCGGGTCCTGATCGCAGCCGTAGTCTCTGAAGGCGATGACCTTTATCCTGAGAGTCTCTACTTCTTTATCGTTCTCCTCCATAGATTCGATGAACTTCTCATAGAAAGAGATTGCGTTTTTCTTTACCTCGTCGATGATAGGAGCCATACTGCCCGTAGCGTCGATACACATAACGATGTCTACGCAGTATTCGCCCATTCCCTGTCCTGCCATTTTTCATCCTCCTTAAAATAAGTACATTTATAATACAATTGTCAGAGCGGTTTACCGCTATGGAAACATTATATAACAAATTTTCACAAAAGTCAATACCCTATATTAAATGTAGTTGGGAGATGTGAAGCACAATACAACTCCGGAATTGTATATACAATGAATGAGTAAAACAATACAACTTTTACATAATTTGTACGCTTTTTCATTCGTTTTTTCCACCTTATCTGCAAAATGTGGGTTGTGAACGATTCGTGAACAGTGTATAATGAGATAAAATGAATAAGTAGGGGTAACCCAAATCTAAGGAAATGAGGAGATGATCTTTCTATGAACAGGAAAAAACTGTACGCAGCTGTGACTGCCGCGGCTTGTTTCACAACAACATTTGCTTCAATGCCGCAGCTCATGACTGCAACACAGGCTGCTGAGGTCACCTACGACAGCTTCGACGTAAGCTACGACGGCTGGCACGGCACCGATCCCGCCAACAACATCGTTCCCGTTGAGGGCGCTGGTATAGGCGGAACAAGATGTATGTCCATGACGAATCGTAAGGACGCTTCCGAGGGCGCTCAGTCCACAAAGGGTCTGTATCTGTTCGGCGGAGTTAAGTACAACTACTCCATCAACGTTTACAGCGAGACTGACGAGACCTTCCACCTTACTCTCCGCTATGTTGACATGAACAACACAGAGAAGTCCACAACTGTCGAGCTTGCAAGCGTTAATGCCAAGGCAGGCGAGTGGACAGAGATCGCTGATTCGTTCAAGGCTCCCAAGGACACCTGCGAGTATGAGCTCACGCTCACAACAGACAGCACAAACGACTTCCTCTTCGATGATTTCACTATCACAACAAAGAAGTCCACTGCTGACGCTCTCGCAGCTCAGTCAGACAAGTCCCTCAAGGACGAGTTCGGCAATTATTTCCGCGTAGGTAACATCCTCAACAGAGGTACTGTTAACAACAGCGGTATCACAGGCAACTTCCTCAAGGACTACAACGCTGTAGAGTGCGAGAACGAGACAAAGCCCGATGCTACACTCGTTCAGAACGGCTCGACAGATAACAATATCAAGGTTACGCTCAACAACTGTGCTGCTATCTGCGACTTTGCTCAGAAGAACGGTCTCGGCTTCCGCGGACATACTCTCGCATGGCACAGCCAGTCACCTACGTGGTTCTTCCAGAGCAACGGCAACTGGTGCAGCAAGTCTCAGATGGAGACACGTCTCGAGAGCTACATCAAGAATATATTCGCTGCTTACAAGGATCAGTATCCTAACCTTGACATCTACGCATATGACGTATGTAACGAGGTAATCGCCGACGGTTCATCTAACGGTATCCGTCAGGGCGGTACAGGCAACGGACAGTCCAAGTGGGTATCCGTTTACGGCGATAACTCTTGGGTCAAGCTCGCATTCAAGTATGCAAGACAGTATGCTCCTACGGGCTGTAAGCTCTACTACAACGACTATAATGAGTTCGCTAACGATAAGCAGAACCTCATCATCAATACTATCCTCAAGCCCTGTGCTGAGGCAGGCTACCTCGACGGTATGGGAATGCAGTCGCATATCAGCGCTGCTGCTACAAACGCATGGGGTTCAACAGACTCCTACCTCGCAGCTATGGATAAGTACCTTGCTCTCGGCATCGACGTTCAGGTAACAGAGCTCGATATCAGTGTTGAGAGCGGTAAGTTCTCGGCTCAGGATCAGGCTAAGAAATACTGCGCTATCTTCCAGCACGCTGTTGACTGGAACAAGAACCACCCCAACGGTCCTAACGTAACTCTCGTTCAGATCTGGGGACCCAATGACGCTAACTCATGGCTCAGCGCAGGAAGCGACGCGCTCCTCTATGATAAGAACAATCAGCCCAAGGCTGCTTATACAGCACTCCAGCAGCTCCTCCCGCAGAGCGAGTGGGGCACAGGTATCCCGTATACAGGCCCCGGCGGCGGAAGCTATACTCCTCCCTCGTACGATCCCGATGATAGAGGCTACTACTTCGAGAACACATTCGAGGAAGGCACAGAGAGCTGGTCAGGCAGAGGCGGCGCTTCAGTTGCTAAGGCAAGCGGCGGCTACGAGAGTAGCAACGCTATCTATTGCTCCGACAGAACAGCATCATGGAACGGTGCTTCACTCTCACTCAGCCCTGCATTCAAGGCTGGCGAGACATACAGCTTCTCCGTAAATGCTATGTCTAAGGTAGGCGACACAACAGGCTTCAAGTTCTCACTTCAGTATGAAGGTTCTGACGGCGAGACTCATTACGACGAGATTGCAAGCGGTGTTGCTCCCGCAGGCGAGTGGATACAGCTTGCTAACACATCTTATACACTCCCCGCAGGCGGCTCTTCTTTCCAGATCTACGTTGAGACAAACGACGATTCCACAAACGATTTCTACGTTGACTACGCTGTAGGCGCAGTTAAGGGCACTAAGATACCCGGTGCAGGAACTCCCGATGTTCCCCAGCCCGTAGTTAAGACAAAGATACTCGGCGACGTTGACTTCGACAATGCTATCACAGCATTCGACCTCATCGGTGCTCGTCAGGTGCTCATAGGCACACTCAAGGATTCACAGGCTATGAAGAACGCAGACGTTGACCAGAGCGGCAAGGCAGAGATGAACGACCTCGTTCTCCTCCAGGAGTTCGTTCTTGGCAAGATCAAGGAGTTCCCGAACAACAAGCCTGCTGTTCCCGAGCTTGATCCTTCAACATATGAGACTAAGTTCAGCGGCGTTTCACTCGCAGAGAGCTGGAAGAAGCAGGGCGAGAACAACCCGCTTTACACACAGCGCTTCGGTGCTGACCCCGGCTGGCTCGTATATGACGGCAGACTCTACGTTTACACAACAGCTGACGAGTTCGCATACAAGAACGGTCAGATGATCGAAAACGATTATTCATCAGGCTACATTAACTGCTTATCATCCGCAGACCTCGTAAACTGGACTGACCACGGTCAGATCCCTGTTGCAAAGACAAGAGTAAGCGGTACTCCTATCGCAAAGTGGGCTAACAATGCGTGGGCTCCCGACGCTGCTTGGAAGAAGATAAACGGACAGGATAAGTTCTTCCTCTACTTCGCAAACAACGGTTCAGGCATCGGTGTTATCACAGCCGATGACCCGACATTCACCAAGAATGTAAAGGATCCTCTCGGTCACGAGCTCATTTCAAGAAACACACCTAACAGCAACGTAGTATGGCTCTTCGATCCCGGCGTTTACTACGATCCCGATACAGATACAGCTATCATGGCATACGGCGGCGGCGTTCCGTCAGGACAGGCTGCTGAGACAAAGCAGGGACGTATCGTTCAGCTCGGCGATGATATGATCTCCATCAAGGGTACACCTTTCGATCCCGGCACACCTTACCTCTTCGAGGACTCCAGCATGATCAAGATAGGCAATACATGGTACTATTCATTCTGCCATAACTGGAATGTTCCCGGCGGCGCAAGCGTAAACGGCAATTCGTTCAGCAGCGCTGATATCGGTTACATGACATCAACCAATCCTCTCGGCGGATACAAGTATCAGGGTGTTGTATTCAAGAACACAGGTACACAGAGACTCGATAACGGCGGTAACAACCACCACTCTATCATCGAGTTCAAGGGCAGCTACTACGTACTTTACCACTCACGCCGTCTTGAGATGAACATGGGCGTTAACGGCGGCAAGGGTCTTAACTACAGATCTCCTTGTATCGATAAGGCAACTCTCAACAACGGCAAGATCACGTGCAACGGTTCACAGAACGGCGTAAGCCAGATCGAGAACCTCGATCCCTATGAGACTGTACAGGCTGAGACAATGTCCAACCAGTCCAAGAACATCAGCGTAAGCGGTGTCGGCAATACAACTGTCAAGGGTAAGAAGGGCGAATGGATCAAGGTCAGCGGCGTTGACCTCAGCAAGGGCGTTTCTTCTATCACAGTTAAGGGCAGCGGCAACGCTACAGTTAAGTTCTGTGTAGGTTCTGCATCAGGCACCTGCATCGGATACGGCGAGCTCAACGGCAGCGAGAACGAACTCGCAGCAGTAGCGAATGACGTATCAGGCGTTAAGGATATCTATATGGTATTTAGCGGCGACTGCGAATTCGATTACTGGAAGTTCGCATAATCACAAGCAAAAAGGGGCGCAGCTCCGAAACCTTCAGGTTATAACTGCTGCCGCTGACTGCACTTCAGCGGCAGCAGGTTTATAATGATTCCGAACTTTATAATGTAAGGGTAGGGACAAATCAGAATTCAGCCGTGTTTTTTGGGTACACGGCTGTTTTTCTTTTGGCAGATAAGCACGTAGCAAGGCGGAAAAGTCGTGTAAAGACAAATTTTGAAAATCCTTTCAAAATATCCACCAATTCTACATTTTATGAGTTGTAAAAATTACAGGAAAGTGATATTATATTAACAGAACAAAGTGAGGCTTATGTCTCGGAAGTCCCGTGGGTTCGGCAGCGGGCTTGAATATGAAATCTTCTTAATCATCCCTCATTATGCGGCTTCACACTGTGGCGCCGCATTTTGCTGTCTGCACGCTGGTGAGGAATTGGTAAAAATAAAAAAATATCTCCGAAATGTTTGACAAACGGAGACGAGTGTGCTATACTATAAAAAGCAAGCAACAGTTTAATGCATAAAAGCTTAAAAGCGTAAAAGTATAAAGTGCGAAAGGACTTGAAGATATGAAAGAAATTTCCAAGCTTATGGATTACAGACCCGATATCAAGGTCATTGATGCTACTCTCCGCGACGGCGGTCTCGTGAACGAGTTCCGCTTCAGCGACGATTTCGTGAAGGCACTGTATAACGCCAACCTCCGCGCAGGCGTTGATTATATGGAGTTCGGCTACAAGGGCGACAGAGAAATGTTTGACGAGAGCAAGTTCGGTCCGTGCAAGTTCTGCGACGACGACTACATCAGGTCGATCGTCGGCGAGAACAACACTGACCTCAAGATCGCGGTAATGGCTGACGTCGGACGCTGCAACTACAAGAACGATATACACGACCGCAGCGAGAGCCCCGTTGACCTCATCCGCGTGGCTACCTACCTCCACCAGATCCCCACGGCTGTTGATATGATCGAGGACGCAAAGAGCAAGGGCTACGAGGTAAGCTGCAACATTATGGCTATCTCGAACGCTCAGGAGACCGACGTCAAGGTCGCACTGGAGCTCCTCGGCAAGTCGCCCGTTGACGTGTTCTACATCGTGGACAGCTTCGGTGCGCTCTACCCCGAGCAGATAGCGCGTATCGCCAACCTGTACGGCGAGGTCGCAGAGAAGTACGGCAAGAAGCTCGGTATGCACGCCCACAACAACCAGCAGCTCGCATTCGCGAACACTATCGAGGCTGTAGGCGACGGCGTTGACTGGCTCGACGCGACATACGCAGGCATGGGCAGAGGCGCGGGCAACTGCGCAATGGAGCTCCTGCTGGGCTTCCTCAAGAACCCGAAGTACAACGTATACCCCGTTATCCAGTTCATCGAGAAGCATATGCCCGCTATCCGCGAGCAGGGAGCTGTGTGGGGCTTTGATTTCCAGTACCTGATGACAGGTCTGCTCAACCAGCACCCGAGAACAGCGATCGAGTTCACAAAGCAGGGCAGGACGGACTACTCCGAATTCTACAAGGAGATACTTGCTCAGGAATAATCTGAGACGCTGTCTCCGGACTCTGGTCAAGGCTCTGCCTTGACAATCCGCTGGGGCTCCGCCCCAGACCCTGTCGGGGAACACTGTTCCCCGAACCCCGTATTTCGCGCACAAATTGTTCTGAGGCGGAAGTGATTTCCGCGCGGCATTAATAAAGGCGTACCGATTGGTACGCCTTTTCTGTGTTATCAGTCCGATGTTACAGGGTTTTCGTTATCAAGTCCTAAAAGCAGTCGGCGGAGCTGTACGAGGTCGAACATATCGAGCGAGCCGTCCTTGACGAGGTCGCCTGCCTGCCAGTCAGGAAGCTCCTTTTCCGCACCGAGCAGATACTTCTGGAGCAGTACGAGGTCTGCCACATTAACACTTCCGTCTGCGTTGATGTCGCCCATCTCCCTGACAGAGGAAGCGGAAACGGGTTCAAGAATGAACCTTGTGTGATCCGCGTCCTTCGGGTCGTACTTCTTCTGTACGATGTCAGCCTGTGTATCGGTCGTAAATTCGCAGTAATAGCACGACTCGTAGTCTGACGAGGATGTGAGTATCGTGTACGTGCCGTCCTTGTTGGCTATGGATTTCAGAGCCGCGTAGCTGCTGCTGTTGACACTCATCAACCCGATCGGAGCTCCGTCATCGGCACTGTTTTTCTCCACGGCAACGAGCACGGGAAGGAATGTGTTCCAGTGGAAGTCTGCGTCGCCGAAGGAGTTGGTATCGTCGCCGTTCTGATAGAGTATCCACCTTGTCGGCTTGGTCACTCCCGCCTTTGCGACAAGAGCGTTGTTCTGACCGAGAGTGACATAATTGCCGCTGAATGCGTCCCTGATGTAGTAGCTCTGTCCCGCCGTGAGCTGAGGACGAACGGGAGTGATGTTCCACAGCTGACAGGCGTATTCATGGTAGGCGTACTGGTTGACGTTTCCGCCGTTCTCCTTCGACCACTCGAATACGTCGAGAGCTCCCGCGCCGCCCGAGCACTTGGAGACAATGCCGTATGAGCTGCCGCTCTTCACGATTTTGAAGAGCTGGTTGTCCGCACCCGTGTAGGTCTGTAATTCGACGTTCGTGCCGTCTGCGGCGGTGTCGGAGGCGACCGCAATGCACTTCGATTCGTCGCCCATTGAAACTATCCTGCACCATTCGCTGTCAACGGAGACTATCCTCCACTGCTGAGCCCACAGCTTGTTGAAGTCCCACTGCTGGATATTCGTGCCCTCGTCGAGAGCACCGTTGGGCAGGTCTATCGCAAGCCCGCTGTTGACGTTGGTGATGTAGTAGGGGATACCGCTGATGAGAGCCGTACCACTCAGATGTGGATTTGTACTCGCTTTGCCGAGGCTGTCCTTGTTGATGACCATTTCAGCCTTTGTATCGGTGTAGTCGGCAATGCCCGAGCGGGGAGCTCCCGCAAATTCGGCGTTTTTAGCGCCCCAGACAGTGTGGTTGCTGCTTCCGACAGCCGTGAATGACATCACCGTTTTGCCTGCTTCGTTCTTAGCCGCGAGGAAATAGCCCTTGTAGCTCTTTCCGCCGATGATAAGGGTAGCCGCAGAGGAATCCGCGTCCTGTTCCCACGAGCCCGTTACGGCTCCGCTGATGGTGTTGTCGGCGTTGAGGGATATCGTCTGATAGTTGATTATCTTGCCGTCGGTAGATGTGCCGTGGTCGATGAATTCATATTCGCCGACGATATCCGAGGCGTCATAGCCGCCCTCCCATATCTCGTCGCCGCTGTATTCGAAGGGAGCTACCACAGGCCAGCCGTCCTCGTTGAAGTACATCGAATGTACGCGCACCTCGTGGAACTCCGCACCGTCGTCGAAACGGGTGTGGTATATGAGGTACCACCTGCCGTCATCGTCGCGGAGGACGGAGTTGTGTCCGCACGCCATATAAGCCTTGCTGAGCGAGCTGAACTTATAGTTGCCCATGACCTTCAGACCCACGCTGTCGAGGTTGGGGTTCGTCGGGAGCACCGCGTTGTTGCCTGCGGGGTCGGTGAACGGACCGAGCGGGCTCTTCGAGCGGAAAACACGCATATTATAGCCGCCCGTGGAGGTCAGACCGCCGTAGGTCACCCACAGGTAATAGAAGCCCGTGTCGGCGTTGTACTCGATGAACGGACCCTCGCCCGACTTGCCGTAGCCGCCCGAAATCTTCGTGCCGAAGTAGCTGTCCACCATACGTCCGTCGGAGGTCGTACCCGTCTTCGGGTGTATGAGCTGACCCGTCTTCGGGTCTACCTCAAGAGTGAATATGCCGCCAGACCACGAGCCGTAGCACATATACATCTTCCCGTCGGTATCGTAGTAGATAGTCGGGTCGATGGCGTTCGGGAAGAGCTGGTTGTTGAAGTTGTCCTTGTTGAACCAGCTGTTGTTGAAGGTGACCTGTCCCGCCGCGATGAGCTCGTCCACGTTGGTGGAGGTGTACTTGCGGTTGACGCGCTTGGTGTCGCTGGTGGCGTAGCTGTCGTTGTTGGTAAAGCCCGAGTATATGAGCGTATCGACGAAGGTGTACGGACCCTCGATATTCTTAGCCGCCGCATAGGCGATGACCGAGCGCATATACGTTGAGGACGTGCAGAAATACATCAGATACGCGCCCTGCGAGCCGTCGGCGTTGACGTAGTCGGCGTCCCATACGACATCGGGAGCCCACACCGCGAAGCCGCCCTTGCAGTCCTCGAGGTCCTCGCCCGCCCACGCGAAGGCTTTGGCGAGATTCTGCGAGAGGTTGCCGAATTCGACGTTGTTCGTCCGAGCATAGCCGTTCGCGAAGGATTTCCAGTTCTGCAGGTCGGTGGACTTAGCCGCCTCTATGTGCGAGCCGAAAACGTAGTAGGTGCTGCCGTCCTTGACTATGGACGGGTCGTGTACAGATACCCTTGTGCCTGCCGCGTCCGCGATGCGGGTCGGAGCTCCGCCGAGAGCCGAGGTCCCGCAAACGAGACAGCCCGCGACCGCGAGGGACAGAAGCTTTTTCAGTTTCATTTCCTTCTCCTTTCTGTTCGGGTATTTCCCCATAGCGTCCCGAACAGTCCTTTTGAGACATTATACCATAAAAAAGCGGCGGAAACAATTGCATTTTATGCCAAAAAGGTGTAATTTCTTGCACTCTCGTCCCTGATATCGCGGAAAACAGCGGGCGCGGAGAAAATTTTGCTTTTATATTGAAATTTACAAACTAATATGATATAATGTTATTACATTCGGCAATGTTCGACGTTGCTTTCTATCAGGAGGTTTATATTATGGCTGTTTGTTACAACTGCAAAACAGAATTCACGGGCAAATTCTGCCCTACCTGCGGAGCGCAGGCACAGGTCGGTCCCGCACCCGTACAGGTCGCACAGCGCGTAGCTCCGCCCGTATACACTAACGTATCCGTAGCTCCTCCCGTGGCTTCTACAAGCGTTCTGGGCTGGGTAGGCTGGATGTTCCTCTGCGCGTGTCTCCCTGTTCTCGGAGTTATCATAATGGCTCTTGCCGCGACAGACCCGTCAGCGAAGAACTTCGCAAAGGCTAATCTGCTCCTTATGCTCATCGGACTTATCATCTCGCTGCTCATCGTCGGAGGAATGCTTCTCCTCGGAATCGGACTCGGAGCCGCTGCAAATCAATAAAAACAAGGGACTGACAGGTTATCCTGCCAGTCCTTTTTTGTGTCTTTGCCTGTAGGGGCGCATTCCGTGCGCCCGTACAAAAACTGCCCGCAAACAAACGGCATTGTAATTACGTGCGGAGGTAACTCCGCAGGCAAGCAACTACGGAGCGGAAGAAGGGGAGGCTCTCACTTGCAGAGCCTCCCCTCTTTGAAAACAGTCCACTGGACTGTTTTCAAATTCATCCCCTCTCAGAGCGCACTTCGTACCCAAGGGCTCTGCCCTTGACCCGCGGGGGCGCCGCCCCTCGACCCTGCAAGCCTTTGAAAAGGCTTGAGCGAAACTTTCGGTTTCGCGCCGCAGTTTATAAGCGCCGGAAGATGTCTCCGCGCGGCAAGAAATGTAGGGGACACCGCCTTCGGCGTCCCGTTTCACTGCCTATCCCTCGGCTTGAATAGCACGTTGATGATACCGCTCAGCACGGGTACGGCTGCACTCAGTCCGAGAGCCGTCAGCAGCTGGTCGGAGGTCAGCGCTACAGTGTCAAATACGGCGCGGAGCTGCGGCACGAGCACAGCCGCCGCGAGAGCTCCCGCCGACACCAGCACCGCAAGGATGAGCCTGACATTGCTCAGCAGATTGATACCGAAGAGGGAGTGCCGCTCCGACTTGCACTCGAAAACGTGTATCAGCTGCGACATCACCAGCGTGACGAGAGCGGCAGTCCGCCCCGCTTCGAGACTTCCGCCCATACGCAGCACGAGCGAGAAAGCCGCAAGCGTGGAAAGCCCGATAAATACGCCGCGGAACACAATCTTCCACATCAGCCCGCCCGAGAAGAAGCCCTCGTCCGAGCGCCGCGGCGGGCGGCTCATTATGTCCTTTTCGGGCGGCTCGAGCCCGAGAGCTATCGCGGGCAGACCGTCCGTGACAAGGTTGACCAGCAGTATCTGCGCGGGCAGCAGCACTATCGGCATACCCATAACGATGCCGCCGAACATCGTCAGCACCTCGCCGATGTTGCACGAGAGCAGATACCGCACGAATTTGCGGATATTCGCGTACACGCAGCGTCCCTGCTCGACTGCGTTCACGAGGGTGGCGAGGTTGTCGTCGAGGAGTATCACGTCCGCCGCCTGCTTGGTGACGTCCGTGCCCGTGACGCCCATAGCCACGCCGACATCGGCTTCCTTGACCGCGGGAGCGTCGTTCACGCCATCGCCCGTCATCGTGACTATCTCGCCGCGGCGCTTGAAGCTGCGTACTATGCGGAGCTTATGTATCGGCTCGACGCGGGCGAACACCGTATATTTGCCGATATTGCGGTCGAGTTCCTCGTCTGTCAGCTCGTTGAGCTCCGCGCCCGTGATAGCCTTGCCGCCCTTGAGCAGCCCCGCCTTCTTCGCGACCGCCACCGCCGTATTCTTGTGGTCGCCCGTTATCATCACCGTCCGCACGGAAGCCGCCGCGCACCTGCGTATCGCGGTTTTTGCCTCCTCGCGCGGAGGGTCGAGCATACCTGTCAAGCCGAGGAATACGAGCCCGCCGCGGTCGGGGTCAAAGCTTTTGCAGTCGCAGTACGCGAGGGCGAGCACCCTCAGTGCGCGGTCGGACATCTCAATGACCGTGCGCGATATCTCGCTTTTCACCGCGTAGGTGAGCGGCAGGAGCTCGCCGCTGTCGGACATATACCGTGTGCAGCGGGGGAGTATGACCTCCTCTGCGCCCTTGTAGTAGGCGCGGTCGCCGCCGACCTGCACCGCCATAAAGCGGGTCTCGCTGTCGAAGGGGTGCTCCTTCAGCCGCGGAAAATCGGCTTTGAGCGCAGGCTTCATAAGTCCCGCCTTAGCCGCCGCGACAAGTATCGCGACCTCGGTCGGGTCGCCCGTGACCTCCCATTCACCTTTTCCGAGGACTGCTCCCCGCCGACGGGAGCTCGGCTTGCCGCCCGAAATAGCCGCGTCCGAGCACAGCACTCCGCACCGCAGAGCCTCACTCAGTGCCTTTTCAGCCACGGGGTTCACGGCGACATTCTCCTCGCCGCGCGTGATCCCGCCGCTCTTGCGGTAGCCCATTCCGCTGAAATAGTAGCGGCTGCCGACGGTCGCGAGCTCGGTGACGGTCATCTTGTTCTCGGTGATAGTGCCCGTCTTGTCGGAGCAGATAACCGACGTGCAGCCGAGAGTCTCCACGCTGTGTAGCTTGTTCACGAGGGCTTTCTGCTTTAGCATACGGCTCACCGCGAGTGCCAGCGCGATAGTCACGGTAGCGGGCAGACCCTCGGGGATAGCGGCTATCGCTATCGTGATGCCCGTCATCAGCATATCGAAGACGTCCTCGCCGCGGAGCACGCCCGCTCCGAATACCGCCGCGCACACGATGAGGCATATCACCGCCACGACCCTGCCGAGCTCAGCGAGCCGCTTCTGTAACGGAGTCAGCTCCTTGTCGATGTCGGCGAGGAGGTCGGATATACGCCCCATCTGCGTGCGTCTGCCCGTCGCGATGACCCGCGCCCGACACGTTCCGCGGACGGCTGATGTGCCGCAATAGACGATGTTGGGTTTGCCGACGGAGTTGTCGGTATCGGTCGCGAGACCCGCACGCTTAGCCACGGCTTCGGACTCGCCCGTGAGTATCGCCTCATCGCAGAAGAAGCCCGCCGCGCTCAGTATCACACAGTCAGCGGGGACCCGGTCGCCCGCCTCAAGCTCGATGACGTCCTCGGTCACGAGCCGTGCCGCCTCAATCTCGCGGAGCTCGCCGTCGCGGTAGCACTTCGCTGTCGGAGCCGTCATATTCCGCAGGGCTTCGAGGGTGTGCTCGGTGCGGAACTCCTGTATGAAGCCGAGAATGGCGTTCAGCAGGACGATGAGGATAATGGTGACGGCGTCCGAGACCTCGCCGAGCAGCACGGAAACGACCGTCGCGCCGAGGAGTATCATCACCATAACGTCCTTGAACTGTCCGACAAATATCCTCACCGCGCCGACCTTTTTCTTCTCGCCGAGGACGTTCCCGCCCTCGCTTTTCAGGCGTGCCGCCGCCTCTTTTTCGGTAAGTCCCATATCATTCACTCCTTTGGGTAAAGCTGTCCATAAATGATATGCGGACGGACCGGCTGATATGCGAAGGTGCTGTAGGGGACGGCGTCCTCGACGTCCCGTTCAAACGGCACTGCAATCACGCGCGGAATAATTCCGCGGGCGAGCAATAGCGGAACGTCGGGAGGGGACGCCCTCACTTGCTGGGCGTCCCCTCTCGAAATACAATTCACTGGATTGTTTTTCGATTCACCCCTTGCGGAGCGCCCTTCGGATGTGGGACGCTGTCCCACGCCCTGCCAGAGGCTCTGCCTCTGGACTCCGCCAAGGAGCACAGCCCCTTGGAACCCGTGTTTCGCGCTGTAGATAAATAAACGGCAAGCCTGTCGCCGCGGTCGATAGCAACGTAGGGGGACGGCGTCCTCGACGTCCCGCAAAAAAGGCGCTCTCTCACGAGAACGCCTTTGCTGTATTATTGCTTTGTCACTATCTTCCTCAGCGCGACGAGGTCGAACGTGTCGATGATGCTGTCAGCGACGAGGTCAGCCTCCGCGGACTGCTCCGCCGTCAGCGCGGAATTCCCGAGCAGGTGAGCACTCAGCTTTACGAGGTCTGCCACGCCGACATCGCCGTCGATATTCACGTCGCCGACGAGCTTCTCGGGCACAGCGCTGGAGGTCGCGAGCGCGAAGAAATTCACACAGAGATTGGTCTGCCCGTTGCTGCCAAGCGTCACCTTCTCGCCCTTTTTGACCTGCTTGTCGTATATCTTGAAGTTGAGGTCGGTCGTTGCGGTGAGCTGCGTCCGCATAAGAGTGTAGTCCGCGAGCCAGTCGGGCTCCTTTTCCACGCGGCTGTCGAGCGCGACGTGGAGCGTCATATCGGCTCCCGCGGTGAAGGTGACGGTGTCGCCCGTCGTACCCTTGGCACTGCACGCCGTCATCAGTATCTCCGCGCCGATGAGGTTGGACTGTATCTGGTCGATGGTGAATTCGCGGTCGCCGAAAATGAGCGAGCCCGTATCCGCGTTTTTGCCTATGCTCCACGAGTCGGGGAGCGCATTTTCGCTGACCTCAACGTCCCTGAATAGGTCGCCGCTGAGAGGTATCTTCTGCTCGCTGAAAACGAAGCTGTCCATATTCACGAGGTAGCCATCGCCGCCCGTGAATCTCACGTACAGGTTGTGGACACCCGAAATCGCGGGGATATTGGCTTCAAACGGCTGATAGTCGGTGAAGCCCGACGTGCCCGTGAAGCTCAGCTTTGCGGCGGGAGAGCCGTTCATGCTGTCAAGGTAGAGCTCGATACCCGCGGCATTTCCCGCGATATTGCCCTTGAAGCTGTATGCTCCGTCGCCGAAATCGACCTTGCGGTACATAGCCCAGTCGCCGTTCTCGATGAAGCCGATGTTCTGTCCGCCGCCTGCGGTGTCTTCGGTCTGTATGCCCTCGGAGTCCGCATACGATTCAGCCTCGATGGCCTCGAAAGCCGATACTGCGGGAACAGACGGCTGAGGCGGAGCGTCGCTCTCGGGCGAGAGCGTGACAACGCCCTCGGGGAAGGAGCTGACGGTGAGGTCGTTGATGTAGTATTCGATGTTCATATAGCCCTGACCGCAGTAGTCGCCCGCGTAATCGGTGGGGTCTGTCGGGTCGAGACCGCGTGCGGTCTCCCAGTCGTCAGCCATGCCGTCGTTATCGGAGTCGGTTATCTCTTTCGTAGTGACGGGGGCGGGGTAGGAGTATGTCACGCCGCACTTTATGCTGTACTTGTTGAGGTCGGAAACGGAGCCGTCATACGCCGCAGTACCCGAGCAGGTACCTGTGCCGTTCTTGGCGTCGGCGGCACATTCGCGGTCGATAGCGGTGCGCTTGTCTGGCGAGATACCGCTGCCCGCGTAGCTGACAACGTGCTCGAAGGAAGCCTCGGCGCTCTCGCAGGTGGTCGCGGTGGAGACATTCTCGCCGTTGTTGTCGATAGCGAACGGCGCGGACGTTTTGAGGTTGTCCTTGGTTATGCCGATACCGTCCTTGACGGTGACGCCGTCCCAGTTGTTATAGGTTATGCCGTTGAGCGAGCCGTCCTTGTTGATGAGGCGGTTGCCTGCGCAGTAGACCTTGAAATTCTGCGGACTGGTGGTGCTGTCCACGTACATCCAGTGGTAGCCGCCAGTGGTGGAGTTGCCCGCCTTGAGGGTGTTGTTGACGTAGTTGACGTGCCCGATAGTGCCGTACGCGGTCTGATAGCCCCAGTCGTAGATGACGTTGTTGGTGAAGTCCGCAACGCCCGTTCCCGGTATCTTTCCGCGGAAGTTGCGTGATACGTTGTGGATTATGAGGTTGTGGTCGAAGGTGAGACCGCTGTTGCCCATCATTATGCCGAAACCGTGAATGCCCTTGTCGTGTCCGCCCCACGAGTTCGCGGGACCGATGACGGTATACTGCACGGTGTAGTTGCTATTGTTGGAGTAGAGTCCCCACTGCTCGTCGGAAGCCCAGCCTATGGAGCAGTGGTCAACGATACAGTTCGCGCCCTTGGAGCCTCCCCATGCGTCGTTGCCCGAGCTGGTGGCGTTGTACGGTCCCGGGCGGGAGCTCAGATAGCGGCAGATGATGTTGTCGCCGCCGAAAGCCATTTTGTAGTTTTTGAGCGTGATACCTCCGCCTCCGGGGGCAGTCTGTCCCGCGATGGTGATGTTGCTGACGGCGGAAACGGCGCTTTTGAGCTCGATAGTGCCGCCGACGTCGAACACGACTATGCGGTTGGACTTGCTCACCGCGTCGCGGAACGAGCCCTCGCCGCTGTCGTTGAGGTTGGTGACGTGGTAGACCTGTCCGCCGCGTCCGCCCGTGGCGTACTTGCCGCCGCCTACCGCACCGGGGAAGGCGACGAGCCTGCCCGCGGCGTTTGCGGTGACGGTATGCTCTGCGGGTACAGCCGCGGAGGCTCCGCCGAGCACGGTGACTACAGCAGTCATCGCGGCGGCGAGCCGTCTGATGTTCTTGTTCATGATTATCCCTCCGTTATTCAAATGCGTAATGCGTAATTGTGAGCCGCGCGGAGATTGCTTCCGCCTCGGAACGATTTGAGCGCGAAATATGGGGTTCGGGGAGTGCGCTCCCCGACAGGGTCTGGGACGGCGTCCCAGCAGAGTCCAGAGACAGAGTCTCTGGCAGATTCCAAGGACAGCGTCCTTGGTGGGTTCCAAGGGCAAAGCCCTTGGTCGCTTCCTATGGAGGCGAAATAAATCATTCTTTGCAATACTGCCCTTTCAAAACAGTCCAGTGGACTGTTTTGAAATATGAATAACAAAAATGGCACAGTTATTCAGCGCGGAGACAACTCTGTGCGAAAAACGCTCTGAATCCGAGCAATTTCTTATACTTCCCTATTTTAGATTATACATTATCATTTTGCAAAAAGCAATGACAAATCGTATTCTTTTTATGCGGTTTTTAGCTTTTTTGCAGGTCAGAGAGAGCAAGGCTGCTTTTCTGAACGGTTCACGCTGATTTCAGGAGCCGTTCGCAGAAAGGTCACAATTGTCAGAATTATGTAATTTTCTTCCGCATATAGTAACAATCACGGCGGTTTTTGTCTTGAAACTGACAATTCTCTGTTATTGAAATCCGCCGAATTATCGGGTATAATGGAATCATAGAAAAGGCTCCCCGCTGTGCGGTGACGGGCAAGACGCGCATGGGAGATAAAGGAGTGAAATTTATGAGTAAGAGGTTTTCACGTATGGCAGCACTGTCGCTGACCCTGCCGCTCGTAGCGACGACCTTCGTAAGCTGTGCTGACGGCGAATATGACAGCGGCATAAGCTCGGGCAACAACTACACCTACGACTACAAGACAGAGGCTGAGGAGAGCTACTACCCCGATGCCGTGAACCCGAACGAGGAGTACAATTACGTCGAGGAATCGGGCTTCAAGGACCCCAAGACCGTTCCGCTCTCGACCTTTTCCGCGGACGTTGACACCGCTTCATATACCAACGCGCGCCGTATGCTCAACGACCACAAGCTCGTCGAGCCCGACTCCGTGCGCATCGAGGAGTACATCAACTACTTCGACTACAAGTACGCCGACCCCGAGGAGGGCAAGGTCTTCGGCGAGTACGTCGAGCTTGCGGACTGCCCGTGGAACGAGGAGACAAAGCTTATGATGATAGGCTTGCAGGGCAAGCGCATTGCTCAGGACGAGCTCCCGCCCTCGAACCTCGTATTCCTCATAGATTCTTCGGGTTCAATGGCTTCGGCGAATAA
The DNA here is from genome assembly GCA_017542475.1 of Ruminococcus sp. Taxonomy (GTDB): domain Bacteria; phylum Bacillota; class Clostridia; order Oscillospirales; family Ruminococcaceae; genus Ruminococcus. The sequence continues at coordinate 18,940 of JAFXXD010000023.1, read as the reverse complement.
GCTCCCGCTTGTGCAGACAGCGTTCGCAATGCTCGCGGACGAGCTCACCGAGCAGGATACGATATCCATAGTGACCTACGCAGGCTCGAGCGAGACTGTTATCGAGGGTGCGAGCGGTCTTGATAAGGACGAGATAACAGAGGCTCTCGGCTCTATAATGGCAAGCGGCGGCACCAACGGCGAGGGCGGTATCGAGACGGCGTATGAGCTTGCCGAGAGATACTTCATCGAGGGCGGCAACAACCGCGTCATCCTCGCCACCGACGGTGATGTCAATATCGGCAGGTGCTCCGAGGAGGAGCTCACCAAGCTCATCGAGGAGAAGCGCGAGAGCGGCGTTTACCTGTCGGTGCTCGGCTTCGGTACGGGCAATATCAAGGACAACAAGATGGAGGCTCTTGCCGATAACGGCAACGGCAACTACAGCTATATCGACTCCGTTGACGAGGCGAAGCGTGTGCTCGTCGAGGAAATGGGCGGCACTCTTTTCACTATTGCCAAGGACGTGAAGATACAGGTCGAGTTCAATCCCGCCACTGTTGCGGAATACCGCCTCATAGGCTATGACAACAGGCTCATGGAGGCTGAGGATTTCTACGACGACTCCAAGGACGCGGGCGAGGTCGGAGCAGGTCACGCGGTGACGGCTCTGTACGAGGTGAAGCTCACAGGGCAGACCTCAAAGTCCACATACCACGGCATAGAGCTCGAATTCGGCTCTGAGGACACGACGGAAGCCACAGTTGAGAACGGCAGGGACGAGCTTATCAAGCTTTCCGTAGCGTACAAGGACATCGACACCGACGAGGAGGTCTACTCCGCAAACCTCTACGGTATGGAGAAGTACAACGAGGTCCCCACACAGGGTATCAAGCTCGCTGGAGCGGCTGCGGAGTTCGCGATGCTGCTCAAGGGTTCGGAGTACAAGGGTACATCGTCCTTTGACTACGTTTCGGATACAGCGCTCGCTATCGGCGGAAGCAACGAGAAGATAGCGGAGCTCCGCGACCTCGCGAATAAGGCGGCGGCACTCTACAAGTAAGAAAGTCACAAGAATTGTTCTCATATACCTCTAACAAAAGCAAAGCGCCCCGAAGGGATATCCTTCGGGGTGCTTTGTCTTGACACTTTTGCGGCTTCGGGGTATAATCATTACAGAGGAGGCGAGGCTATGAACAGTATCAGCGATTCAATTTCCGGCGAGTTCGGCAGGAGCATATGGACGAAATTCCGCCGCGGAGTGCGCGACTACAGGCTCATCGAGGCAGGCGACCGCATTGCCGTCTGCATATCGGGCGGCAAGGATTCAATGCTGATGGCTCAGTGCATAGCCCGTCTCAAACGCAACAACGAGATACCCTTCGAGGCCGAGTACGTGATAATGGACCCGGGGTATACTCCCGAGAACCTGCGGCGCATAACCGAGAACGCGCAGCTCCTCGGCATACCTGCAAGGGTCTATCCCACGCGGATATTCGAGTCCGCGGAGAAGGAGGAGAAGCACCCGTGCTTCCTCTGCGCGAGGCTCAGGCGAGGCTGGCTCTACAAGAAGGCTCAGGAGCTCGGGTGCAACAAGATAGCCCTCGGTCACCACTTCGACGACGTCATCGAAACGATACTCATGGGTATGCTCTACGGCTCGCAGATGCAGACGATGATGCCGCGCCTGAAAGCCGAGAACTACGAGGGCGTGGAGCTGATACGTCCGCTGTACCTCGTCCGCGAGGCTGACATCATCGCGTGGCGGGACTTCAACGGGCTGGAGTTCATTCAGTGCGCGTGCAGGGTCACCGAGAAAAAGGGCGAGGACGGCTCGAAGCGGGCGGAGATAAAGGCGCTGATAGCAGAGCTGAAAAAGACCAATCCCGCCGTGGAGATGAACATCTTCCGCAGTCCCGAGAACGTCAACCTCCGCACGCTGATATCCTACCACGACGGCGACGATTATCACCACTTCCTCGACGACTACCGATGATAAAAGATTGTTAAAAATAAGACGTTTTTTGTCTGTTTTTACGATTTTATCGAAATATTTACCGATACTGCTTGATATTTTCTGCGCGTGTGCTATAATGGTAGTATACCACACTGCATTTTTGCGGAATAATTGGAGGTAATCACTATGGGAGATAATAAAGGCGGAACAAAGATAACCATACTCGGTGCGGGAAATGTTGGCGCAACTGTTGCGTATACGCTCGCAGTCGCGGGTACCTGTACCGATATTGTCCTCATTGACATAAACAAGGAAAAGGCTAAGGGCGAGGCTATGGACATCCGTCAGGGCGTGTCCTTCGGTCACAATGTCGAGATAAAGGACGGCACCTACGAGGACGCCGCCGATTCCGACATCGTAATCGTCACCCTCGGTCTTGCGAGAAAGCCGGGTCAGACACGTCTCGACCTCGCACAGGCTAACGTAAACATCATCAAGGACGTAATGCCGCAGGTGGCAAGGTTCGCTCCCGACGCTATATACGTCGTTGTCAGCAACCCCGTTGACGTCCTCACTTATACGATACTCCAGTGCACGAACCTCACGCCCTATCAGGTGATAGGCTCGGGTACGGCTCTTGACACGTCGCGTCTGCGTTCGAGCATCGCCGATCACCTCGGCATCAGCCCGAACAGCGTTCACGCCTACGTATTCGGCGAGCACGGCGACTCGTCGTTCATTCCGTGGTCGCTCACCAATATCGCGGGTATCCCCATGGAGGAATACTGCGCCGACCAGAACCACGCCGACGTTGACGAGGACGAGATAATCGACGAGGTCAGAAAGGCGGGCGCGGAGGTCATCAAGCGCAAGGGCGCGACCTTCTACGCTATCGCGATGACCGTGAACAAGATATGCGACTCTATCCTCCGCGATACGAACAATATTATGACGATATCGTCCCTCGTGCCCAACAGATACGGTATCAGCGATGTCTGTCTCAGCCTGCCCTGCGTTATCGGCAGTCACGGTATCGGCAGAGAGGTATTCCCCAAGCTGACAGAGGTCGAGGAGGAGAAGCTTCGCGAGAGCGCAAGAGCCCTCAGAAGCGTTATCGACCAGCTCGAGTTCTGAGAACTCGGCTTCTACAGCGGGACGTCGAGGACGCCGTCCCCTACATATCGTTTCCCGCCGAAAGCAGACTACGCCTTTTGTACAGCGTGAGCGAGCTTGCGAGCGGCAACGAAAACTGGGTTCAAAGGGACTGTGTCCCTTTGCAGGGTCTGGGACAGAGTCCCAGCAGAATCCAAGGACAGAGTCCTTGGCGGGTCAAGGGCAGAGCCCTTGCTGAATCATTTGATAAAGAGCAACGGAGCTCCCTTTTTTGGGGAGCTCTTATTGTAACTGATAAAACGGAGGTATTACTATGAGCCTTAACGATACGCCCTCGGGAGAGAGGATTCACATCGGCTTCTTCGGCAGACGAAATGCGGGCAAGTCCAGCCTCGTCAACGCCGTCACGGGGCAGGAGCTCGCCGTCGTTTCCGATGTTAGGGGCACCACCACCGACCCCGTCTACAAGGCGATGGAGCTCTTGCCGCTCGGTCCTGTCGAGATAATCGACACCCCCGGATTCGACGATGAGGGAGCCCTCGGCGAGCTCCGCGTGAAGAAGACGCGACAGATTCTCGCCAAGACCGATATTGCCGTCCTCGTCGTGGACGGGAGCACGGGATTGAGCGACTGCGACCGCGAGCTGATACAGCTCTTCCGCGAGCGTGAGCTCCCGTACATCATCGCGCATAACAAGTCCGATCTTACAGGCGCGGAGATAGCCGCAGACAACGAAATATCGGTCAGTGCGGCTGAGAAGAGGAACATCTTCGAGCTCAAGGAGATGATCGGCAGACTTGCGAAAAACGCGGTCAGCGAGCGCCGTATCATCGGCGACCTCATCTCCGCGGGCGACATCGTCGTCCTCGTCACGCCGATCGACGGATCCGCACCCAAGGGACGTATGATTCTCCCGCAGGTGCAGACCCTCCGTGATATCCTCGACGCCGACGCTATCCCCGTTTTCGCCAAGGAGGGACAGCTTGCGGACGCTCTTGCGGGACTTGCCAAGCCGCCGAAAATGGTCGTTACGGACAGTCAGGTCTTCGGTATGGTGAGCAGTATAGTCCCCGAGGACATACCGCTCACCTCGTTCTCGATACTTATGGCGCGGTACAAGGGCTTCCTCGACGCCGCGGTCAGGGGAGCGGCGAAGATACGCAGTCTCCGCGACGGCGACACCGTCCTCATCTCCGAGGGCTGTACCCACCACCGCCAGTGCGGCGACATCGGAGCGGTGAAGCTCCCCGCACTGCTGAAGAAATACACGGGCAAGAGCCTTGACATCGAGCTTTCGAGCGGGCGCGACTTCCCCGAGGAGCTCGAAAAATACGCACTCGTTATCCACTGCGGAGGCTGTATGCTCAACGAGCGGGAGATGCTCCACCGCAGGAATATCGCCGAAGCCGCGGGCGTGCCGTTCACGAACTACGGCACTGCCATCGCCTGTATGAACGGTATTCTGCGGCGAAGTCTCGGCATTTTCCCCGACCTCGCAAAGGAGATAGGCGAATGAAAAGACGGATTCCGTACATCATATTATTCGTGGTGCTCGTGGGCGTGGAGGTCGTCATCGCGCTGACTCAGCACGGCAACTTTATCCGCAATTACGGCGGCGACATCATCGTGATGTGGGTGTTGTACTGCCTTGTGCAGGCGGTGCTCGGCGGGAAAAACAACCACTATATTGTGAATCTCTGCCTGCTCGCATTTGCGTTCGCGGTGGAGCTCGTACAGCTGTGGGGCTTCGCGGACAGGTTCGGTATCGAGAACCCGTTTCTGCGCACTCTCATAGGGACGAGCTTCGCGGCGGAGGACCTTCTCTGCTATGCCGCGGGCACGGCTGTCACCTGCGCGGGAGTGTTCGTATATGACCGAATAAAGCAGGATTGACAGCACTGACATTTTTTGTTATACTATATTTGGGTACTGCATAACGGTAGGCGGTTCTATTCTTTCCCTCGGAAACGGGGGTGAGTTAAGATGACTATATTGGAATTATTAACGTTAATGTTACTTAATGTCTGCTCAACAACTCAAAAATACCTTTATACAGCCTTTTAAAAGGCATTTTTGAGTTGTCAAAGTGCAAGAAAAATAATAGCTTTTATGATTTTTCTTGCGCTTTGTTTTGCCCTTTAGGGCAAAATGAGCTTGACATCAATTAATGTGATGCGCAAATTCCATATATTATCAAAGAATTTGCGCACCCCGAACGAAGTTCAGGGCAATAACCGCCTAACGGCGGTTATTGAGTACACATTACTTATAGTTGCACTTATAGAGCTTAACAATAAAAAGAAATAGCCGCCCCCGTCCAAAAGGCGACTATTTCTTAATTGAAATCGTTTGATGGAGGGATGAACCGCTTGTCGCAGTACCCTCTTTATTCATATTATACCACAAATTCGGAAAAAGTCAAGTGCGCGGAGAAAAAGCTCCGTTTTATTTTTGCCTGACGCGAACTTGGCGGCGCGGACACCGCGCTTATAGCACAAATTCGGAAAAAGTCAAGTGCGCGGAGGAAAAGCCGCGCATTTTTTCTGTCTGACCGTTCATTCTGCGTATAAATATGCATTTCGGAATGGATAAGATGAATAAATATACAAAAGACAGAGAATATTTCTGAAGAAAATGAATATTTATGCAAAAAGGGTTGACAACGGAAAATAGCGGTGTATAATAGTATTATCACGATTTTTCACGCCGAAACGGCGTTTTGAATTTCAGGAGGTATTTATCATGGCTAAAAAAGAAGTTAAAAAGGTAGTTCTTGCTTATTCGGGCGGTCTTGACACATCCATCATCATCCCGTGGCTCAAGGAAAACTACAACAACCCCGAGATAATCGCTGTTTCGGGCGACGTCGGACAGGGCACGGAGCTCGACGGACTTGAGGAGAAGGCTATCAAGACAGGCGCTTCCAAGCTCATCATCGCTGACCTCAAGGAGGAGTTCATTCAGGACTACGTTTACCCCACTGTTCAGGCAGGTGCTATCTACGAGAACAGATATATGCTCGGTACCTCCTTCGCTCGTCCCATCATCGCCAAGAGAATAGCTGAGATCGCTCTCGCCGAGGGCGCAGACGCTATCTGCCACGGCTGCACAGGCAAGGGCAACGATCAGGTCCGCTTCGAGCTCGCTATCAAGGCTTTCGCTCCCGAGATGACTATCATCGCTCCGTGGAGAGAATGGGACATCAAGTCTCGCGATCAGGAGATCGACTACGCTGAGGCTCACAATATCCCGCTCAAGATTAGCCGTGAGACAAACTACTCCAAGGACAAGAACATCTGGCATCTCAGCCACGAGGGCCTCGACCTCGAGGATCCCGCAAATGAGCCCCAGTACGAGAAGAAGGGCTTCCTTGAAATGGGCGTATCTCCCATTGACGCTCCCGACAAGCCCACATATATCACTATCCACTTCGAGAAGGGTGTACCCACAATGCTCGACGGCAAGAAGCTCAACGGCGTTGAAATGGTCGGCGCACTCAACAAGCTCGGCGGCGAGAACGGTATCGGTCTTGCAGACCTCGTTGAGAACCGTCTCGTTGGTATGAAGTCGAGAGGCGTTTACGAGACTCCCGGCGGTGCTATCCTCTATCACGCTCACGAAGTCCTCGAGACTATCACCCTCGACAAGGAGACAGCTCGTATCAAGCAGTACCTCGGCATCAAGTTCGCCGACATCGTATACAACGGTCAGTGGTTCACACCTCTCCGCGAGGCTCTCAGTGCTTTCGTAAGCAAGACTCAGGAGACTGTTACAGGCGATGTAAAGCTCAAGCTCTACAAGGGCAACATCATCAATGCAGGCGTGACCTCACCCTACACTCTCTATGATGAGGAGGTTGCTACCTTCGACGAGGACGAGGTATACAATCAGGCTGACGCTGCAGGCTTCATCAACCTCTTCGGTCTCCCGATAAAGGTGAAGGCTCAGCTCGACAAGAAGAGAAACAACAAGTAATTAGCTGAAAATAAACGGATATAGAGGATAATTGGAGGATCAAATGAAAAAGATAATCGCAGCACTCGCACTCATCTGCGTTGCCGCTTCTGCTGTAAGCTGCGGCGCAAAGGACGACGATACCGCACTTGATAAGCCCGATCAGCCCACAACGGCTGCAAGGGTCACCGAGGCGGAGACCGAGGCTGAAACAGAGCCCGAGACTGAGGAGCCCACGCTTTCGGCGGAGGAGCTCCAGAAGATCAAGGACAAGGATATGGAATTCCTCAACGGTATTGAGGTCAGCCTGCTCGATTACTATGTCGGCACTCCCGAGGAGTGCGGCATAGACTCTGACGACAGTGACAAGGCCACTATCTTTACGGTCGGTGTCAATTACAATGCTACCACCATCAAACAGCTTGATTCTATTTCCCTTACGATGGACGGGGAGAAGATCAGGACCAATGTGGTCTCCTCTGTATGGGGAGCTGCGGATAATGACGGCGAGCTTTGGGGCATCTACCGCTTCAGAACAGAGGGCGAGTATGCCAAGGAGGACGTAAAGGTAAGATTCTGGTATGCTGACGAATACAAAGTCATTCGCGAGGTCGATCTCGATACAGAGAGTGATTTCGAGCCGTTCGTTGAGAATATGTGCTGGTATGAGGACTCTGACTCCGAAGAGGCGGTGGACGGTAAGATAAAGCATCCGTACATCTTCAAGATCAACGACAGATACTGCATCTATGAGTCGTATCACGAGACTCCCGCATGGGGCAATGACAGCGACAACGAGCGCGATTACTACGACCAGACATACGCCATAACTCCTCTTGAGGGAGCGTTCGGACCTGTTCTTGCCGACGGAGATGTCGAGCTTGAGTCTGAAAATGTCAGACCGTTCACATATGCCGAGTTCGCAGGTATCAGAAACAGCTATCTGGGACAGTATATTACCTGCTATATTTACTGCGACTGGGACGGAGTGCTTGACTGGGATAGTCTGTCTGACGCGGAGAAGATGGGCGCTCTGAATGCACAGGCTCTGATCTACAAGCTGGTACCTCTGCAGAGCAAAAGCACCAATCTTATCATACACAACTGCGAAGGCGGAGACTTCAAGATAAGCTGCGCTATACCCGAATAATACCGACAGGCAGGGGAGAACCTCCTGCCTGTTATGATTTTTTACTGAGCAGGTGCGGTATGGATAAATTTATGAAAATTGCCGTTGACGAGGCTCGCGAGGGCATAAACGCGGGTCACGGCGGACCTTTCGGCTGCGTTATCGTAAGGGACGGCGCTGTTATCGGACAGGGACACAACGAGGTCGTGAAGCGTAAGGATCCGACCTGCCACGGCGAGGTAATGGCTATACGCGACGCCTGTAAGAACATAGGCTCGTTCGACCTCAGCGGGTGCGAGCTCTACACTACCGCCGAGCCGTGTCCGATGTGTGCGGGCGCGATAATGTGGGCGAACATAGCGAAGGTGTACTACGGCTGCAATATCGCCGACACCGACAGCATAGGCTTCCGCGACAAGCAGTTCTACGAAGCTCCCGAGGATATCTCGGAAGAGCTCGACCGCGAGGAGTGCCTGAAGGTGTTCGGGGAGTATGCGGCTCTGAAGAATAAGAAGAATTATTGATAACTGTGTAGGGGCGGCGTTCCGCCGCCCGCGGATTCGTACACTTGATATCGGGCGCACGGAATGCGCCCCTACAGAATGGGACGTCGGGGACGCCGTCCCCTACAATCGTTTCATCAAACGTTAAGGAGAAATAATATGGCAGATATGATGTGGGCAGGAAGATTTTCCAAGCAGGTGGACGCGGGCGTTAACGCGTTCAATTCTTCCATTGCCTTTGACGGACGTATGTACCGCCACGATATACAGGGCAGTATCGCCCACGCTACCATGCTCGGCGACTGCGGCATAATCACCAAGGAGGACAGTCTCACCATCATTGATGGACTGAGGGGCATACTCGCCGACATCGACAGCGGCGCTCTTGAGCTTGACCCTAACGCCGAGGACATCCATATGTTCGTTGAGGCGGAGCTCACGAAGAGGTTCGGCGACGTGGGAAAGAGACTGCATACCTCGCGTTCGAGAAATGACCAAGTAGCGGTAGACCTGCGCCTCTACCTCCGCGACGAGATAGCGGAGATACAGGCTATGGTGCGCGAGCTCGCGGAGACGCTGGTAAAGCTCGCCAAGGAGCACACCGAGACGATAATGCCGGGATATACGCACCTCCAGCGTGCCCAGCCGATAACCCTTGCTCACCACCTTATGGCTTATGTGTGGATGCTTATGCGCGACATCGAGCGCTTGCAGGACGCAGGCAGACGTATGAACTACTGCCCGCTCGGAAGCGGAGCTCTCGCGGGTACGACATACAAGACCAACAGACAGCAGACCTCCGACCTGCTCGGCTTCACGGCTCCCATGCCGAACAGCCTTGACGGCGTATCAGACCGCGACTACTGCATCGAGCTCTGCTGTGCACTTTCACTGCTGATGACCCACCTCTCGCGCTTCTCCGAGGAGATAATTCTCTGGTGCTCGTGGGAGTTCAAATTCGTTGAGCTCGACGACGCCTTTGCGACAGGCTCGTCAATAATGCCGCAGAAGAAAAACCCCGATGTCACGGAGCTTATCCGCGGCAAGACGGGCAGAGTCAACGGCGACCTCGTGACCCTGCTCACGATGATGAAGGGTCTGCCTCTCGCATACAACAAGGATATGCAGGAGGACAAGGAGGCTATCTTCGACGCGGTGGATAACGTGAAGCTCTGCGTAAAGACCTTCACTCCCATGCTCGCGACCATGCGCGTGCTCAAGGACAATATGCGAAATGCCGCCGCACGCGGCTTCATCAACGCCACGGACTGTGCGGACTACCTCGTCAAGAAGGGTATGCCGTTCCGTGACGCATACAAGATAACGGGTACTCTTGTTGCCCAGTGTATAGAGAAGGGCGTGACGCTCGAAACTCTGCCGCTCGAAAGCTACAGGGCGATGACCGGCCTCTTCGACGAGGACGTATACGAGGCGATAAGCCTCGACACCTGCGTACGTGAGAGAAAGTCCGAGGGCGGACCCTCTCCCGAGGAGGTAACGAAGCAGATAGCTCTCGCGGAGCAGAGACTTGCGGAGCTCGGATAAGCTATGAAGAAAAAGGACTTGATGTTCACGTTCGGACTTACCCTCCTTATGGGAGTGCTGTGGGTCGCGGGCGAGGTCGTAACGGGGCTGTGGATAGGAATTCCTCAGTGGGGACACATCGCGTGGTTCGCGGGGATAGTCATTGTCACGCTGACGATAAGCGTGGTACACTCGCTTATGGAGGACGAATCCGAGCCCGAAAAAATCGACCCCAAGCGTGCGAAGTACGAGCGGAAAGTGAATAAGCGGAAATAATCGCGCGGGACGTCGAGGACGCCGTCCCCTACAAAGGTGAGTAAAAGCCGATAATTGCAGGGGCTGGCGTCCCCGACAGCCCGTTCGGCTTTCAATTTTAGGAGGTAATGAAAATGTCTGTTAAGGTTTACATAGACGGTCAGGAGGGCACTACGGGTCTTAAAATTTTAGAGAGATTCGAGGGCAGGAACGACATCGAGATAGTGAAGATAAGCGAGGAGCTCAGAAAGGACAGCGCCGAGCGCGCCCGCCTCATAAACAGCGCGGACTACGTTTTCCTCTGCCTGCCCGACGACGCCTCGCGCGAGGCTGTGTCCTTCATCGACAAGGACAACGACCACGTCCGCATAATCGACGCGTCTACGGCTCACAGAACGAATCCCGACTGGGCTTATGGCTTCCCCGAGCTGTCGGCTGAGCACCGCGCGAAGATAGAGAAGTCGAACAGAGTGGCAGTCCCGGGCTGCTACGCGAGCGGCTTCAATTCGATAGTTTACCCGCTCGTTGCGAACGGCATTATCCCCGCCGACTACCCCGTTTTCGCCTATGCGACCTCGGGCTACAGCGGAGCAGGCAAGAAGGCTATCGCCGTATATGAGGGCGACGACAAGCCTTTCGAGTTCAACAGTCCGAGACAGTACGCGCTCTCGCAGGCACACAAGCATCTCCCCGAGATGCAGAAGATATCGGGTCTGACCTACAAGCCGATGTTCAACCCGATGGTATGCGATTATTTCAGCGGCATGGTGGTTAGCGTGCCTATCCAGACGAGAACGCTCTCCAAGGCGTACACTCCCGCGGAGATACACGAGATGTACGCCAAGCACTACGCGGGTGCGAAGCTCGTGGAGGTAATGCCTCTTATGAGCGCAGACGAGCAGAAGAGCTTCTTCCTCGCGTCGAACACCCTCAGCGGACAGAACAAGCTTCAGGTATTCGTATTCGGCAGCGACGAGCAGATACTGCTCTGCGCACGCCTCGACAACCTCGGCAAGGGCGCGAGCGGCGCGGCTGTCCAGTGCCTGAACATTATGATGGGGATAGACGAGACTACAGGTCTCGTATAAAATGATACAAGGAGGTATCGGTATGGAAATACGCAAAATGACTATCGACGATTACGACGACGTCTACGCGCTGTGGATGTCGAGCAGGAATATGGGCTTCAACGACGTTGACGACTCACGCGAGGGGATCGCGAAGTACCTGCGAAGAAACCCCGATACCTCGTTCGTTGCATTCAGCGGCGGAGAGCTCGCTGGCGTTATCCTCGGTGGTCACGACGGAAGGCGCGGCTTCATCCACCACGCCTGCGTCAGGGAGACCTGCCGCCGTCAGGGCATAGGCACCAAGCTCGTGCAGACCTGCATGGACGCCCTCAAAGCCGAGGGCATAAGCAAGGTCGCGCTCCTCGTTTTCAAGTACAACGACGCGGGCAACGTCTTCTGGGAGGCTATGGGCTTCACAGTGAGGGAGGATCTCAACTACCGTAATTTAGCTCTTCGCGAGCTCGTAAGGATAGACACATAAGGAGGAAACAGTTATGGACCTGAAAAAAATAGGCAATGTGAAATTCGTATACGGCGGCGTCTGTGCCGCAAGAGGCTTCAAGGCTAACGGTGTTCAGTGCGGACTCGCGCACAAGCCGCTCGGAGAAATGGCAGAGGCTAACGCTGCCGCAAATAATGCTATCCCGACCGCCAAGAAGAAAAACGACCTCGCAATGATAGTCGCGGACACCGAATGTACGGCTGCCGCTGTATATACCACGAACAAGGTCAAGGGAGCTCCCATACTCGTGACGAAGGAGCACCTCGCTGACGGCAAGGCAAGAGCTGTCATCGTGAACTCCGTCAACGCCAACACCTGCAATCCCGACGGCTACGAGAAGGCTACGAAAATGGCACAGCTCGCGGCTGAGGCTCTCGGTATCAGCGAGAACGATGTCATCGTGGCTTCCACGGGCGTTATCGGACAGGTGCTCCCGATAGAGCCTATCGCAAACGGTATCAAGCCGCTCGTCGAGGGTCTGAACTACGGCGGAAACAAGAGCGCTCTCGAGGCGATAATGACTACCGATACCCAGCCCAAGGAGGTAGCGGTCGAGTTCGAGCTCGGCGGCAAGACCTGTGTTATGGGCGCAATGCTCAAGGGCAGCGGTATGATACACCCGAATATGGCTACGACGCTCACCTTCATCACCACGGACGCTAACATCTCCGCGGAGATGCTCCAGCGTGCGCTCAGTGACAACGTTAAGGTAACGCTGAACAGAGCGAGCGTTGACGGCGACACCTCCACGAACGATATGGTCTGCGTAATGGCTTCGGGCACTGCGGGCAACTCCGAGATAACCACCGAGGACGCGGATTTCGGCGTCTTCTCGAACGCTCTCTACAACGTTATGCTCAACCTCGCGCGTATGATGGCTAAGGACGGCGAGGGAGCCACCAAGCTCATCGAGTGCGCCGTTACAGGTGCAAAGGACGAGCAGACCGCCGAGACAGTTGCGAAGTCCGTAATCTGCTCTAGCCTGCTCAAGTCCATGATATTCGGTGAGGACGCCAACGCGGGACGTATCTACTGCGCGGTGGGCTACTCCGACGCCGACTTCGACATCAGCAAGGTCGATATAGATATGGCTTCAAAGGGCGGAAGCATAGCCCTCGGACGTCAGGGCTGCGTGACCGAGTTCGACGAGGACGTCGCAAAGCAGGTGCTTGCCGAGGACGAGATACAGATAATCGTATCGCTCGGCGAGGGCAGCGGAACGGCTGTATGCTGGGGCTGTGACCTCACCTATGACTATGTCAAGATAAACGGAGATTACCGCTCTTAACAATGCGTAATTCGTAATGCGTAATGCGTAATCAATAATGAAAGTGTGAAGAAAATGGAAAAGATATCCAATCAAGATAAATCGCAGATACTCATCGACGCCCTGCCGTACATACAGAAGTACAGCAACAAGATAGTCGTTGTCAAGTACGGCGGAAACGCTATGACCAACAAGGAGCTCAAGGACGCTGTTATGACCGACATCGTGCTGCTCTCGCTCGTTGGTATCAAGGTCGTGCTCGTACACGGCGGCGGCCCCGAGATAAGCGATATGCTGAAAAAGCTCAATATCGAGAGCAAATTCATCAACGGTCTGCGCTACACCGACGAGGCTACAGTTGACGTCGTGAAAATGGTGCTCTCGGGCAAGGTCAACAAGGAGCTCGTACAGCTCCTCGCACAGCACAAGGGCAGCGCTGTCGGACTGTGCGGCATAGACGGCGAAATGCTCGTTGCCGAGAAGAAGACCACCGATGACGGTCAGGACCTCGGCTGGGTGGGCGAGATAACAAAGGTCAACACCAAGCCCATCATTGACGCGCTCAACAACGGCAATATCCCCGTTATCGCGACAGTTGCCACCGACAAGGACGGCAACACCTACAACATCAACGCCGATACGGCGGCGGCTCGCATAGCGGCGGAGCTCGGCGCTGAGAACCTCATACTTATGACAGACATCGCGGGACTTCTCCGCGACAAGGACGATCCGTCCACGCTTATCCCCGCGGTCAACGTCAGCGAGGTGCCCTACCTGAAAATGCAGGGCATTATCTCGGGCGGTATGATACCGAAGATAGACTGCTGCGTCGAGGCTGTCAGACGCGGCGTATCGAAGACCGTCATCATCGACGGCAGAGTACCGCATTCTATTCTGATAGAGATACTCTCAAATGAGGGCATTGGTACACAATTCACATAATATCGCAGATAATTATTAAAACTTGTTAACTTGTATACAAAAAATTTACCCGCATTTACCCGATAATTAATGATTTAACATACAAAACGGAGTTATAATATATAATGTAACAGTGTCTGTTTTGGTTGTTCGCTCGCGGGAGCAATTAAAGGAGAGATACTTATGAGCAGTGAAAATACCATAAAAAAATTCAATGAACACGTTATACAGTCCTACGGAAGATACCCCCTCGCTATGAAGCAGGGCTCGGGCAGGCGCTGTGAGGACGAGGACGGAAAGCAGTATATCGACTTCGGAAGCGGTATAGGCACTAACAGCCTCGGCTACTGCGACGAGAAGTGGGCTGACGCGGTATGCGCTCAGGTGAGAACTCTCCAGCACAATTCCAACTACTACTATACACAGGTACAGGCTGATTTCGCGGAAAGGCTCTGCGCCATAGCGGGCTATGACAAGGTCTTCTTCGGCAACAGCGGCGCCGAGGCTAACGAGTGCGCGATAAAGGTCGCGAGGAAGTACAGCTTCGATAAGTACGGCAAGGGCAGGCACACTATCATCACACTTGTCAATTCCTTCCACGGCAGGACGATAGCCACGCTCTCCGCTACGGGACAGGACGTTTTCCACAACTACTTCTTCCCCTTCGTTGAGGGCTTCGTGAACGTCGAGGCTAACAATATCGACGACCTCAAAGCCAAGCTCGAGGATAAGACCGTGTGCGCGGTAATGCTCGAATATGTGCAGGGCGAGGGCGGCGTCAACAAGCTCGACAAGGACTTCGTGGACGCGGTGTATGAGCTCTGCGCTCCGAAGGATATACTCGTCATTGCGGACGAGATACAGACGGGCGTCGGCAGGACGGGCAAGTTCCTCGCAGGCGACCACTACGGCAAAAAAGCCGATATAACCACTCTTGCCAAGGGCATAGCGGGCGGTATTCCTATGGGAGCCTGCCTCGTGAACGAGAAGCTCGCGGGCGTGCTCACAGCGGGTACGCACGGCTCGACCTTCGGCGGCAACCCCATCGCCTGTGCGGGCGGTCTGGCTGTCCTCGACAGGATAGAGAGCAAGGGCTTCCTCGATGATGTGTGCGCAAAGGCGGAGCACTTCAGGACAAGGCTTGAAAAATGCAGCGAGGTCGCGGGTGTGAGCGGTCTCGGACTGATGATAGGTATTACTCTTAAATCGAAAAAAGCGGCAGACGTTGCAAAGGCAGCTCTCGATAAGGGGCTTCTCGTGCTGACGGCTAAAGAAAAGGTAAGACTCCTCCCGCCGCTAACTATTGAGGTCAGTGAGATAGACGCAGGGCTCGACCTGCTGTTTGAGATACTGGAGGAATGATTCATGGAGCTGATGATCTCTGTAAAAGGGAACAAGTTTACGGTCACCGATAAAAAGCAGGACAGACTGCTTTATACGGTGAAGAAAAAGACGTTCGGAGGAAGATACCTTCTTCTCGACGCCAGCAATTACCAGCTGTATACGATAGTACAGACAAGTGACGACAAAAAACCTACTTTTTCGATCACGCATAACGACATATCAATATTAAAGCTTGAGTGCAAGTCGCTTTTCCTCGACCCGACCATTACCGTTTCGGGAAAGGATACAGCAGGAACTCCCATAAACTATTCCATCACAAGCAAGGAACACAGGGATTTTCAGCTTTTGAGGGACGGCTTGCCCGTCGGCAAGCTCCTCGTTCATATCACTGTAAGCGGAGAGCTGCAATATGAGATCGAAATACAGGATAAGGTATTCGACGACTATATACCGCTGTTTGCGGTGGCAGTGGACCTTACCTTCGGCAATATGAACAGAGGCAAATAACAGACTGAAAGGAAATACAGATAAATGAAACATTTACTTAAAATGCTCGACCTGAGCACCGAAGAAATAACAGAGATACTCGACCTTGCAGACCAGCTCAAATACGAGCTCAAGCACGGCATACCGCACCCGCACCTCAAGGGCAAGACCCTCGGGATGATATTCCAGAAGGCTTCCACACGTACAAGGGTCTCGTTTGAGACGGGTATGTATCAGCTCGGCGGATATCCGCTGTTCCTCTCGTCGAACGACCTCCAGATAGGACGCGGCGAGCCCGTACAGGATACCGCACGCGTGCTCTCGCGCTACCTCAGCGGCATTATGATACGCACCTTCGAGCAGAAGGAGGTAGAGGACCTCGCGAAGTACGGCAATATCCCGATAATTAACGGTCTGACCGATTTCTGCCACCCCTGTCAGGTGCTCGCGGACCTTATGACTATCCGTGAGTTCAAGGGCAAGCTCGCAGGGCTGAAGATGTGCTTCATCGGCGACGGCAACAATATGGCGAATTCCCTCATCGTAGGCGGACTCAAAACGGGTATGAGCGTGTCTATCGCGTGCCCGAAGGACTATCAGCCCCCGAAGGAGATACTCGACTTTGCGGCGGGCTACGGCGACAAGTTCGAGATGACGGATTCTCCTATGCAGGCGGCTAAGGACGCTGACGTTATCCTCACCGATGTGTGGGCTTCCATGGGTCAGGAGGGCGAAGCCGAGAAGCGCAGGCAGGCGTTCGCAGGCTATCAGGTCAACGACGAGCTGATGGCAGTCGCGAAGGCTGACGCACTGGTGCTCCACTGCCTGCCCGCTCACCGCGAGGAGGAGATAACCGAGAAGGTCTTCGAGGAGCACGCAAAGGAGATATTCGAGGAGGCAGAGAACCGTCTCCACGCACAGAAGGCTGTAATGGTAAAGCTGATGGCGTAAGATACATAAAAACGGACATCGAAGGGGGAACTGCCCGATGGTGTCCGTTTCTCGCATACGGCATAGGAATGTTTGACATAATTTTTTGGGGGGTGCTGTTATGAAAAAATTCGCAGCGGTGCTGACCGCTCTTTCTCTTCTCGCTTCATCTGTCGGAGCTCTGCCCGTCAGCGCGGCTGGAGCGTCCGTGCTCGGAGACTGCAACGGCGACGGCAAGGTCGATGCGACGGACGCATCGGCGGTGCTGAAATACTACTCCGAGCTGTCAACAGGCGGGAGCGCGTGGACGGCTGACAAGACGGCTGCTGCCGATATGGACAAAAGCGGCAAAGTCGATGCGACCGATGCCTCGTACATACTCGGCTTCTATTCGCTCATATCCACAGGCGGTACTATGACCTCCGAGACGTATATGGAACGCCGTATGGGAGGCTATGCTGACTTCACCTACTACAGCAATGTAGATGTCCGCGCGGGTATGGACAAGCTGACGCTGAAGGTCGGCGACATCTCGCAGGACAGCTACATTCAGCAGCAGTATCCCGAGGGCGTAAGGGCTTGCGCGTATGAGGTGAGCATATACAAGTGCACCTCCTCCGACGGCGTCTCGAAGAGGGAGCTCATCAGCTCCGAAACGACGCGGGATATCAGCAAGGGTGAGAGGGTATACAGGTATTACAGCGGCGATTATCACGAGCCCTGCGACGTGTTCAGCGTGAAGCTCCCGAGCGGTATTGACCCCAAGGCAAAGTGCTCATACTCGGCTGAGGTGCGTGCTCACTACAATATAGGCGGAATAGAGGTGACGGCTTCAAACACGTCATCGGGAACGATAGATATGATACCGCTGATAGTGAACAGCGCCGCGCTGACGCCTCACGATTCGTATAATCTCTACAATATCAAGGTCGACCCGCCCGTGTACAAGGATACATATTACGTGAGCGCGGCTGACAAGAAGATACTGGACGATTTTGCGGCAGAGCATTTCACCGCTGATATGTCCAACTACGACAAAATAGAGTATACGTGGGACTGGCTCAACAAGAACGTCACATATGCGAGCGGCAATCTGTACAACGACATTATTTCCGACAGCTGGGTGTCGGCGTGCTTTGTCAAGAAGAAGGGACAGTGTCTGCAATACAACGGCGCGCTCGCCGAAATGATGGTGTATATGGGCTATGACGTGTATATGCTCGAGATGTGGCTCAACTCCGACGGAACGAACCAGCACTTCCGCGCGGAGGTAGTCATCGACGGACAGGCTTACAGCATAGAGGTCGGCAATTACGGCTCGTATGCGGGCTGGCTGTGGCTGTTTGAACCGATAGATTCGAGCCTGAAGGGAATAAAGCGGTAAAGGAAAAGATATGGAAAACACGATAATTGGCGTTATAGGAGCCGCGGCGGGACTCGTCGGGCTCGTGATGTTCGTGCGTATGCTCATTTTCAGGCTCGGCGGCGAGCAGGCGGTCGGGCGCGTGGTGTCGTCCCGTCAGGACAGCAAGGGCAGGTATATCCACAAGGTAGCGTATCAGGCGGGCGGCAAGGAGGTCATCGGCGAGGACAGCGAGGCGTATACACGACCACTCGACAGCGGGGCGGAGCTCCCGCTGATATACAGCAAGAGCCAGCCCGAGCGCTGTAAATCGCTGCAGGTGGTCAATCTGAGCCTCATAGGCTTCGGGATATTAGCTCTCATGGGCGGGACATTTGTGCTGCGTTTCCTCGTCCTATAGCAATATGCACAAAAATTCGCCGAAACAGAATTGATTCTTTTACTTGACAAACCCTGCATAGGGTGATATAATAATAAAGCTGACCCGCTAAGAGCGGTGAAGACAGCATCTTGAAAATTGAACAATGCTAAGAAAAAGTAACGACCCTTGAGATTCTTTTGAGGGATCAGAAGAATGAACTCAAGCAAAGAGTAAAAAATGCGCAGTAATAACGCAAGCGTTATTGAACAGGATTGAAGATAT
>JAFXXD010000022.1 GCA_017542475.1 Ruminococcus sp. | reverse complement strand
CACGACGCTCTTCCTCTCGGACAAGATATTCGTCAAATCCATAAGAGTGACGATAGTTTTCGCCCTCTTCACGGGACCTGTCAGCTACATACTCTGCTTCCTGCTGGCATGGCTCATAAATGAGCTCCACCCGAAGCTCAAGACGCTGTTCACGCTCATATTCTACGCGCCGTCGCTGGCGAACGTCTACACGGCGTGGACGCTGATATTCAGCGGCGATATGAACGGCTATGCGAACTCCTTCCTGATAAATCTCGGACTTATCAACTCGCCCGTTCAGTGGCTCACCGACGGGCGCTATATCCTCGGCGTTACGATAGTCGTACAGCTGTGGATATCGCTCGGTGCGGGCTTCCTCGCGCTGAGAGCGGGCTTCCAGAACATCGACCGCTCGATGTACGAGGCGGGAGCCATTGAGGGCATACGCACGCGCTGGCAGGAGCTCATATACATCGTTATCCCGTCAATGGGACCGCAGCTTATGTTCGCGGCAGTAATGCAGATAGTAAGCTCGTTCACGGCGGGTACTGTTGCACAGAACCTCGTCGGCTTCCCGAGCACCGACTACAAGGCTCACACGATAATGACCCACGCCTACGACTACGGCTGGGTGCGCTACGAGATGGGCTATGCCTCGGCGATATGCATGGTGCTGTTCGTCGTTATGTACCTGCTGAACAAGCTCATCAGCAAGGTGCTGAGCAAATATATGGACTAAGGAGGTGGGAAAATGGCACAGGTCAACACCGCAAGGCTGAAGGCATCGAACAAGCAGGCGGGCAGGAAAATAGGCGGCACCGTCGCTATATTTGCGTTCCTGACCGTCCTCGGACTGTTCATGCTGTTCCCTATCTACCTTATCCTCATAATGTCCGTAAAGCCAGTCGAGGAGCTGTTCATCTTCCCGCCGAAGCTTTACGCGATGAGACCTACCCTCGATAATTTCAGCGATATGTTCGAGGTGCTCAACAGCAACCGCGTGCCCTTCTCGCGATACGTCTTCAACAGCGTAGCCGTGACGGTATCGGTGACTGTGCTCCAGTGCATATTCGCGTCAATGGCGGCTTTCGTCCTCGCGAAGTGCAAGTTCCCGGGCAGCAAGCTCCTCAACAGTATAATCGTCGTTGCACTGCTGTACCAGTCCAACGTCATATACATAATGCAGTACATCGTAATGGCTAAGCTCGGGCTGATAGACAACCCGCTCGCGCTGATACTTCCGTCGATAGCCTCGCCTATGGGACTCTTCCTGATGAGGCAGTCGATAAGTCAGGTGCCCGACGCGATGATAGAGGCGGCAAAGGTAGACGGCGCGGGGCTTTTCCGCATCTGCTGGCAGATAGTTATGCCCAATCAGAAGCCCGCCCTTATGACGATAATCATTTTCGCGTTTCAGGCGGCGTGGAGGATAGAAGCTGGCTCCGTGGTATTTCAGGAGCAGTACAAGACCCTCCCAACCGTTGTCAATCAGGCGGCTTCGGCAGGTCTCGCGAGAGCGGGCGTTGCCGCCGCCGCGGCAGTATTTATGCTCGTACCGCCCATCGTGGTATTTATGCTCGCACAGCGTCAGGTCATCGAGACTATGGCGCACTCGGGCATCAAGGACTAAGGGGGGGCGGCATATGAGAAAACTTTCACGCAGACTTGTCACCCTCGCGCTGTCGGGAGCTCTGCTCGGCGGCTGTGTCACAGCCCTGACCGCCTCCGCACGCGAGCCCTACGACGTCTACAACTACGACCGCTGGGGCGAGGCTGTCCCCTCGCAGGCGGGCTATATCGCAGAACGCTCCGTTTCGGGCTATGACCTCGGAGTGGGCGCATTTGAGTCGCCCTCCGACATCTTCTGCGACCATAACGACATCTTCTACATCGTTGATTCGGGCAACAACCGCATAGTCGCGGTGGACGCCGAGTTCAGCGAGGCGGTGAAGGTGTACGACAGCTTCACCATGCCCGACGGCTCGCAGACCAAGCTGAAAAATCCGCAGGGCATATTCATCTCCGCCGAGAACGACCTTATGTACATCGCCGACAACGAGAACGCCCGCGTCCTCGTCTGCGATACAGACGGCAATGTTCAGCGCGAGATAACCAAGCCGACCTCCGAGGTCTACGACCAGAAGCGAACCTTCCTGCCCCAGCGCGTCATCGCGGACAAGGCGGGCAATGTGTACATCGTGCTCGGCAACATCACCACGGGCGCGGCTATGTTCGACCCCGAGGGCGAGTTCATCGGCTTCTACGGCGCGAACCGCGTTCAGCCGACAGCCGAGATAGTCAGCAACTACTTCACGAGCCTGTTCACCTCCGAGGAGAAGCGCGCCCGCCGCGCAAGGAATGTCCCGACGGGTATCACGAGCTTCGACATCGACGGCGACTTCATCTTCACGTGTACGTCGTCCTCGACGCAGACCACCGACACGGTAAAGAAGCTCAATGCCGCAGGAAACAACATCTTCGCGAGCATGGACCTCAAATTCGGCGACTACGCGCCTATGTACGACACCTCGCAGAACAAGCTCCTCGCGCCCGCGATAGTCGATATCGACATCGCCGAGGACGGCAACATCAACTGCCTCGACTTCACCACGGGACGCATTTTCCAGTACGACAAGGAGTGCAATCTGCTGTTCATCACGGGCACGCTCGCAAAGCAGGTGGGCGGCTTCGACCACGCCGCGGCTCTCGAATCAAAGGGCGAGAACCTCTACGTCGTGGACAACCGCAAGGACACCGTCACCATATTCACCGAGACCGACTTCGGCAGGATAGTCCACAAGGCGACCACGCTCTTCAATCAGGGCTACTACGAGGAGGCTCTCGAGCCGTGGCAGGAGGTGCTCCGCCACGACGGCAACTACTGGTACGCGAACGTAGGCTTGTCACTGGCGCTCCTGCGCAAGGGCGACTACGAGGGCGCGATGAAGTACGCCAAGGTCGCGGGCGTGGGCAAAATATACAACAAGGCTTTCGAGGGCTACCGTATGGAGTTCCTGAAAAAGCACTTCGGAGCGATATTCGCTGTCATCGCGGCAGTGATAACAGCTCTGTCCGCGCTCGGATACGTTATGAAGCGCCGCAGACGTGCTCTCGCGGCGGCTGAGGCTGTCCCCGCGGACGCCGACATAGCAAGGCTCGACCTCGACAAGGGCGAGGCGGCGGAGGCGCTGCAGGCTCTCGAAGCCGAGACAAAGGCGGACGAGGAAGCAGCACGTCTCAAAGCCGAGATAGCCGAGGCGGCGGCGGAAGCTCCCGCCGAGGAAGAAGAAAAGAGAGAGGAGGAATAGCATATGATGGACCTGCGACCCGCTGAATGGGTAAAGCACGCCATAACTCACCCTGTCGAGGGCTTTGAGGATATGCGCTGGAAGAAGTCGGGCTCGCTGAAGATAGCGTTCCTGATAGTGTTCCTGCTGTTCCTCTCGCAGATAGCATACGGCAGAATGTACGGACAGCAGTTCTACGTCACCTATGACAAGACCTTCAACATCGTACCCTACATTATGCAGACGATAGTGGTATTCGCGGCGTGGGTGGTCGGCAACTGGTCGATATGCACCCTCCTCGACGGCGAGGGCACAATGCGCAACATCTGCATATACAGCGCCTACTCGCTCATACCGTATATCGCGCAGCGCTTCATCAATGTGCTCCTCTCGCATATCCTTATCCGCGACGAGTACGTCTTTATGCAGGCGATAGAGATAATCGGCGTCGGCTGGACGGCGATACTGCTGTTCTCGGCGATAAAGTCGGTGCACCAGTACAGCTTCGGCAAGACGGTCTTCGCGATAATCCTGACCGTCGCCGCAATGCTGATAATGCTGTTCCTGCTGGTACTGTTTATGTCGCTGATACAGCAGGTGTACATCTTCGCCTCGACGATATACACAGAGATATCGTACAGGATAAGAGCCTGACGGAACGGCGGTGATACTATGAAGAACAAGATAAAACGCACGCTTCTGTGCCTGCTTGCCGTTTCGATGATGACCGTTTCCGCCAACATCTACGCCGACAATGACGACGAGGAGTCCGCGGCTGAGGTCGTGGACGGCGAGGAGAGCTCCGAGGGGGAGGCTGCCGAGGAAAAGGCAGCGAAGCTGAAGGAGTCGGAGGAGAAGGTGAGAGCCGACTTCGGCGACATCACGGAATATCTCCGCAAGGTAGGCTCGGCTGACGGCATCGACATCTATGCTAAGGACAAGGGCTTCGAGGACGCGATATGGGCGAAAAACGGCGGCGAGCCCGAGAAGAAGTCCGACTACACGGACGCTCAGGAGGAGCTCGCCGATAAGATAAGCGAGCTGAAAAAGCTCGGCGACCTCGTTGCCGTAGCCCCCGAAAAGAAGGAGGCTCTCGCGAGCTTCGATACAAGCAGCAAGTGCGACGAGGGTAAGCTGTGGGTCAGCGGAGCCAAGCGCTACCTGCTGTACACCGACGCCGACCTCACCCGCGTTATACGGGTGCGCCGCGTAATATCGACGATAGACGACCCGTCGCTGTTCAGCTCCATAGACGGCAGAACGCTCGAACGCATGGACGGCGACTATAAGAAGGTGCTCGCGACCTTCACCGAGAGCGGCACCGAGGACGGCAAGAAGGTCTACTATTCCGACGACAGGACTGCCTTCACATGGCTCAGCGCCGACGGGAAACAGGTCATCGGCGTGTACAGACAGTGCGCCGAAAACGACAGCTACATAATGCTCGTGGACGACCGCCTCGGCAACCTCGGGCTCAAAAACAAGGCTACGGGCTACATATGGTGGTCGTCGCCGCTCGGAGCGGCACGCGACAAGGTAGCCACTCCGCTGCTCGTGAATGAGCTGCGCTCGTCGAATACGCTCCGCTACGGCATACCCTCGAAGCGCTCGAACAACAACGTGCTGCGCTCGGGCACGGACGACTGCGAGATAAGCGTCAGCGACATCAAGGGCGGCGTGAAGGTCACCTATAACTACAAGAAGGCGGGCTTCAGCTTCCCCGTCGAGTACACGCTTGAAGAGGACTGCCTCAAAGCCTCGCTGAAGGTCTCGGAGATAAAGGAGCCCAAGGACGAGAAGATAGCCACCGAGGTCACGCTGCTCAGCAGCTTCGGAGCAGCCTCCGATACCGAGGACGGCTACTTCGTAATACCCGACGGCAGCGGCGCTCTCGTGCGCTTCAACAATAACAAGACAATGGACGCGAACGCCTATCAGCAGCGCGTCTACGGCAATGACATCACTGTCGTGCCGACAAGCAGAGGAGCTGTCACCGAGCAGATATACCTCCCCGTATACGGCATAGTCAAGGAGGACAACGCGATGCTGGTGGTCGCTTCAAAGGGCGACTCCAACGCATACATCACGGCGGAGGTCTCGAAGCAGTCCAACAGCAGCTACAACCTCTGCAATTTCACGTTCATACTCCGCGGCACGGACACCTTCTATATGTCGGGCAACAACTCCGACAAGCTGACCGTCTTCGAGAACGGCGACATCATCTCCGACGACATCGAGCTCCGCTACTATCCGATTTCCAAGGAGGGCGCGGACTACGTTGACGTCGCGGCACGCTACAGGCAGTACCTCACCGAGGAGGAGGGCGTAGAGCCGAAAGCATCAAGCGCGGCAATGTACCTCGACCTCTACGGCGGCACACTGAAAAAGAAGCCCGTGCTCGGCATACCCGTCACGATGAAGCAGTCCGTGACCAAGTACGGCGAGGCGCTTGAGATACTCACCGAGCTGAAGGACAAGGGCGTGGACGATATGGTCGTCTCCTACAACGGCTGGACCAACGACGGCATAAGGCGCAAGGTCGATACGGGAGCCTCGCCCTCGGGCACTCTCGGCGGAAAGAGCGGTTTCAGCAAGCTCACCGACTTCATCGACGAGAGCGGCTTCGAGCTCTACCCCGCTTCGAGCAACAGGGACTTCTACTCGGGCAACGGCTACTACTCGTTCACGAGCACCTGCGTGAGGGTATCGGGCTCGTACTCGCGAATCGTCAGCTACGACCGCGCATACGGCATACCCGACGGCTTCAAGAAGAATATGTCGCTGCTGTCGCCGAGCTATTTCAGCGAGGTCTACAGCAAGGCGGCGAAGAGCTACTCAAAGGCGGGGCTCTCGGGCATAGCGGTGGATAACGCGGCTTCGTCGCTCTACGGCGACTACGGCAAGAAGGACATCTCACGCTACAAGGCTATGACCATAGCCGAGGAGACCTTCGATTCCCTCAGCAGCGGGCTTGACAACGGCTTCATCGCAGACGGCGCGAATGCCTATGCTCTGCCGTATATCAGCCACATCACGAACGTGCCGCTCTCGTCGAGCCGCTTCGACATCTTCAACGAGGACGTACCGTTCTACCAGATAGTTATGCACGGACTTGTCCCCTACTCGACCACCCCCGTCAACGGTGACGCCGACCCGACCACGCTCCTGCTGATGGCGGCGGCTACGGGAAGCCAGCTCAGCTATGATATGATATACAACGAGACGAGCAAGCTCAAGGACACCGACTACGACAAATACTACTACGCCAACTACCACTACTGGGCGGACACCGCCGCGGAGCAGTACAAGCTCCTCGCGCCTCTGCTCGACAGTATCGGCGACAGCACTATCACAGGCTACGGCGTCAGCGATGACGGCGGCGTCATAACAACGACTTATTCAAACGGCACCGTCGTAAAGGTAGACCTCGCGGAAAAGACGGTCGAATACGGCGGGAACAAGCTCTCGCTCGCAGATGATGAGGAAGGAGGTATCGGCAGCTGATGGCAGAAGAAGCAATAAAGGCGGAGGCTCCCGCAGAGGAGGCAGCTCCCGCGGCTGAAAAGCCCATAAGACAGCGCCGCAGACTGCCCTATGAGAAGCGCAAGCAGCTCTACGGCTACGGCTTCATATCCATATGGATGATAGGCACGCTGTTTTTCTTCCTTATCCCGCTGGTGAAATCGTTCTGGTACTCCTTCAACGAGGTATCCATCGGCGAAGGCAAGATGATGACGGACTGGGTCGGGCTCGCGAAGTACGACTTCGTCCTCAACGCCGACCCCAACTACACGACCTTCCTCAAGAACACCCTCATAGAGACGCTGTGGAAGACTCCGCTCGTACTGATATTCTCGCTGTTCATAGCGGTAATACTCAATCAGGAGTTCCGCGGCAGGACGCTCTCGCGTGCGATATTCTTCCTGCCCGTCATTATCGCGACGGGTCCCGTCTACAAGATAATCAGCGGCGATATGAGCTCCACCGGCAACACGGGCGCGGCGCAGTTCTCGACGATGTTCTCGACCGACCTCGTGGGACAGCTCCTGCAATTCCTCGGCATATACGGCATAAGCGACAATATGAGCACGATGATATCCACAGTCGCGGACAACATCTTCGGCATCGTCTGGTCGAGCGGTATACAGATACTGCTCTTCCTCGGCGCACTGCAGAACATACCGCCGTCGGCAAAGGAAGCCGCTCAGATAGAGGGCGCGACCTCGTGGGAATTCTTCTGGAAGATAACCCTGCCGTACGTCAGCCCCTTCATACTCGCGAACCTCATATTCACGGTCATCGACTCCTTCACGAGCCCGACCAATACCGTTATGGGACGTATCCTCGCGATGAAGGAGGAGTGGAAGTTCGGCGAGGCTTCGGCAATGGCATGGATATACTTTATGATAGTCCTCGCGGCTATCGGACTGGTAACGCTCATAGTAAACAAGTTCATTTACTATGAGGTAGAGTAAGGGAGGCGATGATATGACTGATACAACAGGCGCCGTTGTCAAGAGCGAAAGCGAGATAGGCGGCGGTCTCACTCCCCGACAGGCAAAGAAGAAGCGTATGCAGTCGATGACCGCCGAGGAGCGCGGCTATGTCCGCCGCAAGGCTGTTATGGACGCAGTATGGCCCGTATTCCGCTTCGTGATACTCTTCGGGCTCGGCTTCGTCATACTCTACCCGCTCATCTATATGGTGAGCTGCACCTTCCGCGAGAGAGCGGATATGACAGACCCGACAGTTATGTGGATACCGCGCCACTTCACGCTGAATGTGCTCAAGGAGACGCTCACCGCTATGGACTTCTGGAACACCCTGCGCACCACGCTGATACTCAACATCGGCTGCTCGTTCGTGCAGGTGGTGTCGTGTGCGCTGACGGGCTACGGCTTCGCAAGATTCAGGTTCAAGTTCAAGGGACTGCTCTTCGGCATCGTCATAATGATGATACTCGTGCCCACGCAGGTAATAGCCCTGCCGCTGTACACGCAGTTCCGCTACTTCGGCATACGCGGGCTGTTCACGATAAATCTCATCGACACGATGTGGACGATGTACCTGCCCGCCATAACCGCCAACGGCATACGCTCGGGACTGATGATACTGATATTCCGCCAGTTCTTCCGCGGACTTCCCAAGGAGCTCGAGGACGCCGCCTACATCGACGGCTGCGGACCACTGAAAACCTTTATCCGCGTAATGGTACCGAACGCGGGCTCGGCGTTCCTGACCGTTTTCCTCTTCTCGGTGGTATGGTACTGGAACGATTACTATGTGAGCTCGACATTCTTCGTCAACACGAGCACGCTCGCGCGAATGCTCACCAACCTCGATACCGAGCTAAAAATAAGACTTTTCCAGTCCGCGACAGTGGAGATATCCCCGCGCGAGCAGATAGTGTGGAAGGAAGCAGGCTGCCTGCTTTCGATAACGCCGATACTGGTGCTGTACGTCTGCTTACAGAAATACTTCACAGAGGGCATCGCACGCTCGGGCATCACAGGTATTTAATTCCGAGCTAAGAACTCAGAGCTCAGATTGTAGGGGCGCGTCCCGCGGTCGCACGGAATGCGCCCCTGCACCGCACAACAAAAAGCCTCTCCGAAGGGGGAGCCCCCTTTGGCGGATTCGCAGGTTACCGATTATGTGCCGTTAGTTTACGGCACGGTAGCCCGCATTTTCCGCTAAGGGAAGCAACCTAAAGGAGAGGCTTTCTGTTAGAGAGATATATTATACAGATAGTTTCACTTGATACCCGCCTCGGCTCTGAAACGGGCGTTGTACTCGTTATAAGCCTTGACGATGAGCTCCGCGCACAGCTCGTCCCCGAGCTCGGCACTGTTGAGGCAGAGCGAATACTGGTCCTTGTCCTGCCAGTTCCTGCCCGTATTGACGTTGAAGAACGTCTCGCGGCGCTTGTCTATCTTTTTCAGCGTGTTCTCCGCCTTGTTCGGAGCCACACCGTAGCTGTTCACCGCGCGGTTTATCCTCGCCTCGTGCGGAGCGTAGATATACACGCTGAAGCAGCCCTTGTCCTCGAGGATATAGCTTCCGCACCTTCCCACGAGCACGAAGCCGTTCTCACGCTCGGCTATCTCGCCGATGATACGGCTCTCCATAAGGAAGACCTTGTCGGAAAGCGGCAGGTTCTCCTCGGTGGTACGCCCGGGGTTAGCCGAGAGCAGAAGCGAGTAGAGGAAGCTCGTAGGCACGCTCTCCTCGGCGGATTCGAGATATTCTGCGGAAATACCGCATTTGTCGGCAGTCATTTCGAGGATTTGTCTGTTGTAGTAGTTGACGCCGAGCTTTTCCGCAGCGAGCTTGCCGATGGTACTTCCTCCGCTGCCGTACTGGCGTTCGATAGTGATGATAGTTTTCTTCATATCAATGACCTCCATTCTGAGCGTATTCGGTTTAGCATATTCCAATTATACCACAAAAATCAGATTTTTCAACAATGAATCGTGAATTAACAGTGTTTTTGAATATTTTTCTACCTTTTACACAAGCATTTGTTGAAATGATTGTGCATAAGCAACAGTGATTCATCAGTTTGTCAGCTTTTTCACGGCGTCCTGCCGCAAAAATCGGTATATATCACTATGTCAGAAAAATATCATTCACCGCTATTGACAGTTTGACAGGAATCGTATATAATAGTAAATGAGGGTAAATCGGTTTTTTACGGTTTCCCTGCGTGGCTTTATTCGCCGCACTGAAATGATAATCTTTTAGGAGGTATATATCAATGTCACTGACAAAGAACCCCAATGTATTAAAATGGGTAGACGAGATGGTCGCTCTCTGCAAGCCCGACAAGGTAGTATGGATCGACGGCTCCAAGGAGCAGATCGACTCCCTCATCGAAGAGGTAACTTCTCTCCCCGATGACAGCTGGGACAAAATGTACAAGCTCAACCCCGAGAAGTACCCCAACTGCCTCTACCACAGAACACGCGCCAACGACGTTGCACGTGTTGAGGACAGAACATTCATCTGCTCGAAGGAGAAGAAGGGCGCAGGTCCTACAAACAACTGGATGGCTCCCGATGAGATGAAGGCTAAGCTCACACCTATGTACGACGGCGTTATGAAGGGCAGAACAATGTACGTTATCCCCTATTCTATGGGACCCATCGGCTCTCCTCTCGCTAAGGTAGGCGTTGAGGTGACAGACTCCATCTACGTTGTTCTCAATATGAACATTATGACACGTATGGGCAAGCAGGCATTCGAGAACCTCGGTGACACCTCCGACGATTTCGTAAGAGGTCTCCACTCCAAGGCTAACGTTGACCCCGAGAACAGATACATCGTTCAGTTCCCCGAGGACAACGCTATCTGGTCCATCAACTCCGCATACGGCGGAAATGTTCTCCTCGGCAAGAAGTGCTTCGCTATCCGTATCGCTTCCTTCCAGGGCAAGAACGAGGCTTGGATGGCTGAGCATATGCTCATCCTCGGCGTTAAGAAGCCCAACGGTGACATCAAGTACATCACAGCTGCTTTCCCGTCGGCTTGCGGCAAGACCAACCTCGCTATGCTCATTCCCCCCGAGGGATACAAGAAGGACGGCTATGAGGTATTCACAGTCGGCGACGATATCGCTTGGATGAAGCCCGGCAAGGACGGCAGACTCTACGCTATCAACCCCGAGAACGGCTTCTTCGGCGTTGCTCCCGGAACAAACGCTAAGTCCAACTACAATGCTCTTGCTTGCACAAAGGAAGGCGCTATCTTCACAAACGTTGCTCTTGACAACTCCGACAACACTCCTTGGTGGGAGAAACTCAACGATAATCCGCCTAAGGACGCTACCGAGTGGACTGGTATCAAGTGCGACGGTGAGGAATGGGTAAAGGAAGGCAAGAAGCTTGCTCACCCCAACTCAAGATTCACAGCTCCCGCTAAGAACTGCCCCTGCATCTCGCCTGAGTTCAACAACCCCGAGGGCGTGCCCGTATCCGCTATCATCTTCGGCGGACGCCGTGCTACAACAGCTCCCCTCGTATATCAGTCGTTCGACTGGACTCACGGTACATACATCGGCTCTGCTGTTTCCTCCGAGACTACAGCAGCTGCTACAGGCGCAGTAGGCGTGCTCCGTCACGATCCTATGGCTATGAAGCCCTTCATCGGCTACAATGTAGGCGACTACTGGGCTCACTGGCTCGAGATGGGCGCAAGACTCGGCAGCAAGGCTCCCAAGATCTTCAACGTAAACTGGTTCAGAACAGACGACGAGGGCAACTTCCTCTGGCCCGGCTACGGCGAGAATATGCGTGTTCTCGACTGGATCATCAAGCGCGTTGACGGCGAGGTTGACGCTGTTGAGACTCCTATCGGCTACCTCCCCAAGCCCGAGGATATCAACCTCAAGGGCATCGAGGACGAGGTTACTCCCACAGCTCTTCAGGCTCTCCTCACTGTTGACAAGGACGAGTGGAAGAAGGAGATCGCTGAGATGAGAAGATACTACGACGAGGACATCAAGGCTAAGGGCGGTAATATCCCGCAGGCTCTCTACGACGAACTCGACGTTATCGAAGCTAACCTTAACAAGTAAGCTATAGCGAAAGCTCCCCTTATGGGGAGCTTTTTTATTACCATTCTCGGTCGTTATAGGGAGTATCCTTCACGCCTTTTGCGTGAAGTTCTGCAACCATTTTGTCGAGCTTGCCTTTCCATAATTTTTTGAACCACGTTGTATTACCAAACAGCCTTACAATAGTTGGGCTCAGAGCATAGTAAGTATGTATGAACACCCGTCCATACCACGTTTTAGCAAGCGTATCATCACGATAGCGGCGAAGCGTCCATACCTGCGGGCAATTATAAGAGCCATATACACAGGTTGCTACATAACAACCGCCAGACTTGTTCTTTGGAAGCGGAGGCGGCACATATGACGGGTCGAGTTGTTTAATTGCGGCGTCCGTTTCGGCAATTTTTCTTTGATATACTTGAATTTGCTTTTTTATAGAATGCATATAAATGATTACATAATTTGCACGAATCATTTTCCAGAGATACATGTTTTTCTCTTTTTCAGGAATAACTTTGATGATATTATGAAGTGACTCAATCCAAGAAAGTCCAAGATTATTGAACATTATGTATGTGTAAATGCTATCATTAGATTGAGGAATGCCGTTAACGGTTGTTGTTTTGTACACAAACTGACCATTGACAAGATTACTGATATCTGCGTCTATCTGAATTATGAGTTGTTTTTGCTCTTCGTATTTTTCGGGCGATTGGTCATAGTTATCGTCAATAACAGAAATACTCTTTTTCAAGACATTGATTTTCTGCTCTCTCTTAAATCGGTCCGAATCGACCATTGCCATTTTTGCCTTGCCATAGCTCGAATAGAAAATCGCTTCTATATTATGCGGTTCGTGTTGTTCGACTATATTATAATACTTTTCGCATTCTTCCCAATCTTCTTTCGCTTTGGCTCTGCGTGCATTCTCCAGTGCTTTGCTTACAAAGGAAGAATTGTCAACCTTTATTACACTGCCTGAGACATCGACAGTGCCCTCTATCATGAGTTTTTTAGCCTCTTCAACGGAATATTTTGTGCCGCAGCTTTGACAAATGTACATTCCGTCTTCCTTGATTACGTTGTTGCTTCCGCACATTTCACATACTAATGCATTCATTATTATACCTCCTTATAAGTGAATTTGCATCTGCTGTATTAATTATATCATTATTACAAGCTATTTGCAATAATAATACAATACAAAATAATTGCAAATAGTTTGTATAAATTCACAGAAAAATATTAGATAATGATTATAAGGAGTGTGAGATTATGTTTAAATTACAAAAAGGATATGATGAATATGTTACCAAGACTTTTCGCCTGCCGCGCGAATTTGTCGAAGAGCTTGAAAAAATCGCATTTGAGAACAATTTGTCTTTAAACCAGCTTGTTATACAATGTCTCAAATACTCAATAGATAATCTTGATACGGCAGATAAGTGAAAAGCTCCCCTCTCGGGGAGCTTTTCTTTATCAGTCGGACGAACCGCCATTCCTCTTTTCCGATATTATCGGGAGCACCTTCTTTGCCACGAGAAGCGGCGCGATGACCATTCCCGCCACGGGTATCAGCGCGGAAGCCGCAATAACGGCTATCTCCTTCTTGGCGTTGGACGAATCCTTGTTAACTCTTTGCCGTCTGCTCATTTTCATTAACTCCTATCTGCTTGTATCTAAGCGGCGGGTCGAGGTAGACTCGCAGGTTGTTGTCCATATGGTACCAGAAATCGTACACCTCGTTGTTGTCTCCGCAGAGCGAGAGCACGAGGCGGTGTATCTTCTCGTCCTCGATGAACTTCACCATATCGCGGCACGGGTTGCTGAACGAGCGCTCTACGTTGTACTGGAGCACCGAATTTACGGCGTAGTCGAGCTCTACCGTGTAGGTGAACAGCCTCATCGACTTGGTGAGGAGCGAGATATTCTTGTCTATCTCGGCGTTGAGGTTTCTCTGACCGAAGAGCGAGCCCCTGTTGAAGCGGTCGTTGCAGTTGCGGAGCTGCCCCACGTATCTCTCGACATAGCGCATCAGCGTAAGAAGCGACTCGCGGAGCTTATCGTGGGCGCTGTCGAGCTTCTGCTTGGTTATCTCGGGGTTGTCGAGTCCCTCGTAGTAAAGGCTCTTGGCGCTGTCGATGTTTATCTTTATCTTGTCGAGCTCGTTGCTCTGTATCGCAAGGAGCGTATTGTTGTAGTAGTTGTAGTCGTCGTCGAGGAGCTCCTTGACAACGCCGACGAGAGCCGTTACGTTCTCATCGTTTATGAGAGCCTGTATATCGGTGGTATCCGTCAGGCTGTTGCCGAGAAGATGAGTGATTATATCTACGACCAATGCCATTTCCATAGGTATCGACCTCCTGTAATTTGTTTTGCTACAATCATTGTATCATATTACGGATAAAAAAGCAACGACATCACTGCACGATTTTGCAGCCGCGGATTTGTATAAATCTACGAAGTCAGTTCTTCGCAGCCAGTCCGTATACGATGTAGAGCACATATATCATCACCGAAGCGGTGAACGGCAGCGAGCCCACTGCCACGAGCAAGCCGCGTCTTGCCTGCTTTGGCGTAGTCGAGGGCAGCTTGTCCCTGCCGAGGAAAACGAGCAGCAGTATCATTCCGAGGAGAGCCACAGCTAAAAGGACGAGGTAGCAGATAACGGAAGCGACCTGACTTATATCCGCGACCTCTCCGATTATCGAAGAGAGACTGTTGATGAAGATATGCACGATTATCGACGGTATTATCGAGCCGTGCTTGAGGGTGATATGTGCAAGGAATATGCCTATCAGCACCGCGAGCACGAACTGCCGGAGGTTGCCGTGTATAAGCCCGAAGAAAAGTGCCGACGCGAACACAGCGAAGCGCTGGTTCGACTTGGCAAGCGTCCTCAGCAGGACGCCGCGGAAGAAGAGCTCCTCCGTTATCGGAGCTATCATACACGCGTACACCAGCTCGACCGTCCTGCCGAGGTAGGTGTTCGCAACTCCGCTCATATCGGGCACTATGTCAATGCCGTACTTCGAGAACACGTCGCTCATACCCGTTATGAGGTAAAGCGAGACCGTCCACAGCAGTGCGCCGATCATACAGTACTGGAACGCCCTGCCCAAACCGAAGTCGTTGGTCCGCACGAGGGAGGTATACTTTATCCCCGCCCACTTCATACCGAGCGCGGCTAAACCGACGTTGCAGATGAGGTACACCATCATATTCACCGATACGAGCATCGACGAGCCGCGTATATACTCGCTCAGTGCCGCTCTGTCGGAATCGGGGTTCAGCAGAGTCATAAGCCAGACTATGAGCTTCAGTATAAGGAAGGCAAGTCCGCTCGAGAGCGCCAGCTGAAGGATCATCAGCCAGCCGCCCCTGCTGTAGGAGCGTCTGAGGTTCCTGCGCTCATTGTAGTCGGGCTCGAGCGGTATCTCGTAGCCGACCTCGGTAATGCGCGGGAGTATCTTCGAGTAGTCGCCGCCGAAGCCCTTGTACTCGGTGGGGTTATCGAAGGGGTCGTATTTATCGGGCATAGCAGCTCTGAGATGGTGCTCCTCCTGCTCCTCGAGCTGCTTGGTGAGGCGGTAGACCTCGTGGCTGAGGGCGGCTATCTCAGACCTGCTGTCTGTTTCTGTGTATTCGGACATTTGTCTCTCCCTCCTTGGGGGTTCTGTATCTATGTATACATTTTACCACAATCCCGCAAAAATGTAAAGCATAATTAATGTCTGCTCAACAACTCAAAAATGCCTTTATATAGCTATTAAAAGGCATTTTTGAGTTGTCAAAGTGCAAGAAAAAAATAATTTTTCTTTCACTTTGTTTTGCCCTTTAGGGCAAAATGAGCTTGACATCAATTAATGTGATGCGCAAATTCCATATATTATCAAAGAATTTGCGCACCCCGAACGAAGTTCGGGGCAATAACCGCCTAACGGCGGTTATTGAGTACACAT
>JAFXXD010000004.1 GCA_017542475.1 Ruminococcus sp. | reverse complement strand
CTTTTAAAAGGCATTTTTGAGTTGTCAAAGTGCAAGAATAATAATAGCTTTTATGATTTTTCTTGCGCTTTGTTTTGCCCTTTAGGGCAAAATGAGCTTGACATCAATTAATGTGATGCGCAAATTCCATATATTATCAAAGAATTTGCGCACCCCGAACGAAGTTCGGGGCAATAACCGCCTAACGGCGGTTATTGAGTGCACATTAGTTATATTATAAAGCCGTTCGGTGATATTGTCAATAAGAAAGTCCGCAAGGTATGACCTCGCGGACTTTTCGGTTATTTGCCGCAGTTCTTGTCGTAGGACGGATTGCACGCGTAGAAGTTCTTCTCGTTGAGCTTATCCTGCGTTATGCGGAGTGCTTCGCCTTTTCGGTCAAGGTGGAAAATGAGAGTGCTTTCATATCCTCCACTGAATGGTTATTCTGTTTTCGGTCGCGTATATCACGCGGATAAGTGCGTTCACGACCTGCCGCTTGTCGTCGAAGCTCAGCTCCTCCCACATCGTGAGGTGGTTGTCTGTCTCGTCGGCGGGAATATCTCTTTTGCCGCTGAGCCCGCGGATACGCTCGTTTATCTCGATTCTGCGCCTGTCGAGCTCGTTGACCCTCTCGTTTATGCAGCGCAGGAGCGCGTTGTCGGCGTTGCTGACCTTTTCGAGCAGTGAGTTTATCTCCTTCTCTGTCTCCGCGAGCCCGACCTCCAGCTGTGAGAGCTCAGTATCGGGAGCACGGAGCTTCCTCCCCGACAGTGTGTGGAACTGTTTCAGCTTTCGCTTTATCTCGCCGAGCACGAGCTGTTCGACTTCCTCGGTGCAAAGCGTGCCCGCGCCCTTGCAGTCCTTTGCGTTCATTCTGCGCGAGCAGAGCAGATAGCGGTGCTGATTTGCCGCGTAATTCTTGGCAATCAGAGCGTAGCCGCACTCGCCGCATTTTATCTTCCCGCACAGCCACGAATTCTTCGCCTTCTGGCTCGGTATGACCTGCTTCCGCGACATACATTTTTCGCGGCATTTCAGCCACGTCGCCGAGTCAACTATGCCCTTGCTCGGTGCGAGGACTACCTGCTCGCCGCTGATATCAACGGTCTTTTTGCGCTTGGCTGTTTTGCTCTTGTAGCTGTAACAGCCGTTCTCACCGATGAAGTCGGCTGGAGGATTTATCAGCTCCGCTCCCTTGCCGATGAAGAAGCTGTATATGTCAAGGTCGGCGCGGACATATATCGGGTTCACAAGAATGTCCCTGATACGCGGACGTTCCCACGGCTTGCCGCGCTTTTTTATGCCGAGCTCATTGAGCTTATCCACGACGTCGCCATATGAGGTGTTCGGCTGAGAGTACATACCGTATATCAGCCGAACGACCTCTGCTTCCTCGGGAACAGGCTCGTACATCGAGGTGTGTATGCCGTCGATGACGGTCGGGACCTTGCGGAAGCCGTAGGGGACAGGTCCGCCCATACAGAAGCTTTTTCTGCTCCGCGAGTAGTACGAATCCGCGACGCGCTTCTGTATCGTCTCGCGTTCGAGCTGTGCGAACACGATGCAGATGTTGAGCATCGCATTGCCCATAGGCGACGAGGTGTCGAACTTCTCCGTTGCAGATATGAACTTGACACGGTATCTTGCGAATTCCTCCATCATATTCGAGAAATCGAGTATCGAGCGGCTTATGCGGTCGAGCTTGTAGACTATCACGGTGTCGATGAAGCCGTCCCTGATATCGCTCATCATCTGCATAAACTGCGGGCGGTTGGTGTTTTTGCCGCTGTAGCCCCTGTCGGTGTATTCCCTGTAGGGCTCGCCCCGAGTTTCGTAGCGGCAGAGCTCTGTCTGCTGTTCGATGGATATGCTGTCTGCGCGGTCAACGGACTGCCTTGCGTATATCGCCGTCATTTCTGTTCCCGCGGCTTTGCGTACTTCGAGAAAACATCGTAGAGCTCGGCTTCTGCGGCTCTGAGCCTGCCGCTGTCGGGAGTTGCGGGCGTGAGGTTCTCTATGATGAACGTCCCGCGTGCGGTAGTGACTGTTTTACACTCGGAATCATAGCCGTTTCTGTCTATAGTTACAATAAGCATCGCCTCCGCTACATTATATTGGGGCGCGGCTTGTCTGAATTACTTGTTATATAATACAAACAAGAATTTAGAAAATTATCTAAATAGCTATTGACAAGCGGCAGCCGTGTTGCTATAATCTATTTAGAAAATCTTCTAAATGCCAGGGAGGGCTTTGCTATGAACACTGAGATCAGAGAGTATTTACCGCTTCTTATACCGCTTGTCATCGTGCAGTTCTCGCTGCTCGGCTATTCGCTTTTCCACATCTTCAGGCATAAGAGCTACAAGCACGGAAACCGCGCAATATGGCTCGTTGTCGTGCTTGTGGGAATGAATTTCATCGGTCCGATACTGTACTTTATTTTCGGCAGGGAAGAGGAGTAATACGAGATGAACGTGCTTGAAGTCAGGGAGGTAAGCAAGAGCTTCGGGAGCAAAAAAGTCCTCGGCGGCGTGAGCTTCTCCGTGCCCGAAAACTGCGTATTCGGCTTCATCGGGCGAAACGGTGCGGGCAAGACCACGACTATGCGTGCGGTGCTCGGACTGCTCGAAACGGACGGCGGAGAGATAGATGTCTGCGGACAGAGGGTATCCTACGGCAACACGCCGACCAACGGCTGTATCGGCTATTTGCCCGATGTTCCCGAGTTCTACGGCTATATGAACGCCCGCGAGTACCTCGCGCTCTGCGGAAGGATAACGGGTATGGACAGCGGCGACGTCAGAAAGCGGAGCTCCGAGCTCCTTGAGCTTGTGGGACTTGATAAGGAGAATCACCGCATAAAGGGCTATTCCCGCGGAATGAAGCAGCGCCTCGGTATCGCGCAGGCTCTCATCAACCGCCCGAAGCTCCTCATTCTCGATGAGCCGACCTCTGCCCTCGACCCCGTCGGCAGGAAGGAGATACTCGACATCATCAGCGCTGCAAAGGAACAGACCTCCGTCATCTTTTCAACGCATATTCTCTCTGATGTGGAAAGGATATGCAGCCGCGTTGCTTTCCTCGAGGGCGGCAGAACTGCTTTTGAGGGCGGTATCGACGAGATACGCGCGATGAAGGGCGACACGGCTCTTGAGCTCTCGCTCGCAAGGAGCTCCGATACCGATAGGGTGAAGGCAGCTTTTCCCGCGGCTGAGCTCATCGACGGGAAGCTCGTATTCCCGAAGGCTTCGGACAGGGACTGCTCCGAGCTTATGGCTTTTCTTGCGGCGCAGAATATACCCATAACGCGCCTTGAAAGGCACGAATCCGACCTTGAGGACATCTTTATGGAGGTGATAGGCAAATGAAAGGGTTTATCGCTTTTTTTGAAAAGGAAGTCCGCGAGCTCGTCAGGACGAAGCGTCTGCTCATACTGCTTGCCGTGTTCGTGATAGTGGGGATAATGGATCCTGCGGTCGCGAAGCTCACTCCGAAGCTGTTTGAGCTGATGGCGGACGACCTGTCCGAGCAAGGGATAGTGCTCGGAGAGGTGAAGGTGACGGCTCTCGATTCGTGGACGCAGTTCGTGAAGAATATGCCTATGGCACTGATAGTTCTGCTGATAATGTTCGGCGGGATATACACTTCCGAATATACGAAGGGCACGCTGATACCCCTGCTGACAAAGGGGCTTTCGCGGAGCTCTGTCGTGCTGTCAAAGCTCGCGGCTATGCTCCTCACGTGGAGCGCGGGACTGTGGCTCTGCTATGGGATAACCTACTTCTACAGCGACTGGTACTGGGACAATTCCGCCGTGAACAGGCTCGGCTTCGCGTGCTTCTGCTGGTGGCTGTTCGGCGTGCTGATGATATGCTGTATCGTCTTCTTTTCGTCGTTTTCGGGCTCGGGAGCACAGGTGCTCCTCGGCTGCGGAGCGGTATACTTCGCGATGACTATGGCGGGGATGTACAGCAAGGCTAAGGAGTACCTCCCGACGCGTCTGTGCGACAGTGTGCCGCTGTACAAGGGCGAGCTCGTGCCGTCTGACTACACCGCGGCAGCCGTGATAACTGCGGCGATATCGGCAGTGCTGGTGCTCGCGGCTCTTCCGCTGACGCACAGGCGGCAGGTGTGAGCCCGTATCATATGAATGATGTAAAATATCAGGAGGAAATATGACCAACAAGAAGAAAGAGCTCCTGTGGCTCGCGGCTGCGGCGGCGGGAGTATGGCTGCTCGTATATGCGGCAATAATCAGCCTGAGGGTGATGACCTCGCTCCCGACGGCGGCAAAGATACCTTTATTTATATTCGTACAGTGGCTGCCGCTTGCTGCGGTGGCTGTGATTATGCGGATACGCGGTGAGAGCTTCCGCGAGTTCCTGCCGACAAGGGAGAAGCTCGGACGGCAGGCGCTGCTCGGCATAGCGGCGGGATTTGTAATGTCCGTGGTACTGATGCTCATACCGTTCGCGCTCGGCTTCAAGGAGTACATCTACACCGACGGCACCTACAGAAAGCTGTGGATAGCGGTGTACTACCTCGTGTCGGACATAATCGGCACGGCTGTCGCCGAGGAGCTCATATTCCGCGGGTACTTCTTTAACAGGCTGCACCGCATAGGCGGAGAAGCTGCCGCAATAGCTGTTTCGTCGCTGATGTTCGGCTTCTATCACATCTTCGGCGGAGATATCGCGCAGGTGATTTTTACGGCGGTGATAGGTCTTATCTTCTGTTTCACACGAAAATATGTAAAGGGCTTTTCGCTCTTGTCGCTTATTCTCATGCACGGTATATACGACTTTATGATACCTGTATGGGCAGGGCTTTTCTGAAAGAAAGGAGCGAAAAATGGGCTTTCCCGAAACATTCAAGGCTCTGTCCGACCCCGTCAGGCGAGAGATACTCGCCATGCTGAAAAAGGGACGGCTCTCGGCGGGCGATATAGCGTCGCACTTCGATATGACGGGCGCGACTGTCTCGTACCATCTAAAACAGC
The DNA here is from genome assembly GCA_017542475.1 of Ruminococcus sp. Taxonomy (GTDB): domain Bacteria; phylum Bacillota; class Clostridia; order Oscillospirales; family Ruminococcaceae; genus Ruminococcus. The sequence goes on along the minus strand of JAFXXD010000004.1, from coordinate 10,894 downwards.
TGAAAAATGCTGACCTCATCTACGAGACAAAGGAAAAGAATTTCATCTACTACTCGCTCAATACCTCGGTGTTTGAGGAGATTATGCTGTGGCTCTCGCAGTTCACGGGCGACAAGACTGAAAAGGAGGTGCAGGAGAATGAAAAATCTGAAAATGAGTGACATCATATCCGTTGTTCTCTGCCTTTGCACGATAGTATTCGGAGCTGCCGTATACGACAGGCTCCCCGACAGGATAGTAACGAGCTGGAGCATGACGAACGGTCCTACGGGCACGAACCCGAAAGCCTTCGTGGTGTTCGGTATGCCGATAATATTTGCGGTGGTGATACTGCTCTGCTGTATCTATATGAGGCTGCTCGAAAAGCGCGGTACAGGCGGGAAGCTGCCCGCTGTGGTGCGTGTGCTGTTCCCGCTGCTGTTCATTCTGGTACAGCTCGCCATACTCCTTGCCGCTCTCGGCAAGCTGAAGGATATGCGCTTTATCGCTTGTCTGTTGGTGTCAGTGTTTATGGTGCTTTTCGGCAACTATATGCCGAAGATACGCAAGAACTGGATATTCGGCATACGCACTCCCCACACCCTCGCGAGCGAGGAGATATGGTACAGGACTCACCGCTTTGCAGGCTTTACGGTCACATTCGGCGGAGTCGCGGGAGTGGTGACGACTCTGCTCGGGCTGTACATCACCACGTTCGTGATAATTATGGCGGCGGTGTTCGTGCCCGCGATATACGGCGAGGCTGTATACTACCTCGGCAAAAAGGAATAATCAGCGAAAAGCCGCCTGAATGGCGGCTTTTGTTTTATCGTCTTGCTATTTGGATTTCTTTATGATATAATGTCATATAGTTCAGTAAGATTGGAAGTGACTAATATGCCGCTGATACCGACAACTCTCTCCCTTCTGGGACTTGCAGGAATGATCGGCACGGTGATATGGGTGCTTGTCCGCGGCAACGGCAGCAGGCTCACAAGGCTGTTCGTGCTGTGTCAGGCTGCGGTGATGATATGGCTGGTGTCGCAGCTGATGAAGCTCTTCTCGGTGAATACGCAGCAACTCTGGATAGCGTTTGTCGTGGGAAATGTCGGCATATGCCTTTTTGCGCCGTCGTGGATGATGTTCGCGGCGGAGTATTCGGACTACCGCGCATACCTTCGCAAGCCGAGCTATCTGCTGCCTGCGGTATCGGTGATATTCTTCGCGTGCGTCATAACCAACCCGCTCCACAAGATGTACTACTCGGTGTTCGAGTACGGGAATGTCGTCTGCGGACGGCTGTACTACCTGTCGCAGATAACCTACTATGTGCTGATACTCGGCGGCATTTGCCTGATGTTCATCAAGCACTCGCAGAGCAGCCGCCGTATGACGAGCCAGTCGGTGCTGATAGCGCTGGCGATAGCCGTGCCGCTGTGCATCAACACGCTGACCGTAACGAAGATAATTGATACGAGTATCGAGCTCACGCCGCTGTTCTTCGCGTTTTCAGTGGTGATGATACTTATCGCGATAAGCCGTTTCGGACTGCTCAACGTCAACCGTATCGCTATCAACGACACCATCGACAGCATCGACAGCGCCGTTATGGTATTCGACGCCGGCGACATTATGACCTACAAGAACAAGTACGCGGAAACGCTCATATCCGTGGGGACAGGCGCGACGCTCGACGAGCTCATTGCCGCTGTAAAGGAAAAAACAGGCACGGAGCTCGATAAGAGCATTACCTCCTGCGAGCTTTCCTGCGAGGGAGCGTTCTACAATATCAGGCGCAATTTCTGCACGAACAAGAAGGGCGAGCGTATCGCGAGCATAATCATCGTCAACAACGTCTCCGAGTATTACGAGCTCCTCGATGCGGAGAAGAAGCTCTCACTCGAGCAGGAGCGCAACCGTATCGCGCAGGAGATTCACGATTCGGCGGGACACACCTTCACGATGATAAGCTCGCTCTCGCGTATAATCGACGCCGACCTTGCGGGAAAGAATATCCCCGAGGAGACGGTCGGCTACGTCCGCGAGATAGACGGCTTGTCAAGGAGCGGCGTGACTCAGCTCCGCTGCTCGATAAACAACCTGCGCTCAGATGAGTTTATGACCTCGGTGACAAGGGCGATAAGCACCGTCACCGCTGCTGTGCGCGGGGTGGATATCGACGTCTGCACCAAGGGCGAGGAGGACGAGAGCTTCGCGTTCTGTATCAGCACCGTCTACGACAACACCCGCGAGACTATCACCAATGCAATGCGCTATTCGGGCGCGGACAGGATAGACATCATCGTGAAGTTCCTGCCCGATATGCTCGAGCTGTACATCTTCGACAACGGGCGCGGCTGTCCCGAGATAAGCGAGAACAACGGTCTGCGCGGTATTCGCGAGCGCACCGAGGCTCTCGGCGGAACGGTCAAGTTCTCGTCCGAGGTCGGCGAGGGCTTCACTACGATAATCAAGATACCAAAGCCGAAAACAGAGGAGACAGCATGATAAGAGAGCTCGATTTCAGGATACTCGACTGGATACAGCAGAATTGCAGGAGCACGGTAATGGACGCGCTTATGCCGAAGGTAACTATGCTCGGTCAGATGGGGCTGCTGTGGATAGCGCTTGCTCTGCTGTTCCTGATGATAAGGAAGTACCGAAAGTGCGGGATAACGCTCTCGTTCGGACTGATATGCAGCCTGCTGATAGGGAATCTCCTGCTGAAAAATATCGTCGCAAGGAGCCGTCCGTGCTGGATAAATACGGACATTGATATGCTGATAGCAATACCCAAGGACTACTCCTTCCCGTCGGGACATACGCTGTGCGCCTTCATTGCGGCTGTGATAATCCTCAGCTACGACAAGCGCCTCGGTATACCCGCACTGCTGATAGCCGCCGCGGTCGGCTTTTCGAGGATGTACCTCTACGTGCATTTTCCCTCGGACGTGCTCGCGGGTATGGTACTCGGCGTAGCGATAGGCATTTTCTCGATATTGCTTACAAGGAAGCTGATGACTGTGTACGAGCAGAAGCGGCTGAATGAGTCGGCGGGCTGAACCGTATACATAAAAACGCTCGGAGGTGTACACCTCCGAGCGTTTTTATATCAGCCGAAGCAGCTGCTGTCGTCGTTTATCACGATACCGCCCGCTCTCGCACGCACTGCGAGCTGGAGCCGCGTCTGGAAGCCCGTCTTCTGGAGCAGGTTCGTGATGTGCATTTTTACCGTGCGCTCGGATATGCCGAGCTGCTCGGCTATTTCCGTGTTCGACGCGCCGCCGACAAGTTCGCGGAGGATGTCCTGCTCACGCTCCGAGAGCTCGGAGCTCTCCATATTCCCGAAGGGCACGGACGGCATATTATCGGGGAAAACGTGCTCGCCTGCCATAGTCCTGTCCATAACTTCAAGGAGGGGCTGCTGCTGTACCTCCTTGTGCCAGAAGCTGTCCACGCCGATCTCGCGGGCGCGGCGTATGTACGTGACCTCGAACATCGACGTCACGAGCAGTATCCTTATGTCGGGACAGAGCCTTTTAAGCTCGCCCGAGGCTGTTATGCCGTCCATTCCGCTGCCCATAACAACGTCCATCAGCACGATGTCCACCTGCTGCCGACCGCAGAGCTCGATTGCTTCCTCGGCGCTGCCGACCGAGCCTGTGAGCACGTACCTGTCGGAGTTGCCGACGGCGTCTTCGAATATCTTCCTTATCAGCTTGCAGTCGTCAACTATCAGAACGCGATATGCCATTGTCCGTATCTCCTTTGCCGAGCGGCAGACGAATTATCATCTCGAAGTGTCCGCTGCTTCTTATTTCCATAGTACCGCCGCGGCTCTCGACCATTCGCCGCAGGTTTGCAAGTCCGCCCTTTTCGCGGATGTTGTCCTTCTGAGCTCCGTCGTTCGTGAAGCGGAGCTCATATTCGTTATCGCTCGTATGCACGTCGATGAACGCCGTGCTTCCGCGGGCGTGACGGAGCACATTCGTGACGTGCACCGTTATCGCCTCATTTATGACCTCTGCGAGCTCGGGTGCGCTCGGGAGCCTTCCGCCGCTTATCTTCACGCTCACGCCGAGCTCCTCTGCGTGGCGGAGAGTGTCCGCATACTGAGCATAGGTCTGCTCGCTCTGCACGTTGCTGAGGAGCATAGTGTTGCGCTTCCACAGGCGCAGGAGCTCGTCCTGCCCGACGCTGCCATCGACGAGGAGCGCACGCTTCGTCAGCAGGAGCATTTTTCCGAAGCCGTCGTGTATGCTTATCTTTATCTGTAAGAGCTCGCGCTCCTTGATAGCCTCGCCGATACTGCGGTTGAGGTCGTGGAGTCGCCTGTTTATGCTGTCGGCGTGAGCCTGCTTCTCGCGGAGCTCCTGCGTGAGGGTGTACTCGGAGGTCATATCCGAGGCGATGAGCTCGTAATACTTTCTGCCCCCGATGTCAGCCTCATAGCGGGTGAAGCTGTAGACTCTTCCGTCCGAGAGCTTCACGATATGACCGCTCCTGCCGAGCTCCTCGGAAAGCTCGTTCTTCTCGGTGACGGCGCTCCACAGGGCTCTTCCGTCTGAGAGATACACTCCGAGCACATCGCGGCATATCTGCTCCATAAGGGTGTTCACGAGTATCGGCAGACCGTTTTCGTTGCAGAAGCATATGCCCGTCGGCAGTGAATCCACGCACTCCTTGACCGACATTGCCGTCAGGCTCGAAGCCTTCCACTTCTCTATGCGCGAGAGCAGGAAAAGTCCGGCTATCATCAGTGCGGCGGCTATGCTCATCAGCAGAGCGGGGGATATGTCGAGTATATTGTCATTGAAAGCCTCGGAGCAGTTTGAGGAAAAGCAGAACATAAAGAGCGTAACCGCGAGCAGAGCAGCCGAGAGCGGCTTTTTCATCTTCAGCATCACCGACTCGGTGAATTCGTAGGCGAAGAGGAGGGTCAGCAGCAACAGCAGCAGGATTGCCGCGCGCGTGATTATCATATGTCAGCCCTCCTTACCGTGACAGTCGTCTGACCGTCGTAGGCTCTTATGCCGAGCTCGAGCCCGATCCGTTCGAGCTCGCTGCCGAAGCGCTCGAAGCCGAGCTTTTCGGTGGAGTCGGTCTCTATGCGCAGCAGCTCGTTCTCCGAGGGCACTACAGTCGCTGCGAGAGCGTGTATCCTGTACATCGACTGCTCGAGTACAGACTCGAAGATGTCGTAGGCAAGGATAACGCTGTCAGACTGCCAAAGAGTTCTCATGCCGCTGTCGGCAAAGCAGTCGATACCGAGCAGCGTGAGGTACTCTATCGACTCGCGGACGGAGTAGAGCAGCTCGTCCGTGGTCATTTCGGAGTTTCCTCCCGCAATGAGCATAAGATTCGATACGCGCTTGATGTACGTGCCGAGGATAAGGCAGAATTTCGTGCGGAGCTCGGGCATATCGCTGTCGCCGAGCGACTCGTTTATCTCGCGGAGCTGCCGCTCAACGTGAGCTGTTATCGCGTCGTAGGTGTTGTTCTGCGTCTCGAGGCGTACTCTCTCCGCAGTTACGCGGTTCTCCTCCTCAAGGAGCTCGTTCTCGCCCTCGATACGTTCGGCTACTTCGGCAATGGCGGCGTTCACAGCGCGTATGACGGACACGTCCTCGCGCCACTCGACAGAGCCGCCGCGGAGCGTGCCCGTGCGGGTAACTGATTCATCGCCCGCAAGCTCGGCAGAGCGGCAGCTGACCTCGCCGCTGTCTGACTTGATAACGGCATTGAGGTGAGACAGCGTGAACAGCTCGCGGTAGCCCGTATTCGACGATATAAGACCTATTGCGATACAGCTTTCCCACAGGCTGATGAAGATGAGGGCGTAGACCTCCTGTATCATATACAGCTTCAGACCGAAAACTGTCGGAGAGCCGCCGCATATCAGGTAGATGACCCACAGCGCGATACCTATCCCCGAGACTGCGAGCGGGATATATGCGTATTTTCTGCACAGAGACGAGCGGCAGCGGTGTATGAGCATAGCGTATGAGGCGATGAATACGATGGCTATCCACGCGATTATGACGTAGAACAGCCAGTTGTACGCCGCCTCGACAGCCGCGCCCTCCACTCGGAAGGTGAAGACCCAGCCGTGGAGGTCATTTGTCAGCACAGCCGCTATCAGAAGTACGGCTATCGTGCGCAGGAAGGTGAAGAGCTTCGGTACAGGCGTGTCCTCGGGCTTGCCGACGCGGTAAGCCGCACTCAGTGACAGCATGGGCACGGCTATGAAGGGTATGTAGTATGCGCCCCAGAGATACCTCTGTGCGGTGAGGTCGGTGTAGAATATGTTGTGCTTACAGGTGCGTATGACGAAGAGGCTCATCGCGAGGATAGAGGCGGCCCGCAGATTCAGCCTGACAGGGCGGCTGAGTATGCGGTGCTCTATCGTCAGTGACCATATCATTATGAGGGCGGCATAGTAGAGGGAGACTTGCGTCGAGCCGAGCTCAAAATACTGCGATATCATATACATCGCCGCTCCGATGAGCACCGCACAGACCATAAATACTATCTGTTTCTTCTTGAATTTGGTGAGCTCCAGCGTGAATGCCTCCCTTCTGCGTTTTATTTAATCATAGCACTGATTTGAGGATACAGTCAAGAAGAAAGCGCCTTTTTGTGCATATCCGACAAAAACACGCGCAAAGGTTGAAGGACTGTCTCTCGCACACCTGTACTTTAGTACGTACCGCCATTTTTATTATTGGTATATAATGAGTACATTGGTAAAGTATACCTTATATTGCGTATGTACAAGGAGGAAAAACTATGGGACTATTTGACAAGCTGAAGCAAGCCACTGAAAGCGTCGCAAGAGACGTTGTCCAAAATGTGGGCTGCAGGTCCGAGGACGTGCAGTTCGCGAAGCTGCCCGATACGCTCGAGGAGTTCAGGTCACTGCCGCAGGCAAGCCTCACCTCACCGTTCGATACGGCAGCGCTGACAGTTCTCGCGCTGTGCTTCTACCCGCAGGATAAGGAGCTCTCGCTGAATATGCTCGCGTATCTGAAAGGACCGCAGCCGCTGTCGGAGCACGACAAGCAGTTCCTGCGCGACCGCTTTATGGACAAGGACTACGTTCCGCGCTCGTACTTCAAGGGCGCGTCTCCGCAGAACGACTACACTCCCGCAGAGCCGTACACTATCCGCGTAAGCGAGAACCCGTACAGCTACACCGAGGAGAACTACGCAAAGATGTTCATACAGTCGGGCGGAGCAGATTCTCCGCGCTACGTTCAGCTTCGCAAGGCTAAGGACGGCAAATGGTATCTCTGGGAGCAGTTCCTGCTCGCTGATATAAGACAGCCCGAAAGCGCAGACCCGTGGGCATAAGGAGGTAAATTATGAGTATTATCGGACTTTGGAAAATTACGGATATGAACGCTATGGATATGAGCTTCAAGCAGACATGGCGTAAGATTGACGAGCTGCTCGCGGACGACGGCGTCCACCCGATGCAGAAGATAATGGCGCAGGCGGTGTACCTCTTCCGCGAGGACGGCAAGGCGCTCCAGCTCATGCCGAAGGAAGCGGTAGGCGGCGAGGGCGAGCCCTACGATGACAAGTACGTCATCGGTATGCAGACCGACTGGAAGGAAGAGGACGGCAAGCTCTTCATCGCAGCGGAGGAGAACGGCGAGCCCGACTGGCAGGAGCTTGTCCCCGAGGGCGACTGCTACGTTATGTTCAATATGTTTAAAATTGCGAAAGCATAAGATATGGAGGTATGTATGGAAATTATCGGAAAATGGAACATTGCAGAAGCTAAGGTAATGAACAAGGACTTCAAAATGGAGTGGCGCACGGCTGCCGATATCATGGCGGACGACAGCCTCGACGACTACGTTAAGCAGTCGATAGGCTACAGCTACTGCTTCACCGAGGAAGGCAAGGCTCTGACGCTCTTCCCGATACCTGCGGACGCGCCTAAGGAGAAGATAGACGCGGCGCTTGCTTCGGGCGAGATGAAGCTCTACGACGACTCCACGATGATACTCGAGGAGAAGGCGTGGAAGGAAGAGGACGGCAAGCTTCTCTATGACACGGAGGCAAAGGCAGAGGTGCTCGGCGAGAAGCTGTCTTCGTGGGTGGAGATAAAGCCGACTGCCGACGGCATAGAGCTTATGGCTTACCGTCTTGTGAAGGAATAAGGAGGAAGAGATATGAATTTTAAGAAAATGGCTGCGGCGGTGCTTGCTGCCGCGACCGTGCTCACCTACAATATGGGGTATATGCCGACGGGTGTGAACTATCAGGGGAGCAGTATCACTGCGGAGGCATTTGATACTGACGGAAAGCTGTATTACAGTAAGGATGGCGTAAAAACATTCGGTGAAAATAAACTCGGCTCAATCAGTAACCCAGGCACAAACACTAATAATTTCTTCGGCTACCTTAACAGGTACTACACCTATGAAAAGGATTCTGCAAACAGTTCAGCGACAGTATACGCTATTAAGATAAAAGAAGGCAAGAAAAACAATACTGAATTTAAAACTGCTCAGTTCCCTGCACCGTATACACAGGACGGCGTTACATACAAGATAACATCAATAGCTAACGGAGCATTCGAGAATTATACAAACATTACCAACGTCCTTCTTCCGTGCTCTATTAAGGATATCGGTGCTTATGCTTTCAGCGGCTGTACGAGCCTTCAAACTGTATCTTTTACAAACAGAGCCACATCACTTGAAAGTGATACTTCTGTTGTTCAGACGTCCGACCTCAGAAGTATCAATAAAGAAGCATTTAAAGGCTGCTCAAAGCTTTGGCTTTTTGATATGAATCCTGTTACAGCCTTCGACAGCCTCACCGTTATCGGCGAGGACGCATTCAAGGATACAGCTCTCAAGGTAGGCTATATCCCGAAGAATCTGTCTATGATAAGACTGCTCGAAGACCAGACGCAGGTGGCTTACAACCCCTATGAGGGTATCCCCACGCTGAACAAATACATCGTTGCGCCTAATCAGACAAAGGGCTACTACGCGATAGACGGCGTGCTCTGCAAAACAACTGACAGCGGCAAGGCTCTCGCGGCGTACCCTGCGGCAAAGACAGGCGACAGCTATACTATCCCCGAGGAGATAGATGCTATCGGTAATTATGCGTTCAAAAAGGTGAACAACGAAAACCTCAGCGTGACTATCCCCTCGACTGTCACCACGGTGGGCGGCTGCGCATTCTATGAGGGCACGCTGAAAAACATCACAATAAACGGCGCTCCGACTATCTACGATGAGTTTATGTGTGAGACCAACATCGGCACGCTGAAGATCAACGGCGAGGCAAGGTGGAACAAGGAATCGGAATCTGCATACTGGTTCCACCACTGCAACATCAACAAGGTAATCTTCACCAAGAACTTCACATGGCGTCTGCCCGATGAGCCTATCTCTATGAACTTCGAGCTCTTCGGCGTATCCACGAGAAGTGCTGACGGCTATTACCTCTATCATGATGAATACAACTACGCTTACATGAAGGCAAATTACTACAACTCCGTTGACACCGTAGAGATTCAGGGCAAGTGGAACCTCAGAGGCGGCAGTGACGGCAAAGGCGAGCTGTATGGCTTCGGCGAGCATATGTTCCAGGGCGTAAAGCACGTCAAGTTCACTGACCCCGACTGCGAGATAACGAAGTATATGTTCTATATGTGCCCCGAGCTCGAAACTGTTGAGCTCCCCGAGAACCTCAAGGAGATACCGACTTGCGCTTTCGCCTACACATACAGCCTCCAGTCGCTCGACATTCCCAATACTGTAACAACTATCGGTGCCTGCGCTTTCGAGAACACAGGTCTGAAATCGCTCGTTATCCCCGACAGCGTGACATCGCTCGGCAATTCGATCGAGGGCTGGTATACGTTCAGAACGAGCAACGAAAAGTGGCTGCGCGACGACGAGTTCACACCGCAGCTCGTTGACCTCTATATCCCGTCCACGCTGACATACTACCTGCTCAAGGATATGGAATACGGCACATACAGAACATGGGAAGGCATTAACGTGACCGAGGGAACATACCCCGTAACCCTCCACGGCGTTGCAGGCTCGGGCGCGGAGGAGTACGCGAGCAAGCACGCCAATGTCACATTCGCGGGTATGGATGACCTCTCCGCATACAGCGTTACCAAGATAGACGGCGATGCTCCTGCAACATACGAGCACGACGGCATTACATACTATGTTTCTGACAGTGTGAAGCCTAACTTCACTTTAACCAACGGCACAAAGACCTACACCAACGCCTCGGCAGAGCTGAACTGCAGCTTCTCGGGCAGCAGCGAGGACATCAGGTACTATGATGTTACCTTTGCCGACGAGACACAGGGCTACGGCAAAATGAGGATATTCTTCGCTTATCCGAAGTCGCAGTTTAAATGCTTAGAGGACAATGATGTAACACACTCATACGACAAGGTAAACGTCAAGACCCTCGCGCCGACGTGTACAGAGGGCGGCTATGACTACTATGAGTGCATTTACTGCGGCGAAAAGAAATCAATTGGCAATGAGACAGCCGCCCTCGGTCATGACTGGGGCGAATTGGACGAGAACAACGAGCACACCTGCTCACGCTGCGGCGCAAAGGAGCACAAGCCCACAGTAAGCTTTGACGAAACAACAGGCACGCTGACACTTCTCAAGGGCAATGTTATCAAGTCAGACGTTCAGGCTTATGCAGAGAATGAAGCTGTAAAGTCAGTAGTAGCTGAAGAGGGCGCTGTTCTTCCTGAGGACTGCGAAGCTATGTTTAAAAATTTCAAAGCAACTTCTATTGACCTTACAAATGCAAATACGAGCAATGTAACTGGTATGAGTTGTATGTTCATGCAGTGCTATGAACTTACTGACTTGAATTTAAGCGGAATTGATACAAGCGAAGT